>JAAZXW010000009.1 GCA_014239955.1 Methanobacteriota archaeon | reverse complement strand
CAGGTCTCCGATTCACCTGATGGTAGGACATATGCATACATAGCTGGTTGGAGCGAGATGCATATAGTCGACGTCACTGATCCATCGAACACTACAGTTACAGGAGTGTACGTAGACCCTAACACCCAGGTTCTTGATGTCAAATACCTCGTCTACAACAATCGGGAGTACGTCATCGTACAGAACCAATTGGTCGACCCGGGTGCTGCAGACCCGAATGTGGGGGAATGGGGCGATCCGGCCCAGGTCACAGTCACCCTAGTCGATGTGACCGACAAGTCAGACCCCACCTTCGTAGATGCTTGGTATGATGCTGATCATCCCAGTGGACCGCACAACCTGTACACGCACATGATAGACAACGAATGGTACATCTTCGTTGCGAACCCTGAATACGAGTCATGTGACGTTGGACAGGGTGATGCTTGTGGAGGGATTACGGTTGCTCATCTGAACTTCGCCGGATACGGAGACCTGCCGAGAATAGTGAAGGTCGGTGAAGCCGAGGTTAGTTGGGAAACCACGAGGGGCGGATGGATCTACATCCACGACATGACAGTCCAAACCTGGCCGGGAGAAGATCCCAATGACCCCAGATACGGGAAGACATACGTGTATGGGGCTTACTGGGAAGCAGGATTGAGGATTTTCGACGTTTCAGATGTGCCTCATCCGGGCAAGGACATGGTGGAATACCTAGCGGTAGCAGCTGCTTGCAGAGGATCATTTGGCACACAGTTAGGGTGCAACTGGAGGGCCCCCGAGGTCGGCCTGTGGATGGATTTCGAGGATTTCGATGGTGATGGCGAACCGGACCGTGGGACAACTGGGAACGAGAATGGTGGCAGGGCCTCCTACATCCACTATGCCGAGCCCATCGACGAGATGGTGGACGCAACTCATCTCGGATACCCTTCTGGGAAGATCCACACAACCATCATCGCAACGGAGGTCCTAGAGACCACAGTAGGAACTGGGATGGCCTACTTCTTGGATACCACGCCATATGAAATGGTCAATGGCAACGTCAGGTTCCTGCCAGAGCTAATTCACGGCTGGGAGACTCCATTCGCCGGTCATCACTTCATACCTGGGGGAGAGGAATGGCTCTTATTCAGCCCCCATAATGCGGATCACGAGATTTTCCAAACAGGTCTTCCTGGATTTCCAGACAATAGCCATGGAGGGGCCTGGGACGGGCGGATTTACATGGGCAACTACCACTCAGGACTATGGGTAATCGACATTGAGTCCTTACTAGTTGCTGGATTGGAAGGTGGGAACAAGACTGATGCCCACATGGATTCGACTATTGGCTACCATCTGCCGCATGGTGCAGATGGGGCCCCCCTTGACAGCTCATACTACGACTTTGGCTGGACCCCCTTCATCTGGACGGCTGAGCATTACAAGGGATACACCTACCTTTCTTGCATTACCACTGGGCTTTACATCGTACAACTGGACATAGATGAACCGTATGGGAAGCCTCTTTCCTCCTGAATCGGTAACGGTGCGGATTAGGTGCAATTTCATATCGTAGTTGTTCACGCGAGAGGGCATGAGAGGCACGAGAGTATTGCTGGCAGTGGCCGTTATGCTGATGGCACCGGTCTCCGGTTGTCTTTCTTCGAAGGACGGAGGCGGTGGTACGGCAGAAGATAACTGGGTCGACCCGGTCATGGAGATAGAGGATTCGAACCATTCCCATAATGACCTGCTGGCCCACAGACTTTCCACTTCAAACGCCAAGCTGATCGACTATCACAATCTGAATTGCGATGGAGAGGCCTATCCTCCACCCGAATTGGATAATACGGCAGGAAGACCGTGCTATGATGAATGGAAGAATGTCGGACCGACGCCCGGAGATAACTCCGAGATAGCGATCGAGGGGAATTTCGACGAGGACTGCAAGATATACGCTGACGGCAGCGGGGGATGCTTTGCATATGTCTCGAGCTACAACCAGTTCGAGATACTGGACATTAGCGAACCGAACAACATCAGGCTCCTGTCGACATACTACGCGGAGATCGCTAGGATGATCGACATCAAGGTCACCGAAGACAACAACTGGGTCCTAGTCAATCACGAGTTGACCAACAGCGAACTCGACCCGATACCAAACGACGACGATGCCAACAGTGGGACCAACAGGCTGGATGTCATCTACGTTGGAGACAAAACTAGCCCCGTCAAGGTGGCAGAGTGGAACAACCCCCCCGCTGGTTTCCACAACCAAGACCTAGCCGTCTACTGCGATTGGGGAGGAGCAGTAGACTTCAGAGAGGAGTGCAGCCTATTCCTTTTCGGAGCCGATCCATACCCAGAGATGGTAGAGGGCAGTTCCGGGACATTCTACAAGGGGACCCAAGTATTCTACGTACCAAGGGGATTCGAGTCTTGGCTCCCTAACCAGAACGACGAACAGCAGAACTCAAGCAGGGAGATAATCAGATGGGGCGGTTACACCCCCGAACCCGATACGACCTGCGGAGGGTCGATTTTCAACCACGATCACGTATACTTCGTACACCCGATTACGAAGCAGAGGCTCCTGATAGCCTCATACTGGGGTGCTGGACTGAGGATCGTCGACGTCAGTGAGCCCCCAGTCTTAGCCGACCCACTAGGGATCTCATGGCCTCCGGAGGTCGGTCGCTGGCTAGGATGCCCATCCGCTGATGAGGGATGGTACGGACCGGATGGCGGCGGGCATGCCAATATGACTCCGGAGGAATGGCTGGATGCAGGGCAGGGCAATGACAACATCCACTATGCAGTCCCATACGAACACCTGGTTTGCAATGGCATTAGCGAGTACGTACCACAGGCAGAATGGCCATCGGAATGCGGTTCGGGACCAGATGATGGAACTCATGGGGAAAACTGGCGCCACTACACCATCATAGCACCGGAATACGGCAGCAACCCCGATCATACTGGTTTCCTTTGGACGATAGATACCACGGACCCAACGCGACCTTTCCTAGTCTCCAAGTGGAGGCTGCCTGGCGAGGGGACATTGGCTAATGGCTCCAAGCACCCTCAGCACTACATCCCAGGTGGATACATCTTCAGTCCGCACAATGGCGACACAGGGACGAATGGCCACGTCTACTGGACTCACTATCATGCAGGAAACTGGGTTACTGATCACGGCAGAATTTGGGAGGAGATTGTTTGGGAGAATGGGGTTCCCGAGCCCGACAGAGGGTTCCAAGCGATCGAGGAGTTGGCACCTACTCACACGATTGGTTACTACCTCCCATCTGGGCCTTACTGGATCGAAGACCCTACGACAACGCTTGGCTACGACATGGCCGATTGCTGGGCATCGTGCATGATACCTTTCGACTGGGGGCTTCAATACGACCCCAGGGGATTCATGTTCGTCTCTGAGATGGTCAGCGGGGTCTACGTGGTCCAGTTCGACGAGGACTACGATCCAAGATACAACTATCCGGCGCTATGGACAATAGAAGAAGATGATTGAGATGAGGTTTAGCTTCGTAGCGGCGCTCCTAGCAGCATCTCTGTTCATGCCATTAGCAGCGGCGCACGGCGCGAATGACTTCTCCATCATATTGCGAAGTTCGAGCATGCAACCCAACGAGGCAGAGGTTTTCCAGAACGACTCAGTGACATTCTACAATGTGGCTGACGAAAACCGAACCATAAGGATCGATCTCGACGGAGATGGCATTTATGACCAGAGATGCGAGACAGCCCCCTACAACTCTTCCTCGGTCAAAGACGAGTGCTCATTCATGATCTATGCCGAAAGTTGGGATGCTGGGAATTACCTCCTGGACGTCTTCTCCAATGAAACACTATGGGGGACTCTGAACCTGACAGTGATGCATGATTACCACGAGGAGTTGGGGCCTCCCTCGGATTACATTTTCAACAATGGGACCTCTAAAGAAGAGGGGGAACAAGGTGATGAGGGGGTGGAGGATTCGCTGAGGAATCTAGCAATATTCCTACTGACTTGTTCAGCATTGGTCTGGCTAGCGAGGAGGAATGGTGATGAGTAGGTCGATTGCATGGATATTGGCTTTCACGCTACTAATCACGCCAGGTTGCCTCTCAAACGGTGAGATTGACGAATTCTACGGAGAGGACATCAATCCCCCGATTGCAGTAAACGAGTTCGTCCTGATAGATGACAAGGGAGAGTACGTGACAATGTCCCAATTCGAGGGGCAGGTGGTAGTGGTGGCTTTCCTATTCACTAGATGCCCGGATATTTGTCCGGTTGTTAGCGCGAATCTGGCCTTCATTGCACAGGAGCTCGGTGAGTTGCACGGAACCTCCGTGCAGATCATCACAGTCACAGTGGACCCGTGGACAGACAACTCTAGCGTGTTGGGAAACTATGCAGACGTCAGAGGCCTTAGTTGGCCGCACCTAACGGGCAGTGTAGAGGACTTGGAACCGGTGTGGATGAACTTCGACGTTGGTCTTGCGACTTACGACACCGATATTGACAATGACGGAGTTGCTGACGGTTTCGACAGTTGCCCGGACACTCCAGAGGGAGAGGAGGTTGACAACAACGGCTGTGGGAAGGATACACAGCAACCGGATGGTGAGGTCGTTACCAACCACCATCCACTGGACTACTGGGTCGATCACACGACTGGCACCATAATTGTCGACAAGAATATGGAACAGAGAGTCTGGTGGGGAGATACTGACTGGAACCCAGAACTGGTCCTTGAAGACATATTGAGCCTAGTTGAAGAAGAGTGAAATATCCTCGTCAAGGGAGGGGAGATATGGGAGATTCATCCAAGGCCGTACTCCTAGTGTTGTGTTTCCTACTGGCCGGATGCTCAGGTTCCGATGACCTGGAGATTCTGGGTACTGAGTACAGGGATCCCCCCAACGCCCCGGGCTTCACGCTTGAGAACCAATTCGGTGAGGAGATTTCGCTATCTGATTTCGATGGTAAGGTCGTTGTAGTCGCATTCATCTACACCTCCTGCCCTGACGTTTGTCTGATCATCTCCTCCAACCTCGACTATGTGAACCAGAATTTGGGTGAACATGTCGAGATGATTGAATTCGTCTCGATCACTATTGATCCGGCTAGGGACACAGCGGCCCACCTTCTGGAGTGGACTTCTGCCAGAGGTTACGAGTGGGATCATCTGACTCACGAGCGAGGTTCCGTGATTCAAGCGGTCTGGGATGATTGGAACGTTGTGGTAGATGCCGAGCACATAGCCAACAGCCTCCCTCCAGAGGAGGCGGAAGTTAGATTCGCGGTTTTGTTTCCCGACAACTCCTCTTTGACGTCTGACAACCCCTGTCAGGACCCATTCAACCTAACCTGCTTCGAGGATGGTGGTGATTTCGCCTCATCCGCCCTGATTGATAACTAAGGGGTGCATTATGACATGGACAATGGGACCATCGGAAATTGGACATCTAACGACACATGGGAGTGGAATCTTCACTCCTGGAATATCTCTAATGGGGCATGGGAACTGGTTGAAGGGGAGATATCAGGAATCGAAGTCGGCATCGACACCCATCTGGCATGGATTGCAAGCAATGCCAACATCAGTATGATCCCCCTGGGTGTGGACTGCGATGGGAGGGGATGGGTGATGGGGACCGGTTCCGGCTCCCACTGCATGTGCGACGAAGGTTGGGAGCGGCCGGGAGATGACTGGTTGACGTGCGTTTCCGAGGGCAGCTCATCGCACTCTTCGAACCACACCGACCCACATGAGGAGAGCCTCGGCGAGTACGAGATTGGCCATTCGACTGTGACTTTCATCATCGACAAGGACCAGAGGAAGAGAGTGGCGTACTCTGGCATTCACTGGGGTGTGAACGATTTCCTACAGGACGTCAAGAGTCTCGCGGATGAGTAATTGCGAGTTTTTGTGATCGATTGCAAGTTCTAACTATATGCCATTGCAAGTAATTTACTTCCATGCGAATCGAAGTAAGAGGCAGGGGGACTGTAGTTTTCCTGGCCGCGATAATGATCAGTTCTGCCCTATCGGGTTGTTTGGAGGCAGAGGAAGATGGTCCAGAGGATCTTCCTCCGATATTGGAAGACCACGATTCGATTCCCGAGACGATTACCAAGGGCGATATTGATAGAATAGAGGTTGAGTTGCTAGATGAGTCCCTGCAAACGGTGATTGTAGAAGTCAGCGTGAATGACAATCCTGTCGGAGTCGAGTTCACATTGCGTTACGATGACAATGGTTTGGAGAGTAAATTTGTCGTGGTGACGATCTCGGATCTTGATGCTGGTTTCCACAAGATTAGGATCTCTGCTGAAGATGAAAAA
This sequence comes from Methanobacteriota archaeon, assembly GCA_014239955.1. Classification (GTDB taxonomy): domain Archaea; phylum Thermoplasmatota; class Poseidoniia; order Poseidoniales; family Thalassarchaeaceae; genus UBA36. The sequence continues at coordinate 164,049 of JAAZXW010000009.1, read as the reverse complement.
GGGCAGAGGACCTCATGGATTGCGCTGATATCGATAGTGGAAGAAAGTATCGAGAATGAGGACGATGTGGAAAATATCGAGGATCAGGATGCGGAACCACAAGGGAACGAGGGCACAGGCGACCAGAACGGGAGCACAGGCGACCAGAACGGGAGCACAGGCGACCAGAACGGGAGCGGCGGGGATGAAACTATGCCGACCCTCGAAGAGTGGTGGCATGATGTTCTCCTTTGCGATGATGGGAATTCTACCGGCGTGGATGACTACAACACGAGCGGATTCGACAACCATTTGTGCCAACTCAGCTTCACAACGAACGAGACTCACATAGAGGTGGCCTCCAATGGCCTTCCGAACCACGATCTCGAATCCGGCCCGGGCTGCTGCACAAGCGCACAGGAGCATGTGTGGACAATTCCTCTAGAGCCTACCAACCAGACAGAGTGCAATCCCTCCGTTTCGACCGATGGTTGCACCATGGCTCCCGAAAGGGGAGCTGTGGCCTTCGCGGCAAATTGGGTACCCATCTTCGGACCAGAGGACGGGCCCGGCGGAGATGCCGTTGCAGGTCAAGAGGGTGCGTACGAGGAAGATCGGCAGCATGTGTGGCTAGGGATCTGTCATGCCCACTCTGGTCCCGGAGGAGAATACCACTACCACGCAGATTCAAACTGTATGCATTGGCACCCAGAGGGGGAAAATGGGGGAACCTGGGCTGACTATAGCATTGATTCGTCGAGAAACGTCATCAGTCATTCACCAATCGTTGGTTTCGCCCTAGATGGATATCCCATCTATGGATTCGTCGGTTGGGATGCTGATGGGATGGTTTCTGAAATGACCTCGTCGTACAGACTCAAGGATGGCGAGACTGGCTACAATGGCATTGACGACTACGAGTATGTCTCTGGACTGGGTGATTTGGATTCATGCAATGGTCAATTTGGAGGCACCCCTGACTATCCGGATGGGGTTTACCATTACCACACAACATGGGAGAATGGAGAAGGGGGAATAGGTTTTCCTTACTTCATCAATTGCTACAGAGGAGTCGTAGAATCAGGAGGGGAGGACAACGGAGGAGACCCCGACTGCTCTGGCCATGGAGAGACATGGGGCCCTGGCATAGGACCTCCTCCTGAGGGCTGTGGAGGCGGTCAGATGGATTCCTCGGGAAATCTTGTCATCCCCTCAATCGGAGATATAGGAGTAGGAGGAGGGAAATTATCAGCAGCATTGGGACTAGCACTGTTGTTTGTTGCTGCATCAGCAATCAGAGCAGTGGCATCTTCCTCAGCCTCTCGAGATCTGGCTGGTAGAGTTGCCGGATGTCATCCAGCCCCAGTATGAGCATCGCGAGCCTCTCGAGGCCCATACCCCAAGCGCATACGGGCCACTCGGTACCAAGTGGCTCGGTTACTTCAGGCCTGAAGATTCCCGAACCGCCAAGCTCCAGCCACTCCCCCTTCCAGAGGATGTCGACCTCGGCGCTCGGCTCGGTGTATGGGAAGTAAGCTGGCCTGACCCTCACGTCAGGGTATCCCATCTTTGCATAGAACGTCTTGAGGGTTGATATCAGCATGGGGAGGTTTGCATCTGGCTCGTGTATGATCCCCTCGATCTGGTGGAACTCTGGCATGTGAGTCCTGTCAATCGTCTCCTGTCGGAACACCCTTCCGATCCCGAAGACTCGCGATGGCTTACTTGGGTTATCTGCGATGTGCCTCACTGTGTTCACGGTGGTGTGGGTCCTTAGCAGGGCCCTCTGTGACTCGTCTCTGTCGAATTTCCCCCCCCACCCCTTGCTTCCAGTATCGTGACCGTGCTCGTGGACCCTGGCCCAGAGGTCCAAGTAGGGGCCTTCGACCTCGACTTTGCTAGGCTTGTCGAGGTAGAATGTGTCCTGCATTGTCCTAGCTGGATGTGATTGCGGGATGAACAAGGAGTCCATGTTCCAACCTGCCGACTGCACATAGTCGCCATCTATCTCTGAGAACCCCATCTCGAGGAAAACCGACCGGATCCGTTCGATTAGCGACTGCATTGGATGACGGCGCCCCCCCGTCGGAGTTGGTGCTGGTGCTTGGACATCGAAGGGCTTGAACTCCCCTCCTATCCAAGAGTCTGTCTGGAGCATTTCAGGAGTCAGTTCCCCGATCAATTGATCCTCCACCAGTGCTGATTGGTCTACTGATGAGCCGGACTTTGTTAGCTTCCAAGTTCGTGTGGTGATCTCTTCGAATTCAAGCAGATTACTGCGGGACGAGAAGTGAGAAATCATCTCTTCGTCTAGAGCTGAGGATTGTACCGGGGCATTGGATATCGAATTGATGAAATCTGCCCTCCGATCTATTTCCTTCGAGATTTCCTCCTCATTGGAGAAAACCAGATTTCCGGACACTATGTCTACCCCCAATCCCTTCAGTATTCCAATCCCTGGTCCGGATTCACCTCTATCGAATCCCGAGGACATTAGAGAACCCATGTTCCTCTGATCCTCTTTCTCGTTTCTTATCCAATCCCAGAGCCTTGATTCGAGAAGTCCGCCCTCTGCTGCCTTTTTGCCCTCTGAGCCAAGGGTGACGAACCTAGAAGTCGATTCCTCGATCACCACCATTCCTGCCTCCTGCAGGCCCTTGCCTGCTCCAGCGACGTGGACTTGGTCATCCCATCCTGTAACTGACAGGAGTTGATCTAGGGACCATTCCTCTTCTGGCTCGGATATCATCCCCTTGAGCATTCTACGCTCATTGTTGCCCAGATTCATTCCTGCATCTCCGAGCATTCCAGAAGTAGCCGACACTTGACGGTTGCCGATGCCTTTCATTTTCCCCCTTCATTCTTCCTCGGAGCTCCATAGTTCAGCCCCACACGATGGACAAGTGAAGCTACGTGGTTTTTTCCCATCGACCCATTCAATATTTGCGCATCTTCCGCATAGTACCGATGTTCTGATCGGTTCGTCCAAGGTAGAGTCTATTCTGAACATTGGACGTCCTGCATCTGGCATGAGTGAGGCATTTGGCGTCCAAGAGTCATCCCTAACCGTGGTCTTTGCATTTTCGTCACCCATGAAAAGTCCGAAAATTAGCAGAATGACACCCCCGATGGACAGAGGTGCAGACAATGACATGGAAAACATCGAATTATCGTAAAGAAGAAGGCTAGTTCCCAATGCGATACATATCCAAGCGGATATGACGATGTTCAGCCGACGATTAGAAACACCGGAGAGTGCACCCATGTGTACTGGGCGATGTGGTTGGATATCAGCACTATTGAGGGGATTGGTCATGTGCAGGGTTCAAGTGGGGAATGGGTTAGCCGGAAGCACGCCTCAGTAGCTCAGCTCGGTAGAGCATCTGATTTGTAATCAGACGGCCGGGGGTTCAAATCCCTCCTGGGGCTCCAGTTAATTCTGAAATTGTCATATCTGAAGAAAGACTATCGATTCTGGGTGTTCTTTTTTTACTATGCCAGACTCGAGAGAAATGTGGCATTTGAGTGCAATATCGATGCCAGAGGCAAGGCATATCGCCTGAAATATGGGATTTATGGCATTATTTCTGGATTAATCGTTTCTGGAGTGCTAGTACTTGCTAATGTGGAGTTGTGGATGGCATGGCTCGTCCCAGCGGGCCTTGTTGGAGGGGGTGCCTTCGCAGTCTTCGAAGGGTGGTCTGGTTGGTGCGCGGCGAGAGCATTGGGTTTCTGGACACCGATTTGAGCCAATCGTCAAATGCCTAGTGACTTACGACCTAACATGAGCGCCCAGATTGTTGATGGGAAATCCCTCAGCTTGGATATTCAGCGAGAAGTTGCCGAAGGAGTCTCTTCATTGAATGAAAGGGGGGTTGCCCCTCGACTTGCTGTTGTAATAGCTGGAGACGATCCAGCGAGTCACATTTACGTCAGAAATAAGGAGAGGGCGTGTGAGCGGTGTGGAATCCTGAGCACCAGGATAGACATGCCGTCAACCTCGAATCTGGAAGAGATGATCGGAGTTGTTGAACAGTTGAATTCTGACCCTAGCATCCACGGAATACTGGTTCAGAGTCCTGCGCCAGATGGAGTGGACGAGTTGGCCATAGCATCATCCATACTTCCTCAGAAGGATGTTGATGGATTTCACCCAGTTAATCTTGGTCGTCTCGTGCAAGGGGAGACCCAGGGGCTGCTCCCATGCACGCCCTCGGGGGTAATGTATATTCTAGAGTCCAGCGACGTGCGATTGGAGGGTTCGAGAGCGGTGATTATTGGGCGTTCCAGGATTGTTGGGATGCCAATGGCACTGATGCTTGCACAGAGAGGCAGTGATGCAACTGTGACAATAGCGCATTCAAGGACCAAAGAAATTGAATCGGTATGCAGTGAAGCCGACATCCTAGTTGCAGCCGTAGGTTCGGCCCACATGATTGGCCCGCAGTGGGTTAAACCCGGTGCGTTTGTGATTGATGTCGGGATTTCCAGGGTGGAAGATGGGCTAGCAGGTGATGTTGCGCCAGAGGTATCCGAGATAGCTGGATGGATGACGCCCGTCCCCGGAGGGGTTGGTCCGATGACCATAGCTATGCTGATGAAGAATACATTGAAGGCTGCAGAAAGCCAGACGGGCTAGTCAAAAATCCCCATCTCGAACTTGGCATCTTCCGAAGCATGGACACGCGGATCCCAAGGTGGCGAGAAGGTCAGGTTCACATGGGCACTATCTATTCCCTCCGTTGCTAGTGCCGCCCTGTGGACGGCAGCCATCAACTCAGGGGCAACGGGGCAACCGGGGCTAGTAAGTGTCATGTCGACCTCCACATGTGCCGATTCGATCCTGACAGAGTAAATTAGGCCCAATTCGGTTACCTTTAGTTTCAACTCGGGATCCTCGACATTGGATATTGAAGCCATGACCTCGGACTCGTTTGCCAACCTAATCACCACCGGAAAGTAAGGATGCCTCTTCTTTGACCCTCTTGAACATATTCAGGAAACCATTGGCCCTACTCGGTGTTAGAGAAGACCTAATTCCCATTTCCTCAGCGAAATCTGGGGACATTTCTGAAACATAGGATGGATCCATGCCATTGACTGCGATGGATGTGATTGCTATAAGCCCCTGAACAATCTGTGCATCGGCCCCGCCCCTCAGTATGAAATTGCCCGCGTCGTCCAGTGAACACGAAACATGGGCACGGGATTGGCAACCAAGGACTTGATTTTGTTCGTTCCATTCCTCTGGGAGCAATGGCGATGGGTTGCGCTTCGCATATTGAAACAGGAGCTCGTACCTCTCCATTGAATCAAAGCATGCTGAGAACTCCTCGACAATTGGGTCAAGCTTCTCAGGCCAGTCTCGCGACTCAGTCATGATATGGCGTCAAGACTATTCATCTTGAAAGTGCTCATCATTTATCGGAAAAACGATCGACAACATAACTCAGATGTGTTACGAAGGCCTCCGCCTCTCCCATGGTGTTGTACAGCCAGAATGATGCCCTATTGGTAGAGGGAACCCCGAGGGCATCCATGAGTGGTTGTGCGCAATGGTGTCCCGTCCTAACTGCGAATCCGCCTTCGTCAAGGAGTAGGGCAAGATCCTGGGATTGGATTGAGTCGTGGAGGAATGAGACTGCCCCGCTGCTATCGTTTCTGCTAGGATCACCATAAACTGTGATTCCTTCGATCTCAGAGATTTTCCCCGCAGTCCATGAAGCTATTCTGTTGATGTGCGAGTGGACGTCTTTCATGTCAAACTGTTCTAGCCATTCTACTGCAGCACCCCATCCGATTGCCTCTGCGATCCTAGGTGTTCCCGTCTCGAACAATGCATGCCCCTCTTGGAAAGTTGATCCGTGGGTACTGACTGTCTTAATCATCGATCCTCCCGTCATGAAGGGTCCCATCTGCCCCATTACTTCTTTCTTAATCAGGAGGCAGCCTATTCCAGTCGGACCTCCCATCTTATGAGCAGAGATTGCGACAAAATCGACTCCAGAATCATCGAAATTGATCCTCTCATGGGGGGCCCCCTGAGCACAGTCAAGCAGAACCCTTGCTCCTTGGGAATGGGCTAATTCCACGATTCTCTCGATTGGGTTCCTAATCCCAAGAACGTTGCTAGTATGGACCACGCAGACTAGGGATGCCCCCTCCACAGCAACTTCGAATGCATCCATGTCCAATGTAAACGAGTCGGTGTTGATGGGGACGTACCTGATCTCAACCCCCTTCTCCTTCGATAGTTGCTGCCAAGGTACAATGTCAGCGTGATGTTCCATCTCGGTAAGGACGATCACGTCGTCTGCAGATAGGTTCTCTCGAGCCCAAGCGTAGGAAACCAGATTGATTGCCTCTGTGGCACCGCTAGTGTAAACCATCTGATCTGGGGAGGTCCCGAAGTATGTCGAAATTGATCGCCTGGCGCCTTCCAAGGCAGTAGTCGCCTCATCCGCCAGAGTGTGATTTGCTCTATGCGCATTGGAGTTGTATTCACTATAGTATTCCGACATTGCATCGATTACGCACTGGGGCTTCTGAGACGTTGCTGCGTTATCGAAGTAGACCAATTGCTTGCCATTTGGGAGCTTCCTCGCCAGAATGGGAAAGTCTGCTCGAATTGATTCTACGTCCAGCGGCACGTCATCACCCATATCTCCCAGATGGTGATAAGATTTCAAGTCGTGCGTGAGGGTGAATCATGGGTGGTCAACTAATTTTTGGTGCTCCTGCCGGGATTTGAACCCGGGTCGCCGGGATGAAAACCCGGAATGATGGACCGTACTACACCACAGGAGCGCTGTATTTCCGAGTTGCTACTTTCTCATAATCAGTTCTGTTGTCGGTGCTCATCGGCAGGGTCATCCAAGTCGTTCCACCAAGCATTCAGTGGGATGAAAGCCGCGATTGAGAAAACACCAATGATAATCCAGAAAAGAGGGTCTTCTAGCAATTTCATGAATTCTTCACCCCAATAACCCACAACTAGTACCTCCATTCCAAATCTGATTCCTCTACCAAAAAATCCGGCTGACACGAAGGTACGGACGTCCATCCTCCCTGCTCCAGCCGTCCATGCCAGAAGTTTGTACGGAATTGGAGAGACTGCTGCGATGAAAACTCCCGTATCCCCATACCTGTTAATCAGCTCGTCTAGCTTCCTCGATAGAGAGGGCTTTGCGAGTTTCTCAATGGCTGGGCGGCCTGCATAAAGTCCGATTGCATATCCCACTAACGAGCCAACAACGCTGAACAATGTGGCAACTAGGAAAATTGCGAGGAGTTCTAACTTACTACTGGCCTCCAGTGACATTGGGAGAACGAGAAGATCGGGCGGGACTGGTTGGAGTGCTGCCTCAGTGGCAGAAACTACGGCAAGTCCGACTAAGCCGAACCCACTCCCACAACTGACAACTGACTCAGTAATCTGTACCAGCATGACTTTTCGTCTGAAGGCAATGGGATAACGGTTACTTCATTCCATAATGGACAATACCGATAACAGAACTCTAATCATAATGCGAAGACGCGGGGTCATGACCGAGCCTGACGTACTCGACACTTCTGCATTAATCAACTGGCCATTAGTTTCCTTAGAGGGGGGATTCGTAGTTGAGAGCCAGAGACTCGAGGTCGATCGGGTTTCTCCAGATAGAATGTTGTCAATAGAGGCTGTTCGGATGAATTGGAGTTCGCCTTCAAGAGAATCATTGGAAGAAGCCACTAGAATTGCGAGTAAGACTGGTGACTTGGGTGGCCTCTCAGAGACGGATCTGCGTCTATTCGCTCTCGCGATAGAGTTGGGTGGTCACATTCATACTGATGACTACAGGCTGCAAAACCTCTGCAGTTCAGTTGGATTGAAATGGTCCCCAGTTGAATCCAAGGGAATCTCGGAGGTTTGGGAATGGGAGATTAAGTGTCGTGGATGCGGAGTGGTTGCAGGCATGCCAAAAAATACCAGACCTGCTAGCGAGAGCGTTGGAGAATGCATCGAATGTGGTTCAGAGTTGAGAGTGATGAAGAAGAGGTAGTCACTCTTGCTCGGAGGAAACATCGTTTGTCATTCCACCTCTGTCCATATCCTCAATCGCAGCCATCTCTGATGCCTCCTTCATCCCCATCTGGAACTCGCCCTTGGCCCGACCGACTCCTCTTGCCAATTGGGGTATTTTATTGGCACCGAAAATCAAAATGCCAAAAACTACCAGAATAACGATTTCAGTTGAGCCGAGTGCCATGCTATCAGAGCGATGTGTGGGCCCTTGCTTCAAATGCTTTGGCATCATTGGTGGTCAACCGCCGGAAACTGGTGGCAGGAAGGCCACTTCGGCGGCGTCATGAAGCAATCTTGAGACATCTGATTCAATTTTGCCGTCAATCGCCACTCTCAGTCCGGATGAGATCATTTCCAGTAGTTCGAACCTCTCTGCAAGTTCCTCCACAGATGTGCCTTCGATTAGGGAGACGTCAATCTCCCTAGTACCCATTTTTTCGGCGAGAGGACCGAACATTAGCATCTTTACCTTGATTGCACGAACGAAATCATTGTCGTCCTCCATGAAGGGGTCCGTAGACTCTAGCCAAATCAAGTCACCTGCCCAATTATTAGCCGTCTTCCAGTAATCGGGGTGTTTCAGATGATAAGGGCAGTAGTTTTCGACTGTGATGGGGTTCTGTCGGATAACGGATCATCCTGGCAATTGATACACAAGCAATTTGGAACCGGAGAAGATGACGGTGGGGAGCATCAGAAAACCCTCGAGCGGTTCTTGGATGGTGAAATCTCTGAGGAAGAGTTCGTAGCCCACGACATTCAACTTTGGAGGGGGATTAGTCCCGAAATACACAGAGACGTCATCATGAGGTGCTATAGCGGAGTGGGGCTAATAGAAGGTGCAAGAGAGGTAGTTGAGGGTCTGCAAAAGAGAGGGGTTTTCGTGGCAATAGTTTCCTCGGGCGTAGATATTTTCGTCGGAGCGATAGCAAATATGTTGAAAGTGGATGATTGGGTGGCTAACGGGTTCGAGTGGGATGAAGATGGATGGCTAGTGAAGGGTCTTCCGACAAGGGTTTTCTCACACAACAAGGGACTAATGGTGGAGAAACTTGCAAGAATTAACGGCTTCGAAGCCTCTGAGATTATTTCAGTTGGCGACTCTAGTACAGACCTGTCCATGATTATCGATGGCTCTCATTTCATAGGGTTCAATCCAAGGAGAGATAGAGCCAAGTTGGCATTCGAAGAGGCAGGGGTTCCAGTAGTAAATGACAAGGATCTGAAGTTGATTTGGCCCTACATTTTCCCAGGGGAGGAGATTTCTACTCTAGATGAAGCTGATTGACTCAGTAGCGAATGTGTGTAGGTTAACAACAGTAAGAATGCAGGGCTTTGGCTGAAATCCCAACATCCTCTGGAAGTCTGTCTGGTCCTGCCACGTAGAACTGTGGACCATCAATGTCCCCTTGTGATCGCCGACGAAGTGGCCATGGACGTGCCCAGTAACGAAAATGTCAGGGACCACGGGGATCACTAGGCGATCCTCGGGTTCTGGGGAAAGTGGAGTCTTCCCCCCCCACGATGGAGCGAGGTGCCTTCTCTCAAGCATTGCACGCATAGCCATCTCTGGCTTGGAGTAAGTGACCGAGCGAAGTGTGGCGACGAAGTCATCTATACTCTTGCCGTGGTATGACAAGACCCTGACCCCATGCAAGCTGAAGTCACAGGGGTTTCCAACGAATGTCGTGTTGGAATAATCCTGCTGAACATCGGGATCAAGGGCTGGCTGGGGTTCAGCCGGTCGAACTGCGTCGTGATTGCCGGGGAGCATTATCACATCGACCCAATCGGGAACTTCTTCCAACATCCTTGCCAGCTCCCCATACTGGTTGAAGAGGTCGGTGATAGTGAGGTGTCTTTCCTGGCCCGGGTAAATTCCCACGCCATCGACACCATCACCACTCAAAACGAAGTATTTCACAGTCCTAGCCAAGGGATCGTTCTTGAACCAATGGATCATCTTCTCCCATTGGGGCCCCAGGAAAGTCTTGCTTCCAAAATGAACATCAGATAGGAAAGCGGCAGATACTGCATATTCCTGTCCGGACTGGGCCTTGGAGTGGTTTCCCAGAGGTGGCTTGTGTATGTCCCTAGCGAAGAAAATTGGCTCGCCGCCTCCGGAGAGGAACCAGCCACTTACTCCTACTACCTCATCGTTCATTAGGCCATCAAGTGAAGGGTGAAGCGGGGAAGCATCCGAAGGAGGCTTGAGTATGCAAGGAATCTGAGAGGATTCATCCTCGACAACGAAACGCATGCTTCCCGTCCTAGTCCATCTCACATCACTGGCAAGACCGACGATCGTGATTTCGTAGTTCTTGGAGTTGTATCGGCTCCTATTCCTCCATGCCTCTGAGTTACTCGTTGGCCTCCTTGGCAGGGACCTCTGGGATAGCATGATTTCTCTAATCTGCTTTAGACGGCTTTTGAAACAAGACTGCATGTCTAGGATCCTCCCCTCAGTGGAAGAGTTGCCAGTGATGTCGAAATGAATCTCTACATCAGAATCCACCTCTGATGCCTCTAATGGGAAGTCAGCGATATTGTAGCCCATGGAGGGACGTGGTAGGGGATGAGAGGGTTTGGTTGTTGATCCAATGGGAGCCAGAACTCTGCCATGGGAGGATTCTTGCTCGTTTTTAGGGAGGGTTGTCTGTGAGAGTGGAAGATTAGGGTGGTCAGAATCTTCCAGTTCACTTGGAGAAAACGCCAACAGTTCCTCAACAGTACTTGCGTTAAGAAGCCTAACACCAGAAGAGTTGGCTGCCTCAATAATTGGGATTACGCTCTGGAGGTTCTCCAGTTTACCTACGGCACTAGTCTGAACAATCAGGCCAGCAGCGATGAGTTGCTTGTACATCTCCCCCCAACCATGCGAGTGCATGCTTTGGACGTCGTATGTGGACGCCCTTCATGGTATCGATAAGAAAATTGAGAAAATTGAGATTGTCAATTATTTCCCCCAATCGATCAGTGAAGCTAAGTCAATCTTCTTGAGTGATTGGGAGACTGTTTTCTTCTCCGAACCCCAAGAAATCCCGCCTTCCCACTCCTCTGTTCCATGAAGTGATGCTTTGCCGCTTACTTCCTCGGACTCATCGATTTCTACCGGGCCACTGCTGAGTGAGGTTTCCGTCTTTGCGCCCCTCTCAACCCTGTCTATGGCTTCCAATGCCAGCCTCAGGGCGAATGAAGCGAACGATCTCTTGTTATCTAGTCGGTCGTTATCGCCAAAATCCATTCTTCTGACAAGGAAGTAGTCCTCGGCAATCACTGCAACGTGGACACGTCCGACTTCCTTGGTCTCGGTTGCCCCACCGGGGCCAGCAATTCCGGTTACGGCAATTGCAACGTTCGAACCGGACTTGTATCTTGCGCCTCTGGCCATCTGAACTGCGACCTTGTGGGAAACGGCTCCCAAACCATCATCATCGAAAGCGGATTTCTCCACGCCCAATTCCCTCATCTTGGACTCGTTGGAATACACTATCCATCCTTGCTTGAACCAAGCACTAGCCCCTGAAATGTCAGTTAGCAAGGACGAAATGAGGCCACCTGTACAGGATTCAGCGGTTGAGATTGTCCAATCTTTCTTTGTGAGGCGGTGCTTCAATCTCGAAGCGAGGGCTGCGGCCTCTTCAACCACGAAATTCTGTCTCGGCACACACTATTGACCTTTTCAGTGAATGAAATCATCAATTTTCACCCTCGGCAATGTAATTTTATTGGTGGGTCCGGCAGGAATTGAACCTGCGATCTTCGCTTTGTAAGAGCGACGTCATAACCCCTAGACCACGGACCCCAGGAGGTCCGAGGAGCAATGCATTCAAATCCTCTATGGTGGTTATCACCAACTGGAGGGGTCTACTAACATGCCAATGACCGAATTGATTGGGAGACTTGAAGCAGCAGGAGTGCCCTTTGATGAATTGACTAAGATTGCGATGGAGGATGTCGATCCAGCTGACTTTACTGACTACGACTTAGAGCCCTTCTGGAACGATCGCCCAGTACCATTTCTGTTTACTGGCTTTGGAGCGACAAGAACCATTTCCGCACCCCACATGATTGCCACACTTCTCCATCATCTTGAGATTATTGAGGGGCAAGACATCATGCTGATTGGTTCCAAGGGGGGTTTTCTAGCTGCGATTATCGACAGAATGGTGGGCAGAGACGGTTCGGTGACGATAATCGAACCACACGAAGAGGTCAGAGAACATACTGAGGAGCGCCTCAGCCTTCACCGGGCTTCGGGACTCATTAGGGTCCTTCGACCGCATGATATGGAGAGCAGTGATGAATACTCGAAAAGTTTCGAAAGAGTCCTGATTTCAGGTTCAGTGAGGGAAATACCGGAAACGCTTGAGCATCTCGTTATTGATGGGGGATTCGTACTAGGGCCATTTGGGGGACCAGTTCACCAGAGACTATTGAAGAAGGAAAAGCAAGGTGGCATGTGGTTTGACACAGACCTAGGAGGAGTAGTGTTTGGGCCAATGGACGTAGGGGAGTCTGAAGCCGGCCCTCTTGATCCAAATTCGCTCGCAAGCCACATCGAAGACGCCTTTGACTTGGTAGGGGGGCTAGTGGAGATAGAAGGGTCCACTTCTGCGAGAGTCCAGGATTTGATAGACGCTCTGAGAGAAATGCCGAGCGATCTCCCATTCATTGACGAGGACTCAACAGAGGATGAAATAATGGAGCACCCCGTGGTCGACCTTCTGATGTCCGAAATAGACTGGTTGGGCCCACTATGGCCTATTTTCAGCGAGTTTCTGTCAATTGACATAGCGAGCCCTGGATCTCCGGAAGAGGTTACTGATTTTCTGGGTGATCATGAAGACTTAGTCCCTTAATCGGCTGGAATACTATCCTTGATCAGACAGCATCCCGTAGGAGCCTGGTAAGTGGGACAGATATTGGTGGCAGATGGTCTGAAAGTCTGTGTCGGCTGGTTTTCGGTTGGAATGGCTCCCCTCGTAATCCGGCTTGAACAACCTCTTCCTTGGTAATCGACTCCCTGCCACAATTTGGCCATACGTCAAGCTCTACAGAGTCGTCTCCCTGATAATCCACTTGGACGCAGGGGAGGCACTTCAGACCCAATCTGAGTGCAACTTGGTGACGGTGGTGCCCATCTAGTATTACTCCCGTATTCATGTCCACTACTAGGGGAAGGACATAGGCCTTCCAGCGATTTGTCATCTTCTCTAATTCATCTACCTTCTTTGGTATCGTGAGCTCATGTGGTCGCAGAATCTCTAGGGGGATCAAATCAACTTGCACGGACCTCGCACGAGCCGTGGTTCAATATATCTGCCCCTCTGGAAGCGAGATTATGAGGGACGAGGAGGCACGGGTTGAGCTAGGTGACCTCAGAAGGCAAGACAAGATAGTACTTGACAGACTGAGAGATAAAGGAGAGGCTTGGATAGTCGGAGGCTGGGTTAGAGACGTGCTTTCGAGCTCAGCCCCTAATGATATCGACATAGCAACAAATCTCAGACCAGATGAGGTGAAGGGAATTTTCCCAAGATCGATTATGGTTGGCGAGAAATTCGGGACAGTGATAGTGCGGCTTGATGAAACTGAGGGCGATTCATATCAGTGCGAAGTAACGACTCTCAGAGAAGATGGTGGGTATGCGGATGGCAGGAGGCCAGAAAACGTAATCTTCGGAAAAGAAATCCAAGATGACCTAGATAGGAGAGATTTCACAATCAATGCAATGGCAATAAAACTCAGTGGGGCTTTGGTGGGAGAAAGCGAACCGGTTGGGATGTTGATAGATAATCACGGAGGAATAGCCGATCTCGAAAATGATGTCTTGAAAGCAGTCGGAGATGCTCAGAAGAGGCTTGGTGAAGATGGCCTCAGAGTGATTCGAGCATTCAGGTTTTTGGAACAAGGCGAAGGATCACTGAGGAAGTTGGATTCCGACCTAAGCACCGCGATAGTTTCCAATTTAGGAATGCTAGAAAGGGTCTCAAAAGAAAGAATTTGGGCTGAAATGAGAGTGATTTTGAAAGGGCAGAACTCGGAAGAGATTGTCGAAAAAATGCATGAACATGGGGTATTGGAGAAGATTCTTCCAAGAATATCTGTTAATCTGGGGGTGTGCCATGGTCGGGACTATCTTGTAAATCTGGCATTGATGTGCAGCTCTGAAATGTCAAGCGGAACAGAACTAGCAGAGACATTGACAGAGAGTCTCAAGCTTTCTAGAAACGAAGCTTTGGTTTTGTCATTCCTCCATGGCCACAGACATTTGGAACCGGACCACTCGACCAGTAGCGTCAGAAGATTCATGGCAACTATTTCTGACTCAAACAGAAAGCGAATTCTGGACTATCTTACTGGTCTTGGAATCGACACATTGCAATTCCATCATACCTGCAGAAGAACCGATGAACTACGCGCCGGGAACTCGCCCTTGATCGATGGAAACCTACTTTCGAGACTGACTGGACTAGAGCCGGGGAGGAAACTTGGGAGGCTGAAAGACTGGTTGCACAGGATCCAAGTGGTAGAGGATATCGACAATAGAGAATCATTAATCTCGCTATTGGGCAAACTTGACTGGGAAGAATCGGACTACGAAGAATGGCCCATTCTTACTTGGCCTTGAGTCAAATTTCGTTCAGGTATTCTATGTATTCTGATTGATCCAAATACATGTCTTCATCCCACTCATGAGGCTTCACAATCATGCACCATCCATCTTGATATGATTCCTCATTGACGAGATCGGGATTATCCTCAACATCCCCATTAAGCTCTACAATCTTGCAGGGGAATGGGGCATTGATTAGCACCCTATCTTCACTGGTCCTGATAGTGATCATCAAATCATCTACGTCCAATTCATCCCCTCTTGAAAGAAGGGCTGGAGGGGCATCGTCGTCGTTTTCCGACTCCCCCTCCCCAACGTCAACTTGGAATTCACTATCGTCCTCTGGCTTAGACAGTACAACTCTGACAATTTCGCCGTACTCGGCCCTAATGAATTCACTAATTCCGATCTTTACAGTCATATCTTCTTCATCATCATCAAGCATCTGAATCCATAGGTGATCCAGTGTGTATTTCCTGTCATGGGCTATGCTAAATTCGAAATATTCGCCGGGATTCATCTGTTTATCGTCCGCCCGCGCGGCAGTTTCCGATTTTAACTATTCGATTGCCGAATAATTGCTGATTCAGAGATATTAACAATATCTTCTTCGTCGGAGATGTTGGAAATATGGATTTTGAAGAGACAGAAGAGCAAAGCATGATTCGAGAGATGGTCAGGGGTTTCGCTGAGGAGACATTGGCCCCGACATGCCTTGACAGAGACAAGGAACAACGTGCACCAATCGAAGAATGGTTAGAATTCTGCGATAATTCCGGACTCCAAGGCATCACTATTCCCGATAAGTATGGGGGAAGTGAGGTCGATGCTGTTTCTGAAGCCATTATCATTGAAGAGTTGGCAAGAGTTGACCCCTCCTTCTCGGTGATGTACTGTGTTCACGTTGGACTATGCTCCATGACCATAGCCTTGCACGGGAACGAAGAGCAGAAGGGGAAATACCTCCCTCGGTTAGCCGGAAAGGAAATCGGCGCCTATTCTCTTTCCGAAGCTGGTGCTGGAACGGATGCTGCAGCACTTGGTTGTAAGGCCAAAATCAGCGAAGATGGCAGTCACTATTTACTGAACGGAGAAAAGATGTGGGTCACGAACGGATCTAGTGCAGACATCTACGTACTCTTTGCCAAGGACACTGGCCATCCTGATTTTGGGAGCAAGAAACATGGAGGAACCACGGCATTCATTGTCGAGAAGTCTTTCGAAGGATTTTCAGTTGGTAAAAAGGAGGACAAATTAGGAATTCGTTCTAGCGATACTTGCTCCTTGGTTCTAGAAGACTGCAGAGTCCCCATTGAGAATGTCCTCAAGAGTACCGGAGAAGGTTTTCCAATAGCGATGAATGCATTGGACAACTCTAGAATTGGGATTGCTGCCCAGGCCCTTGGAATCGCACAGGGTTCCTACGAGGCCGCTCTGAATTATGCACATGAGAGGGTAGCGTTTGGTAAACCAATCGCACATCACCAGAGTGTAGGAAATTATCTAGCAGAAATGGCCACTAGAACCTCTGCAGCTAGACTAATGGTATACAAGGCAGCATTGGCCAAAGAAAGGCATTACAAAGAAGGTGCTCCACGACATACAAAGGATGCTAGTATGGCGAAGTTGTTTGCTGGTGATACTGCGATGTGGGTTTCTGAAAGGTCGGTCCAGGTACTAGGTGGTTATGGATATACTACAGATTTCCCAGTTGAGAGATTCTTCAGAGATGCCAAGATTACCCAAATATATGAGGGAACGCAAGAAGTCCAGAAGATAGTGATCAATAGGGCTATTTCGCCGAAGTGAGTGGCTAATCGGGTGTATCCAATAGAAAAATCGGACATTGCTTTCCATCACTGGAGAAAATGGTCAACGGTAATTCTTCACTACAATTCAATCGGGGAAGCGAATTTCTTCGTGGAATCTGTTGAAGAAATAATTTGGTGAATCACTCGATCCACTTGTATCTTCTTTGGCCCTCTAAATCTCCCTCCAAGCCAACACTAACCAAGGCAAACTCGGTGCTGGGTTTGACCACTGATCGCTTTCTCTTGCCCTTGTGTAAGGCCTCGTAAACCGTCTTGTTGATGGCATGTCGTGTCGAGAGGCGCTCGAAGAGGTGGAATCGGGAGGCAATCTCTCGCCATCCCGGTTGAACGATCCCTTCGAACACCTTTGCCTTCGCACCAGAACCATATCCGCAAAGTCCGATACGATTAGACTCAATCTCGACGTTCTCGAGATAGTCCGATTCCATGGCTGACATCAATGCAAGGAAAATAGAGCCAGTGTACTGATTTCCAATTAGGCTTGAAGCCCTTTGGGTCTTCTCGATTCTCTCGTCAACGAAGGTTTTGAACTCATTGGTCTTTGAAATTAGTCTACGGTAAGAGTCGTTCGCTTTCTCGAATTCCTCGATCCCATCGAGAGTATCGGGATATTCGGATGACATCGGCTCAGGACCTATCTCTTCGACGATGTTCAACCACATGGGGAGTTCCCTACGATCGTGACGGAATACATCCGGGAACATTCTCTTGCCCTGGAATGCATATGGGAGGTGGACAATGATTCGACTCCATTGATTGGTTAGAATTTCGTCAGTGTCAGGATCGTACCTCCCCTCTGATATGGCCTTCCGGCGAAAATCGATGAAAGCCTGCTTGACAGATTCGGAATAGCAGCGATTGGAGAACTGGCCGTCGAAAACTGGAGTGTCCTTGTGAATCATTATCTTCTCATTCTCGAAGAGAATCTCGTTCTTTTTCTTGGAACGTGGAAGCAGTTTGAGAATCTTCTCGGCGAGATTTGATGTAATGCTGGCCCCGGACTCCTCTGCAAGTTCCAGTACATTCTCCACTACTGTTCTTGTTTCGATCTCGCGACGTGGTTTGAAGAAATCGTGAACCGGCATTGTGGAGACTCCCCAAATATCAGGAATCACCAATAATCGGGGATTGTGACGAATTAGAATTGCCCCCCCTCCAGCACCCTGGGTGTACTCACCGGATGATCCTAGGTCATACTTTGCGTTATCAGCGAAAACGACTATGCCGACCCTATTGCGACCCTCGCCACCCCTAGCCGACCAATCGAGAGTGTTATGCATCGCGTCCACGGCCCCAATGCAAGCGAATGTCATATCCACGACGTCGCAGTTTCTGAAGCATTTTTCACCAAACTTTGGCGAATAACGCTGTTCCAGCATATCCATGATGTACGTTGCAGTGGGTTTTGCCCCGTCAAGGGCTGATTCGGTACCAAGGTAAATCCTGCCAATTGAGGATGGGTCGAGAGAATTTCTGTCAATCAACCTGGAAACGGCGTTTGCCCCCATAGTTGCAGTGTCCTCATGGACATCTGGAATTGCCATAGCCTCCAGGCCCAAACCCTTGCTAAGTTTCCCATAGTCAGCTCCCCTGAATTCGGCGAAATCCTGCATTGCAAAGTAAAGTCTTGGAAAATGCAGGGATATGTCATCTATGCCCACCTCTGACACGTTAATCCCTGCCGTTCGAAATTGGCTTACATTATCATACCTGTGGAAGCACACCCAATTAGTCGTACATTAGGTCTATAACTAGTTCACGCCAGTGATACTGTTGATAGATTCAATAAGTTCGGTTTTGTTGGAGAAATGCCCAGAAATTGGCGATAAAACCACTGAAAGGCAATCTGCTACAGCCATCTTAGCATCCAATGGATGTATGGTTCCATCGGAGACGGCGTCGATAAATGTCTGCGCATCGTACCATTCTGAAGTCTCCCCGTACTTGGGATCTGGAGTAACTGTAATCTTCCCTAGTTTGGGGATTATTACATGTCGAGAAATCTCGAAAACTGGAGAGTGCTGGTTTCCTACCTCAAGGAAGGCCTTGCGCATCTTGACTCTGATTGTTTCCCGGTCATCATCTAGCAATATTGCATTTCCAGGGTCTGACTTGGACATCTTATGATCGAAAGAGTCCATCCTCCCCCCTGGCCCCTTTAGTCCGGACAACATGGGAGTATGGATGCAAGTTGGCTTTATCCAGTGATTTTTCTCGGCGACCTCGCGCATGTACATGTGCGCTTTTCTCTGGTCCATCCCGCCTAATGCGATATCTATCCCTAGCTCGAAGATATCTGCTGCTTGGAGTGCTGGATAATAGAATGCGGCTAGATCGTGGTCTGACGAATCCTCATCACGGCCCATGATGCTGAATGTCCTTCGTACTCTAGAGAGACTCATGTTCTTTGAGCATCTAAGTACTCGTTCCCAATACTTTCCAGAGTCCATTATCTCAGAAGCCCGTACAAACCTGACCTCCCCTGGTCCATTGCCTTCCTTGGGATTCACCAGGATTGCCCTAAACATCTCTGACATGTACTCTGCGGCTATCGAAATCTTCTCCATGTCCCTGTCAAATTTGTCGTTAACCCATGCATGCCAATCGGCGAGTAAGATAATTACATTGACGCCCTCGTCAATCAAGTTACTAATTGTGTCAGCAAGTATCACCCAACCGAGATGTGCCTTTCCACTGGGCTCAAGACCGACGTAAGCAACTAATTCCTGATCTCCGGAGTGACTTGGACCTCCAGATAATACCGATTCGACATGATTTATTCCAACGACCTCTTGGCATCCAGAGAACATATGCCCAATTCGTTTCCGGGATTTCGAGTCGATTTCTGGGGATGCTCCCTCTGACATTTCGCCACCTATTTGAACAACTTGTTCAGCTTCTCTGCCCTACCTGCTGCCTTAGTATTATCATTGACCTCAAGAAGGTTTTCAATCTCACCTATCAGAGAATCTGCCTGTTCTTTCTCCTCTACTGAGACGCTTTCGGACATCTCCATGAAATGCTTTGCTGCAGAAATGGCCGATTTTGCCTTGGAAGCCTTCTTGGCCCATTCCTTGGCCTTATCCCCTCGTTTTTTAGAATTGTATCCAGTGGCCTTGTCGAGAAAGGCTGTCCACCTCTTTCGATCATCCATAGCAGATTTCACTGCTTCTTTGTCATCAAAGTCGGGAGGAACGTTGGTAACATCCACAAACATTGCTCCATTTTCATATCTAGCTGTGATTGATGTGATGACTCCATGCGAGGCTTCGAAAGAGCTGTCTGAAGTGCCATCAACTGTATCGAAGAACTCCTTTGCAAGGGTGACTATTCCGCCGTTGCTACCCACTTCTTTGATTAGTCCCCTTCGAACGTCGAATCGCTCCATGACCCCTCCGAATGAACAGGGTCACTTCAATACTGCCGACCCAGAATGCCATCTTGAACAGTACAAGGGCTAAACGGTCACTGCGTTTCCGAAACTCATGAGCAGAAGATCCTCATCTTTCATTGCAGGGATGATAATTCTTCTTTTGGCCCCTCTGACAATGGCGCAATCAACTGTTACGATGGATAATGTAGTGATTCTGAGCGAAGTTGATCTTGGCATCGAAGGAGCAACGGCCTCTCCAGATGGAAAGACAATTATTGCACATGGTGCGGAATCTGCCATTTTTGTAATCGACTCTGAGAATCCACTAAACAATTCGCTAGTTGATTGGCAAGGAGATTATTCCTTAATAGATGCGTCATTCCATCCTAGCGGGAAAACCGCACTTCTAGTTGGTGAGGAAGGAGTTGTTTTGAGGTTGATAACCTCCAATTACAGCATTGAGAACGCAGGGGGGGTTTCGACCTTCGGAAACACCGAACTCAGGGCGGTATCGTGGAACGGAGATGGCAGTTGGGCCTACATTGGCGGAGAAGAAGGTTGGATTTGGAGATTCAGAGGACTTGATGGGGGGGGCGTGGAGGCGATTCCTCTCGAAAATAGAGGTGAAAGTGACATAAATGCAATTTCTTGCCTCCGAAGTTCCAATGTCTGCATCGTTTCATCCAGTGTCGATGGGATTGGGATAATCGATCAAGACCATGAATTATTCTGGATAGGGGGATATGGGCAACCTTGGATTGACGTCACCTGCCCCTCGATTATTAGCATGGAATGTGTAGTCATCTCCTCAGACTTGACGATTGCTAGGATAAGAATGAACATAGAAGATGTATCAATAATGACAATTTATGATAATGATATCGTACAACTACAAGGATTTGAAGGTACGATGACTGGGATGGATATCCAGTCAGATGGAAAATCACTAATCTCATTGGCTCCCTTCGGATTAATTGAACATGACCTATCTGAAAGTAGGTCATTCCACTGGTTGGACAATATTGACGCCGTGGATTTCGATTCGGAGATCTCAGGGGAAAGGATTGTTTCGACGTGGGGTACAGAGTCCTTTGAAGGATGGATTATTTCTGATCGGGGGACAATCGTATCATTCACGTCGGCTGACCAGAAAGAAAGAGGGACACTGCTCGAAATTTGGATAGGAATCATCATTCTCGGCGGGGCCGTATTGACGATTGCCTCTCTGCTGACGAGTTCCTCCCCAAGACTAAGTAGATGGCTGGCTATAAAAATCGGCAGCGAGGAAGAGCGCAAAAGTGCAATCAGGGAAGAAAGGCGGCTCTCGAGGAAAAAAGGGCGAGCATAAATTCATGTGTAAACTTGCTCGCGAGGGACTGAGAACATGGCATACGAGGCGTTAGACTTCTACGACATCGATTCCTTACTAACCGAGGAAGAGCGAATGGTTAGGGACATGGTACGGGATTGGGTAGAGGAAAGAGTGCTACCGAATATTGAGGGTGCGTGTAGGGATGGGATTTTCCCTGATGAGTGGCGAGTTGAGATTGGAGAGATGGGGATTCTTGGGGCTCCGTTGAAGGGGTACGGTTGTCCTGGACTCTCCTACATCGCATACGGACTGATTTGTCAAGAGTTGGAGCGAGGGGATAGCGGTGTTCGCTCATTTGCCAGTGTTCAGGGCTCTCTGGCAATGTATCCAATTTGGGACTTCGGAAGCGAGGAACAGAAGGAGAAGTATTTGCCTGGGATGGCCAAGGGGGAGTTAGTTGGGTGCTTCGGACTAACTGAACCGGACTACGGTTCAAACCCTGGTGATATGATCACTCGTGCAGAAGACAGGGGTGACCACTTCCTACTGAATGGGACCAAGATGTGGATTACAAACGGAACCATTGCAGACATAGCTGTTGTCTGGGCCAAACTCGGAGGGGTAATCCGTGGGTTCATTGTTGAGAAGGGAGATGAGGGCTTCAGTGCCCCGGAAATGAAGGGGAAACACTCGCTTAAGGCTAGCGTAACCAGCGAATTGGTTTTTCAAGACTGCAAAATACCAAAGGACAGACTGATGCCTGGTGTAAAGGGACTTAAGGGGCCATTCAGCTGCCTCAACAATGCCAGATATGGAATCTCATGGGGAGCGGTTGGAGCTGCCCAGTCATGCTTCAACTCTGCCAGAGAGTATTCGCTCAGTAGAATACAATTCGGGCACCCGATTGCTTCATTCCAACTAGTTCAGAATAAGCTCTCGTGGATGCTTCGTGAGATAACCAAAGGCCAATTGCTCGCATATCACATGGGGAAGAAGAAAGACGATGGGAGTTGGATTCCTGAGCAGATTTCCCTAGCCAAGATGAATAATGTAGACATGGCACTTGAGATCGCCAGAATGTCGAGAGATATCCACGGTGCAAATGGGATTCTAGATGAGTACCCAGTAATGCGGCATATGGCGAATCTAGAATCAGTGAAGACCTACGAAGGTACGCACGACATTCACAATCTGATACTAGGCAGGCACATCACGGGCATTCAGTCATTCACTAGAGAGCCCTGAATCGCCAGAGGCTATCGTCCCAATATTGAAAGGGCCGCTTCCGACCCCATGAATCGGGTAGTCGAATGGGAGTGGCAGTTCTGCTGAAGCAGGTTCCCGATACCACTGCCAAGATTAGCGTCACTGATGGGCGAGTCGATGAGTCATCCATCACAAAGTGGTCGATTAGCCCTTACGACGAGTATGCCTTGGAGAACGCCATCAGATTGAAAGAATTGGGCTATGGCGATGTGGTGGCAATTACGTGTGGCCCTGCTCGATCCTCGAAGTGTCTAGTTGAAGCTGCAGCAGTAGGTGCTGACAAGTTGATCCATGTGGTAACTGATTCTAGTTCATTGGACAGCATCCAAATCCAAGCACTCCTATCTGCCGCTGTGAAGGAATCTAGTTGTGACGTAGTGATGTGTGGCAAGCAGGCAGCGGACACGAACAGTGGTTCCACGGGACCAGGGGTGGCTAGTGCTTTGGGATACTCCTGTGTCGGTGCAGTCACAGAGGTATCAATAGAAGGGGGCGTGATTTCTGCTACACGTTTGGGTCCCTCGGGTTTAGAGGAAGTAGAAGTTGGGGTTCCATGTGTTTTCACATTTGACAAAGGAGATGCAGAGCTCAGGAGACCAAATGTCAGAGGGATAATGATGGCCAAGAAGAAGCCCATAGATAGCCTCACATCAGACGATCTGGGAGTTGATACTAGCAATTCCGCGGTTAGCGTCGAGTCGCATTCCTCGCCTCCGGAGAAACCACCTGGGAAGAAGTTCGTTGGCATTGAATCGGTTCCTGAAGTGGTAAACATGTTGAGGAACGATGCAAACGTGATTTAGAGGTGAGAATGTGAGTACGACAGTGATTGCAGAATCTAGTAATGGCTCCCTACATCCCATTACATCACAACTAGTCGGTGCAGCGTCCGCCCTTGGAGGGTCCATCACAGTAATTTGCCCAGGAGGGATAGGGTCAACTGATGCGGCACAGATTTCTGGTGTTTCGAAGGTCATTTCTGTAGAGGGTGATTGCTTCCATACCTATGATTGCATGGCTTGGTCCGAGTCATTGTCACCCTTGGTAGAGGGCGATCTTATCCTGTCTTCATCGTCTGCAATGAGTAGGGAAATATTATCCTCAATAGCTGCAAAGAAGGGAGTGCCAGTTGTTCAAGACGTAACCAATCTGGCAGAAGGATTTTCGGCGACTAGGCCCATATACTCGGGAAAAGCAATCGAAGAAGTAAGGGTTCCATCGCCCTGCGCGATCAGTCTGAGGCCAAATTCATTCGAGCCGGCGGGAGGGGGTGGTGACGCGGAAATCGTAACAGTCAATGTTAGCCAAGACATTACCGTTGCAGTCAAACAGGCCTTGGCCAAGGCAGGTGAGAGACTCGATGTTTCAGAGGCCGATATCATAATCTCAGGGGGCAGGGGGATGGGAGGGCCGTCAAACTTCTCGCACCTATACGAAGTCGCTGATGTTCTGGGGGCTGCAGTTGGAGCGAGCAGGGCGGCAGTGGATACGTGGGACGAAATCCCGCACAGCATGCAAGTCGGACAGACGGGTAAAACAGTGACTCCCAATCTGTACATCGCTGTGGGAATAAGTGGTGCTATCCAGCATCTCGCCGGGATGCGGTCGAGTAAGTACATCCTAGCGATAAACAAAGACCCAGAGGCCCCAATCTTTGGTGTAGCTGACTATGGCATCGTGGCCACATGGGAAGAGGCGCTTCCTGTCTTGAAAGGCCAGCTCTTGGAAATGCTGTCAAGCTGATACCTGATCCTTTTCAGAGTCGGACCTTATTTGTTCGATTCTACTGAGATACTCCTCGGTGACCCCTCCGGTAACATATACCCCATTGAAGCAAGAGCAATCAAAATTGGCCAGAGAGTTTTCACCTGCTCCAGTGCATGCCTCGACTAGATCTTCTAGTTCCTGGTAGATTAGCCAATCTGCCCCTATGGAATCACAAATCTCCTCGTTGGTCTTTCCATAGGCAACATACTCCTTCCTTGCAGGCATATCGATCCCATACACATTGGGGTGGATTATGGGCGGAGAGGATGAGGCAAACAATACTCTCGAAGCGCCGGCATCTCTTGCCATCTGGACTATTCTCCTCGAGGTGTTCCCCCTAACTATGCTATCGTCAACAATCAGAACTGTCTTTCCCTCGAACTCATCATCGATTGTATTGAGTTTCTTCCTAACTGAGTCCTTTCTCATCTTCTGCCCAGGCATAATGAACGTCCTCCCAATGTATCGATTCTTTACGAAACCCTCTCGATAAGGGATACCCAGAGAGCTAGAAAGTCCGAGTGCAGCGATTCTGCCACTATCTGGGACGGGAATTACTGCATCGATTTCGTGTTCCTGTAGTGAGTTAGCAATCCTCTTCGCAAGTGATTCTCCCATCCTCAATCTGGCTTTGTGAACTGAGATTCCGTCGATTACAGAGTCTGGTCTAGCGAAGTAAACGTGCTCGAATACGCATGGGGTGTGCACTAATTTAGGATGACATGCCTTCGAAATTATTCGGCCGTCCATCTTCACAATTACTGCTTCGCCGGGATCGATGTCCCTATCCATTTCGAAACCAATTGACTGGCAGACAACGCTTTCTGAAGAGACTAAGCGCTCTGTGAAACTGCCGTTTTCCCTTTTTCCCATGTATAGTGGGCGTATGCCATGGGGGTCTCTGAATGCGACCATCCCCCATCCAGTAATTAGGCAGACCACACTATAGCTTCCATCTGCCCTCAAGTGAGTCCTCTCGACTGCTCGAAAGATGTCGTCCTCTCCCAGAGCGTCCATCCCGCCGGGTCTGCCGTTTACCGATCTCTGGATTTCTGCTGCAAATAGGTTGAGCAGGGCCTCTGAATCTGAACTCGTGTTTATTCGCCGGTGGTCATATTCCAGAAGGCCGGAAATAATGTCTGGGGTGTTGTTCAGGTTTCCATTGTGTGCTAGACTAACTCCGAAGGGAGTGTTAGTGTAGAATGGCTGTGCCTCTGCAGAAGAGTTAGATCCAGCAGTTGGGTATCTCACGTGTCCTATTCCCATGGATCCGACCAATTTCTCCATATGGCGCTCAAGGAAGACGTCTCTGACTAGTCCATTTGCCCTCCTGTGGCAGATATTATCCGAATCACTGGTAACTATTCCAGCCGCATCCTGACCCCTGTGTTGCAAAACAATAAGGCCGTCATAGACTGACGACGAGACTTGCGCCCCCGGAGAGCAAACTATTCCGATGATTCCGCACATCGGCAATCATTCTCGGGTAGACAATCAAGACTTAGGCGTTTCCGGCTAATCTTACTTCTTCTGCGACATGGACCTATTGCGCTTGTTCCACCTGAACTTCCGGAGTCTGGCTGTATCTCCGTATCCACAGCTTGCGCACTGTCCCTTTTGTTTGTGGTACGAGTGACGCCCGCACCTCCTACAGCGTATGTGAGTGGATTTCTGCCTCTTGCCCATGCTTGGCGTTCCCTTTGACATGCATTTCACCCACTAAGACGTCGCGCCCACCGACCGTTTTGTTAAGAGGCTTATCCTGAACAATACCGCCGTAACGACTGCCAAAACAATAGGCAATAGTTCGAGTATGCCTATGATTGCAGAGGCCATTGCGCCCCCCAATGATGTCAATGGCCCGTGACCGGTTGAGATGGTAGCGGAATAGAGAGATGCAGCCCCGATTAGAATTGTGGACAATATTGCAAGTGAGCGATTGTGTTGATTGTAAGTGGATGCAAAATGGACTAGTGCGAAGAATGAGAATAGTAGAGCCCCGCCCGAAACCAGCAGAAGTGCTTCGGAGAACTCAATTCCCATTCTCATCACCGTCCATGTGCATTTCCAGAATCGCCCTTACCAATCTCTCTTCCTCATTCGAGAGTGGTTCCGATTCATGCTTCAGGCCTGATGAGCGCTCAGACAGGTGAGTCCCGATGATGACTGCCACGAGACTTATAGAGACGCCAAACAAAACCAGAACCCCCCTTGTGGTGCCTGATGGCGAAATTGAGCTCTTGCCGGAATACAAGATAAACCATGAGATTGCCACTAAGAGCCAACCAGAAACGAGCCGCAGTGTTCTTGGTTCCCCATAAGTTGGTGAATAGTGAAGAATTAGTATCGCACCGATTGAAAATGGTACTAACGGTGCAACTGATCTTAGAATGGAAGTATGAAGCTCGCTTTCCCTATTCGCTAAGTCTTCTGGGAACAGGATCAGGCAAGTTAAGCCCAAGAGCATTAGTGGAAAACCGAATCTGCTCCTCTCAAAAGATGGCCCCATTCGGTGAAAACTGTTCCCTATAGCCATAATCAGAAGAGAAGCCCAGATTAACCCCTCATCTCCAAACATGACTTGCGGATCGGGACTAGTTTCTTGTGTTTTTCTTTGTTGGGAGTCGGGAGTCTTGCTGAATCGCTCGACTAGTTTCATATACGGGTCATCGGTGGCTCGCGGCGCACAAGGAGTGAGGTGGCGTACAAATGGTCAAGATGCCGAGGAAAATTATGCGGTACAGTCCCTATGCTGGAAAGCACACCGAACACACGGTTGAGAGAGTCAAGAAGAGGAGAGCGAGCGAGCTCAAGTGGGGTCAGAGAAGGTTCAGGAGAGTCACGGCAGGATACAGGGGTTTCCCCAGGCCGAAGCCATCGGGAGAAAAACCCACTAAGAGAGTGAACCTTATATTCAGGTGTACTGAGACTGGAAAGGCTCATTCCCCTAAGGGAAAGAGAGCTAGAAAGTTCGAACTTGTTGATAATTGAGGTGAACCATTGGCTGGCAAATTTCTCAGAGTAAGTTGCAAAGACTGTGGAAATGAGGTCACTCTCTTCAATAGGGCTTCGACGGTAGTAGCCTGCCCAATTTGCGGATCGACCCTAGCAGAACCAGCTGGCGGACTTGCCAACCTCACCGGATGTACCGTGGTTGAGGTTCTGAACTAGAGGGGCGGAATCTTGGCGGATTTAGCAAACGACTGGCCTGAGGAAGGTGAATTGGTCGTTTGCTCAGTGAAGAGCGTAAAGGAAAACGGGGCATATCTCGGACTAGACACCTATCCCGGAAGGGAGGGGTTCGTATTCATAGGGGAAATCGCGACGGGGTGGGTAAGGAACATCAGAGCCCATGTTAGAGAGGGCCAGAGAGTAGTGGCCAAGGTTATCGGGATTAAGAAAGCGAGAGAGAGCGTCACCCTCTCGATCAAATCAGTTTCTGAGGAAAGGAGGAGAGGTGCCCTTCAATCCTGGAAAAATGAGCAGCGGGCGTCTCAGATAATGAGGGTAGCAGCAGAGAGAGTTGGTTGGGAAGAGGGGAAAACGACTGCAGTTTCGGAAGAGATGAAGGATGCGTTTGGCTCCCTTTATGGGGCTCTAGAGGAGTGTGCCATCACTGAAAGCGCTCTAGAGGATGCCGGCTTCGAAGGAGACTGGATAGGAATCGTCACAGAACTGGCGATTGAGAATATCGTCCCGCCTTTCGTGGAAATAAGAGGCTTGTTTGAGATCAAAGTATGGGGTCCCGAGGGAGTCAATGCGATTAGCGATGCTCTGCAGGCAGCAGAGAATTGCGCTGAGGGAGAGGAGGAGGTGACCCTGACCTGCCACTATGACGGCGCACCCAACTACAGGGTTGACATCAAGGCACCTGATTATCCATCTGCTGAGTCGGTTTGGGAAGCAGCACAAGTGGCTGCCTCGAAGAAGATAGCGTCCGTCGAAGGCTCGATTACCATTGAACGACTATGATGATCCCAATTTTGGGAAAATACTTCATGAACCTCATTGATGGGCCCAACCCTATTCATGGCTAGAACGAAGCTTCAACGCTGCACAGAATGCAAGGCATTTGGCCTTGGTGTGAAGTGCAAAGATTGTGGCGGCAAGATGGAAGCAGTTGCGGCTCTGAAGTTCTCCCCGGAAGACCCCCAGGGTGCTAGACGCAGGAAACGACAGGATGCTGGTAGTGAAAAATGGGTCAAATCGCTACCAAGCCCCAGGAAGGATGATGATTCGTGAACAGAACCAGGATACATTGGCTAGAGGGGGACTGCCTTCCGAAAGGCTCGATGGTTCTCGAAGCAGTCCCGGGCGTAGGTAATGTGGGAAAGATACTGGTTGACGGCTTGATTGAGAAGCACCCCTCAAGGACCATTGGATTGATTCTGCATCCAGACTTCCCCCCACATGCGACGCTATCTAATGAGGGTTTGATTAGCCCTCCAAGATTGGATATCGAATCCGTAATGCTCCCTAATGGAGAAAGCGTGTGCATCATTACTGGGGTCATGCAGCCGATGACTGCCTCGGGGCAGTACGAAGTTGCAGAGGCGATTCTCGGATTGGTAAGTGATTCCGAAGCAAGTCGATTACTGGTACTTGCAGGATTGGCGGCAGAACCGGAATGCCGATCGATTTACGTGATCTGCTCAGACAAAGAGTTTCGAAATACTCTCGAGAAGGAGGACATCTTGGTAAGTAGGGATCAACCGAAAGGCGGAATGATTGGAGTGGCTGGAATGGTTCTCTCGTTGTCCTCGACGCTAGGGGTTCCTGCCCTTGGAGTCATTGCCGAGACAATGGGGGCAAGTTCCGATGTTCTCGCAGCAGACAGAATGGCCAAATGGATTGAGCAGGCCTTCGAAGTTCCGCTAGATCTTGATCTGGATACTACGAAGGAGACGGCTGCCAGACTGATGGAGAGAATCGGTGTTGATGGTTCGATTGAGGACTACCTTGGGATTGAAGAACCCGATGCTTCATCTGACTTCTACGTCTGACCTTTGGCCTACCTTCTGCGCCGTCTCTTGCTATTCCCTCTCCCACCAGAGGATGATTCCTCGACGGAAATTCGCCTTCCCTTGAAATCGGATTTGTTCATCGCCTTGATGGCTGCCTTAGCCTCCTTCTTATCGGCGAAAGTGACGAAGGCGAAACCACGTGGCTTCTTGGTTTCCTTGTCCATTGCCATGTGAACGTCATTCAGTTTACCGTGGGCTGCGAACGCCTCCCTAAGATCGTCTTCCGAGGCATCGTAAGACACTCCCCCGACGAAAAGCTTGACTCCATACTCCTTCTGTGCCTTGCCTCTGGCCTTCTTCATGATCCCCCTCTCCTTAGCAAGGTCGTCCTTGCTGGCCTTTCCAGACTCTACCTTATCCATGCAGTCACGGCATCGAAGTGGTTTTCCGGGAGTGGGTTTGAATGGGACCTTCGTCTGTGTTCCACAAAGGGTGCACTTTGCTGGGTGCATTTCCCTTTGGGGTCTTCCACCGCCCCTCCCTCTGGAAGATGGTGATCTCTTCGCCGATTCGGGAATCTCGTGGGACCATCCCCTCCTATGATCGGCTACTGGTGACAGGTATGGTCGTGCTCCGTCATGGCCTAGCATGGACTCGGCTTCGCTAGACCATCTTTGACCAGGGCGATTCAGCTTCTGAATATCCGAATCCAATGGTATTTCGAATCCGTGCCCGAAACCATTTGATAGGGCTCTGAAGCCTCTGTAGTCGCAACGTGGGCACTCGACGTTGAAGTCTGGAGTCGTCTCACTTGGTACCAGAACCTCTCCACAGGGGGGGCAAGCAGCGTAGAGGACACCGAGGTCCGAGTCACCCTTGGTCGTGGCCTTCAACATCGGCTCAACGTTGATCACCTTGGCACGAACGATATCCCTCTTCCTCATCGTATCTCCAGCGGAGGGGATGAAACGGTCAACAATCTCGGATACGAAGACGTCGGCGAAGAGTTTCAGAGCCGGAACTGCCCGATGCCCTCCCTCGTTCGTCTCTATATGGAGGACTCTGAGTTCGGCAGTCTTCTCATTGAGGCGATTCACCTCTCCAATAATCACATCTCCCATCTTGGGCGAATTGATAGGAGGTGCTGATGAATCTACGGAAATCACCCCGGAGTTGTTCACAAGGTTGCCAGAAAGGATTGCAATTGGGCCGTTTTCAGCCATGTGTATGCCTTCGCCGACATCGATTCCAGAATCGACTTTCACGGGAGAACCCGGAGTGACGTGGTCTCCAACTGATGCTGCCATCGGCCCGCCGACCGGAAGACCCCCTATGAACGGTGCGGCACCTTCGGTTGGCACTAAATCGGGGCAAGCCGCCAGAAGGCAGCCCTCGTCTTTCCACGCTCTCGAGAGTGGTGAGTGAATTTGGCTGGAAGGGAGAAGTCGGCCTCGCCATACATCTCGGCAGACCAACCAGCGTCCTCAAACAGAGGTTGGATATGAGTGGCCCCAGCACTGTGTAGCAGATGGGCTGGAACCTCGGTGTTGATTATGGCCTCTAGGAAGGGGCGGTCGGCCCTAGGCGTCTGCCTACCCCATGGTGGGTTGCTGATTATCACATCAGCAGAGTCAAGATCAACCGAGTCCGGGCCGAGCATGGCGCGGATTACTTCCACCGAATCAGTGAACCCCATTGACTCAGAATTCGACTTCGCGACATCACATGCTGCTTGGTCGGCCTCAACTAGTATCGCCCTTCCAGCGCCCATCGCAAGTGCACCCAGGCCGAGCGCTCCGTTACCCGCTCCGAGGTCTGCGATCGAGCAACCCTCGGAAAGGTCACCGAAAGCGGCGATATCGGCTAGCCAGCGGGCCGCTAAGTCTCCATCGGTAGAGTACTGCTCGAGTTCGATTGAGTTGGAGGGATGCGGCTCAAGATTGGATAGAAGCATGGCCAGCCTTCGAACCCTCATGGCCATGGGATTCCGAACACCTAAGAAAATATATTCATAGTTCAATGCCTCATTATCGGTCCTGCATAGTTAAAGTACTCTGAATTATAGTTCATTGGCATGGTAGAACTGTCAGAGTCAATACTCATCACTATTGCCGTGCTGATTACTGCGGTCGTTGTATGGAAAATTATGTCCGAACGAGCAGCTAGGATGGTGGAAGAAGCCATGTCTCAGAGCAAGGTCGAAGTCGCAACTACTGAAGCCCGTTTGGGCGCCCTAACAGATGAAAAGAGCACAATGCAAAAGCAGATGCAAAATGCGTTTGAGGTGGCTGCTGCCAACGCTTTCAAGACGGCTGTGGATAATGCAGATCAGGAGAAGGTATCATCATTTTCTGTAGCAACTAAGCAATTAGCTGATAGCATGAATGATTACATCAAGGCTATTCAAGATACTGAAAAAGCGGGTATCAAGCGAGCTGCTGACCTCAGTAACGAGGTCACTAATGTAAGCAAACTAGGAATAACTCTCTCTGAGGAGACTCGCGAGTTGTCTCTGGCATTAAGAGGTGATTCTCAGGCTCAAGGTGCGTGGGGCGAGGTGGTGGTCGAGAATCTTCTTCAGAGCATGGACTTCAAAGAAGGTAGAGATTACACCAAGCAATTTTCCGAGACAGGAGAGGACAGGAAGCGCAAGCAACCCGACTTCGTCCTAAATCTCCCTGATAATCGACAAGTTGTCATTGATTCCAAGGTCTCGTTGACCGCATACACAGAATATGTCGCCAGCGCTCGCCGTGTTAACACGGGAGATGAAGAAGAAGCAATTATTGCAATGAAGAATCACTGCAAGTCGATTAGGAACCATGCCAAGAAACTAGCCTCCAAGAACTATGAACATATGGAGAGCATCCACACCCTCGACTTCGTCCTAATGCTCGTCCCATTGGAGGGCGCATTCATCGAAGCAATGAGATCCGATGCTAGCCTATACGAGGATTTAGTCGGGGATCGTCGGGTCAAGGTAGTCAGCGGTTCTACAATCATGCTCGCCCTACTGCTCATCAAAGAACTGTGGAATCGCGAGAACCAGTCACACAATCAAATGGAGTTGCTGAAGAGAGCAGGCTCCCTCCACGACAAGGTCACCTTGTTCCTCGAGTCGTTCACCGAGGTTGGATTTGAACTCGGTCAAGCACGAGCAGCCTATGATATGGCTCGGACTCGACTGACCGACGGACCGGGGAATGTCATATGGCAAACTGAGCAAATGGCCGAACTCGGTGCCAAGGTCAAGAAGAACCTCAGAGAGAAGAGTGGTGTCAGGAAACTGGCTGAGGAAGCAGAAGAGGAGTGATTTAGTCCTCCTTCTTCGCGAATCCATGGTTGACTGGCCGGCTCACGATTACCACCCCGTGGTACATCTTCCTGATGAGTACGAAGTGCGGGACTTCACATCGGGCGACGACTCGCCCTCAAAGTACGAATATGACATCGGGAGATACGATGAACTGCGCCCGGGGATGTATTCGACCGACCTCTTTGAGGGAAGTCGGTTCCTCCACGTTGGAATCGACATCGGTGCACCCGTCGGCACGCCGTGTATGGCTTTCGCCGATGGAGAGATCTCACACTTCGGCTACAATCCCGCCGACGGCGATTACGGTAATGTGGTGATTACCAAGCACTTGATTGGCGACGTTCCGCTCTGGGCCCTATACGGACACCTCGATGCAGCCTCGATTGCCGGTAAACGAGCCGGCCAACCAGTCTCCGCTGGCGAGGTAATCTGTTGGATGGGGGATAAGCACGAAAACGGTGGTTGGGAGCCACACCTGCACTTCCAGCTCTCTCTGGTCGAGCCTGAGACTCATGACCTCCCTGGAGTGGTCGCGCCCGAAGACAGGCAACAGGCACTGCTCGACTACCCGGATCCAAGGCTCGTACTGGGTCCACTCTACTGAATTGAGCCTAGGTGAGACTTCAGAGACTCGATTGCAGGCATGTCAGAGGGATCCTCCTCCGTCAGGACAGCGATTCCGATTGATATCCAGTCAGAAACATGAGCCGCATAAAGGAGCCTTTCAAGCAAGGATTCTCCCTCGCACTCGATGACACATGTTGGGGTCGCTTCCACCTCATCCAGCATCCACTCGATCCTAGAATCGGTCCGTGGATGAAGGCCTTCGCATGATAGTAATAGCAGAGCACTGTTCTCAGAGGCTTTGCCAGTCCAGGCCACTATCTCATTATGATTCATTTCAGGTACTTCCGATGCTCTAGCGAACTTGGCTGAATTCTCATTCAGTTGGCACGAAAAACGGTAAGCTGCAGGCCCTAAACAGGTTGGTGAGACGATTCCCAACTCCTTTCCCACAAGGGAACGAGAAAGCGTGGCCGCCATGCCAGAGTTTCCCGACAAATCAGAATTGGAAGACGCTGTGGAAAGACGCTGGAGCATTTCCGTGATTTCTTCCTCACTGGGTTCAGGGAGGAGTCCAAGGGACCAGCAGGCAGAGAGTTGCGTACCGAAAATGTGGCCGAAGGCGGAACGGGGCATTTGCCCAGATGGGACGTTCAGACACACTGATTCTTCACTTTCGGCTAGAATCTCCCCCAATTCCCCTCCCGAGCAGATTCCGACGATTGTCCCCCCTCCGGATATTGCCTCTTTGACGGCATCGAGGGTCTCCTCGGTCCCGCCCGAGTAGGAAGTGGCCAATACTAGCCATTCGGGCCCCCACCAACTGGGCAAGCCGTAGTCCCTCCAAACGACAAAGGGTAGCCCTCCAGTTTCATCGGATATTGCCTTCAGGAACAGGCCGCCTGCCGCTGATCCACCCATGCCGAGGCAAATCACACCGCTCCAATCGCAATCTTCGACTATTCCCATCTCGGTGGAAATGGCAACCCCTAGGTCGTCTACGAACTTCCTAGTGAAACCGGCCATGTCCCTGCGATCGTACTTCGAAAGAAGTTGGCTGAAGTCGGGCTCGCTCATTTTCCACCTCCTTTGCCAGATAGTGGCAGTGCTAGCCACATCCCATCTATGAAGCCGATGCGTAATTCCTCGGACAGGCCATCATCATCGTATGGGAGGGCAACGGTGGAGACCTTGTAGTCAGTGGGGTCCATGAATTCAGCAGCAGAGCTGTCCCGATTGAGGACCTGTACAATCCGCTGTTCTGATTGCGCGCAAACTACGCTGGAAGCCTCCATGTCCCGCCATGTGGCTCCGGTCCTCTCGAATCTGTCCAACTTCCGCAGAATCGGGCCGTTCTTCTGCCAGCTATCGACGATCCAGAGTGATTTCTTGAACCTGACTGCATCTCCGATGGAGTAAGCTGGCTTTCTGTAACTGAGTGTCAGCCTTGTGACTTCGACACCCTCGTTAACACCGACCACTGTTGAGCTCTCCTTGACCGACCCCCCGAATGATTTGGTTAGTTTTCTCCCCCAAGTCCTTGCGAGGCTCTTGGAACCCATTTGGAGGTCCCAGCCACCCGTTACTGGCCCTTCTTTTGAGACGAAGAACATGGGATTTGGCTCCATCAACTGTAGCAACTCGTCCAAGGTGGACCTGAGGCTGGAAAGCTCTTCTACGCTCAGTTTCCTCCCTGCGGATCTCAGTTGGACTATTGCCTCGAAGTAATCACCATCCTTTCTTGTGCAGGGAGTACACACTGCATTGCTAGTCTGCAGTAGGGGTGAGTGCGAATCATGGAATTCGTAACCGTCAATGGTTCCGGAAACATCGACATGCAACCTGTTTGTTCGCGAGTCTATTTCCTGGACTGAGAAGTCTACTGCCACCTTCTTGGCTCTCTCATCCAGTACTAGATTATCCCTGATCCTCAGATCTGCTATTCCATGCCCATCCATGGGAGACCACCCGCCTCTGATTTCGAAAGAGTCGCACTTAGCGCAGCGCATCTGCTGAATTGTTTCAGGCATCTTCGAGAGGATTGTCCTCTTCCTGAGACAGGGCTCACATAGCCTTCCTGTGGATAACGGGGGATCGGCTCCGCAAGTGATGCAAAAGGACCCTCCAGACATGCGATTACCAATGCTCCGCTCAGACGCCCCGTTAGAAGGCTTCCTAGAGCGTTTTGGGTCATTCCTCGTAATCAGAGACTGACTTCCTGCTGATCTGCCTCTTGAGATCGATGAGGATAGAAATCCTACTGAATGAATAGTATCCAAGAATGAGTGACAGCAGAGAATATGTTACCATGGCTGCAATTTCTCCAGTCAATTAATCCCCTCCTCATCAATCTCCCTGTTCAGTACCTCTAATTCGCCTCGTAGGGTGTAGATTGAGTAGTTTAGCAAGACCAAACCGATGAATAGAATCATGAATGAAACGGCCCCGAAGCCCATGACTTGCAATATTTCCGGATCAAAACCTGTCTCTTCCGACTCCCTAAGAATCACTTCTGGGTGCCGATTTGTCCAGAGGGTGGTGGCAGCCGCGGTAATAGGCACCAGAACGAAACCGAACAACCCCACGGCAGCAAGGGTGTCTCTGGTTTCTTCCCCATCGGGTTGACTCCTTAGTGACATTACGAGGAACAATGCCACCAAAGTCAGCAGAGCATATGTGTTTAGCCTCACATCCCCCCAGTCCCAAGGTACGCCCCACTCGGCAGCCCCCCAAATGGGACCAGATATTACCACCCCCATACCAAATAGCAACCCAAGTTCAGAGCCGATGACAACCATGCTCCAACCTCTCTCGGAGCGCTTGACATACCATGAAACAGAGCCAAGGAAGAGTAGACAGAAGGATAGGAATGAAGACCATGCGAAAGGGACATGCCAGTAGAGAATCCGATATGCTTCGGGAGCGTTCCAAGAGTCGGGGTCGACCAAGGGTGCTTGGAAGAAGCCGAGGAAAGCCGTGATTGCCGCACATGCCATCCCTAAAACCGTAATAGTGACTGCGGGGTCTCTGTAATCGCTCACATTGTTGCGAAAAACCACACAGTCATGAATGCTGTTGGTCAGTAATCTGGAATCATCACGGCTGCTAACCATAATAGGGCAGAGATTAGGCTGGCCACTATGCATGTTACCAGTGGCTCATGGATAGATAATCCCCATGTCATCCCCTCATCAATTATGGAAGAAAGGGCATCAGTCAGTTCAAGGAATGGCCAGACTAGGACCACTAGTAGCAGCGGCGCTGGAGCGGCAGAAGACCTCGAAAGGTCGGCAACCAAGAGGTGTAGGGCTGTGGCTGCTATCGCTAGGTCCATCATGACGAGAGCTGGGATCCACAACCACAATATGACTTCTGAGGAAACTTGATCGTCGACTGAACCAGAGAGGACAAACCAAGACAGATATGTGACTGGAATTGGCAATAGTATCGATGCACCGGTAATGGAGAACGCTGGTCTCGCCATCGGCCCTACTACGGCATTCCACCAGCGTCCGCAGTCGGACTCAGAGAGTCTGGACACTAGTGCTGGGGATGAGATCGATGCAATGAATGCCGGGGCGAGTATCAATGCTGCTTGAAGGCGACTATTATTGTCCTGAAGGTCGTGACCCATTATCAAAGCATATGAGAGAAGAATTGCAACGATAGCAGGCGTTACCCTGCCTACTGTTTCTATCGGGTTACGTAGTTCCATCCTCATCGACCATCGAACTAGGGATGAAATTGGGCTTTGCTCAGTGGTTTGACCGATGTCGGGCAATTTCGATAGTTCGCCGGATGAATCGCCGGGAGTTTCGCTCAGGGACTTGCCCTCGATGACTAGGACCCTATCGGCGCAGGATGAGAGTTCTTTGTCGTGAGTTGCCATCAGAATTCCATGATTCCTTGAAGATAGCGCCCTAATCCAGCCCCTCAACGTCACCTTCGCAGATTCGTCCAGACCCTCGGATGGCTCATCCAAAAGGACTACCCTGGGGGACTGGCTAAGTGCTGCAGGGGCCAAACCGCACAAAATAGCTAGACGGCGCCTTAGGCCCCCAGATAGATGGGCGACTCGGTCGTTCGACCTATGTCGGAGCCCCCAGTGATCCAAAAGCTCCAAGATCTGTGCAACGTCCGAAGAAATGCCTGCAACTGAGAGGGAGACTGCCGTTCTCTCGAATACTGTCTCGTCACCACATATCCCTCCTCTCTGAAGCGTCAACCCCATTGGAGGGGGTGGATTTCTCCTACCCTCTGAATCTCGAACCACAGTCGACTCACCCCCCTCGTGCCAGATTACCTCGCCAGACCTCAATGGCAAGATTCCCGCAAACGCCTCGATCAAGGTCGTCTTTCCAGAGCCATTCTCCCCCATCACGGCAACAATCTCACCCTCCTCAAGTGTGACCGAAGACCCTTCCAGGATCTTGAATGGGCCCCTGTGTACATCGATCCCCTTTACTTGAGCCAGGGGTGATGAAAGCATATTGTATCGGCAGGGGACTTTCATAATGAGTGTTCCATAATTACGAATCCCTCTTTAGAGCAATCATCTGGGCCCAAATAATGGCCAGGGACATCGACTTTCTCTGGGGCCAGGTAGAGACGGTCGATTTTCTCTGGATAGCGATTCTATTCGTGGTTGCAGTCGCACCCTTGGCCTTCGCTGCTAGGAAAGGGGACAGTTTGGCGCTTGCAATGGTGCTTTCACTTCTTCTTGTCCACTTCATCCAGTACTTCTTGTCGGCTTTCCAGCACAGCCTTTTCGATTTCTATCCGATTGATATTTTCAGTGTAATCCCTGGTTTAGCCGGAGAGCCAACCCACCTCCACCGGATATTCACATCAGCATGGTTACATGGGGACTTTCTGCATGTTCTTGGGAATGTCCTCGTTATTGCATTGGCCGGAGTCCCACTGGAGCAGCGATTAGGTCCAAGAAGATGGATTGCTGTGTACTTCCTAGGTTTCCTAGGGGGTAACATAGCATGGATCTTGTCACATCCAAATTCATTTGCCCCAGCGATTGGAGCAAGTGGTGCTGCCTTCGGCCTTCTGGGGGCGTACATGGCCTGCTGGCCAGAGGATAAGATCGAATTCCCACTAATTTTCTTGATCAGGGCGTGGCCTGTGTGGCTGATTGCATTCGTTCGATTGGGTCTTGAGATTTTCCAGATGTACTCTATTCAGAGTGGAACGGCTGGAGAAACGAACATAGCTCACATGGCGCATATTGGAGGTTTCTTCCTGGCTTACCTACTTGCGAGACCCATAGCAAGGGGGGCTCCAAGCCCGATTGGCGAAATTGTCACTTCTAGTGGTATTTCTTCATTGTCGAACGATATTAGAAAGCAGGCTACTGCTAGAATGGGTAACTTGGAAGGCGACCCTTGGGAGTCTGCGGGAAAGCATTTGGGAGGCAGGGCTACTAGGATTCTATCCAGATTGAGGGAAGAAGGAGACGAGCTCGAGACGAGAAGAGCTTGGCTAGAAGAGTTGGCGGAGCACACAATTTGCCCTATTTGTGATGGTGAAGTTATCTCCATCGACGATAGGGGTGTATGCAGGTTGAATTGCTCCCTGTCCCCGGATCACATTAGGTGGCCATAAGCGTGAATCCAGCAGACACTTACAGGTTGGAGTTATACAGGTCTTGACATTGGCTCTCTAAGAGAGCCATGGCCAGAAGTCCAGGAAAGTTATTCCCATTTGTGATAGCGATTTTATTTTTCTTGCTGGATGTACCCCTCGGGGCCGCTCATGCCCCTGGTGGAGAAAATACTGATTCTACCGTATTCTTTGAGAATCTTTCGCCATCGATTCCAGCATTACTTTGTGGGGAAGAAGCGTGTCTTAAGGATCTTGATCCAGCCCATACCCCTATCGATTCGAGCCCTCCTGCAATGGAATTCGGCTGGTGGCATGGTTTCTGGTCTGACTCGGACTCCAATGGCTTCGACGACAGGCTTCAACTAATCGTGGCCGGGGAAAGGGAGTCAGCCTCTATGACCTCGATCATCGGTGA
This sequence comes from Methanobacteriota archaeon, assembly GCA_014239955.1. Lineage (GTDB taxonomy): Archaea > Thermoplasmatota > Poseidoniia > Poseidoniales > Thalassarchaeaceae > UBA36. The sequence continues at coordinate 124,964 of JAAZXW010000009.1, read as the reverse complement.
TGATGGTAAAGGAACGGTTGCGATAATTGTACACTATGCGTGGCACCCAGGGGACTCTGACATCGATTCCTTGAAGGAAATCATCGGGCAACATGGCTGGGAAGAAGAAGGATCTTGGTTCATGGTAATGGATCATCTGGATGCCATTGTCCTAGATCACGTCCCAGTAAGTTCACTAATCGATGTCTGGGGTCTCGAGGGAGTCGTCCTCGTCGAGGAACAGAGTGTAATTGTGCCATATCTGGACAAAGCGACGAAGGGTTCCAAGGTGAGGGCATCGGGAGTATATGACGAGGCACTGAGGGGGCTTGGCTACCATGGTTCGGGCAAAGTAATCGCAATTCTTGACACTGGGGTCGACAATGAGCACTTCTCCCTAGATGATTTCTCGGATAACAATAAGGACAACACAAAGGATCCGAACGACATAGAGGACCCCAAGTGGGTCGGAGGGTGCGATGCAACAGGCGTGGGACAATCGGGGTGCAATGATGAGGATCCCGATGATGGAGATGGTCACGGGACGCATGTTGCGGGGATAGCACTCGGCACGGGTGACTCGAGTCGCGTGAATCAGGGATACTCCCCTGGTTCTTATCTGGTTGACGTGAAGGTCATGGAGGACTATGGCGGAGGGAATTCGCAATCAATACTAGCCGGCATCCAATGGGCTATCAACAACAGAGACACCGATTGGGGCAATAACGTATCTAGTAAAGGGATTCACGTCTTATCCATGTCCTTCGGCCGAGCTAGCTCTGCGGTTGGAGACAACAACGAAGATGGTTCATCCGCCGAGGGGAATCTGGTCGATCAGGCCTCAGAGAGTGGTTTGGTCTGCGTGGCCGCAATTGGGAACGATGGGGCGAATAACGTAAATTCAGTAGGGGCAGCGGACACTTCAATCACCGTTGGGTGGCTAGATGACAAGAATACCATCGATCGTAGTGATGACTCGATTAGCTCAAACTCCAACTATGGGCCGAGAACAGATGATGAAGATGGTGACTCATGGGATGAGATGAAACCATGGGTTGTGGCACCGGGTTCGAACATCAACTCTGCACAGCACGCTGAATCATCTGGCATAATTCCTGGTTCGGAAGTCAACAGAGCCAGTGACGACTACACACAGTTGTCCGGATCAAGCATGTCAACTCCAGCAGTAGCTGGACTTGTGGCAATAATGCTGGAAATTGGTGAGATACGAAAGATGCCATTCATGGACGAGGATGAACCCGGAATAGAGAGGTACGAGGCAATTAGGAGTTTTCTCGCAAGTGGCTCTGAGTTCAGGAATGAATGGGGTGTGGACGAGACATGGGGGGACAATAGCTGGGACACTAGGTATGGATTCGGCATCATTGATGGTGGCGAAATTGCCAGCCAAATGTTCGGTGGCGGGAGTATAACCAACGATACGGGAGGACCGCAATCACCTCAAGAGGGACACTGGGTAGACATCGAGAGTCCTGCGGCGTACTCGTGGCTTGTCGAAGGGAAGTCATACAACCTGCGTGGCCACATTAACGAGCACGGCGAGGACAATGGGACAATAGAAGAGGTTGTTACGAAAGTAGAAATGAAGTTCAAGAAATCCCCCAATACACCCAAAGAGAAGTTGATTCTAGTCAACTGGACCAGAACGATAGGAATCACAAACTGGACTGTTCCTTTCGCCGTTCCGGATCTGCCGGATGAATATTCTGAGGTCTCAATCACAGGTATGGTTGCCGCTAGAAACGATATCGGCAGATGGAGTAACACGACGGAGTTCTTTTTCCCTGTAGGAATTGTCAATATTACCCTAGAGGGACCAAGCGGACATGTCAATCTTGAAGGTTCCGTCGAGGTCCTCGGCGAGTTCCAGTCTATTGGAAACGCAACAATCCAGTGGAGGATCGATAACGAAGACTGGCAGGATGCCACCAATTATCATGATGGCCGATGGTCAGAAGATGATAGAGAGGGTCTGAAGCACTCGTCCTCGAATAAGAAAGGCGATGGCAGCAATGACCCAGATTTTCAGGGGCACGCATACTGCACCCATATGTTCAGGGAATCAAAAAGTATTCAGGTTAGTGGGGAATGGATCGTGAGCTGCCAGGATCACGACCATGGATGGACTAGTTGGAGCTTCGACTTGGACACGACCCAATACAAGGATGACGAATACAGGCTCTCAGTTCGAATAGTCAGTGCCGTGGGAATCTTCTCAGAGGAATTACGAAGAGTCATACAAATCGACAATGTAGAGCCTATGCCTGACTTGCTTTTCGTTAGCAAGTCGGTTTCAGTGCAGGAATTCGGCATTCCAATGCAAGAGTCATACGTCAACACATTCTTGGAAGTCAGAGCCACGATTAGGAATACAGGAGATCGGGCTTCCACCAATGTTGGCGTCATTCTAGAAGAATGGGGGGAGAGGCGGGATGAATACGTGATTGCGAACATAGATACCGGACAGTTCGTTGAAGTTGTCCTGTACTGGAATCCCATGAACGCAGGGGATGCACTGCTATCCATCTCAATTGATCCACTGAATTCAATCCAAGAGCTGGACGACAACAACAACGACCTCTCGGGAACTTTCTCGGTTGCTCCGAGACCCCCTGGAGTCGATCTTGCGATCAGGGCAGGATCGATTTCAGCTGTAACCGTCTCTAGCCCAATCCCTAGGCCAGACGAATCGGCTGTTGTCCAAGCAAGAATAGACAATCTGGGATCGCAAGACGCTGTCGGCGTCTCAGGGACTCTGGAGGTGATGACGGAGAGAGGATGGGAGATGATTGAGAACTCAACGACCCCATTAGTTCTGGGTGGATCGTATTCAATGATTTCTTTCCCCTTTGCCCCAAATATTTCCGGACCCTTAGAAGTGAGGGTGAGCGTCTTGCTAGAGAGTGGAGGGGACAATGACTGGTCGAACAATGTCCGAGTAAAGACCCTACTAGTTGACAGTACAACTCTATCTGGGCCAAGGGAAACTGAACTCAATCCTGGAGAATCCCCTGTTGCAATAGTCAGTCTAGACAGTGAGGAGGGGGATGATTTACTAATTGTGGAGAAGGATGGCACCCTATTGATGTACAAATTGACCGAAAGCAGGTCGCTAATCGGATGCAATAACGTAATCGAGGAGCGATGGTCTGGAGATATTGCCATTATCGGTACTGATGAGGGCTTCGCACATATTGTTTGGACAAGACGTTACATAGGCCCAGACTGGTTCCTCATGCAGACCCTAAGTTACTCCACCATCGACTCAAGTTGTAGAATCGCCCCTGTTCAGGACTTGCTCCCCGGAATACCCCTTTCCGATGGCAAGTACTGGGGGATAGACATGGATGTAAGAGACTCAGAGATTCTTGTTTCGGGCTACCACAGAGACGTTTTCAGCGGAGGTAGTCTCGAAGATGAGACGAGTATTTTCCTCCTTCACTCAGAGAGCCCGATTTCCTCTGATGATTGGACTCTGCAATCAGGGATTATCAGGGACATTGATGCTGATCCGGCACAGAGAGATCCATTATCGGTTGAATTCGGACATGAAGAGGCCCATATCCTGTACCAGACTATCAGAAACGACACCACTGGAAGGGACCGGCTGGGGGTTTGGTACTCGCATGGCCAGATTGGGCAGGAGAACTGGGCATATCGAAAAGCGGTGGGTGACGAGACGTCACTACCGGTGCTGACCGTGATCGAAGATGATGATGGTGATACTTTGGTTTCACTATGGAGGGAGGGCGACCCTCAGGACTCAGAGCTGGTCGTATTTGTGACCGATTCAAATTTCAGGACCAATGGGGGTATGGAAACGAGGATTCCGGCTAGGGGGATGGCTGGAATCGGCGTAGTTGAGTCCGATAGGGGAATCCAAGTGCTTTTCGATAGAGTTGGAGCCGGCGGACCGCAAGTTGAGTATGGACTAATTGATGTCGAAGAAGGCTGGATAGGCCTCTCAGATACTCTGGTCCGAGGCCAATACAAATCGATGGATAGATCCGAAGATTCTGGAGAGACGATGATGGTTGTCTCTTCATCTGATGGCTGGCAAATCAGGACCCTGATAGATGATGGGTCGTCTAGAGGTGGAGGGAGCCTGTCTGACCAACTAAGATCGTCCCTCGGCTTGGACCAGGAGAGTTTCGAGATCCTAGTGATTGGTGTCGCATTGGCGATTCTAATTCTTGGAATGGTAACCCTAGTCGGACTTTCCGCGCAAGGAGTCAGATGGGCCGGAAGGAGGGGGTCCATTGACAAAGAGGCTAGCGTGGTGATGGAGGATGACGTGGTCGATCTGGTAGATGAAACCGATTTTTCGATTGGATCTGACGATGTTGAGATAGTTGACGAAGACCCAGGGGGAATTGACGAAAGAGGTCGCAAGAGCAGAAGAGATAGGAGAGATAGGAGGAAATCCGCTGAAGTGTTATTTTCAGATCCCACAGAACCGGTAACTAATGCTGAATTGGAAATTCCTACTCCTGCTACCCCAATAGCAACCACAGTTGGTGGTCAAGTTCCATGCTTCGGATGTGGGAGTAGGTTCGCCACCGAACCAGGAGTCACATCAATGAAATGTCCCGTCTGTGGTTCAATAATAGAACTCTGAGGTAAATAATGCCACTAGTTCTGCTCGCTTCGGCTTCCGAAAGAAGGCGTACGCTGATGTCAAAAAAATTTGGAGTCGATGGGGTCGAGTTATTTTTCACCACACTTGAAGGGGCTGAACCAGAGCCTTCGGCGAGTCTCGAAGTTCGTTTACAAGTCGAAGCTTCTTGTCTGCAAAAGGCAAGAGCAGCTGCCTCGGAACAGTACACCAGAGACCATCCCTCTCTCGAACTGATAGTGGTTTCCGACACCCTGGTGGAGGACCCAGACGATATCCTTGTCGCCTTGGGCAAACCGAAGGACAAGATGAGTGCTGCATCTACTCTGATTAGGCTCTCGGGAAGAAGACACAAGGTTTGGTCCTCTACTGCAATCATGACCAGAAATGGGGATGGTTTAGATGTTGGTTTTGGTTGGCGAGCGAAAATCTGGACGGATTTCTCGATTGTTGAATTTGATGAAATAGGCGGACAAAAAATGGAGGATATGATAGGAAGCGGTTCGTGGATTGGGAAGGCTGGGGGATATGACTTAGCTGGAAAGGCTGGGTCGTTTTCAAGGATAATTGAGGGTGAGGATGTGACCGTTCTCGGATTCTCGACCCGTGCAATCGAGGAACTCAGGAACATACTAGTTTAGACGAAGGTTACGCCACCAAACCTCAAGACGAAATCGCGCTGAATCTCGTCAAACCAATCGAGCATCGATGAGTCAAAACGGACAACTCCCACCTCTTCATCCGCCAATAAGTCATCTTGGATGCCTTTGAGGGTGCCCGGGGCTGCTCCACAGGAAACGCATGCCCCATCGAGACCTATTACTAGGGACAGAGTTCTATTTCCGTTATTTCTAACTTCGATTTCTCCGCTGGTGACAATCAAGGCACCCCCATGCCCCTCCAATGCGGCTCTGACGGGACCCAATCTTGCCATCAGTGCAGGCACTAGAGATTGGTCTGCAGACTCAAAAAGCTCGAGAAGTGACAACGAGAAAAGTCTAGAAATCTCGGTTGGATCGTTTTTTTCTGATATCAGGCGTTCTGCCTCGACCTGGATAATCTCGTGAATCTGTGATCTATACCTATCCTCCAGGTTTTCTGAGGCCCCTTCGCCATCGTCACCCCCTTGTCCCACACTAATGCGTATGCGAGGGCCATTATAGGCTCATCTAACGAAGCGAGAGATTGAATAGTCGGTTAGTTCCGGTAAGGATGAAGTATGCCCGGAAAGACTCCATTACTCGAAATTAATGATCTGCATGCAGGCATAGACGGGAATGAAATACTGAAGGGAATTAATCTGATAATTGGTCCTGGGGAGATTCATGCAATAATGGGAAGGAACGGAAGCGGAAAAACAACCGCTGCCAATGTGATAATGGGGCATCCGGACTTTGATGTCGAGAAGGGGGATGTAATCCTAGAAGGAGAGAGCCTCCTAGAAATGGAGCCTTGGGAGCGGGCCCGAAAGGGAGTATTCCTTTCCTTCCAGTATCCACAAGCGGTCCCAGGCCTTCAGGTTGGTAATTTCCTCAGAAAGTCTGTAGCCAGCATTAGGGGCGAAGATGAAGCCAAGGGCCCTAACTTCAGGGAGAAATTGGCAAATGCTATGGAGGCACTCGACATCCCTCGTTCATTCATGGCCAGATATGTCAACGATGGATTCAGCGGTGGCGAGAAGAAACGTTTTGAGATCCTACAAATGATGCTTCTAAGTCCACGACTTGCGATTCTCGATGAGACCGACAGTGGCCTGGACATAGATGGGATCAGAACTGTCTCAGAGGGAATTAATGCCGCGATCAGGGGCACTGATTCTGGGGCATTGATAATCACGCACTACTCTAGAATTCTGGAACATGTCCAACCGGATAGGGTGCATGTCCTACTAGGTGGAAGAATCGTATCATCCGGAGGCCCGGAACTTGCTACAAAACTTGAAGAGAGAGGCTACGAATGGCTGAAAGAAGAGTGAGGTAGTGGGATGGCGGAAAACAATGATGCTCGGGAAGCAGTTGGCGAATACAAAGCTGGATGGCATGATCCAGAAAACTCAACGATTAGATTCGACTTTGGCCTTTCGGAGGAGGTAGTTAGGGAAATCTCCAACCTAAAGAATGAGCCCGAGTGGATGACGGAAATTCGAGTCAGGGCATTCAAACACTTCATGAAAAGACCGATGCCGACATGGGGCAACATGTCGATGTTGGAAGAAATTGACTTCGACAATATCTGCTACTTCCTGAGATCATCTGATTCAACCAAGAATGACTGGGATGACGTGCCAGATGACATCAGAAATACGTTCGAAAGGCTTGGAATACCAGAAGCAGAGCAGAAGTGGTTGTCAGGAGTAACAGCTCAATATGAGTCAGAAACAGTATACCACAGCATCCGTGAGGACTTGGAAAAGCAAGGGGTAATTTTCCTAGACATGGACAGTGGACTCAGGGAACACCCGGAGATTGTGAAAAAGTGGTTCTGCTCGGTCGTGCCATTTGCTGACAACAAATTCTCGGCGCTAAACACTGCAGTCTGGTCGGGAGGTTCGTTCATTTATGTCCCCGAGGGAGTTCACGTTGAGATGCCAGTTCAGGCATACTTCCGAATCAACGCAAAGAATATGGGTCAATTCGAAAGGACCCTTATCATTGCCGATAAAGGGAGCAGCATCCACTACGTCGAGGGGTGCACCGCCCCTACCTACTCGACTGACTCACTCCACTCAGCAGTAGTAGAATTGATTGCACTCCCTGGTTCACATATCCGGTACTCAACAATCCAAAACTGGAGTTCCAATGTTTACAATCTAGTGACAAAGAGGGGGATAGCCCATGAAAAGGCGAAGATTGAGTGGGTTGACGGAAACATAGGAAGTAAACTTACCATGAAGTATCCTTCTGTTATCCTAAAGGGAGAAGGGAGTCATGCAGAAGTAATTTCAGTTGCATATTCTGGGGAGGGTCAGCATCAAGATGCTGGGGCCAAGATACATCACCTGGCATCTAACACTACTAGCAAAATTCTCTCGAAGAGCATAAGCAAAAATGGTGGCAGGGGTTCTTACAGGGGGATGGTTACAGTTTCACCAAAAGCAGACAACTGCAAGTTGAATGTCGTCTGCGATGCTCTTATTTTAGATGAGGGGAGCAGGTCTGACACATACCCAACAATGGAAGTAGCGAACTCAACAGCAAGATGTGAACATGAAGCGAGTGTCTCGAAAGTCAGCGATGAGCAGCTATTCTATCTTATGAGTCGTGGGCACTCCGAGGAAGAGTCCCTAGCAATGATTGTCAATGGTTTCTTCGAACCTTTCACCAGAGAGCTACCAATGGAATACGCAGTGGAACTTAATCAACTGATGGCTCTTGAGATGGAAGGAAGTATAGGTTGAGGTCGTCGAATAATGGATTCGGCCTCAAGATACATCAGTCTGGGGAAGCCAAACAGAGCTGATCATCTTTGGAGGTACACCTCCTGGAAGAAAGTTCACCCCACAGGTGATATTGCAGAGATGCCTCCTCTAGGGCAACCGGAACTAAGTTTGGGAATGATGGATGGTTCGGAACCTCCTTCCGGAATCAGGTTGGAACAAGGGATTGAGGGTGATCTGGATTTCTCAATGGATAATGCGCTGACCAATGCCTTTCTCCATGCTTCGGCAAAATCATCGCAATGGACATTGGTGGTAGACAAAGGATTCGCGCCGGGAAAACCGATTATTCTAGAGATTAGACCCGGTGATTCGCCATCAGTTGCGCACATTTCTCTGGATATTGGAGAAATATCGGAGATTGAGTTGGTTACCAAGATCACTGGTAGAAGTGAGTGGTTCGGACTACTTAGGACTGGTCAGATTCGAAATGGGGCAATCATGAATGATGTGGTTCTTGGCCTTCAAGAAAAGGGAACTTTGCTGCGTTCAGATGCTATTGCAATTGGTCGGGATGCACAGGTAAGGGCAGGGACAGTGTCGTCGGGTTCGGAGAGGACAAAAGCTGATCTCCGATACATTATGGGGGACCCTGGTGGGAACATCAGAGTACTGGGCTCGATCCTGTCTGCAGATTCAATGCACTTAGATCACCACATAGAAATCCATCATGAAGCACCGGAAACTTTCAGTCGGCTATCTTGGCACTCAGCCTGTGGAGGTAGCAGTAGAACGATAGGTACTGGTATGCTAACCATTAGGAAAGGCTCCAAAGGGGCGGATGCTGCACAGATTTTCCATAATCTACTGCTCTCTGAATCTGCGAAGGCCGATTCAATACCAGAGTTAGAGGTGATGGAGAACGATGTCGTAGGTTGTGGGCATGGCACTGCAAATGGGCCAATAGATGAAGATCAGATGTTTTATCTCAAGGCTAGGGGCTTTGACGAAGATAGTGCTAAGAGTTCATTGATTGCAGCATTCCTCAATTCAACACTCTCAGAGATGGGTGGAACCGAACTACATGAGTGGCTCGTAAGCGAGCTAAGCCTCAAACTAGAAGCCCTCGACACGTGAGGAATAGGGAAATTGATTTGAGCCGAGTGGCGAACGCTTTAGTCATAGATAGTGACCATTGCAAGAACATCTTCTGCCTTTGTGGTTTCAAGGGAGAGGCAATTCCGATGCGTCAACACATGGAGTGCCCTCGGTGTTACAGAGTAGTGGAAGCGTGTTGCGAAGGGGTTCCTGGGTATTACTAAATTTTCATATTGATTTTGATTGTTTTGACAGACGGTGAATTAGTGACATCTATGAGGGCGGCCATTTCAGCAGCAAACGAGAGAGATGCTTCAGAAAAACGGCTTGCGAGATAGGAGGCTTGAGAACAAGGTCTCTGGAATTCTGGGCGGAGTCGCATTTGGATATCTAGCATTATGCTTCCTCGCCCCCTATTTGCTTCCTTCTGATTCGATCCCAGAGCTCTCAGGGCGCGCGAATGCTATTGATTACGCATTCGAAAGTAGTTGGGGAAACGACGAACATGGAGAAGGGGGTTCTGTTGGTCATGACCAGGCACTGCATGGAGGAGTATTTGCGTGGAGTGAATTGAACCCAGTTTGGGCACTAGCATACGGATTTGGAGATTTGAATTGCCATCAGAAGCATGAGAGATCGTGGGAAATAAATGGAAATCAGATGCCAGTGTGTGCAAGAGATATCGGAATTTTACTGGGTTTTTCCATTGGTTGTTTGTTTTTCGGACTCAGGGGCTTCAACAGATGGACGGTCAGGGATAGTTTCCTTTCAGTTCTCCCGGACAAATGGCTCCACGGGATTTACGAGAAGGACAGGAGGATGATAGTGATGCTGTCGATTATGGCACTGGGATTAATCCCAATGGGGATAGATGGTTTCACTCAATTGCTTCTTGATTCATATGAGTCTAACAACATGCTCAGAATAGTTACTGGGGCAGGATCTGGAGTAGTGGGGGGGTGGTGGTTCTGTTCAGCCTTCTCCGCCAGGCCCAGGTTCTTTCAAGATGCTGGGGGCGTCACCCTTCCCGCGGGTTCTAGACTAGTCGTCAAGTGATTTCACTTTCCCAGCCACCAATCGACCAGGGATTCGATGTTATCCGGTGGTGACTTGCCCTCGAAGCCACTACCCAGAATCGTCAAGCGACTGATTGTATCCACTAATGCACGTTCGTGACGTCCAGATTTGATTATCTGCCCCATCGAGAAGCGAACGTGAGTCCCAGGATTGAGTGACTGCCATTTCCTGATTGCCTGCCTGAGCGGCCAGATTGCAAGAACGAGTCGTCCGAACGCGAGGTTTTCATCCCTAAGATGGGACTTAGGCGCCTCGCGGCCGACTAGAGTCTTCCTCCGGTACACCCAACCCAATTCTTCAAGGAACTGGATAATCCTCTGTGTGTGCCTCTTGGATACGCACCGGACTGGGCCCATGGCAGCCCTTAGTTCAGAGATCTCGGCAGAATTAATGAGAGAAAGGGTCCCACAGACAGAAGACATTGAGTGGTTAAGGATATTTTTTGGATTATTCTGGCGGTTCGGGGGTTCTTCTTCCATTGAGGAGAGGAACTTATTGTGACTCTCCTGCGCAGATTTGAGTATTTTCCACGGTGCTTTCCCATCCAACCACCCCAATTTTGTCTTTGCTGGTGCAATCCCAATATCAGAAAGTATGCTTTGATTTTGTGATTCTCTGACCATAGACCTAATCTGGAATTGGTCGACTTGCTCCGTTTCGACATTTATTGGATTTGGTCTACTATTCATGAAAGAGCGAATTGCCTCTTTCAGAGAATTACGAAGCTGACCCTGAGTCCCCTCGTTTGAAATCGGACCCAATATTGCCCCCATGTCAAATGGCGTGGGCATTTCCAAATCTCCAGATAGTAGTTGCCTATATCCATCCCTTATACGAATCTGTAATTCTGACGTCTCAAAGTACTCTTCCTTGCTAGAAAGACCACGGAGTGTACCTTTTCTGATTCTCTCCAGAGCTATTTCCGGATCGCAATCCACCCAAATACAAAGATCCGGAATTAATGCCGCGGAATTCATCTGGGCAGTTCTCTCCAAACCAATTCCACCGACTATTCCTTGGTAAACAAGAGAAGAGTGGATATTCCTGCCACTTACTACTGCCTTCCCCTCTTGTAGGCGTGGTAGAATCCAGCCATGGGAATGGTCCAGCCTATCTGCTGCGAACAGTCCTGCCTCCTCAGCAGGAGTTAGTTTCTGCCTCCTTACTGATTCTATTGCCAGCCTACCCAGTGCGTGGCCCCTCCGAGGTTCGGCAGTAGCTTCTACGGAAGTGAAGCAAAACTCTGACTGTAGAACCTCGTTCACTATCTGTGTTGCCAGGCCCTTTCCACTGCCATCCCCGCCTTCAATTGAGAACAGATACATGCGACTCTCACGATGCCTAATGGCGACTACCGGAAAACTGTTCCTTAGACAATGTCACTAGTCCCATTCCGATCAAAATAAGCAGTGGTCCGATGAAAATCATCCCCCTGCTCCAGAGACCGAGGAAGGAAAGCCACCATGATCTCCTGTAACTATTGCCTCGATATGCCTCGACGCCGCCGTAGAATCCAGTTAGCCCAAGAAGAACGGTTAGTAAGGCAATAGCAGTAGCAATGGAAACGGACTGGGCCTGATGGCTCTCTCCGCGCATGTCAATTACATTCTCGCCGTTTCCTTCGGACATGGTGATAACGATCTGAGCTTCGTCACCTGGTACGAAATACAACTTGGTCGTATTGTTCCCAGGGTGAGTAAATGATAGCAGAGCAGATTCTCTGCGGATTTCGGGAATAGAGAATCGCCCATTGGAATCCGTGAATGACTCCTTACCCGTAGTTGCGCCCTCAATGGAAAGAAGCCTCACCCTTACCCCTTCTATTGGTTCTCCACCCGAGTCGTTTCCAGAAAGTTCAGAGATGACTATTCCGGATACATCTGAATACTCGTCGGATGAGTCTAGAGTACTTGAGAGAATTTCATCCGGGTTTGCTGAGACCAGAAGAATCCCTAGCTGCACACCGAGAAGGCTTCCGATGATTATCAAAATAGCCCCAGCAACGCGGGTTGATGGCTCGCCCGCCATGTCTTCTAGGAAGTACTCGAGGTCGATACCCCCCTCGTCATCTTCATCGGCCACGGTATGCCCTAACGATGGGAGTCCTTGAAGTTGGGCGTTTCTGGTTCTTTCTTATGGAGGGTTATTCGAAATAGTAAGATTGCCGATACGATTGTGACTCCTGAGGCCGCAACCAAGATTGGATATCCGAGGGGTTCATCGGGACTCAATATTACTTCCGGAATTGTGAAATTTACCAAGTACATCTCCGTCCAATTCTTCCCAGTGATCCAGAACCCTCCGGAATTCTGATCAAATGCAATGCCATTCAAGACCTCTTCAGAACTGTTTCCCTGTGCAGAAGAGATTGAAATTGGGGAAGCATAAGACTTCACTGCCCCGGAAGTAGAGGAAATTTCCAAAATGGTGTCCTCCATCCAAACGTTTGCATATATTTTTTCATCGACGCACTCCAATTCATTTAGGTTTGAGACTGGATTGCCGTCCCACGTGACAAGAACTGTGAAATCGGTTTCGAAGCTATTGGGGTCTCTGAATGAAAGCTCAGATGTGCCGTTTGAGGTTACCATGTGCTCACCATTGTAGCATAACCCCCAACCCTCTCCTTCGAAACTGAAGTTTCCTATTATGCTGAAATTGGAGATATCGAATTCTAATGCTACGCCTTCCCTCCAAGTCAACATTATGATCGACTGATCCTTTACGGTAATCCCTTCTCCAAAGTAAGAGTCATCTATTGATACCTGCCTAATTACCTCTCCATTTTGTGAATCAATCTCACTTAGTCTCGAATGCCCGTAAAGACCTGAGCTCTCGAAAATTGACTTACCTTGTGCTTCAAGACCTTGTGTGAAAGAAGAAGAGTTGTGAGGTATTGTACGCAAAATCTCAACATCTCTTTCTTCGGCTAATTGAAAATTTTCTGCACCTGTAGAATGAGTAGAAAGGAGAAGGAGGAGCAGGGCAACGGGGACGATTGATGCCCCTAGACCCCCTCCCATGTACGAACGATGCTCCATCGATGTTAAAATACGTCCTCGAACAGTTTTGAGCAGATTGGTGAACAAGGTGCTAGTTATGGGTGGCAGTTCGGAAATCAACACTACTAGGAAGACCGTGTTGACCGTGGTTTCACTACTGGTGGTTTTACTATCCCCCGGTGCTTTAGGAAGCACGGAAGGACAACCAAGAAGCTGCCTGAATACTTGGTCGGTGGATGATGCCGACAACATGACAACCAGTGACGGCACATTTTCTGTCACTGTAGAGAAAATTTCCTCCAATGCTGCAATTTTCGTGGAAGACGAGCAGATTGTTTCGTCCACCATCTTGAATGACATTGTGTCAAACTGGGAGTCGATTATATTCCCCTCCACCACAAACTACTTCGGAGCGCCGCCCGATATTGATGACAATTGCCAGATAGAAATAGCCATCCTATCCATAGACGGTCCTGGAGGGGAAGAAGGGTATTTTGAATCTGGAGTTTCATCGTTACGTGAGTCAATTTTCCTAGACATTGATGACCTTCCAGAAAGGAATAGCGTCATGGCCCATGAGTTCGGACAATTGATTCATCACGAGATGGATCCTTTCGAATACATATGGGTCGATGAGGGCACTGCAGGACTATCTGAGTTCCTTAGCTTCGGAGCGTCTCCGGAACTTGAGGAGAGGTCGAACTCGTGGACATTGAACTCCAACACCAGTTTGAGGTGGTGGGATGAGAGGGATTCTGATAGAGGTTCTAGTTTCCTTTTCATGTCTTACTTAGCAGACAAACTAGGCGGTCCGACCTCGATTAGACAGTTGGTCTCGGATGGCTCCCTAGGAGGCAACGGAATTGAGAACCTAGCTAGGAATCCCGGTCCAGGTTCAACCCCAATAGGGACTTCAATGAGTGAGATATTTGCGAACTTCAGTGCTGCAGTCACCCTAGATAGTGCGCAAGGCGCGTTTGGTTTCTCCGAAATTGACTTGGTTGATGACTGCTCCACCGGTGGCTTCTGCAAAGGAACTGTCAGTGTCGAGAACGACCAGTGGTCCGAGGCATGGCAATCGTCCGGACACTCAATAGAAGGATGGGGGCTCAAATCTTTCAGATTCACGCAAGGGGATGGGTATCCATTGAGCATAATGGTTCAACCTGACCGATTTGGCTTCGAGGGTGCCATTCTATCGAAAGAGGACTCTTCCGGTACTTGGACCATGGAGAGGCTGAGGATTGACTCAAACGACGGAAGGGGGACCGGCCTAGTTCACGGATTTGGAAACACTACCTCTGACGTATTGCTCCTTGTCTGGTACAACTCCCTTGTAGATGACTGTGATTTTGACTTTGCAAATTGTGGTGTTCTTTCGGGAGGAAATTATCCCTCCGGATCGTTTACCGTAAGTGCAAGCCAGGTTACAAGCCCTGCAGAAGTCTCGATCGATTCGATCGTGGGTTTCGATCGGGATGGCGACACTCTGGAAGATAGCGTGGAAATTGGCATGAGCCTGAGTTCAAGTGCGTTTTCGGAGTCTTTGTCTGTAGAATTCTCAGCTTATACCGACAACACACTGTATGATTCTGCAGATTTCATGATCTCTGTAGGAAACTCTGAGCCAGAAATTCGCTCAGCATGGTTTACTCCGCCTTTTACCAGTGATTGGTCATTCACGGCTAAGGCCAGAGACATTACTGGGGAGTTGCAGGACATTGCCCAATCACTTCCTCAGCAGATTTTCAACATGAAACCTGTAGGATCTGGATCAATCTCATCCAATGAGACTCAGACTTGGACGCCCACATACATCTTTGGAGGGGGTTACGATTCGTGGGGATTCGGTTTTCAAAACGGTTCTTTCGGCCACAATGAAACTCCCCAATCGTACATCTGGGATCTAGGGGATGGAAACTCTTCAAGCTTGAAGAACCCTATTCATTCATTCATAGGAGAAGGAAATTACACTATTACTCTGCTTGTAATGGATCAGGGGAGTTACTTTTCTGATTCAGAGTCATGGGCAATTTCAGTGAATGACACCTCTGAACCAATTCCTGAGATTTCCGTTGATGGATTGGCGATTCAGGATGAATTGACTGTACAGACAAATCAGAGAGTTCAATTTTCTGCATATGGCACGACTGACAACGTCCCCATAGACAAATTATTTTTCTCATGGGATTGGGGGGATGGTTCTTCTGACTCTGGAACTGGACTCTTCGAATTTGGGCACTCGTGGATAGATGGTAGCGGCGAAGGGACTGTTTACTCCCTAGAGCTCATGGTTAGTGATGGACTCCAGTCATCACAGAAGACGCTGCTAGTAACAGTTATGAACAGAGAACCTTACCAGATATTCTCGGAAAAATTGGAGGCCTTTGCAGTAACTCCACTAGAAATGCCTGAGATTTTCGAGGACGAAGATGGTATTATTGTCGAATACAGGTGGACTTTCGAAGAAGGGGTCAACTTAGACGGGCAGGGGGTCTCACTTGCATCGGATTTCTTGGAGACAAGTTCGTTCGAAGCAAACCCAATCGTTAGCTGGAAGGAACCGGGGATGAAGAATGTGACACTGGAGGTCAGTGATGACGATGGAAATATTTCCATTGCATACTTGGAAGTGGAAATCCTAAATCAACGTCCAGTGGCACTTTTCGAACGACCTCCGGATGGAGATATAGGGGATGCCTATATTTTCAGTAGCTCATCATTCGACCCTGATGGCGATACGTCTGCACTATCTCACTACTGGACTTTCTCAGACAGAGAGGATGCCATAGAGAATACAACTTCTGTAAGTAGAACCTTTTCAATTCCTGGCCTCTATAGCGCCTCTCTGGTCGTCACCGACGAGAGGGGTTTGAATTCGGCACCGAAGACGTTTCTGCTGTATATCCAGAATCCCATGCCGGTTCCCATTATCTCATTCAGCTGCCCGAGTGATGGAGATGGGATGTTGACAGAAATTCCCAGTGATGGAGATGGGGAGTTGGTTTGGAAGATTCCAAGGACGATGGATGGTGGGGCTTTCGTGGGCCCGGGGGATGTCATCAGATTCGATGGAAGTGGCAGTTTCGATGCAGATCCGGAATTCGAAGGAAAGACTTCCACGGACATCAAAGACCCGGGCTGGAATGGCATTGTTGAGTGGATTTGGGACTTTGGGGATGCAAGCCCTCCCTCTTCTGGCCCACAAGTATGGCACAGTTACGAAAGATCTGGCGAATATACGGTTAGACTAACTGTAGTTGATGGATTTGGGGGTGGTGACTCAAATACTTCAGAGATTAAGGTAATAGTCTCCACTGCTCCAGTAATTACATCTTCAAGGCCGATTTCTTTCGAGTATGTTGTTGTAGGGGACTTAGTTAATTTGAGTGGTGAAGCCCTGGATCTGGACTTAGAAGAAGGTACTGTGGCTTGGCTGGATGATGATGCACTGTTCGACAGTGATGGAGACGGCGATCCCACCAATGACAAAGACAAGAGCCTCAATGGGTCACTGAAATTCGATTGGGACATTAATGTCTTCATAGATGAAGATTGCAATACTCTGGAGGGTTGTGATGGTGACTCAAGAAATGACTGGATCACCTCGAATCAGACTTGGGAAGAACCCGGAGAAGTGAGGATTTCACTTACTGTGTGCGATGGATTGAACGTCTGCGAATCAAAGGACTATGTAATTACAGTTATTTCGATAGAAGATACCAAGCCCCCAAAGACACTCTCCGACTTGAGAATGGAGGATATTATTCCCGGGAAAGAAAGTGCAGGGCTGCTTTTCCTAGTGGCACTGGTGGCGATCCTTGGTTGGATGGTCCTCAAGGAGAGGGACGAAGAGGAATTGGACGCTCTGGACATGGCTAAGAAATACGACGTTGATGAGGTCGAGGCGGAAGGTGGGCTGCCGGGCATGGATCAACACCGACCCCCTCCGCAACCAAGATATCTTACTTCTGATCAGCGCACAAACACGGAGTCGGGGTACGTTCGACCGATTAGAACGAGGCGCAGAAAATGAGAATTGGAATTGTAGGCGGGATAGGGGCTCAGTTCCTATTTGCAGTTCTTCTGAGCTCGATTGTTTTTTCCTCGATTCCAGTCAGTTCCCAGTCGACATCCTGCGATGTTTCCCCTAGTAGTGACTGGAACTCAACAGAAGACCCTGGAGATTACCTGTCAGTAGGGGTTCCCGGATACGACAATGGTAGATCGTACGGTTATGGAGGGGACACGGGGCTGAATGCCCTAGACAAAGACATCAGCACAGAATGGTCCGACGGAGCATGGGATGGATTTCCTGGCATTCACGTTGAGAATGAGTCTGCAACGACTATCGCAATGGTGCTGGAACCGGGTATGAGATACACATTCTGCATTGACTTCCATGGTGGCTCGAAAGGGGACATCTATCTCCTAACTGACTCGAACCTGGATATGTACACCATTGATTTCTACTGTGATGAAGAAGGGTGGGAGTTGATTTGCGAGGAGGGGGGTTTAGATTCCGTCCCGGTTGAGTACAGAGACCTGTTTACTTGGGTCCCATTCAGGGATGCCCATGCTTACGAATCTGTGTCCTACAAAGAGTTCTCAGTAGCGATAGACTCCTCCGGGTCGGCGTGGTCATTTGCTGGATTCGGCGACTCGGACGAACAAGTCTTGCACTTGGTCCTAGATGGGTGGGACAATAGCCGCGAAGGGGATCACCCGGCCTCTGGAAACATGAGTGTGGAGGTCCTAATCGATGTAGAGGAAAGATTCTCACTGCCGAAGACTGCAGCCTATGTCCTAATCGGGGCCCTACCCATTTCATGCATAATCGTCCCACTAATCATCCACTGGAAATATCACTCATCTGCTTTGGGTAGAAAAGAGAGCGAAGAATTGATCGAAGTTCCTTTCCTGAGGGACGGATGACTAGGAATACTCCAGAACTTCCCATGCGATTCTCAGATCTGAGGCGTTTATTCTCCCTTGCTGAGCCAAATGCCAACCAGACTCAGTTGTTGCAAAGACAAGGTCCTGGCCGAGCACTGGTGCGTGTATTCGCCCCCAATCCCCCCCTGGGCCCAGTCCCATCAATGAAAAATTTGCATCTGAAGTCTTCAGCTGCAATGCGGATTCGAAAATCCTGAGTGCATCCTTTCTATCTTTTGTATGGTAACAGACTTTGACCAAATCTCCCATTTCCTGCGCATCCATAACATCCTGAGAAATCTCAGATGCTGAAGGAACCCCATCCAATGAATGCAAGGATGCAAGGACTTGCGTATCTTTTCCCGTAAGTTTGACCAAATCTTCCCTCTTGGAAGGATCAATTTCAACTTCTAAGTCAATCCAACTAGGTTTACTTGCAATTGCTGCCTCGAGGACCAAAAACCTCTCTTCCTCACTACCCGGATAGAATCCACCCTGGCGCTGGGGCCTACAAGTCATCAAAAGTGGTGCCTCCACTGCTGATGAAATTGTCTTGATTGCCGCCTGGAAATCTATAGAGTCGAGTTCTAGTTGGTTCACCAATACCTCTACTTCCTCTTTTTCCCCTTCTTCGGACTTCTTGAGTGAACGTATCCTTTCTTCGGTAGTCCATAGGAGATCTAGTCGCACCTCCACTATGTCTGCTCCCATTTTAACTGCCTTTGGGGCGTCATTGGACATTTCTTCTGCGGTCCTTCCCCTCAGTGTGACGCATACCAAGGGCTTTTGCATGTGAGAGCCCGAATAAAGTGGCCTGTTTAATCATACCGAGGGAGGGAAAAGAAGTGAAATCACCACTTAGTCAAAAATATCTCCAATTTGCAGGTTATTGACTCGACAAATGCAGAGTGTTATAGGCCTCGTCTCCCTAAGATTGATGATGAAGTTTGAGGGTTCCCTAGGGGAACCCTCAATAAAAGGGCGAAAATATGTCTGATGAATATAGCGCAGATAGCATACAAGTCCTAGAAGGACTAGAGGCTGTTAGAAAGAGACCCGGGATGTACCTAGGGGATCCCCACGACGGATCTGCCCTCCACCATTGCATCTGGGAGGTAGTCGACAATGCTGTCGATGAGCACCTAGCTGGTTACAATCCAACAGTGGAATTGAATCTGGAGAGTAACGGCTCGGTGACTGTGATTGACCATGGAAGAGGAATCCCTGTCGACAAACATGCCGAGGAGGGAGTGAGCGCGGCTGAGGTGATCATGACCAAACTCCATGCCGGTGGGAAATTCGATAATGAGGCCTACAAAGTAGCAGGTGGGCTGCATGGAGTAGGGGTGAGCGCGGTAAATGCAGTTTCTGAGAATCTCTCGATGACGATATACAGAGATGGCAAAGAATGGTTCCAAGAGTACTCAAAGGGCGAAAAGAAGGGAGCACTGAAGTCCGTTGGGAAATCTGAGATAACTGGAACATCAATCAACTTCAAACCGGATTTGACAATTTTCAGCGATGTTATCGAGTTTGATTTCGAGCAAATAAATACCCGTCTGAGGAGGACTGCTTTCCTGAACGCAGGATTACAGATAATTCTACGTGATCTAAGAGGAGACGATCCGATTGAAATCGAGCACCAGTACGAGGGTGGACTGAAGGAATACGTCCAAGCAATGAACAAGAACAAGGGAGTCATCCACGAGGAAGTCCTTCACGTACTTGGGACCAAGAATGGAGACAAGGGGGAGGTACACGTTGAAGTGGCACTTCAGTGGACTGACGCATATTCAGAATCAGTACACTGCTTCACAAATATCATTCACAATACCGATGGCGGAACTCACCTATCAGGGCTAAAGAGCTCCCTGACTAGAACAATAAACGCATATGCACAGTCTAGGAATCTACTGAAGAAAATTAGTGGCCTATCGGGCGATGATATCAGAGAGGGTTTGTCTGCCGTGGTTTCGATAAAACACCCTGACCCGTCATTCAACGCGCAGACCAAGTCAAAGCTGGTCACCAGCGAAGTTGCCGGCATCGTCGAGCAGATTGTCAATGACAAACTAGGAGAATATTTTGAGGAAAATCCAAACATAGCCAAGACGATTGTTGAGAAGGCGGTACTAGCTAGCAATGCTAGAGAAGCGGCCAGGAAAGCAAGAGACCTGACTAGGAGAAAGGGCGTTCTAGAGGGAGGTGGCCTCCCTGGTCAACTTGCAGACTGCCAATCGAAGGACCCAGGAGAATGTGAGATATACATCGTAGAGGGAGAAAGTGCTGGAGGATCGGCTAAGACCGCTAGGGATCGTAGAACTCAAGCCGTCCTCCCACTACGAGGGAAGATCCTTAATGTTGAGAGAGAGATGAGGAATCTGACCAAGGTATATGGAAACGAGCAGATTCAGAGA
This sequence comes from Methanobacteriota archaeon, assembly GCA_014239955.1. Taxonomy (GTDB): domain Archaea; phylum Thermoplasmatota; class Poseidoniia; order Poseidoniales; family Thalassarchaeaceae; genus UBA36. The sequence goes on along the minus strand of JAAZXW010000009.1, from coordinate 104,444 downwards.
ATGATTCGTGCACTAGGTGCTGGAGTGGGGAACGAAGAAGAGAGCGAGGGTGCCTTCGATCCCAGCAAACTCAGGTATGCGAAAATAATCATTATGACCGATGCGGACATAGATGGAGCTCACATTCGGACATTGATTCTGACTTTCATGTGGAGATTCATGAGGAGAGCAATAGTAAACGGGAACGTCTTCATCGCGGCACCGCCACTATTCTCAATTTCTAGGGGGAAGCACTCTGAGTGGGTCCACAGTGAGAAAGACAGGGACGAAGTGGTGAAGAGATTCCAGAAAGAAGCACCTTCTTCCAAGATTGATGTTCAGAGGTACAAGGGACTTGGGGAGATGAATCCAGAACAACTCTGGTCAACGACTATGGATCCAGAATCCCGGACGATGATGAAGGTGGAGATCAAGGATGCCGAGGAAGCTGATTCACTATTCACGATTCTGATGGGAGACGATGTGCCGGACCGGAGATCTTTCATCGAAGAAAATGCAACAAAGGTAACGTCTCTGGATGTGTGAGGACTAATTATGGCTGAAGATCTACTTAGAAGAGACATCGCGGAGGAGATGAAAGAGAGCTACATCAACTACGCGATGAGTGTAATCATCGGAAGAGCTCTGCCTGATGCAAGAGACGGACTGAAACCGGTCCATAGGAGAATTCTATGGGGGATGCACCAAGCAGGGCACACGCATGAGAAGGGATATAGCAAATCGGCTAGGTCAGTTGGCGAAGTCATGGGGAAATACCACCCTCACGGCGATCAAGCACTATATGACACAATGGTCAGGATGGCACAAGACTTCTCGCTCCGTTACCCTCTAGTCGATGGCCAGGGAAACTTCGGTTCAATAGATGGCGATCCTCCTGCGGCAATGAGGTACACGGAGAGCCGCCTTGACAAGTTGTCTCGCCACATGCTCGATGACATAAACAAGAACACTATCGATATGGAACCAAACTTCGATGACTCTGAAATCGAACCGACAGTTCTGCCATCACGCCTCCCCAACCTGCTGCTAAACGGGAGTGATGGGATCGCAGTTGGGATGGCAACAAAAATCCCTCCGCACAACATAAACGAAGTTGTTGGGGCAATAAAATTCCACATCGGCAGAGTAATTGAGCAGGATAGGAAAATTGGCCTAGACAACCCCCCAATAATAGATGCGCTGGAATACATGGAATTCCTGAAAGGTCCAGATTTCCCAACTGGTGCTACGATATACGGGATTGACGGAATTGTAGACATGTACAGAACAGGAAAGGGCAGATTCCACATTAGATCGGAAGTAGAGGTCTTTGACGACTCGAGGGGGAAGAAGTTGGTCATTCATTCGATACCCTATCAGGTGAAGAAGGCAAAGATGCTGCAAGGAATTGCTGGTCTGGTCCAAAGGGAGTCGGTGAAGGGGATTCGCGACATTCGAGACGAGTCGAGCAAGGATGGAATCAGGGTCGTGATCGAAATCAAACAGAATGCCGACCCACATGCTGTTCTAAATCAGCTATACCAGTCCAGCAGACTTCAGGAGTCCTACTCTGCAAATATGATGGGGATCCTCAGAGGAGAACCGGTTCAGCTGGACCTGAGGACGATTCTACACACATACGTGAGGCATCGAGAGTCAGTAGTCGAGAGAAGGACGAAACACGATCTGGACAGGGCAAAGGCCCGTGCACATATTCTCGAGGGGCTGATGAGAGCCCAGGAAAGAATGGGCGAAATTATCGAAGTAGGCAGGAACTCAGAGTCTAGAGACCAATTCGAGAAGTTCCTAAGAGGCGAGGAGAAGTATCCGAAGATCAAGAAGTTCGACTTCTCCGAGAAGCAGTCCAAGGCAATCGCAGAGAGAAGGTTGTATCAACTCACGAAATTGAATGTCAAGGAGGTTTCCGACGAGTTGGGAAAGCTTGGGAGGGACATCGTTGACTACGAAGACATCCTAGGTAGCAGAAAAAGAAGACTTGGGATTATCTCCGGAGAGTTGGAAGATTTAGTCGAGAGGCACGGTGATGAGAGGAGAACGAATATCGACCCGGCTCCCCTCTCAATGGACCGAGAGGACCTTGTCGCAGAAGAAGCGATTGTCATCTCACTAACACGGGACAACTACATCCGACACTTGCCTGTAGAGTCGTTCCGGCTTCAGAACAGAGGAGGGAAGGGCCTCAAGGGAGTTGCGACGAAAGATGAAGACGCGCCCTCGAAGATTGTAACATGCTTCTCAAAAGACAGGCTACTTATTTTCACAGACAAAGGAAGGGTATACGGATTGAGGGCATGGGAGACCCCTTCGGCTAGCAGATATGGAAGAGGGAGTCACATCCGAAACCTCTTGATGGGGATAAGGGAAGATGAGAAAGTAATCTCAATTCTCCCAATGGACAGGTCACTAATTGAAAACCCAGAAGGTCATTTCCTGATGTTCGCCACCGCGAATGGCAGAATTAAGAAGAGCAGGCTCTCGGAATACTCGAGAATTAATCGCAATGGCAAGTACGCTTTGAGATTCGCAGATGGGGACAACGACAACCTTGTCGCGGTTAGGCCGGCAGCGGACACCGATCACGTTGTTCTTGTATCGGCATTGGGGAATGCCTGCCGATTCATGCCTTCGCAGAAGAAAATGAGGTTGTCTCCTGAAACCGGAGAGGTGGTTACAACGTACGTTGTAAGGGTCCAGGGGAGAATTAGCCAGGGAGTATCTGGAATGAAACTTGCAGGCAACGACAAGGTCATTGGGATGATTGTCACTGATGACTTTGATACGAGTGTCCTTACAATCTCCAAGTACGGGATGGCAAAGCGTAGCAGACTCGGTTCTGGGGAGATGATGCCACTATCGGAAGAAGGGGCACAAATCTTTGACGAATTAGGTAATCCGGTTCTCGAGAGGGATGGATACAGGAAGACAAACAGAGGAACAAAGGGGGTACGGACTATGTCACTGAGGGATGGCGATCAAATTGTCAGTGTTAAGCAAATTCCCGACTTGGAGGATCAGTTGTTCATGCTGACGGGATCTGGTATGATGATCAGGATGGTTTCCGGGCAGACCAAGGGGACTCTGGGCAAGGTCACCAAGGGAACTAGGATAATGGAATTGAGAAACCGGGATAGGACTGGGTTTGTGGATGAGATAGTATTCGTAGCAAGGCTCCCTTCCGAACTAATCAGCACTGATGAAAGTCTGGAAGAGGAGTAGTGGAGCAACCGTTCTTCTTAAGCACGAATCTCTGGTCGTGTAATTACTGCGGCAGTCGCATAGCCTGGCCATTGCGCTGGATTGCTAATCCAGTGGTGTTTCACCTCGGGAGTTCGAATCTCCCCTGCCGCGCCACCCAATGAAGGGAGGATTCATCCATCACATTGTCCTCAGGAGACTGTGGTCGACACCTCGAGTATTCTTGAAACCGGAGTCATACTGATATTGCTCCTAGCGGTTATTGCACTATTCTGGGCCATAATGAGGCATCTCAGGCTAAGGCCTTCTAACGAAAGATCCTGGGTAAATGACAACGAAAGGATTGTCACGGCTGATTTCGATGATGGGCATGTGACCATTCACAATGTCAGAGACTTTGAATGGCGGAGCAACAGAGATTTCGATGAAAGATGGATTGATGTGAAGATAAAACTGAATGAGGTATCAAAAATATGGTTTGTTCTGGAATATTTCGATCCAACGAGGAGACAAATGGCGCATACGATAATGAGTTTCGAAATGAAAGACGGGACGAGGATATCCTGTTCGATAGAGGTTAGGAGGGAGAAGGGGGAGAGATACCACCCAATAAAGGGCCTCTTCAGGCAATATGAGTTGATTTACGTCTGGGCGACCGAAAGAGATGTTATTGGAGTTAGGACACGGTGTAGAAAGAGATCTGTGACTCATCTTTTCGAAGCTGTCGTCCTCGGGCCCGGGAATGAAAGGCGTATGCTCGAGTCATATCTCAATAGAACGAACAAGCTCAGTCAAAGTCCTGAATGGTACAATACGATTACCAATACCTGCACAACAAACATAGTCGGGCATGTCAATGAAGTATATCCGGGAAGGGTCCCTAGAGCAGTAGCAGTCCTTCTTCCCGGACTAAGCCCCAAGCTACTACAGAGGAACAATTTGGTCAAGATTAAGGGAACCATGGAGGAAACGCTGAGGAATAGCATAATCGATGAAAGGGGCAAATCGTGGGATGGAGTGATTGATTTCGGAGATTGGATTAGGGAGCAAGGCGAATGGGAGCATTCAACTGAATGACTCCGATGCGGTTTTGTGCTAAGCATTCGGCCGCTCGAAAATCCAGAAAGAGTTCAGTGGTTCCTGCCACCCTCAAAGAGCCATATGATTCGGTGGATTGCACTCGCATCTCAATCTGAATCGGGAACTGAGTTGGTTTTCCGAGGAGTCCCTGGGAGAGACATCGAGTCGATGGCAACATGCATGGAGAAAATGGGGGCTTCGATTAAAAGAGAACGGCAAAAATGGGTCATTCGTGGTCATAGGGGCGGACCGATATTGCCCAATAGTGTTCTAGATTGCGGAAACTCAGCAACTACAGCGAATTTCGTAACGTCGATTGCAGCGTGTTTGGATGGTTCGGTAGAAATTGATGGGGATCTTTCTCTCAGGAAGAGGGACCTCTCACCACTGACTTCGGCATTAAGGGAACTGGGGTGCGGAGTCTCATCTGATTGTCTCCCCTACATTGTTTCTGGACCGATCATTCCGGGTAGTTTTTGGATAGACGAGTCTTTTTCGAGTCAAACACTTTCTGGGATAATCTTAGCTTCTCCGGGGTTTTCTGGGGAAGTGAAAATTTCACTCAGAGGAGAGGCAGTTAGTCGATGGTATAGGGGCCTAACCATAGAAACGAGTGGTTTGAGCGGTTGGACTGGGGGCTACGGTGAAACAATGATTCTAGATTCGTGGGTGGTTGAAACACCAGAAAGAGTCAGTATTCCCGGAGAATTTAGCCTATTTCCAATCTCCCTACTATTCGACGATCTTCACGGCACAAATAGCCTAGATCATTGCCAATTTGGAGAATCATCAATTACAGATGCAATCGAAGAGGCGAAATCAGGGGGTTACAGCCATGTTAGCCTTCGGGATGCTAGTGATATTATCGCCCCATTGGCCGCATTAATGTCTATGGGCAAGGGTGGAGTAATTGTGGGGGCGTCTCATGCCAGGGGAAAAGAGTCGGATCGAATCATGTCTACAATCAGAATGCTATCCTCATTTGGTATTGAAATCGAAGAAAACAATGAGGGTTTGACCATTCCCGGCGGACAAAGTCCAAACCAACCAAAGGGGCCTATTGACTGCGAAGATGACCACAGGTTAGCGATGACGGCCGCAGTTCTAGCCACTAAGGTCGGGGGTGAATTATCCGGTCATGAGATCTGCGAAGTCACTCATCCAGGATTCTTCGAAATGATCCTCACACGCTACCAAGGCCGGTGAAATTGTGTTAAGTGGGTATTGGAAGAAAAACTTGTGGACCCATGTGCTGCTAGTTCTTGTTGCTGTGATCTGGGGCTCTACTTGGGCTGCGGGGAGATTCCTAAGCTACGGGTTGAATGAAGATAACCCTGCAACCCTTAGTCCGGGGACCTCCGCATGGCTGAGGTACACATTCGCTGTTTCGGTGTTCCTTGCTTGGTCGATTGCAAGCAGAGGAGGACGTTCTTTTCGGTTTCTCCCCCCCGATCGAAAATCTTGGATTTTCTCTATTTGGCTGGGCTTTCTGGGCACCATGGCTTACCAATTACTATTCATGCATGGCATGAGTTGGACTGCTGCAGGGGATGCTTCCCTGATAATCCCCATGAATCCGGTCTTTACGGTCCTTCTGGCTGTACCGATGCTGGGTCAGAAGATTTCTGCTAGAATGTCCATTGGACTGGTAGTTGGGATTTGTGGGGTCGCGGTGGTTGTGGGTTGGAGTCCAAACTCGGGAATCCCAATAGAACATAGGATTCTGGGGGATTTGATGATACTGTTTGCGGCTCTATCATGGGCAGCTACTAGTAACCTGACAAAGATCATGCTTTCTTGGGAAAGAGGTTACTCTTCGCTCGAGATTGTTGTCTGGTATTCTGTAACTGGATGGGTATTGCTTTCTCCGTGGATGATTGTAGAGAACTGGGGCTCGGCACTTCCGGAACCCAGTTCTGCAGAATGGCTCACAATTGCATATCTTGGCATCGTTTCCACCGTCCTATCTTACGTACTGTTCGCAAAGGGGATAGAAGCGATCGGGCCAACTGCAGCTTCGTCATACGTCTTCCTAGTCCCAGTTTTTGGAGTCCTTGGCGGGTGGCTACTTCTTGGCGAAGAAATTGGCGCCTCAATGATTCTGGGATTCATACTTATTGTGGCAGGAGTAACGGAAGTGCAGAGGGAGAGCGAGCGTTTGTCCGCCGGTTCCAGACATATCTGACTGCCTCACCGTTAAATACGGTGGGTCGGTGGCCGGGCATCGAGGTGATTGATTGGCACGCAAACCCGCAAAGATGTACAGGCAAATCAAAGGTCAATCCTTCACTAGGAGGGAGTACACTGGGGGTGTGCCGAACAACAGAATCCTCCGCTACCACATGGGAAACAGGAAGAAAGCGGAGACCGGTGGATTCCCAGTCGCTCTTGAGTTGCATGCGGATAATGCATGTCAAATCAGAGACTCTGCTCTAGAATCCGCAAGGCAGGTAGCAAACTCAACAATAAGAGATATTGCTGGGACGGAGGGATATGCGCTAAGAATGCACACCTACCCACATCAGATCTTGAGAGAGAACAAGCAAGCCACTGGTGCTGGTGCGGATAGGGTTTCGCAAGGTATGCGCCTATCCTTCGGCAAGAATGTCGGAACCGCTGCCAGAGTTCAAAGGGGGCAGACAGTGATTTCCATCAAGACTGAGGCAGAAAACTACTCTGCTGCAAAGGACGCCTTGAGAAAGGCCACTTGCAAATTCCCAACACCCTGTACCATCAAGATTGTACAGGGCTCCGAGCATTTGAAGGGCCTAGTGTGAGGCCAAGGGAACATGCCTCAAACTGACCCGCTTTCCATTCTGCAAGACTCGCTGAGAGGAGCTCCCATAATCTGGAAGGGCGAGTACCCATACTTCATCCACCCTATATCAGATGGGATACCCAGGATGGAAGCAGAGGTCCTCAGAGCAACCAGAGATTTGATTGTGGGGATGGTTGATTGGTCGCAAATAGACCTAGTGGTCAGTGTTGAGGCCATGGGCCTCCCCCTCCTAGCAGCTGTAGGGGAGGCAACTGGAAAGCCAACGGTTGTTATCCGAAAGAGGCCCTATGGAATGGAAGGAGAGGTAGAAGTGGATGTTTCCACAGGATACTCCAGTTCAACGGCCTACATCAACGATATCTCACCGGGTGAGAGGATACTGGTGGTGGATGACGTCATCTCAACTGGTGGCACCCTAGAACCACTCCTTGAAGCGCTCGAGGGAATGGGGGCAGTTCTCCATGACGTAATTGTTGCCATAGAGAAGGGAGAAGGCAAAGATAGGCTATCGAAAGAGAGACCCGATTGGCCGATCCGAACTCTTGCCAGAATTGACATTGTTGATGGAAAAGTAGTGATTGTCGAATAGATATGGTGATCAGGTTGGACATGAATAGACATGAGTTCGAACTCGATGACCTGATAAAGAGAATCAAGGAGAACGACAATCGACTTGTCGCCCTCCAAGTCCCAGAGGGCCTGAAGATGCAAGCATTGGAAATGATGGATGCAATCGAAGAAGACACCTCTGCTAGGATAATCCTTGCAGCCGATCCTTGTTACGGTGCTTGTGACCTTGTGCATGACAAGATGCAGCGCATGGGTGTGGAGCTTGTTGCGCATATGGGGCACTCACAAATGAACATTGATTCCGGAATGCCAACTGAATTCATCAACGTCACATACGATGGCGATCCTGCGATCGATCCAGTCCTACCAATACTATCGATGCATAGAGAAATCGCAGAGAGGCGTCTATCAGAAGCATCTAGTAAAGGTGAGATTAGCGAGGAGGAAGCACAAGAGAGGTTCATGGATGCAGTGGGTAGAGTATCTCCTCTAAAGGGGGCAAAACTAGGTTTAGTGGGAAGTATCCAGCATCTCCATCTGATTTTCGATTACAAGGAACGTCTTGAATCGGCAGGGTTCGAGGTTGAGGTGCCAGTTGGTGGTGCCCGACTATCGTTCCCAGGGCAGGTTCTAGGCTGCAATTATTCGGGAGACAGGGATGATATCGGTCACTATCTTTTCCTTGGCAGTGGCGATTTTCATCCAATAGGCCTAGTCCTGCATACAGGAAAGCCATTGGCAATGCTGGACCCATATACGGGCGGTGCAGAGGAGATGTCATTCAAAAGAATCGAGGGGATATTGAGGCAGAGGTTCGGACTCATTATGTCCTGTGATGAAGCTGAAACATTTGGAATTCTAATTGGTGAGAAGCCCGGGCAGATGAGGAGGAATCTGGCACTAAGAATGAAGAGGAAGTTGGAGAAGCACGGTAGGAAGGGTTACCTCATGGCATTGGAGCACGTCGGTCCTGAGTTGATTGACTTCTATCCAGTAGATGCCTTTGTCAACACTGCATGTCCGAGAATAGCGATTGATGATTCGGTTCGTTATGCAAAGCCACTACTGACGCCCTTCGAGCTTGAGGTAGTCCTTGGGGACAAGAAATGGGAAACCGGTTACAAATTTGACGAAATACCATGAGATTACTCTACCCAGACTCTCGTCGGGACATTTGATCACAAATGCTTTGGGATTGCGTTGAAGGAGCGATTACTCTTCTTCGTCATCATCATCGCCTAGGAGGGCTTCCCAGTCGAGTTCTTCTTCGGCTGACATGAAGTACAAAGCCCCCATTGCTGCTACAGCGAGAAGTCCGACGATGTCCTGAGTGCTGAATCCAGTATCTGGCCTAAATGCTGAAGATTCGTTGGAACCTATCAAGTCAATTATGAATAGTTTGTCACCGCCGAATACGATCCCAGTCATATTGATCAAAATAAATATCAATATCGCAGCTGCGCCAATCAGTAGTCCCATTCTTTGGTTATCTTCCAGTTCTACCATAGTATTACCTAAACTGTCCCAAGGGTGTAGAGTTATTAATGTGAATGGTAGAAATTACTCATATTTGCTAGTAAGGAATAGTGTAATAAAATCCGATTAATGTGCTATTCGGAGTCCTTTGCATCGGATCCGGCACTGAAATTCAGGATTCCGTCGTCCATCAAATCAGCGATGATATCCTCCATCTTCCTACCGGTTTTTTCCGAGATTGCCTGGGTCTCGATTCTATCTGCGTGATCCCGAGCAGTTTGTGCCTTTGCCGAGTCACCCACTAGGTTCCTTTGATCCAGAACTGATGCGATTCCTCTCCAATTTTCTGGGTTCTCGGCTTCGCTTGCTGTTAGATCCTTCCAGATCTCAAGAGATGCTTCGAAGTCCCCCTCGTCAGCAAATCGGTTTGCTCTCTGAATCCTTTGTTCACTACTCTCGGAGCTGGAGGCCTGCTTCATCAAAGCCTCAAGCTCACCATCCGGATTTTCAGAAGCCGAATCAGACCGAGGTTCTTCTTCGGATTCACCTGGCTCTTCTACCGGTGTATCTTCAACGGCGACGAAGTCATCGAGGTCGTCGAAGTCATCGAGGTCGTCGAAGTCATCGAGGTCGTCGAAGTCATCGAGGTCGTCTGCTGCATCCTCGGCGTTCTTGGCCTTCTTCTCGGCTGCCTTGGCCTTCTTCTCGGCCTCCTTTACCTTCTTCTCGGCCTCCTTTACCTTCTTGTCAGCGTCCTTGGTCTTCTTGTCAGCGTCCTTGGCCTTCTTTGCTAGACTGAATGCAATGTGCTCAGGAATCTTCTTCACCATGAAATCTACCATTACTGGGGAAAGGCAAATTGCATTTAATTGTGGCCCATATAGTTTCAAAGGATTTGAATCGGATAAATAGTTACAATTAGGTTACTAAATCCTACGAAAGAGACTCGGCCTTTTCCTCGCAAGCCTTCGCCCTTCCAGAAAATCCGATTGAGGAGTAATAAGAGGAAAATACATTCCATGCATCGGAATCTGAAGGATCTTGGGAAATCAAGCTCTTGAGGTTGTGCAATGCTGCTTCGGATTCGCCGCCTATTATCAGTTTGAGGGTTTCTTCGACGCCTGAGGGTTCCTGCGGGGGTTCGGCTGCTTCGGATGCCACTACCCCCTCAGAATCTGCCGAGCCGTACTTCTCCTCGGCCCAGAGAATCAGTTTTGGCCACTTTCCCTCGAACTTGTCGAGCCTCTTATCGATGCTCCCGATCATCTTGTCTAGCTCTTCGCCGTCGAGATTGGACCTGAAAATGGATTCCATTTTTCTGGCTGCTACTTCGCGAGACAACTCACCCGGGTCTTCTTGGGTGGTGTCAACTGCGGTTCCGACTTGATCCGGAGAGGACCCTCCCTGCCCCTCTTGCTCTGTTTCTTCCTGGCTAGGTTCTTCGGAGTCTTCTGGCTTTCCGTACTTCTGCTCGGCCCACTTTATCAAGCCGCCCCACTTTCCCTCGAACTTATCCAGTCGCTTTTCGATGCTAGTGAGTGCCTTCTGCAACTCTTCGCCTTCCAGAGAGGATGAGAAGATAGCCTCTAGCCTTGTTGATACTTCCTCTCTTGTTAGTTTATCTGCCATTTACTCACCCCAATTGCCCCAATACGCATCATGGCTTTAACCCGCCGATAGTTTTCCTTACTCCTCTTCATCGGGGAAATTTCCGGCCTGTTCAAGGGATTCTGACAATCCCATCCAGTCTTTGTTCTGCTTGCCCTTCCGGTGAGTGAGATTCTTCCACTTGTTGAAGGCGACCTTCACGTCCCCTTCGTCCAGTGAAGCTGCTGCTACGTTCATGGATGCTGCTGCTCCAAGCATTTGGACGAGTTTTGTAAATGAATCGTTGGCCTTGACGGCCCCTACCTCTATATCCGTCCTCTGTTGCCTCTCGGCATCCCTAATCCCACCCCAGATTCTCTCGATGAAGTTCCTGTTATCTGGAATCGGATTGAGTATCGCCTTGTCGACCTCTAAGCCCTTCCAGAAGCAATAAAGAGAGAATGAGAAGAGGAGGGAGAGTTCTGCGAAATCCAGCAACCCCCACTCGAATACCTCGAATCCCCATGATCCGTCGTGCCTACCGAATGAGCCCGTTGTCCGCTTGCCGGTGATGGTTGTTGAGATATTCGCAAATTTTCCCATCTTGTTTGCTGTGGACAATAGTGCAACGAACAAAGCAAGAAACCCTATGCGAATCCAGCGAATGGACTTAATTGCAATCAATTTCCTAGACTTCTTTACTCCAAATTGGTTCTCAATGGGCCTGTGAGCCCACAGTGACACTAGGGTGTAAGCCAGAGACGCCACTATTGCGTAATCTAAGATTCCAATTTCCAAATTTCCCCATATCTCGAAGTTTGCCCCATCTGGGAACATTATCTTCTCCTTTCCCTCTGGGATGCTGCCTGTGCATACGTCCGGTGAGCTGCAAGAAATACGGCTGGTCAGCCCAGACCTAACTGCGATGTCGTCAGAGAATCCAGAGCTGTTTACTGACTCGAAAATTGCTAGAAACGTAGCTCCAACTAGGCTCAATCCTGTTGGCTTCTTGAACACCCTCTTCAGCACCACGGCACGGCCTCAAGTAGCGCTGGTGCGCACAAGCCTATCAAAACACCGAATCATAGAGGTGCACATGGCAATCATAGGGTTGTAGATGGTTCTGAACCGAATATGTCTAAGAACGTCGAAATAGGCAAGTAATCAATGGCGGACTACCTCGACAGGATAGGAGCAGGCAAGGTTCTGATCTCCAAGGAGCCTTTGTCCTACGATTGGACTCCTTCCGAGCTGGTTGGTAGGAAGGACGAACTAAGCGAATTGGCATCGATGTTCTTTGGAATAGAGAATCACAACGTTAGCTGTAGAGCCGTTGTTACGGGCAATGTTGGCTCTGGAAAGACGGTTCTCACCCGTCGATTCTGCATGGACATTGCATCAAAACTGGAAGGAAAAAGGAAATTTTCTATCGCTCATGTAAATTGCAGGAACCATCCTTCGGCATCCCAAGTCCTTCAGCAAATCGCATTGTCTCTAGATTCTGGCCATCCTGAACGAGGATTCAGCTCTGGAGAAGTTATCCAGAGCGTTAGACGCAATCTCCGTACCCACGATAAGCACCTCCTGCTAATCCTAGACGAAGTTGATGTGCTAGTTAGAAGGGACAACTCCGACTTGATATACAAGCTCCTCAGAATAGATGAGGATAAGGAAGGTGAGGGTTCCATATCCCTAATCATGGTGAGCCAGGAAGATTCCCTATTCACCCTCTTCGAGAAGGCAATCAAGTCTCGTTTAGGAGAGAACAACATCCTCCAAATGAGCCCTTACGTGGCAAGCGACCTCGAAGGAATCGCGAGTCAGCGTTACGAGGCGTCATGCAGACCCGGTTCCGTAAGCAAAGAGGTTCTGGAAAAGATTGGGGCATTCGCAGAAGATTCGGGCGGGGATGCAAGGATGGCAATCGAGATTCTAGAGGGTGCAATCAGACATGCCGAAATGGCAGGCAGGGGAGAGGTCATTGAAGCAGATGTCATTCCAAGCAGTATTCGATCCGCATCAGTAGAGCCGAATCAGGTTGACGGCCTGAACCTGCACCAGAAGTTGGTCCTCCTTGGTATTTGCCGGAGATTGAAGAAAACAGAGGAAGTCTCCAGCGGAGATGCCAGGAAGTTGTACGAGCTAGTCTGTGAGGAAAACAGTGAGAGTCCAAGAGGCTACACGACATTCTGGAAATACATGAAGCATCTCGAATCCGAGGGGTTGATTGTAAGTAGGTCCTCCAGTTCCAACCAAGGAAGGGGAAGGACCCAGTACATCACCATGCCAAACTCTGTACCTGCGGTGATCGGGAGAAGGATTGAGAAGGGACTTCTCGAGAGGTAAGCAATCGGTTGACTCCGAACCGCTCTTATAGGGGCCTTATGTCGGGATGCCGTCCAAGGTGAACAAATGGCAGGTGAGCAGTCCTTCAAGGCGGTGGTGAACGACACTAACCCGGCGTCTGGAGGCAGGTCCTTTGCAATGGACATCACAGGAGCAAACTACAACCATTTTCTGGGAAAGAAGATTGGGGATTCGGTAGAAGGGATGTTCGTCGGAGATGGGGATACTACACTCGGCGGGTACAAACTGGAGATAACAGGGGGATCTGATGCCACAGGCAGGCCAATGAGGGCTGATCTGGATGGCTCTGGCGTCAAATCGGTACTCATCACTGCCGGAGTAGGATACAAGGGGAAGAAATTCGTCAACAAGAACAGCAAAGAGTACCGCTACAAGTACGATGGCCTGAGGAGGAGGAGGAATCTCCGGGGCAATGTAATCAGCCAGGACACGCGCCAGATCAATCTGAAGGTAGTCGATTCTGGAAAGCGCTCATTGGCCGCGATTATCGACGGAGAGGAAGCCGCAGTCGAACAGCCCTCTGGAGAAGAGGAGTGACGACTGGGGTGATTCAAGCTGACCAGAGCAAAAAGCAAGCAGCCCGAAGTCAATATCGGCATGGTCGGTCATGTTGATCACGGGAAGACCACTCTAACCCAAGCCCTATCTGGAACTTGGACCGATACCCATTCGGAAGAACGAAAGAGGGGTATCAGCATCAAGTTGGGATATGCAGACACTTCATTCCACGTAACTTCTGATGGAGAACACTACTCCAAGGGGAAGCACCCCGAGGGCGAGAAGGGGAAGGGGGATCTGCTTAGGGTCGTATCCTTCGTCGATGCCCCGGGGCACGAGACACTGATGGCGGTGATGATTTCCGGGGCTTCCATCATGGATGGCGCACTACTATTGGTAGCTGCCACGGAGAAATGCCCTCAGCCACAAACTAGGGAGCATCTAGCAGCCCTTGAGATAGCGGGAATCGAGAACATTGTAGTAGTGCAGAACAAGATCGACATTGTCAGTAAGGAGAGGGCAATGGAGTCCTACAAGGAAATTCAGGAATTTATCAGCGGGACTATCGCAGAAGATGCCCCAATCATCCCAGTCTCGGCTCATCACGACGTGAATCTAGATGTCCTAATCGAGGCCATAGAGGAAACCATCCCCACCCCAGACAGGACAGAAGATGAGGAGGGTTTGATGTACGTCGCAAGATCCTTTGACGTAAATCGTCCAGGATCGAGGCCGTCTGAAATCAAAGGAGGAGTGATCGGAGGCAGTATCGTGGAAGGGTCATTCAACGTCGGGGACAACATACTCATTGCACCTGGAAGAAGGATACAGGAAGGAAACAAGACTCGTTGGGACCCCCTTAGGACAACAATCGAGGGAATAAAGGGCGGAGGTACCGACCTAAAGACTGCCTTTGCAGGTGGTCTTTGCGGCATTTCCACCCCTCTAGACCCACTGGCTACCAAGGCAGACGACCTTTCGGGGCAAGTAATGGCCAGAGAAGGGGAGTTGCCCCCAATCTGGGAAGAATTGGGTCTCGATCTACAACTATTGGACAAGATGATCTCGGGAAACGAGGATGAAGGCGTCATTAGACCCCTGCAGCCAAACGAGATGCTGATGGTCAATTCCGCGACAGCGACCAGTGTTGGAACCGTCGCCAATATCAAGGGAAAGAAGGCGACCCTTAGCCTCAGGCTACCTATTTGCGCCAAGGAGGGAAGCAGGATTACGCTCTCAAGGAGAGTGGGTACCAGATGGCGACTGATTGGTCATGGAACCATCTCGGGATGATTCAATGGTTGCAGTCCTGGTTGACGCATGTGGCTGGGTTTCCCTGATTGATGCAGGACTGAACCTGGATATTTCACTGAACGAAGTGGTAGGGAAGGCGAGTCTGAAGATCACCGCAGGAGTCATGGATGAGCTTGATTCCCTCGCAGAGAGTCGCAGTGGCCTCCTCCTAGACCTCCTCTATGGCAGGTCGGAGGTAATTGATTCGGGAGACGGGCACACGGATGACGCCCTACTAGCCCTATCCCTCCAGAACCGGTGGCCAGTCCTTACTGTTGACAGGGTACTGAAGAGAAGACTGGTAGAAGGGGGCTGTTCGTACATCGAAGTCACTTCTGGACCCTCTCTACGAATGGTTGGCCCCTAGGCAGTGTGAACAGTCTATCGTCGCCATGACCGTCCATCAGTCCGATCCTGACTGCGGCGTCTAGCCATGCGTGGGCATAGTTGATCGCCCCGAAGGAACTAACTAAATCGCCTTCGGAAGCGAAATGCCTTGCATCGGCAGCATAATCGTCACACATCCGAAGCATCTCATTGAGCCTCTCTTCGTCAAGTTTGTTTGATGCTGAGGGAGTTGCCTTTGATCTAGCCTCGGCAGTGAGAGCGAGGTACCTCTCGATTCTCTCCAGCGTGATTGTATCGGACATTTTCACCCCTCGCTTAGCAAGTCACCTGCAGCTTCACTAAGCTTGAATAGCCTGCTTCTCCCTTCCTTCCTTACTGCGAGGATACCTGATTTGTGTAGTGAATTGTATATCTGAGAAAGGCGAGGTCTGCCTACCTCAAGGCGTGCTTGGATCTCAACGTCGGAGGGGGATATCTCGCGTGAAGAGGCTATGGAGACTACCAGTCGCTCAGCGTCGCTCATCCTTCCAAGGTGGCTTTGGTCGACAACTTGCTTTGACACCCATTTCGGACCTTTGACCACTATTTTCCTTTCCAATTGTGGGGTTTTTGTTTGGTCCTCGATGATTTCGATGGGCTCGGGTTCTTCGAAGACCTCTTCTGGCTCATATTCGGCTTCGTTGGAGAGTTCTGGGAGTGTTTCCTCGAGATCCGAGTCAACAGTCCAGAGTTCTCCCTCGGAGAATAATACTTGTTTCTCCTCGATAGGTGTCGGTTCCGTACTAACCGACTTGCGATTTTCCTCAATGAACTGTGGTTTCCTTTCGTGGACTGGAGGCTCGCTAGTGGGGTTCTGGAATTCTCTTATCTCTGGCTCCTGTATAGGGGTTGAGTAGTCAGGACCCATGGGCATCTGGTCATTTGTTATGCGTGACCTGCTTACTAGGCCTGAGAATCCCCTTGGTTGGCCACTACTAGGGGGCTCTGTACCCTCGTCCATTGACAGAAACGTTCCCTCATCTGCTGGCCATCCGGTGATCTTTTCTGGATTATCAGCGGTGGTTTCACCGGTTTCTTCTTCCTCGGGGCCATCGTTCACAGATTCTGGTTCGATTATTTCTTCATCTGGCCACATGTCATCTGGTTCTACGTCCCAGTCATCATCTTCGAGCACCTGCTCCTCGGTTTCCGGTTCTATTTCTCCCTCCTCGGGCCAAGATTCCCCGGTTTCCTCGGTTTCCTCGGCAACATCGATCTCCGATTCATTGATTGGGGTGATCAAAGGTTCAATCTGGAGCTCATCTGGAGGATTCTCTGGCACTGTGGGTATTTTTGGCGTATTCCAGCTTTTTAGTGATGCAAGGGTGTCTTTGGAACCGATCCCCCTCCTTTCGTCTACGAGATCCCTGAGGATACCGATGACTGATCTAGCATTGCCGCCCGTTCTGGACATAATCGCCTCGAGCAAGTCGCTATTGATGTGCCACCTCTCGGGCGACATTCTGCGGATCCTGAGGTCGCTAAGCAACTGAATATGCTTCTGAGAGAAGGGCTCAACGGTGGCTATTTCATCGAAAACCTCCCTTGTGTTCTCGTCCAGAGACGTAAATTGAGAGTTGGAAACTGCGACTACGACGAGAGCTCTAAGTCGTTGCAATATGGGCAATATCAAAGACAAGAACGAGGACAAATCGACATGTGATGGATAATCCAAAGCGACTAGTGGAAGGGGTCCTGAAACTGTATCCAAAGTCTCCACAATCCGCTCTACTTTCTGGTGCATGCTCGGAGGAATATCATGCCCGCAGAAGGTTATTGCAAGCTCGTCCAGGGCACAATTTAGGGGGTCCTCACTATGCCAATAGGTTCCAACGAAACGATTGTCTGTCTGAGAAGAAATTGCATTGATCAGAGATGTCCTACCTGAGCCCCTCTCCCCTGAAAGGAGAATCAATCTTGGAGATTGAGAGTGCATATGCTCCTTCCACCTAATCAGAATATCCTCTCTTCCGACTATCTCACTGGCCCGGTTTCTCTCAATCGGCCTAGAGTCGAATGGATTACCACGCAGCGTAGGGAGATCTGACGGAGAAAGATCGCTCAACACCATAGTGCCTCAGCATCGTCTGGCATTCTTAATGTTCACGCATACTCACGCATACCAGAGTGTCAATTAACGGGTAATTCACAAATGCGGGACATAGGAATTGGCAATTATTGGTGCAGTGGCTATTTCCCCTATTAGCTGTATTAACGCATTATTAACGGGTTAACAAAGCGTTAACGAAGCGTTAACGGGCAAATTAACGCTTTTTTCGTGTAGATATTGGCTCGAAAAAGGTTAGAAACCCGTTGTCATGCCTCCAGTTTGAGTACTATGCCAATAGAGAACAGTCGTATCGGAGGGTTCTACAAACTATCAGTTTCAGAGAGAAGGAAGCTACTCGCTGAGATTGCGGAATTAAGCAATGACCAGGTTGAGGCATGGGCCGACACAGGTGAGTTGGACGAAGAGGCGGCAGACCGGATGATCGAGAATGTGGTGGGTACTTACTCCCTCCCCATTGGGATTGCAACCAACTTCGTGATTGATGGGTCTCACTATGCGATTCCGTTCGTTCTCGAAGAGCCTAGCGTAGTTGCTGCAGCAAGTAATATGGCGAAGAGGTGCTTGGCTAACGGGGGTTTCAAATCGGACAACGATGATCCCGTAATGATTGGTCAGATCCAAGTTGTCAACTGTGATGACCCCGATGGTGCTAGGGACTCGATACTCGCTTCCAAGGACGAGTTGGTTTCGAGCTGCAATGAAGTCGACCCCATACTGGTGAAGTTCGGAGGTGGTTGCCGGGATCTTACTGCGAGGGTGATTGAGACTGGATCCGGGCCAATGGTGATCGTCCACATCCACGTTGACTGCAGGGATGCAATGGGTGCCAATGCGGTGAACACGATGGCTGAAACGATCGCGCCAAGGGTAGAGGAGGTCTCTGGTGGGACGGTGGTACTGAGGATAATCAGCAACCTAGCCGTCCTTCGTCTCGCTAGGGTGAGTGCAATCTTCACCCCCGAGGAGATGTCAGACAAAGGTCAGGACGCGGAGCAGGGCTCGGAAGTGATAGACGGCGTGATACAGGCATACCACTTCGCTGAGGCGGACCCCTTCAGGGCCACCACTCACAACAAGGGGATAATGAACGCGATCTCAGCGGTTGCCCTTGCCTGTGGCCAGGATTGGAGGGCAATCGAATCTGGAGCTCACAGCTACGCTTCCCATGAGAGGGTTTACGGTTCACTGACCAAGTGGTCAAAGGACGAGCATGGCAATCTAGTCGGGTCCATTGAGCTCCCTATGGCAGTCGGACTGGTCGGAGGAGCAGTTAGGGTTCATCCTGCAGCACAAACGAACGTAGCACTCCTAGGGGTGGAGAGCGCGGACGAGCTAGCGAAGGTGATTGCAGCATCGGGATTGGCGCAGAACCTCGGTGCTCTTCGGGCCCTCGCCACAGTAGGAATACAGGCTGGTCACATGAAGCTGCATGTCAGGAACATGGCGGTTACCGCTGGAGCAGAGGGCGAAGAGGTCGAAGAGGTGGCATCCATGCTTCGAGAAAGAGGCGAACGCATCACTCAGGCCTCGGTCATCGAGGCCCTGACGGAATTGCGCGGGTAATTAGGGCCTCACGCGATTCCGCGATTTCTTGCGTCTTCGGCGCGTGCGTCTTCCTTTCCTGCCTCTACGTCGACCCAATTCATCATCAATGCACCAATCAGAATCAGTACGGCTACGCTGAGCACCCCCACCCTGCTATCGAATGCAAGCGTCATCGAAGCATAGAGGAAAGGCCCGATCAATGCAGCCACCTTTCCGAAGAATCCGAAGAATCCGAAGAACTCTGCACTCCTGGTCTCGGGGACCATCTGTCCGAAGAGGCTCCTCGCAAGCCCCTGGGAGCCACCAAGTACCATTCCCATTCCGCATCCAAGGAGGAGGAATTGTAGACCGACATCTAGGCCAAGCTTTGCCCAGACATTATCCCTTACCCATGTCGTATATCCATCCAGTGGGCCATCTCCTAGATTAGTAGGGTGATCTACCCCCACATTTGTTACTCCGTCTAGGCTTCCTTGGAGGACACTGGCACTGAACCTAGTCTCATCAATTGACTCGATCAGACCTTCAATCATGCCGACTTCTTCTTGAGTAGTTACGGGCACAGTGAAGTATAAGGGATCATCTGCTGAATCGCCATATGCCCAATCATAAGTCCCTGTCCTATTATCCAACTCAACTGGTAATACCTCTGCATATTGGGAAGCCCAAGACTGCTCGTCGAATTCGCTCGTTGCATAGTCTAGCTTCTGTGCAATCCCATGTGCATCGAAATTGATGTGGACCTCGTACTCCTGCCCTTCCTCGTCCCAGTCATACATTATCTCATAATCATCGTGAGAATCGAAGACCAGAGGGGCGAAGGAGACTGCTGCGAAGCAAAGGAAGACCCACCCCGCCAATGCGACGGAAAGGGCTTTCTTGGTCCCAATTCCCTCCTTAATCGTGAATCCAAGCCAAGGGTACGAGAGGCCGGCACGGCCACCGTTGGATAGGACGGTGAAAAACAGTGCGCTTGGCCATGCTACGAACTGTACTGCCAGGATTGTAGTCATCAATTGTGTAGCTGTGAGGCCTAGGACGACTGGGCCGTAGACGCCCCCTAGTGCAGTTACTGTGTTGATTCCATCTATGAAGAAGAAATATGCAAGCATATAAATAAACAAAGTTCGGAACTTGTTGGTTTCACTCAGGGTCTTCTTAATCTCAGAAAGAGCCAGTCGAGTTGAGTCCATTATTCCCATTGCGTCCATCTCATTCTGGATTGGTGGTTCGGGAACCCACTTGAATGTCAGTAGCGCGAATCCATACCACCAGACGCCTGCAGAAGCGATGCAGAATGGCACCACCCAGTCACCCGAAAGTGAGAGTACCATGCCGAAGTGGATTACTAGCAACAGGCCCCCTCCAAGATAGCCGAATGCGAATGCCTTGTTGGAGATGTCATCCATCTCATCATCAGTCCCCATGTGTGGGAGGAGTGCGTTGTAGAACACCCCCGCGCCATTCAGGCCGACGTTTGCAACAACAAACATGACTAGAATCCACAACCACTCATA
The DNA here is from genome assembly GCA_014239955.1 of Methanobacteriota archaeon. GTDB lineage: Archaea > Thermoplasmatota > Poseidoniia > Poseidoniales > Thalassarchaeaceae > UBA36. The sequence goes on along the minus strand of JAAZXW010000009.1, from coordinate 84,079 downwards.
GCCATCGACCAGAAGTGCAAAACCGATGAGGATGGTCCCTCCGGCTCCAACGTAGGTCAATATCCTGAGCCACCACATCTTGATGGCACGACGATCTGCAATCACACCCAAAGAGGGGCTAACAAGGGCTACCATTAATGCTGCACCAGACACTGAATAAGCCCAAATCGCATCTGAGGTCATCAGCTTTCCGAATACGGATGTGGTTAGCCCGTTCGCTTCCAAGAACAAGTATGCGTACCATAGTGGAAGTATTGCCACGGTAACACTAGTCTCGAAGGCTGACTTCCCCCAGTCGTAGAATACGTATCCTCTCACTGCTTGCGGGTCTGATGCTCGGTCTAATTCTACGGTCTCTGACATGTCTATCATGACGAGGGGTGTGCGGCACAGTATCAGTGTTGTCCCGGATACTGAGTAACTTCTGCCACACTTGTGGTTTTCTAAATCATCGAAAGTATCACTCCCCTGCATTCTTGGTCTGGTTCCCTCTCGGAACGAATGATGAGAAACTGGGAGCAACCAGAGGAGAACTCTATCGATGCCCTGCGGCATGGAATTCTGTTCGGGGATGGGGTCGAATTTGACCTCAGGGTTGATGGGGATGGGGAGTTGGTGATCTTCCATGACGAGTTCGCTCCCGGGGAAGGCCCGATCTGGGAGAGGTGCGTGGAAAAACTTCCAACTGACTACCTCAAATCAGCAGGAATCCCCACGCTGGACGATCTTCTTGCCGATCGGGAGTTCTCTGAAGCATGGCAATCAGGAGGAAAGACCGTTGATATCGAGTTCAAGCTCCCTCATCCCTCGACAAAAATAGGGACATTGGAGTACCTGAGTTCGATTATGGGGAAATTGGAAGAAAAACTGGAGCCTCTTGACCTTCCAGATAGGTCAGCGGTCGTGTCTTGCTTCTCCCCCATGATAGGGAGGGCATCGAAGGCTTCCGATTTCAGCATCCCGGTGATCCGACTAATGCCACATATCAGGTCCTGGGGCAGGTTCTGGAGGCTGAAGAGGGTGGTTGCCATCCCCCATTTCGCTAGGACCACAGTCGGTGGAATCACCGGGAGCCTTCGTAAAGAGGACATGGAATCAATCGGGATAGCCTTGGATTATCTTGTAGGATTGCCACGATACATGCACCCGGGCCTCCCCGTTGGCCTTCATGGGAATAGTTTGCAACGCTTCTTCGAAGCTCGGCGAGGCATGGGGGCTTTCGTATGGCCGGCCCCATTGAAGCACGAGGATGCATTGGTGAATGCAGGGGTTTCCCTAGTCTCGGACAACATGGACCCAACTGTGTTCGAGAAACCGGATGGGACCCCAAGATGGCCCAGACCAGCCAGCCAGCCTCTCGATGAAGAATGGTACGAGAAAATTCACAAGGCTAGTTCCTCGGAGAGAGGAGAAATAATGAGTGAGGCGGCTTCTTCCCTGCCTATGTGGGAGGAGATTGCCCATGAGAGGAAGAGCAGCATCATACGGGATCAGGCCACAAGGATGCTATGGCCGGGCAGTACTGAGAAATGGGTTAGGATGGCAGACGATGGATTGCCGTGGGGGAGTCCGAGGATTATCGGGCACAGAGGTGCTGGAACCACTCACAGTGAAGATTACCCCAGTCTCCTGTGAGGTTGTTCCTTGGCGATGTACTTCGGACGGTATATTGGCACTCCTCGACCATCACGAGCATTTCTCTCATCTAGAATTTGGGCGCAAATTCCTGCCACCCGAGCCCAACCGAAGAACGTGGTGTAGTAGTGTGGCTTCCGGAATCCAATCGCATGCAATAGGCTTCCACTGGCCAAATCCACGTTCGAGTATGGATTCTTAATCTTCGGATGCTCCTTCAGGATTGGTGGGACTACCTCTCTGAGGGCCTTCGCCACCTTGTAGTACTCGTCATCTGGGCAGACCTCGGAGCCGAGTTTGATCAGAAGTCGGGCTCTGGGGTCCTCTGCCCTAAGCACCCCGTGTCCGAAGCCATATATCGGCCTCCTCGCAGCAAGCTCTGACCGGACAAACTTCTCAATTTCATCGGGATTTGAGGTACCAATCCTCTGGATGAACTCCAGACAAGCCTGATTTGCCCTGCCATGGAGTGGCCCGGAGAGTGCATTCATTGCGCTTGCAAGAGATGCATACACAGAGGCCTTTCCAGATGCAACAGCCTTGCCAGAGAATGTGGAAAGGTTCCCTCCACCGTGATCCATATGGAGAATGAAGAAGAATCGGAGAACCCTATTCATCATCTCGGCTTCCTCGTTATCTACTCCTAGCATGTGAACAAAGTTCTCGACTAGCCCCAATTCGGTGTTCCTAGGGCGTAGCTTCTCGGGATGGCCGCCACGAAGAAGGAAAATTCTGGCCATCAACTCGGGCATTCTGGCAATGAGATTCATCGAGTCGACTCTGACGTCACCAGTGGTCTCGGCTGCGCCCATCGCCATGATCCCTATAGAAAGCCAATCCATCGGGTGTCCGCTGCCGGGAGTAAGGTTCTCCAGTACCCTCAATGCCCCAGTAGGGATTTCCTCGCCCCGATGTGCCAGTTCCTTTCGGAATGCTGCTGACTGTTCGGAGTCTGGGAGCCTCTTGTGCATTAGCAGGTAGATGACGTCCTCCTCCTCCAGGTTAGCTAAATCGCCAACGGGATATCCGACGTAATGCACACCTTCAATCGGGTCTACGTAGGAGGTCTTGCAGGTTCCTACCGGGATTCCCCTCAGCCCCGAATCCAAGTGCTCTTCTGAAATAGAGAATATTGTTTCTTCATCACCCATATGGTTCCCAGCATAGAGGGTAACTGCCACCCCGTGATAATCCCTCCGACAAATACCTTTCAGAATTAGTCAGTCAAATAAGCCCTAACTTTCGACCACATCTATCGAATGATTCGAGAACTGAGTCGAGATCCTCGCGATTAAGCCCAGCAGACATCTGCGTCCTTACCCTGGCCTTGTCCCGGGCAACCATGGGGAAGACTATCGCTCCGACCATCACCCCTTCGTCCCTCATCAACGAGGAGAGCTCTTGCGCCTTCCTGCTATCTCCGCACATTACGGGGACTATTGGGGTCTCACTCACGCCCGTGTCGAATCCCATTGAGTCGAGTTGTTCCCTGAAGTATGACGTGTTCTGCCACAGCCTCTGGACATGCTCTGGCTCGGACATCAGAACCTCGATCGCTGCCTTCTGGGCGGCTGCCACGCCCGGTGGTTGGCTCCCTGAGAGTAACCATGACCTGCTGTGATTGAGAGCATGGGTCCTGACGTCATCACTTCCTGCCAGAATCCCCCCCTGAACGCCCAGTGCCTTCGAGAAGGACCCGACTTCGAAGGTCACCCTGCCCTGCAGGCCAAAGTGAGAGACGATTCCTCGGCCTTCGCCCAATACCCCTTCCCCATGGCAATCGTCCACGAACGTCATTGCCCCGTGCTCCTCTGCGAGGTCTGCGATCTCGTCGAGCGGGGCGATGTCCCCGTCCATGCTGAAGACTCCATCCGTGATAATCAGCTTGCGCTCGGAATCCTTGTGATCCTTCAGTACCCTCTCTAGAGCCTCCATGTCGTTATGAGGGTACAATGCCCTGGATGCCTTGGTCAGTCGAACGCCATCGATGATTGACCCATGGTTTAGTTCGTCTGAGATAATCACGTCCTCTTGGCCACGGACCAATGTGGGAATCAGTCCAACGTTTGCTGTATAGCCTGCCGAGTAGATGAGGGATGCCTCAACCTCCTTGAATTCGGCACAGATCCTCTCGGCTTCCAGGTGGAGGTCCATCGTCCCCGCTATCGCCCTGACTGAACCTGATCCAGTCCCGTACTTCTTAGTGGCCTCGACTGCAGCTTCCACGACTCGTGGATGGGTTGTCAGATTGAGGTAGTTGTTCGCAGAGAGCATGATCATCTCCCTGCCATCTATGGTGCACCTTGGCTCACTCGCTGCCTCCAAGGTAGGAGGGTTCCAGTCCAATCCCTGTGCCTTGAGTTCAGCATACCTGTCTCGCATCCATGACAGGTCGACTGGCATGACTCCCAGAAGACATCCTAGTTCATTGATTAATCGGAGAGGGATATTGAGAGAGTATTGATGAGAGAGATTCCATCGCAGCACATGGCAACAAGAGACGTTGAGCTGGTTGTTGTCGGGATTGCCCAGGATGGCGGTGTGCCCCAAGCCGGATGCGTGTGCGAAAGATGCGTTATTGCCTTGAAAGACGAAACCAAGAGGCTGTACCCGGTATCCTGCGTAATCAGAGGGTCCGATGGTAGCGTGCATCTTGTCGAGGCAACGAGGAGCCTTTCCCAGCAACTTGGCATTGCGGCTTCGGCCCTTGGCATTGGAGCCTCACTGGTTCCTGATTCGATATGCCTCACTCATGCCCATCTGGGGCACATAGACGGCATAGGGCAGTTTGGAAAGGAGGTTATGGGCCTGGATGGCATCCCCCTCTTCGCGAGTAGTAGTGTTATCCAAGTGCTTGAAGAGAGGAGGCTTTCCGCTCCATTCCAGACCAATGCAGTGTCTCCCGAGTCCGCCTTTTCCCCCTCCGAGGAATGCGGTTTTGAATTGGAATTTGTCCGAGTCCCACACAGGGATGAGTACTCCGATACGCATGCGATCAGGGTCGGTGGTCCGAACCATGCACTTCTATTCCTCCCAGACCATGATGACTGGGGTCAGACACTGGAGATGGTCGGAGAGGGCAGCATCATGGGGTGGATGAAATCGATGAAGGTGGATTTCGCACTGATCGATGGGACGTTCTGGGGCGCTGACGAGTTGGGGGGCAGGGACATGGGGCAGGTCCCACACCCAACAATCTCGGAATCGCTAGAATTACTGGGCGAGAGGAGAGAAGGCGATCCTGAGATAGTTTTCATCCATCTGAACCATACCAATCCTGCACTAGATAGGGGATCCAAGCAATTCAGTGAGTTGTCGGGTCTGGGTTGGTCCATCGGGGAGCAGGGGTCGACAATACTGCTGTAGATGCAAGCCGAGTATTATGAATCGCCAGTCTAGTCGGGGTTTGTGCGAATCAGCGGGACGGTCAGCAGCGGACTGGGCAGGGCCCATGTTTTCATGGCCCAGAAGCACTACCAGTCCCAGTTCAAGGGCGTTCTTGGAGTAGGTGCCTGGCCAGGAACTCTCAATGTCGAAGTCGGAAGTGAGAGCTTGGGAGAGTTCTCACAACTTCGAGTAATATCGGGCCTGGATGAGGGGCTCCCCACTGAGTCTGTTGAGCCACTGAGGATAGGTGGATTCGAACGGGATGGAAAATCATTCGGAGGTGCCACTGCCTTCAGAGGAAAAATCCGGAATAGCGGAGGGGAGTGGGTGGATTGCGCGATTCTTATCCCAGATTTAACCAGGCACACGAGTACTGCGGAGGTGATTTCCGGAGCATTCCTGCGTGAAAGTCTTCCCTGTTCGAACGGGGACTTGGTAGACATCGATCTCAATTGAGTCTTCCGAGCCACTCTTTCTCCAAGAGCGCCCCGATCTCGTATTGGGACATGGCCAACCACCTGCGGTGATCACGAGAGTCCTTCGGACGTCTGGAAAATTCCGCGGGAGGGGGCAAATCATCGGAGAATGAGGATTCAAAGTCAGTGTGCGAAATCCCCCACAATACGAGTCCCTCGGCTGGTCCCCTCCCCATGTCTACCTCCACCTCCGGACAAATTATTGCAGATTCTAAATCGGAGATTGCAATTCTCCCGGATGCTATTCCGGAGAAGGCCGATGCGACCCTCCTGACTTGGTTCCAGATGAAGGACTTGGCCTGAATTGAGAATCCAACAACTCTGCCATCTTCTGCCAGCCATGGAGCGCACTCGTCTACTGTTCGCACAGGATCGACCCCCTCCTCCAATTTGGAGAGGTTGGAGAAGTCATTCTCACCCTCTATCATGGAGCAAGCCTCGGAGATGACATCTGGGTCATTCTCGAAGGGCCACTCCTCTATTGACTCGAGACGATACAGGTACCTGCGTGATTCGGCATATCTGACCTTGGAGTCGGCCGGTGCGCGATTTGCCGATATAGCGACAGCACCCACTGGGAGGTGGTCGTTTAGTGCTCGGACAATAGATTCCTGGCTGGCTTTCTGGGAGACTGATGTGGGCAGGTCAATCCTTGCCAGGTTCATCCTCACGCTGACACCGGAATCGGTCCTACTGGACATCTCCAAGCAGCCCTCAGACCACCAAGTTAGCCTTCTTAGTGCATGGCGCATTGAGCCTTCTACGGTACCCACGTCAGGCTGGACCTGGGATCCATGGAAGGAATGGCCGTGATAGCCTATGGCGACCAGAAAACGGTCGCTCAAACGGATTTCCCCCTACTCGGTCTGGAGGTACTCCAGAGCCTCCTCCGCAGAGGCGAAGCCCATGCCGAGAAGTGCGAATTCGACTGCCACGGGAAGGAATTGCTTGGCAAACCCCTCACTCCTGTCGAAGTTTGTCTTGAAGTCGATATTATCAATCAGCATCTTGGCTGCTTGGTAGAGGTCCTGTGTCACATCGAAATCGTCTGAAGAGTCCCCTAGCTCCTTGAGCTTCTTTAGTTCCCTGATTGCCATTGGAATCCTGTCGAACTCGATTAATACATTTGCATAGGCGGCTTGATACTCAGTGCTCTCAGAATCTAGTGCAGCGGCCTTCTTGAAATACGCAGCAACCTGTCCCTCGTTGATTCTGTCGTTACCCTTCTCGTCGAAGTTTCCGTTCTCCTGTATCTCAAAGAGTGCTGATTCAGCCCAACCGTGGTAACCTGCTGGATCATCTCGATTAGAACTAATATGCTCTTCAAAAATCCCCATTGCACCCATGAAATCTCCCTGCGTTATGCACTGTGCAGCCTTAGTAATCGTATCCTCATCCGGCATAATGGCCCCATTATCGGTGGAAGGACTCGGGGTTATGAACGGTGCGGAGTACTTGGTAGAGAAATACTATCCAATTAGGTTAGTTTTCCACGGCTAATCCGACGTTCGAGTCCATTAGTTCGTTTATCAATCGGTAAACATCCATAGGATGACGTATCCCAAATAGGCAATCGGCTGGATCTGTTGCCTCCAATGCCCTATTTCTCTGAACGGTAATACATCCTAGTAAGAAGGAAATAAGCCTTCTTTTTCCGTTCGATTGCTCCCTAATTTCGGAGGGGGCTACTGCATTGATCCCAAGTGACTCAACCTGCAGACCGACGCCAGAGCCGGTGACAACGTGGATGTTCCCATATCCAAGTAGGCGTCCCAGGATAGTGGGGTCTGCCTTGAGATTCTCCACTTTCTGGTATGAGATCCCATGCGCACTGGTTTCGAAGTACAGGAAGCTCTGGCGAATGTGAATTCTTTTGTCGGTTATTGCGTACTGGAAGGAGCGTTGGTATAGGAGGGTGAAGGTCACCATTACAAGGAACGAAAATACCCCTAACGGTGCGAACCAAGAGAAATTCCACGTTGGAAGTGGATTTGTGATATCAGAGCCGGCAAAACCCCCAATCCACTCGATAATATCCATCAATTTCCAAAATAGAGGGATTGAGCAGGTCACTAGAAGCCATGATGTTGTCCAACCTCCCGAGGTTGAGAAGTTTGCATAGTGATTGATCTTGGTCAGTAGTAGCATGCAGATTACGAAGCCCATAACTCCGGTTGTGTCGATTAGCCACATGACTACAGAAAGTAAGAAGTTGGCCTGACCTTCTCCATCCGGAGAGTCTAGCAGTTCACCGAGGAAGAAGACTACGTGTACTAGGAGGACCGTGAGTGCTAGGATGTATTTGTCTGCCATTGAGGTGGTTGCAGGTACCCCTCTCCAAATTGGGATCTCGGATTCGGTAATCTCTGGAAAATCATTACGAGCAGCGGCTGAGTCGATTTCAGATCTGAATCGTTCAATGAATTGTGACATCTAGTTTCCTCGATGAATGGTTAGTTCTAAGAGATTGTGAATCAATGCAGGAACCCCCATGAATGCTCTGCATTTCCATGTATCCACTGATAGTCCTCAAGAGACCTATGTCCCTCTTTGTCCTTAATGGAAAGGGAGAATACCTCGAATGGATACTCGTTGTAAGTGAGATGACTCACTAGCCCTCCTCGAGTTGGTTGATCGAACGTCCATCTTGCTCGGCTCACTGCTCTAATCCCCATCAGAATCTCGGTATCGTCGTTCCAGACTCTGATATTGAAGATAGGGAGCAAGTTCCCTTGAGGATCCAAGAGTCCTTGATCGGACTTCTGCAAATCGACCTCGCAGTTATCAAACTCCTCAGTTCTTCCCCTTACCCTATCATGGAATACGCCGGCAGTTTTCAGTGGAACTCTGAACGTGTCCCTCTTGCGCCATGGCTTGTCATCCTTGACAGTAGAGAGTGGAGTAATGTGAGGCATGAACCAATCGAGGTACGATCCATCGTCGAAGTGCACCATTCCCCAGAACCAAGGGGCGGATGGGGCCTGCACGGTGACCTTCTGGAAGTATGCCGTACCCTCGAACTCCTCGCCATCGACCACCAGTCGCGACTTCATCCCCTGGAGCCTGAGTATATCGTAACCCATTCCAAGTGAGATCTCGTTGTTCCTGTATGTGAGCTCGCTCGGAGGGCCCCACCAAGGTGTGAGATGGGCATCGAATTTGGAAGGTGCACCTCTTGAGCGGGCATCCTTGTCACTCGACAGGCTGAGCCACATTGACTCGTTCCCGGGATTCATGCCCATCGAGAGATCCTCCCTGTCTATTGGGACGATTGCCCCTGCCCCGAGCCCATCGCCATCCCCCGGCCAGAGTGGGTGCTCGTCGCTAACGACGGCCATGCGACACTCGCGCATGGTCAGTGGCTCGTGCATCTCCTCGCCATCGTACCACCACGCGCAGACCATTCCGGGGATTACGAAGCCGCCATGGTCATCCTTGTGCATCCTCGAGCCGGGCTTCCACCAGTGCCCGCTCACCCTGACTGCCTTCGTCTCCTTGGTCGACCACAGTGTCATCAATTGTCGACTCCTTTTCGAATTGTTCGGATCCGGGACGAGGATCAGAACCCAGTACCACCACCATGAGAGCCCGTGAATCGGGGGCATCACGTCCAAGCGCCAGAGTGACGAGAAGTCCCCCTCGAACTTTGTTGGATTATCCAGAATGGCCATCACATTATCTCCCTGCGGCTGAAGACTGACTTGGCGATGAATATCCACACGACGGAGACCAGCAGAAGGACCACCAAGCTGTTCAGGAGGGCGATTCCCGCTGATGCGGTGCCTAGCGTATGCACAGGGGGCTGCCAGAACACGGACAGTCCCGAGTCAATCTCGAATGCCCTGTCCATCTCGGCCCACTGGATGGTGTCCGGCCATGCTAGGAGGACAACTGCATCGATCATCTGGAGGGCCCAGTGGGATATCGAGACGCTCGCCACGGTCCAATTGGGATTGAGTATGGAGAAGCTCCCCATCATGAATTCCCATATTCCGAAGACGATGCACAGGTAGACGCCATACTTGGGTGAGATCAGGCCCATGGCATTGAACATCGACCCATAGGCAGCTAGGACCAGGGTGGTGGCGGCCCCTATCCCTATCCAAACGGGAATGTCCGAGAAGCGGATTATTTGGTCCCCGGGACCCAGGATCGATGAGATCAGCCCCACGACAAGGGAGAGTCCGATCACGTAGCTGCCAGAGACTGCCAGATAGCCCATCAATCGGTAGATGATGAACTCGGCTCGATGTATCGGCTTGGAGAGGAGTAGGTGAAGGGTCCCGTTCTCGGTCTCGTCCCTCACCAGGCCAAGGGACAGGAACAGCGGGATGAAGAGACCGAGTAGGATGACGAATGCCATCTTCCCGACTGCGATGACGAAAGTCCGATGGCCGAGCTCGCCTATGTATTCCTGCTCGTCTGGATCCTCGTCGACCAGGTCGTCCGCTTCGATTCTTGTTACGACGCCGTTTGATGCGATCCATTGGACGTCGCATATGACGCCATTCCCATTGTCATCGTCCCCGTTGCCTTCGTTGGCAGCAAGGCAGTCGCCGTCGTCATCGAACCCATGGCTGCCGGAGATTCTGGCCTCCGATGGGCAGTCGACCCGGCTGTCCTCCCAACCCGGACCTCTGAGGATGAGTCCATCGAAGCAGTCTATCCCGTCTTCGTTGATGTACATCTCGGGAGGGTCGGGCTCGACGTACACCTCCTCGGTCCAGAATCCCCATGAGAGGTAGTAATCCTCTGGCACGGTGGCAACCCCCTCGCCCCTCCACTTTCCTGCCACGTAGTACGTGGTCATGCCATCCCCATCATCGTCTCCGAGGTCGCAGGCATCGGCCCAGATGGCTTCAATGATCTCTTCCAACTCCCAATCGGAGCAATCGGTCAGTTCTGGTATGCCTTCCTGGTTCAGCTTCCAGTCTACGTGGGAATCCCACCATTCCCCGGCGTATTGGTCGTCGACCCATGATGCCTCGAAGAACGCACTGCCCTCCCAAGACTTGTTACCAAATTGTGTCCTGTCTGCATCGTTCCAGTCAATATCGCTCTCGGGGATGAATACGCTTGCCCCGGGATACAGGTCAGAGTTCCAGTCGGGTGTGCCGTACTTCCTCTCTTGACCCATTGGATACCCATCGCCGTCATTGTCCTCGCTGTCCCCGTCGTTATCGATGGGTTCGAAGGACTCCCTGACCGAATCGATGTAGAAGATCAGAAGTAGGGCCATCAGGAGTACCCCGACGCCCAATACAACCCATGTCGATATGCGGTGTCTGAGTTGCCTGATGGTGAGTTCGATTACGGCTCCTGCCTTCCGGTCCATCCTGGTCCAAACCGTCTCGGACAGAGGCTTGCCCTTTCGGTCCATCAGCTGCCCTCCTTGATTAGGTATCCCAGGAGGGAGTCGAGGTTGTCATCCGGATTCTCGATGCTCGTGATCTTCTGGTTGGAGCTTACGACGATCGATGGCAGGACCGCGTGTGCTGCGGATAGGTCATTTGTTTGGATTTCCAATTGGCCTTCTCTGGGGAACCTGACCCCGAAAACCGGTTCCTCGGTTACGAACAGGTTAGCCATGCTTCTGGGATCCTCGCAGTTGATCAGGATCCTATGGGGGTGCTTGTCCAGGAGACCCCTTATCGCATGCAAGTTTCCTATGGCGAGCAAACGGCCGTTGTGTAGAATCACGATCTGCTCGGTGATACGCTCTATCTCCTCGAGAATATGGCTTGAGATTAGGATTGTCTTGCCCTGCTCGCCCAACTCGCGAATGACGCTCATTATGCTGGTCCTGGCTAGTGGATCGCACCCATGCAGAGGTTCGTCGAGGATGAGTAGGTCTGGATCGTGAACCAATGCGTGGGCAATCTTCACCCTCTGCCTCATGCCCTTGCTGAACTTGCCTAGTTCCTTGTGCATGACATCTGTCAGGCCAACGAATTCGAGAACGTGTGCAGACCTTTCTGTTGCTTCCTCCCTAGTCATTCCATGTAGCCTGGCTAGGGTGGTGACGAAGTCCAGTGCCGTCATCCACTCGTAGAGTTTCTCGGATTCGCTGACATAGCCGACTCGCCTGTAGGGGGACGTGTTTTTCCAAGGGTCAACTCCGAAAAGTCTGACAGAACCCTGGCTGGGCTTGATTCTCCCCATCATTAGCTTGAACAAAGTGGACTTGCCAGCCCCATTGGGGCCCAAAACACCAGTCACACCGCCGTCAATCGCCAACGAGAGGTCGTTGATCCCGATCACCTGCCCGTACCACTTCGAGACCTGGTCGATGAGGACCGCTGGTGGGTCTTGTTGCCCCATTGTCATTCCCTAGTGACCTCCAGAGAAGTGACTCGCGAGACGAGGAGCCATATCGAAATGGAGTTCATCGCCATAAGGGACACAACAGAGATTGATACGGGGTGTTCGTAGTTGGAGGGGATTCCCAGTAGGAACTGCCCAGTATGGGCAAGACAGTCGTATGGGCTAGTTGCGTACATGACGGTGGTTCCGAACTGGAGCTCAACCAGTAGCGAGACCAGCTTGGTGCCATAGATTATGCTCAGGAAGCCTATCGCAGCGAAGAATCGGCTTTGGCTGATGCTGGAGAGTGCCAGTCCTATCGAGGTGTAAGTGATTACCAGAATGGAGCCGGCAAGCATTCCTCCGAGGAAAATTGGTAGGGTGTCGGCAAGGTATGCCCATCCCTCTGCCTTGAACACGATTGCACTTGTGTAGTATGCGAAGTACGAGAAAACAATGACGAATCCGAGGATTATTGCCACGCTTAGGTACTTCATGGACGTGTAGTCTAGCCTCGAAATTGGTCTTGAGAAGTATATCGCACTCGTCCCATGCTGCCTGTCGTCGGAGATCATCCCCCCAACGACGACCGCTGTTAGAAGTGGCCACATGCATAGGTTCCGAGGGAAGTATCCTAGGACTTGCCCCCACAGGTTGTATCGATTAATCCCCCACATCTTCTCGAAGAAGCCCCCATCATCACCGATAAATGATGACAGGAAAAGCATTGGTATGGGAGTCAGGGAAGCTAGGAAGATAATCAGAATCAGGAGTCTTACCATGGGGTGGTATTGCCTATGCCCCTTGCTGGTGAAAACGCCGTAAACGTGATGCCTGAAGATGGCATAGTTCCTCATCCACCTCGGACCGAGTTCGCCGTCCCATGGGCGGTAGGTCTGCTCGAAAATTTGTCCGAGGGACGCTTTTGACTTCGCCACGACGGCAGTCGCTTCCTCGTCCCCATCCCCGGAGCCGAATGCAGCTTCCATTCGAGTCACCCCTCCCTCGAGGTCGACTTGCTCTTCGGGCAATCAGACGCCCCCAGTGTGCCCGGCCGTCATCAGATCACCTGTTCCCTTTATCTGCGCCCCCAGCTTATCCATCACCAAGAGGAAGACATCTTCCAGATCCGGTTCGTATTCCTTCATCTGACGGACTTGTACTCCGGCCGAAACGGCGGCTTCGAGCGCCTTGTCGATTGTGGAGTCGTTTTCCACCTTGATTCGGATTACCCTGCCGAGCCTCCTAGTTTCTAGACCTAAGGAGGAGAGTTCCCTTTCCATCTTGCTAGCCCCGCCCCATATGACCATCTCGATCTCCTTGTCGACTTGCTCGACGAGGTCCTCAATACTGCTCTGGATCACTATCTTCCCTTTGTGAATCATCACTATGCTATCGCATAAATCCTGCACGTCATCCATTACGTGGCTGCTCATCAGAACGGATCTGTTTCCCTCTCGGACCGTTCTATTGAGGGTCTGGAGCATGAACTCTCTTGCTCTCTGGTCCAGTCCATTTGTTGGCTCGTCGCATATCAGGATATCAGGGTCGTGGACTAGTGCGCATGCCAGCTTAGTGGCTTGGAGCATCCCCGTGCTGAATGTCTCTATCTTCCTGTATCTCTGGTCCTTGAGGCCGACGTACTCCAAGACCTCGTGGGCCCTTTGGGTCGCATTCTTCGGGTTCATCCCCAGGAGTTCTCCAGCGTATCTGACCTGATCGACTGCGAACAGGTTTGGGTCGAGAGAGTTGTACTCCGGCATGTACCCTATCTTGGATCTGATCTGTTCGCCCTGGGTCCGAATATCGTATCCGAGTACCGAGCCCTCTCCCGAGGTGGTGGTGATTAGCCCCAGTAGGCACTTGAAGAGGGTGGACTTTCCGGCTCCGTTCGGGCCCAGAATGCCTACTGCACCCCTGGGTATCTCCAAGTTGATGTCATCCAGAGCCAAATGAGGGCCGTACATCTTCCGCATGCCCTTTGCGATGATGATAGGGGGCTCGGATTGGGGGTCGTCGTCAATCATGGGCTGTCACCGACTCCCTACTGGAGTCTTACTGGGGTCATGAACCGGACACTTGAATGAATCCCCGGAGGTGCTGTTCACTGGTCCAGCTTCATAGCGCCTTCCCTGACCTTGACAGCGACTCCTTTCCTCAGGGACGACATCTCCAGATGCGTAGTTATCGGAGTCCCATGAGCAACCAAGGAGCCATTCGAGTCTACCACTATGCATGGCTGACCGGGAGTCAGATGTGAGTCGGCTCCCGATATGTATCCATGCATCACGTTCCTCCCCTTGCCCACGAAGGGGACTGCGTCATCGATGATGCACACACGGGGGATTCCGGGGAAGGCTGAGTCTTCTTCACTCGAACCGAACTCGGGAATCGGGGAGGGATTCAGTTCGTTCGCAATTGATGCCCCGTGGGTGGTCAACGAGATTCCACCGTCCGTTAGTCTCGGGGAGAGTATGTGCTTCCCACCTGAGTTAACATTCACCACTCGGTCTGTTCGAGATCTCCTACTTGTCATCTCATTGGTCATCTTGCAACCCTCAGAGGGGTTGATTGCACACAATAGAGCCAACTTGTCGACAACGGAGCATCGATCTAGCCACTCCCTCACGCCTATTGCTTCGGAGTGCTCTTCGGCTTCGTCCCTAGGGGCGATGCGGACTAGTGGTATGTCGGAGAGTCCGAACTCTTCGAGTGCCCCCAATACCTCGTGGTCATCGAATATCGGGCCCCATATCCAGTCTGGCCCTGTTAGGTGGCACCATGGAGAGAGGTCCTCTAACGAGAACGGGATGAGCCCAATTGGGGTAGAAATCATCACGACCGTTCGTGGCTCCTCTGCAATTTTCTCGATTACGGAACCCAATGCGGTGACCCTCCATGGAGGAGGGGCGCCCTCGATCAGTAGTACCCTCTCAGGCGGACCTGCAGACGAGTCCCACCAAGAGCCTGGTACTCGCCATCTAGTAGCCAAAAGGGCTTGGATGTGGAGGATGTGTGGACGGAAGTCGATTTCCTCCCCAAGGCCCTCTCCCCCTGCCCTAAGCGGATTCGTGGAGGCAATCATCCGAAGAACGGAGTCCCCTACTGGACCTTCGTCGGGGTCATCCAACTGCTCCTGCACCCATACGAAAGCCTCTCTCAGATGTGGAGATGCGTGACTCCTTTTCTCGGCTAGCTCCCAGATAGTGCCATTTCGAATTGCCTCTCGGCACCTTGACAATTCGGCCTGAGTGACTTCCAGGTTGTGCTTGGCCAAAATTATCGATCTCTCGTCCTTTTCCATTTCTCTGACATTCTGAGGTGTTGTTCCGAATAGTGCGTGCGAGTGGAATGGCCATTCCTGTATGCCACCCAACTTCACCGTACCTTCGGGAGTCAGTAGACGATCGTCTCTCGCGAAAATCGCGTAAGCGGCACTATCGAACATGTCCACCCCCAGGGCGATGGCCATGGGGAAAAGCATCGGATGACCGCATCCGAAGAAGTGAACTGGCCTATCGGGGGGGAGGTTTGACTTGGATGCGAGTAGTATCTCGAAGAGTTCCCGGTACCTCTGCTGTTCCATGAGGGGGACAATCCCTCCGATTGGGTGTACTGCGAACCCTCTCCCTTCGTTCTCGGCTGAACCCATGAGTAGCGATGATTTTGCCCTTAGATCGGCATGCGTTCCCCCTTGAATTGGGCCGTTCAGGAGCATCTCATTGCCAGCGACTGAGAGTGAGGGAATTGCGCGGTTTGCAGTCTCATCGACTGCTCCCTCCAACTGCTCCCTAGTCATGTCCGGTCGTCCAAAGACGTCGAGCATCGTCCCTATGTCGACCCCCATATCCCTCTGGAAAGTCACTATCTCCTCAGGCCCGACCTCGACATCCCCGTAAACGTAGGACTGGAAGGTTCCGGAGTCAGTCACTACTGCCCCTGGGAAGTCAAGCAACGAGTGGATTCCATTCGAAAGTGCCTGTGAGCGGAGGTCTTCGTGCTTCCAAATCACGTACGAGTTTGTAATCAATGCCTCGATTCCGTATTTTTCCCACATCTCCCTAGGCTCGATCGTCCTGATGTTGGGATTGATGACGGGAAGTAGCATTGGGGTGGTGATTGCCCCGTGCTTGGAGTGGAGTCGCCCGATTCTGGCTGCACCGTCCCTCTGGGTGATCTCGAAAAGACCCTTGTCCTGCTCCCTACAGGGTTCGGGTTCATTGCGTGCGTCCATGGCCCTTGCAGGGAGTAGTTGCCATCAATCCTCGGTCGAGCGTGCCTCTACCCTGAGTGACACTTCACCTTCTGAAAGGGACAGGGAGACTTCGTCCCCAGTGTTGACTCGGATAGTCGGGTCTTCCATGAATCCGTGAGCGTAGGGCACGCCCAGGAGGGATGCTGCTGGGAGCGTGAGTGGGCACACATCCCGGTTCACTATGGCCATGGGACCGTAGCCAGTGTAGATTAGACCCATTAGGACGAAGGGTGCGACTGTAGAGCCTGAGCCCTTCGGGTAGATCAGCACGGTGTCCTTGATTGGGGTCCCGTCTAGTGGGTGACCCGGTTCCTCAATCACCCCGGTGTCCCTGTTCACGTATCCCAGATACGTGATGGGGACGTCGGTGACCAGGGCCTTGCCGGAGACCTCCCACTGGTCCTGACTCGGTATGCCCCTGCCCATCGACTCGAATGGGGACTCCTGGTATGTCTTCGCAGTATGAATTGGCTTCACTGAATCCCCTCCTAGTTGGGGGGCTGGTCCATCGACTAGTGAGTCGTCAAATGCGTGGGCGACGCAGTCGATGATGGTAGCAACGCTGGTGGGAATGCGATTCAGTCCACTAGTGAGGTAGTGTTCCGCCTTGAGGGAGTTGGTCAGAAGGTGGTTGTACTTCGAACGGTTGTACGGAGTAACCTCTGGGCAGGTGTCCCTTAGCACCAGTGCCCCGGCCTCCTCCAGGAGATCGAGAGTCCCATCCGCTAAAATCAGGTCATAATTGTGGGAACTCATGAATAGCCAGAGTCTCTGATCCGGGATTGCCTCGCCCAACTCCATCCTGGCTCTAACGGCTGCAGCCGTTTCCCTGGCCTCCCCCACACTGGCCTGAGGGCATCCGATTACCACCAAATCGACTCGGCCCCTGGGTGAGAGTTCCCTGTACCTCTGTTCGAGGTCTTTCTCCGTGAATGTGACCTCACCCTGGAATGACTCGACGTCAGGGGCATCTGACGTTATCCCATCCGCCCAGAGCATCGGACAGCCGTAATTGGCTGCCGAGGCAGCCAATGCTTTCTGCATCTCGAAACTTGCCCTTGGAAGGTCTACGAACCTTGGCATTGGCCCCCAAGGGAGCTCCCAAGACGGCAATATCTGCTTTCCCATCCAGTCTCCAAGAATGCTCCAGTCCGTCAAGTTGGACATCTCTGCCTCGACATTTACCATGATATTCGGCTTCCTGTTTGATTCCAAGTGCAGTCCCCACTTGGGAGTCCATCCCGTGAGTGCGGTTGCGAGGGCCGAGAGGCCCGACTCCCGATTTGTCACCAGGGAAGTGTATGAGTTGGAGAAGCAAACTGCATTGGACTCGGCCCAAGACCCTATGCCGTCGGCAATCTCTATTCCCCTGTCGTATGGGGTGCATGATAGTGTAGCCTCGATACCCAATTCTGAGTAAGAATGGACTATCTCGAACTGCTGCTCCAAGAAGTCGGGGTAGTCAATGCCCATCTCCTCCATCTTCTCGTGATCGCATCCAGCCGAATTAAGAGTAGTTGGGATGGAGACAACCCCTTGGGAGTCACCAGAGAGATCAGAGAGGAATCGCCTCAACCCATGCCCTCCAGTGATCACACTGACTCCTGAAACATGCGCATTGTCCACTTGAATGAACTCGGTAGCGCCTGCCGTGGAGGCCAAATCAACTACCAAGCGAGCAGCCTTCTGCTTGGTCGGGCCCATTGAGCCATCCAGCATGGAACTGAGTTGGTGGGGTATTTCCACAGTGCATGGTCGAAGCGCCGCACCTTGAATGCCACGCTGAATGTATCGCGCATTCCCTCATTCAGCAGCAACCCGATTCTCGGAGAGGCGCGGGTACGAAAGAGACCCTGTCGACGTCGCTCGTGTTCCTCAATCTGGAGACTATTTCCCTCAACGAGCTGGCGGTCCCCTTGATTTGCAGAGTGTCAACACAGGTATGACTACCTGTGAGGCAGTTGTGGTGGAATGAGGACACTTCGACAGAATTGGAGTGCCTGATGTCCAGAATCTTTGATTCCACTCCGTGTTGGTAGAAAATTACCATCACGCCCTCTGTTTCAGTGTCGTCTTCCAATATGCTGAGATCGCCACGGCTGGAGTCTGCAAAGTGAAAGCTGGCGTCCCTAAGGAACATACTCCTGTTCTTGTAGCCAGTTTCCTCGATCATGGAGTCGAGTGAATCTAGGAATTCGTTGTCTCCGCTGAAGGAGATAATCCGACTCATGGACACCCGTAGAGAGAATAATTAATAATATTTTTTAAATATGTAATAATCTTCCGCGGTTTATGACAGAAGCTAGCCTGCCCGTAGAACTAATTGCTCTGACACTGATATTAGCCCTGATTGGGGGACTATCCCCAATTTTCAGCAAGATAAAGGGGAATAAGGATGCTCTACGAAGGGTAACCGGACTGGCTTCTGGGATTCTGTTGGCTTCTGCAGTGCTTGTCGTCATCCCAGAGGGTTTCGAGTTGGCCAAGGGAGGTCACGACGAGCACGGGCACGCTGATGAGGATGCACTGGCTGGGTCCACCGCCCTCGTAATACTGGAGTTGGGGCACGGTGAAATCACCGCATCGGAGGCCATCGAGGAGATTGAGGAATTGATCGGGGGACACGATGAGGACGAGCATGAGGGGAAAGAATCCCATGACGAGGATGCCGAGGAGTCTCTGTCCGAAAGCATTGAGCACGTCATCGAGGAAGTGGAGTCAGGGGAGATAACCGCCTCGACCGGAATCGAGGAGATCGAGGAGATAGTTACCTCCCACGCACACGAAGAGGGACATGGGGCTGAGGAGGAGGAATCTCTCGAGAATCTGACAATAGGGTTAGCAGTGCTTGTTGGGTTCGTTCTGATGCTAGCACTGGAGGGCTCGGGAATCGGGCATGCCGTACACGAGGAGCACCACGACCACGAGAACGAACACGGGCATCAGCACGTCCATCATCGGGTTGCTCCGTTATTGCTGGTTCTGGGACTCTCACTGCACTCTGCCGCAGACGGCCTGGCGATAGGCTCTGCAGCGGCCGGAGCCTCAGAAGCTGTCACTGCTGCAGTAGCACTGGCTGTACTAATCCACAAGGTCCCCGCGGCATTCAGCCTAGGGGTGTTCTCAATGCACGAGAGGGGAGACAGAAACGACTCCATCAGGGACGTCGTCTTGTTCTCAATCGCTACTCCGTTGATGATCGTCGTATCATTCTACGCACTCGAGGGGCTGGACAACCATATGATCGCTCTTGCCATGCTGTTCTCTGGGGGGACTTTCCTGTATGTGGCAGCAGTGGACACACTCCCAGACATACACAACCCGGAGACGGGCAAAGAGGCCATGATGAACGTCCTAATGGGGGTTATTCTCATGGCCATAATCCTATTCGGGGCTGATGCTGCAGGACTAATCGAGCATGGGCACTAGTCGACACGGTCACGACTAAGTGTTGCGAATTGCTGCTTATCCATGAGCATACATGGATAAGACTTCGAACATGTCATTGAAGCAAAGAGTGCTAGGTAGCAAAGCTTTCCGAGCTTTCTTGGTCTTCTCGGCATTTCGTGCGGTCTACGGAACGGGGATTCTGGTTGTCACGTATCTTCTTGCGACTAGTGAAGAGGCACCCATGTGGGCATCGGTAGCCTTCCTACTCACTTCGATGGTAGTCTCAAGAGTGATTTTCCGGGCCATAAAGAGAAAGTGGCCTGGTTTATTCTCCTAGGGACTCTCCGAGTCTCCTCATTATCGTGGTTGCTGAATCCACGCTTTCGATGGTCTCGACACTCTTACCCGCGGACCATATGTCGGATGACTTCGCACCCTTGGACATCTTCCTCCACCGCCTGAACGAGATTGTGTTCATCAACCACCTGGTTCTGTGCTTCAATCGGCTGGAAAGAAGAGTCCGTACTAGCCATGAGTTCTCCCTACGATAGTTTGGAGTCTTGATTACCGATACTGGGATTCCAGTCAGCTTGGCGGTCCAGTCGATATCACCCTCGCTGGCCCCGACTATGGCATGCTTGTACCCATCCGGCATTGAGCACTCTTCGGTTGCGATGAATCTGGTACCCATCTGGACTCCGTCGTAACCGATATTGAGTGCCTCCTTCAATTCCTTCTCACTGCCTATCCCGCCAGCGCAAATCAGAGGCAGGCCTAGATCAGAGAGGGATTCATGCATCTTCTCCATGCTATCAGTTCCGAGATGGCCTCCCGCCCTGTCATTAACACAAATCAGGCCGTCGACACCGCACTCTACACCCTTCTCTGCATGTAATCGGGTTGTTACATCGTGATAGACGAAGCCGCCCTTGGAGTGCACTCTCTCGCAAACCCAGTCTGGCTTACCTAAGGATGTCACAAAGAACCTGATTCCCTCGTCCAGTGCTATGTCTATCCACTCAGACATTCTTTGCAAGTACTTGTCACTACCCTTCTCAATAAGGGCATTGAAGCCTATGGGCCTGTCGGTTTTTGACCTGATGTAACGTATTCCCTCTATCAGACCTTGATTAAGATCTGGTTCGTCAAATCCGTGGACCACAGTCAGAGAGACGGGTTGGATAATCGCCATCCCCCCTCCATTAGCTGCTGCTGCAACCAGATCGGGATTGGAGCAAGGGTACATTGCCCCACAGATAATTGGGTAGTCAACTCCGGCATGCTCTGTCAGTTTCGAATTTACCACGAATTCAACCCCCCTCTATCACGAGGAAGTTCCACTTGAAAGCCCACTCTGAAACCACGTCACCAGAGGAGTCTGTGCCCACGGATGTGAGTTCCACGTTAACTGGCTTGCCTGTCTCGATACTTTCCTCGATCGCTGATCTAGCTAGGTGCCCATCCTCGCAGGTGAATATGATTCGTCCCTTAGCTTTCTTAGTGAATTTCGACTCCTGACTGGCAACAAGCGTCCGAGTCCTCCCTCCCATGGATTTTACCAGTGCCAGAGGAAATCCAGCAGTGGATAGCTCTGCCCCCATTCCCTGGACGGCCCAATACATGCTATTGAAAGGGTTCTGCGACCTCCACCCCCCGGGAATTGAGACTACACAGGAATCATCGTCGAGTTTGTCCAACTTGAGTCCGGAGAACCGAGAAGCTGGGAATTTTCTGAAGGTCCATAGGAGGAATCTGAGCGGAGACTTGATCTTCTTTATTTCAGAAGCAAGCCTTTCGTCATCTATGGGCACGAAATAGCCACAGGGCCCCATTAGAAGAATCATATGGTTTGACTGTACTAGAAATGGTATGAAAAAAACACTTAATGCAAAAAGAGCATATACAGAAATCACTCAAATAGTGCTATTCATCGGCTGGTTCATGGTGGACTTTAGACTCAGTGAAGAACAGGAAATGATACGCGATATGTCTAGGGAATTCTGTGATAAAGAAGTAGTCCCATTTGCTGAGGAGTGGGATAGAGAAGGAACCTATCCGTTAGAAGCAATAAACAAGGCTCACGATTTGGGGCTTCTAAACGTCACAATTCCAGAGAAGTATGGCGGACAAGGGATGTCTGCATTGGATGAGATAATCATCTGCGAAGAGGTAGCGCGCGGGGATCCGGGTTTCGGCACTGCAGCATATCATACGATGCTTGCATCATTGCCGCTATTGACAGGTGGCACAGAGGAGCAGAAGCAGGAATACTTTGGCAGAGTGGTTGCAGGCAAGCTAGCAGCATACTGCGTTACTGAACCAGATGCAGGATCTGATGTACAATCTCTGAAAACAGAGGCTATCAAGGATGGAGATGAGTATGTCATCAACGGAAGCAAGGCCTGGATTTCAGGGGCTGGTTACGCGGATTGGTTCTTCGTCCTAGCATACACGGACAAAACCGCTGGATACGGGGGCTTGAGTGGGTTCATCGTTGACGCTGACTCTCCGGGGATAAAACTCGGGAAGAAGGAAGTCAACATGGGGCAGAGGTGTTCCGACACCAGAGGGGTGAGTTTCACTGATGTGAGGGTCCCGGTGGCAAACCTGATTGGGGGTGTTGAGAATGGTGGCTGGATGAATGCGATGAAGGCTTTCGACCACTCAAGACCCGCAGTTGCTGCTGCGGCTTTAGGAAACGCCCGTGGGGCAATGGAAGAAGCATGGGCATACGCCAAGGAGAGGAAGACCTTCGGAAAGCCGATTTCCCAGCACCAGTCGATATCGTTCATGCTCGCTGACATGGCAACGAAGATCGAGGCTGCGAGGCTACTTACATACAGCGCTGCGAGCGCAATTGACAATGGGGAAAGAGCGACTCTCAAATCTGCTCACGCAAAGAGGTTTGCTGCGGACATAGGCATGGAAGTGACCACAGATGCGGTTCAGGTATTGGGGGGATATGGATACTCGGAGGAATACCCAGTGGCTAGGAGAATGAGGGGTAGCAAGATCTACCAGATTTTCGAGGGGACCAGCCAGATTCAGAGATTGATTATTGGTCGAGAGTTAGATTCGATATTCTAGTCACTGCCTCTTTGCCTCAAGGACTCTGCAGCAACCACTGCCATCGGGGCTTGAAGGTTGTATGAAGGAACGAATCCGGACATAGGCACTCTGATTACCGAGTCTGAACCCTCTAGAACTGATTGGGAGATGCCGTCGTGCTCACCTCCGACCACGAGGAGGATGTCGCCCGTCAGATCCTCGTCCCATGGCCCAAGATCGCCGGTGTCCTCAATGGAAATCACTCTGAATCCGGCTTCCTTGGCCATCTTGACCAATGTAGTTCCATCAATCCAATGAACTGGCATAAATCTGTGAGCCTTCATTGATGCCCGTCTTGCTGCCTTCTTCTCGGTGTGATTCAGTGGGCCATCGACGAATACGGCCTGGGCGCCACTGACCTCTGCCGTTCTGATGGTGAAACCAATGTTGACTGGGTATCTTGCCCCGTCCAGAAGCCAGCACAGCCCTCCCGAGGATAGGACTTCTTCGACGCTTGCATCGGGTCGTCTTCCCACGAGGGCAAGAATCGAGGGAGGTTGTTCTCCATCGTTGATTCGGGCCATCCTCCACATGTCGCTATTGGAGGACTCGCGCACAGTGATTCCCTTCTCCTCGGCCAGTTTCCGTAGTCTGTCGGCTTCGGGGTCCCGTGAATCCCTGAGGAAGAGGATGAGCGTGACTTCCTCGGAGTCTAGGGCATCGGATACCTCGGCCACTCCACATCGCTGCACGGACCGCTGGTTCGGTTCTGGATTAATCTGCTTTCGGTATTACTTCGTACCCTGGATTCTTATATTCCACGAATAAGATTCCACGAATGGGTGTATTGCTTTGATTTTATGACGGGATGCTACTTGGTGGGGGCATGGAAATTACTCGCCAAGTGGTTCTAGCATTCACCTTCGTTTTCGGACCCTTGGTACTGGCATCCTACGTTTACGGTTTGTCTCATGCTGAGAGACCCCATGATCTATGGGGGGGAGTCCCCGAAGCATGGAGGGTATACATCGTCCCGTTCATGTTCGTAGCAGCACTCGGTTTCCTGATGTACTGGTACATCGTTTTCTTCCAGTTTGACGAATCGGCCTTGAATTCCCTTCGATGGCCGTGGGGGAAGTCTGATGGCAATGGGGCAACGAGGCTCCTACTGGCATACACAATATTCCTGATTCCCTCCGCACTATGGATTGAGAGTACTATTCTGCACATCGAAAATGACTTTGCGTGGACGCAATATCTAGTGATTGGGGCCTTGTTGGTCACTTCAATTGGGAACGTGATGCTGGGAATACTTGCTTTCGGTGCCTACCAAGATGGGGTGGATGGTTCCTTCCTGATGATCATTGGTGCCATCATGCTGGCGATACAATGCATTCTGAATGACTTCGTTATTTGGGTATACAAGTTCCCATGGTGATGAAACGCCTGAGACAGTCAAGATAATGTTGGAGGCCTCATGGCATTGACGTGTCTTCTGCTTGGCTGATAGTCGGCGGGTATGCAATTGCCATGGTGGCATTTGCGGTTTGGGCGCGACGTGATCTAGGGGAAGGGGACGAGTCGTACTACCTAGCTGGGAGGGGCCTCTCTGGGCCAATTCTCCTAATTACCATGGCGGCAACCAACTTCAGTGCCTTCACTGTGTACGGTTCGAGTGGGGCGTCCTACAGAATCGGCCTATCCTTCCTACCGATAATGGCCTTCGGAACCGGATTCATGGCGGTTTCGATGTACTTGCTTGGGAGGAAGGTCAGAGCCAGATCATTGGAGCACGGGGCAATTACCGCTCCCGAGATGGTGATGGGGCAGACAGGGTCCCGTAATGCGCAGCTCACCATGGCCTTGGTCCTCGTAATGGCTACAATCCCATACCTCGCTCTACAACCTCGGGCCGCGGGAATCGTTGTCTCATCCCTCTTCGGGGGGCCAGAGTGGGTTGGGGCCGTTCTAGTCACTGTCCTCGTAGTAGCTTACACCCTCACTGGCGGCCTGAAAGCAGTCGTTAGGACTGATGCTGTTCAGGGTGCAATAGCACTAGGGCTTCTTTGGCTTGGACTAGCCATGGTAATCAGCGATGCAGGGGGACTTGGAGTGGCAATGGATGCAATCTCATCGTCCGAAGATTCCGCTGGATTGCTAGGTAGAGAAGGGAACTACACCCTCCTGATCTGGACTAGCACCATGATTCTGTGGCTTTTCGCTGATCCGATGTTCCCTCAGCTGTATCAGAGGCTTTGTGCCGCGGAAAGTGACTTCGCGATAGGGAGGATGGCTACTCTTTATCCGGCTGTAGCATGGTTAGCCTTCCTCCCTCCCATTTTAATTGGCACATTGGGGCATCTGGACAACCCTGGCCTTGATAGAGTCGGATCTGACAACATCCTGCCAACCATGATCATGGAAGTCGGTGGGGAATGGCTCGGAGGGCTGGTGCTGGTAGCTGGCCTTGCAGCACTAATGTCCACGATGGACTCACAGCTTCTCGCCACAGGATCACTAGTTACAAGGGATCTAGTTCCCAAGGGGGCCCATGGAAGTAGATTGAGAGAATCGGTGATCATAGCCCTTGCTGTGCTAGGTCTGTTTCTTTCACTCTGGTCTGATTTGTCAATTCTCGATTTGGGCCTCCTCGCCTTCTCAATGTACGCCGTGATGTTCCCCTCTGTTTTCGCGGCATCACATTTCGACGATGTCGATGGGAGAGCCGTGATTGCATCTATCGCTGCAGGGGAGTCAGTCGTGTTACTAGCGGTTTTCTCTCCGGAGTCATTCGATGGGTGGTGGGTGGAACCAGTGAAGGGAGCGGTCCCCACAGCAGTAATTCCATCCCTGGTGGCCGCCATTATTGGTTTGACCTCTGTGCAGTATGCGTGCAAGAGGAAAATCGGATTCGCGTGGCTGGGTGAAATTGGTTCTGGGGAAATGGCCCCCATGATCGGACTAGTAGTCGTTTTCGTTCTCGCTCAGGACTTCTGGTGGTGGAATGATAGTGAGACATGGGCACTAGGTCTGCCGAAATGGATTTGGTGGGCGGCATTGCTTTCTCTAGTCCAAACGGGCATAATGGCGAAATGGGTAGTGAAGGAGAACCCCCGTTAGAGTCAAGTCTGGTAGTGCTCCGTTGGTACCATGGGACTTGGCAGGGCCGTGTTGTTCGGAACTCTTGCCATTATCCCAGGGGCCCTTCTATCCCTATTTGGGTGGATCTTGAGCGGGAGTCCTGAGGAGTGGAGTACCAAGCTCTGGTTGTCATGCTATGCCCCATTTTTTGGATGTGTTGCTGCTGGTGTGATAATTGGTTGGAGGGATGAAAGGAGCCCGGATCTGGAGGTCTGATTTTGCGCCGTGCAGAGAAGGCCGGCATAATTGGCGACAAACTCGATGAGATGTACTCGGAGACCCCCATTCCGCTGGACCATGTCGACCCATACACCCTGCTGGTAGCAGTAATGCTGTCTGCCCAGACAACAGACAAGAAGGTGAACGAAGTTACTCCGGGGTTGTTCGAGGCTGCGGGAAGGCCCGAGGAAATGGCCTTGCTCGAAGTAGAAGAAATTCACAGCATCATCCGTGAAATTGGATTAGCCCCGACCAAAGCGAAAAATCTCCGAAAGATGGCGGAGCAGATTCTAGAAGACGGAAGGGGGGTGAGGCCTGACTGGGATTTCCTGGAGGGTTTGGCCGGTGTTGGCCATAAGACCGCGAGCGTGGTAATGAGTCAAGCGTTCGGAGTTCCAGCGTTCCCCGTTGATACCCACATACACAGATTGGCAGCTAGGTGGGGGCTATCGGATGGCAGGAACGTAACCAAGACCGAGAGGGACCTGAAAGCCGTCTTCCCCGAGGATACCTGGAACAGGAGACACCTGCAGATTATCTACTTCGGGAGAGAGCACTGTCCCGCACTAAGGCACGACCTGAGAAGTTGTCCGATATGCTCGTGGGCCGCAACAAAGAAGAGGATTAGGGAGGAGATGAGTGGTTGAAGGGGATGATCTGGGTGAAAAGAGAGGATTTGAGGCCAAATCCTGCTTCGGTTTCAGCGAACCCCCATCAATACCCGCATCGGTCACTCTGAAATCTTATATCGAGTGATGGCAGCCTTCATGAGTCTGGTTCGACACGCGATTACATGTCAACAGTAGAACTAGCAGTTGGAGACAAGGCACCTGACTTCGAGGCCGAGATTACTGATGGGTCGAAGATCTCACTTTCTGAGATTCTCTCCTCTGGGAAGGGGGTTATTCTGTACTTCTACCCCAGAGACAACACCCCTGGATGTACCACACAAGCCTGTGACTTCAGGGATAGCTTCAGCAGGTTCGAAGGGAGCGGTTGGAAGGTCGTCGGAGTCTCTACAGACGGTGCCAAGTCCCATCAGAAGTTCATTGACAAGCACGAGTTGCCATTTGACCTAATCATTGACGAGGAAGCTGCGCTTCACGAGTCATATGGCACTTGGAGAGAGAAGAACATGTACGGCAAGACGTACATGGGGACTCTCAGATCGACGTTCGCAATCGAGTCGGACGGAAAGATATCCTGGGCTGGATACGGTGTTAAGGCGAAGGGTCACGTGGACTCGCTGGTTGAGGCTCTGAAGGTTGGATGATATGAGCATAGAAGAGCGACGAAATCTGGTTGCTTCATTCCTCAAGCAATGCGTCAGATACGCGAATGACTCGATTGGCAGGAAGAGAGACAGAGGGGAAGGGGAAGAAGAAATATCCAGATGGGTCGCATACCGGGATTTCACTGAGCATTCAGTAATGGAGGTCTCCAATGGCGACCTTGATTCTTGGTTGGAAGAGGAATGAATCCTGATTTAGGAATTAGTTGTCGATAGCGCGGTCTAATGCGGGCGAGCCGAGTCTATGCTTGTGAGTGTCGACCCTCATCTTTGCACCTGCGATCATCAGGAGCGAGTCATCCTCGTTGAGGGCGAAAACAGGGAGATTTGTCTGATCCCCTAGGTTCTGGGTCCTCCTAGAGCATACGGATTGCTGGCTAGGCATGTGATTGAGTGATTTGAGATCGATAATCACCATGTCCCCCATGGAGAGGTTCCCCTCAATTCCATCCAACTGGAGTCTGTGGAGTCCATCTGGTTCCATGTAAATCACCCTCCGGGATGGCCTCTCTGTGACCCTCTCCGTCCTTTCCGACCACCTGGACTCGCCGAGGTCATGGAACCGGTTACCGGCATTGGGCCCTGGTTCAGTCGTACCAACCCCCACCCCTGGCCTGACCTTTGGAGTCGTGTTTGGATTGGGGAGTCCGAGAAGCCGGAAGAGATTGACCACGGGCGGCCCGAGAACTACTCCTCAAAGAGTGCTTCGATGTCTTCGGGGTTCAGAGTGGCTATTGATTCGTCAATGCTCGGTGCCGGAGGCAACTCAGGTGATGGGGTCGTTTCTGGCTTGTTACCAGTGAGTTCATCGAGAACCTCGTCCAATCCTTCCAACATCATGGCATCCTCTCGATGGCGTGTTGTCTCGGGATTTGCTTCGAAAGGACTAGTCCATTCCAATGATTCTCCGGGATCGTCGAATGCCGCATCAATGTCCATCGCCTCTGGCCCCTTTGGCGTCTTGCTAGACTCGTTCCCAGTGGCTCTCATGACGGACCATGCGACCAACAAGATTGCTGCTAGAGCGAAAATGATGACCCACAGATTGGATTGGATGGATCCAGAGATGGTGGCTGGTTTCTCGGCCACCTCCAGATTCATGGTAAATGAGTGGCTGGAGCTATCATCCAGTACAGTTAGCTGTGCCTTCTTCGATCCCCCGGAGTCATAGGAGAACTCGATCCACCTACCAGTGTAATCGACATCGTTGGCAGGGTTGCCGTCCCCGTTTGAGTCGACGGTGATATCGATGTCCCAGTGGAATTCCAGGGAATCCATATCAGCCTGTGAGTCGATCGTCCCGTTGGCTGAGAGGGTGATCGTGTCTCCTTCTGTAGGGTTGGAAATGCTGGCCGAGGCAAAGGCCTCTGGAGGGGAGTTGACGACGACGAAAGAGAACGATATCGAGTCCGTTGCTCCGTCATCATCTGTGACGTGGAATATTATCGAGTCTGGGGCTGAAGACGAGTCGGGCCACGAGTGGACGAGGGCACTGGACTGAACGTCGCAGTCATTTCCCACGACCCCGTCCGAGTCAGTGTCGGCAGAGGGATCGAGGTCGAAGCAGTGGACGAGGGTTTCGGAGTCATTACCAGTGTCCGATACCACTGGAGTGATTGCGAACTCTTCGTCCTCCTCAAGATCGCCGAGGATGGTCGACATAGGATAAATCTCCGGAATAACGTTGACTACTTGGATTGGTACGATCAGGATTTCAGTTTCCTCTCCATCGTCGTCGAAGACCTGCAGAGTCGCAAGGTGCATTCCGGATGAGTTGTATGAGACTCCCGAAAGTGTGCTCCTACCACCTGTACTGGTTGAGTTTCTCTCTGGGTAGTGCTCGGCATCGGGTTTCCATACGTGAACCAGCGTATCGATGTCGTTTGACGAGTCATCTGCCTGACCCCAGAATGTAATCTCGTCGCCCTCGTTGACAGTGAATACTCCTCGGCTGTCGGGGAAGAGCCTCTCCTCGCCGAGATATAGTTCTGCAACAGGATTGGAAGGTGCGATATTTGTGACTTGCACAGAGTGTTGGACATAGGTAGTGGCACCGTCATCGTCCGTTGCCAGGACGCCAATGGTCAGGTTTCCCTCTACCATGGGTATTACAGTGCACGACTGGCCGACCTGACCCTCGGAGCACTCTGCACCCCAGAGTATTTCCACTGGTGAGGATGGATTCCTAGTATCATTGTCACTGCTATCTATCACAGCGAACGTTATGGGGTTGGTGACCACTACCTCTCCCTCGTCTGAACCAAGAGTCACCACCGGAGGGCGGTTCTGCACGGACACCGTTGAATATGTCGAGGATTCGTCGCTCTCACCGTCTGTAACGAGGACTGTGACCGTGAAGACCCCATCATCAGCCCATGACCAATTGACAATGCAGTCATCATCGATGACCGCTACAGTGGTTCCATCGACCTTTTCGATGTTGAACTCGCAGCCCACGTCACCACCATCTGAGTCGTGAGAAGAGCTGGCGTCCAGAGTCACGGTTTCGTGAGTGAGGACCTCGTTGGAGATTGAGAGGTCGGCGATTGGGAGGCCCCCGACGTAGAGGACGAAAGAGCCCTGGTTGTTAGAACGGTTCCCATCCTGGGGGATCTCCTCCTGAGGATCTACCTCGAAGAACAAGTAGACATTGCCATATGGTTGTGATTCGGGTACGGTCCAGTTCACGGCTACCCTGGACTCCTGGAGGCTGTCGAGTGGAGGGACAGTGCCTGATACCTCTGATCCATCGGGAGCGGTGACGACAATGGTGGAGTATGGAGATTGGATTAGGCCTCGGTTCAATACTGGGATAGAGAAACTCAGAATGTCTCCCGATATGGCCGTGAATCCGATGGATGAGTGGAGAGTAACTTCGTTCCCGGTGGATGGCCTGAGCCTCTGAACCGTTACTGCTGATGATCTGGTGACCAGATCAATCTCGTGGACTTCGGTG
The DNA here is from genome assembly GCA_014239955.1 of Methanobacteriota archaeon. Classification (GTDB taxonomy): domain Archaea; phylum Thermoplasmatota; class Poseidoniia; order Poseidoniales; family Thalassarchaeaceae; genus UBA36. The sequence continues at coordinate 53,978 of JAAZXW010000009.1, read as the reverse complement.
TCGATCACTAGTGACTTTGTTCCGAGGATCTTGCCCCCCAGATGCGTCCATGCTATCAGTCCGTGACTACCTAGCTCTCCGGCACCGTAGGTGTCATCGGGATTACCTCCCGAGTTGAAGACCAGGTGGTAGGAGCCGTTTTCATCGGTAGTGAAATTCTGGGTTTGCTGCTCGGACTCGTATCGGAACTGAAGATCCTGTTCCGCCACCCCTTGGCCTTGATCTGTGACGTTGATCCATGCGGATATCTCTATGTCAGTGGGAGAGAGTGGGTATTCGACGTCTATCGAAATCTCCTTCCCTCTCGAGACTGGTTGGTAGCTAACTAGCTCGTGTACTGCTAAGAAACCGAATGCCTGTTCGATTGAGCTCTTCACTTCGCCACGGATGGATGGGCAGTACCAGTTGTATCCCATCTCGTCCCCATCCGAGTCATAGGCTGTCACGTTGAATGACTGGTAGCAACCGGGATACGCGACTCCGGAGTTTCCTTGGCTCACTACTGCCCAGCTGGTTGAGTTGGAATCGCTCGTGTCGTCCGGGATGTCAACGTAATTACTAGAACCGCTGTATTCCGTATCCTGGTCGTAGTCCATACCCCATGTCTCCCCGACCGAGAGGGGGAAATCGTAGTTCTCCAGAGGGGGTTCGAATGTGTTCTCCACACTCAGTACACCGATATCCTGCCTAAGCCAAGAGGAACAACTTGTGAAGAATAGCGGGTCGAAGTATACGTCAATCGTGACATCCTGGGAGTAAGTAGCCAAGTCTGAAACTCTGATTATCTCTGTTGTCTGCATATCAACGTAGAGGCATCCATCGGTCCCATCGATCTCAATTGCACCGTCTGACTCGTAAGCACCGACTGATTCAACTTCGTAGACAAGGGTTTCATCCCCATCAATGTCGGACAGGTAGATGTCAGAAACGGTTCTGTCAAGGGATCCCTCCAGAGTCTCAACGTTCGTAGAGACGCCGGAATCCGCTACGAAATCCGCCACATCGAGATATCCGTCATACATCCAGTTGTCATTAACTCGCCAGTCTGGAACATCGGCAGTACCCGTAGTCCTGGTCTGCACCGATACATCTCCTGAATCAGGATGATGGTAGGAAAGATCGGCCACGGTCAGAGAACAAGCAATTGGAGCAAACGCCAGAGCAGCTACCATCAGCATGGCATAGGAGGCCGGGCGCATGGCATTCGCATGCCGGTCTGCTCAATAACGTTGGTTCAAAGACTATAGTAAGTCGGCTAGTTCGTCTTTAATCTGCTCGACGGCCTCGAGAATCTCGTCCTTGTGTCTCGCACCGGTAATCACCATCTTGCCGCTACCGAAGATCAAGCAGACCACTTTTGGGTAATCGAGCCTGTAAATCAGCCCCGGAAACTGCTCGGGCTCGTATTCGACCTTGTCGAAGGGCAGGTGGAAGGTCAGGTTGTTCAGATTGAGTTTCCTTGGCAGTGCTGCTAGTGGCTCTCCCTCTAGGATTCCCCTAATTCGTGAGTCCTCATTCTCTACTTCCTCGTCAGTGGCTGCCCTGATCCCCCCATCTTCATCTATGACCTTGGTATTGATATCATCCATTCTCGCGACTGCGCCATAGTCCTCGGGATAGAAAAGTGAGTAGGTTGCAACCATGTTCTGGACTTCTATCTCAACGTCATCCAATTCCCATGTTTCAATGCCCGCATTTCTGAGATCACCAATCATTCTCTCGATTCCTGTCTGGATATTGTCCTCGTTCTTACCCCCAGTGCAAACAGCCCTACCGGACCTGAACATCAGGATGGCTAGTTTTGGCTCCACGACCCTATAGACCACTCCCGGGAACTGTTCTGGTTCATATTCACAGTTCAACTGGATGGCTATGTCCGGGAGGTCCAGTTCCTCCGCTACTCTGGTAGAGGCTACTACATTGACTACGGTGAGTCTTTCTTCGTCGCTGAGCATAGGTTGTCGGCTGTCTACCCTCTTATAAATGATAATATAAACAAAGAGGTCTTCCTACGTCCTATTTTCTGAAGGATGAGTCATAGAAATCTGACTCCTTCTGCGCCCAGTCTAGTCGATAGTGGCACCCCTCCGGCCACTTCAATCGCCTCAGACACCCTAGTTGGTTCATGCGTGAGGGCAACCATACAACCGCCGCCGCCAGCCCCAGTCAGTTTTGCACCTAGTGAATGGGGTCTTGCTGCGCTGACCATTCGATCGAGCTTTTTGCTACTGACTTTCAATTTCCTTAGACTATCGTGACAAGCATCCATGGCCATCCCCAGGCCCTCTAGGTTGCCAGCGGATAGGGCGACTAAACCAGCCCTTGTTATATTGGCAATTGCTTCCATTTCCGCCATCATATCCGGAACCTCAGAAATTAGCTTAGCAACCTTGGCAACCATCCTCCCCGTTGGAGAGCCAATTCCCGAGTATCCAATTACGAGCCATGCATCACCGAACCCAGGAGGGATGTCAACGACATTGATTGCCCACTCCCTGGAGCCCTCGGGAGTTTCCAAACTGGTATCGAAAACGTGTCTCGTTCCCGGTACTGCTCTTCCGGAAACCACAACGCACCCTCCGAGAGCACTGGTTGCAGTGTCTGTTGGACTAGCCCGTCCCTTCTGAGCGGTTGCTTCGGCCGAATGGGCAATTTTTGCCAACCTCACGGCATCGAGTTTCTCACCTGGATTCAGATAGGCGTACATTGCTGCCCCGAAAGCATTCGATAGAGCCGCGGATGAGCCCATTCCAGCGGCTGAGAATAGAGAGCTGTCAACATCAATATCAAGTGGTGGGCCCGTATACTGGAAGATATTCTGTATTATGTGGGAAATATGAGGGTGCCTTGATGGCTCGAATGATGATCCTTCGAGTTTCCACTTGTCGGACTCTTCGACACTGACCCTGACCCCTTGGTCGATTGCGACAGCCACGGCGGGATGCCCGAATACCACAGCATGCTCTCCAAAAAGAATACATTTCCCCGGGGCAAAGGCACTCGGCATGAGTGTTGGCTGGAACATTAGGACATGAGTGTTGGCCTGAATAGCGGTTGTTTCAAGGTCTTGTTTGTGGGCGAGGTATCCGGGGTATACCCCGGTGAGTGCCAATGATCCACCCCCTTCTCCAAACTTACGGGCCCTTGGATGGTTGGATGATTCTCCTGATTATAGCCATCATTTCCATAGGCTTCTTCGCTTACCAAGTCCAGAAGGCCATGCGCCTGGTTCTGATTGGTTCACCGGATTCTAGGTTCGACTCTTGGATCCCAAGGATTAGGGAGTTCATAGTCGGGTGGCTGGGACAGAAGAAAGTGCTCAGAGATAGGGTCGCTGGGACAATGCATGTCCTGATGTTCTGGGGGTTCTTGATGCTCGCATCCGATATGTTCGATCTTGCTACGGCGAATTACTTCTCTGGCGAGTTGCTGCCGGGATTCATTGTTGGCCCATGGAACGGCATGGTTGAGCTTGGTTACACTATGGCACTGATCGGATGTGTCTCAGCCCTCGTTCGCCGAGTCGTTTTTACCCCTGAGAAGCTCAAGGGGAAATCGCAACTAGAAGGAAATGCAATCTTATTACTAATTTTCACCATTACGACGACATCATTCATGATTGAGTCCAAAGAAGAACCAAGTGCATTATGGGAGCCGATAGGGCACCAATTCAACCAGTATGGGCTATCGGACGGCACGGTTGTAGTGGCCTATTGGATACACATGCTGGCAATCTCAGCCTTCCTATTCCTAATCCCTCTTTCAAAGCACATGCACTTGGTGATGGCCGTTCCGAATGTGTTCTTCCACGACACCGGACCAGTGGCCAAGATGCGACCCCTTGCAATGGGAGAGGATGGGAGGGCAATTCCGCTCGAAGACTTGGACATCGACTCCTTCGGCGTTAGTAGTTACACCCAGTACACCTGGAGGCAGCTAATCGATGGGTGGTCCTGTACATCCTGTGCAAGGTGCCAGGATGTTTGCCCGGCCTATGCATCTGGCAAGGGGCTCAACCCTATGCAAGTTATTCACGATGTTAGGGACTATGCAAACGAGCACGCCCCACTTCTGCTGTCTGGTGAAACGCCAGAGGAGACGATGATGCAGCGAATAACCGAAGAAGCAGTATGGGCATGCACGACATGCAACGCTTGCGTAGACGTCTGCCCCCTCTACATAGAGCACGTGCCGAAGCTAACGGATCTGCGAAGGAATGCCATGATGGAGACAATGGAGTACCCCGATGTTCTCAATACTGCCATGGGGAACATTGAGTCTGCCTCTAACCCATACGGGTATGGCGAGCACGAGAGGGCAGACTGGGCTGCCGATCTAGATGTCAAGATCGGTGAACCGGCGGAATACATCTACTTCGTTGGATGTGCGGCTAGCTTCGATGAACGAAATCAGAAGGTTGCAAGGTCGACCATATCACTCCTGAAGGAGGCTGGATTGGATGTGGGGATCCTAGGGATGCAAGAGGGATGCTCGGGAGATCCTGCGCGTAGGGCGGGGAACGAGTACCTGTTCCAGATGCTAGCTGAGACTAACATGATGACATTCCAGGAGTTGGGGGTGAAGAGGATTATCGCCTCATGCCCACACTGCTTCCACACCCTGGGGAAGGAATACGCCGATTATGGGGGCGAAGAGTTGGAGGTATTCCACCATACGGAGATATTGGCCAAATTGCAAGAGGAGGGTAGTTTGCCTCGGGTGGAGAAGAATGGCCAGAGCATTACCTTCCATGACCCCTGCTACCTGGGGAGGATAGGGGGCATCATAGATGAGCCGAGGGATGTAATCGGAGGGGTTGATGTTGAGGCTGAGAGAAGTGGTCGCGATTCATTCTGCTGTGGGGCCGGGGGTGCTCAGATGTGGATGGAAGAGGATTCTGACAAGCGTGTGAGTGAGATTAGGGCCAAGGAGTTGGCCGAGACGGGTTGCGACACTGTTGCAGTGGGTTGCCCATTCTGTTCGATCATGGTGAAAGACGGCTTAGATGCAGTAGGTTCGGACATGGATGTCAAGGACGTGGCGGAGATTCTCTGGGAGCAGATAGTTGCTAAGGACAATGAGATTCAAGAAAGGGTCGCGAACGTCAATTGAGACAATCAAAATCCTTAGTTAGAATCACTAAGGGAGAAATTCATTAGATGCCTATTCCAGGATAGTCTATGAGCGAAGAATTCAGAGTATTCGGCATGACCATCCCCCGGATTGCTATCCTGAATGGCGCAGTGCTATGTGCATGGGGGGTGATTGCCTACTTTATCCAAAGCTCGGAACCCCCATCGATTACTGCTCTAATTCCAGCATTCATGGGAATGCCAATGCTGCTACTTGGACTTCTCTCCGAGAGTAACCCCCCCAACAGACACCACTACATGCATGCATGCATGATAGTGGCACTGGCCATGGTATTAGGGGGAGCGAGGGTAATAACTGGATTCGGAGGGATGACATGGCTGACTATTGTCTCACACCTTCTGCTACTTCAGATTGGAATCTCGTTCACGGTAGTGGGAGTCAGGTCATTCAGGTATGCTCGACTACAACGAGAATCATCGGTGATCGAATGAATCCTGTGATTGGCATCACCTGCTTCATCAAGGATACATCCTACGGGAACTGGAAGAGAAATGCTGCAATCTTACCCTCTGCCTACATCTCAATGGTCAGCAAAGCCGGGGGGGTTCCCCTAATCATCCCGCCAGCCGGTGACATGACGGTTCTTCTGGGGTCGATTGATGGCCTGATAGTTTCGGGGGGCCCTGACATCTCCCCTGCGAACTACAACGAGGAGCCAGGGGCCATGACTACTGAGTTCTACCCGGAGCAGGATTATTCAGAAATGGGGCTAATCAAGGAAGCACTGGACAGGGACATGCCCCTTCTCGGGATTTGCAGGGGCATGCAGATCCTCAGCGTTGCCCATGGAGGGAAGATGCACCAGCATCTCGACACGACGCCGGGGCACGAGGGTCATGGTGGCTTCGCTGGAGAATCTACTGAACACGGAGTCATTGTCGAGGAGAATTCGCTGCTAGCCAGCCTAATGGGCAATTCATTCACCGTGAACTCCCTACATCACCAAGGAGTATCAGACCCCGGGAGCCTGACCGTTTCGGCCAGGGCCGAGCACGATGGACTGATTGAAGGGGTGGAAAGGGACGACAAGCGTTTCTGCATCGGAGTTCAGTGGCACCCCGAGCGCAAAGGGCATGGCTTACTGTTCTCTGCCCTTGTGGAAGCAGCGAGAGGTTGATGTCAGAAGTGCCACGTCAATAGGCAGTGGCAGTGAGGGTTTTCGACACTCGATCTCGGACAAAGAGGGAATTGGAGACCATCGAGGATGGCAAGGTTGGCCTTTACGCGTGTGGGATAACCCCCTATTCGCCGAGCCATATTGGACATGCTAGGCAAGCAATCTCCTTCGACATAATAGTGAGATGGCTCCGAAAGAGTGGATTCGAAGTTAGCTACATCACCAACTTCACTGATGTCGATGACAAAATTATCGCTGCCGCCAATGAAGAGGGGGTTGACTTCCTGGAAGTCGCGAATAGGAATATCTCCGATTATTTCGAGTCGATGGATGCCCTGAACGTAATCAGGGCAGATGCTTACCCCAGAGTCACAGAGACCATCCCGGAAATCATCGGGATGGTCGAGACCCTGATCGAGAAGGGGCATGCATATCTGGCTGAGGATGGGGTTTACTTCGAAATAGACACTTCACCGGAGAAGTACGGGCAACTAACAGGCCAAACCCTGGAGATGGTGAGATCCGGAGCCGGCGGGAGGGTGGCCAAAACCGGTTCTGGCAAGAGGGACCACCGAGACTTCGCTTTGTGGAAGATGGCCAAACCGGGTGAGCCTTTCTGGGAAAGCCCATGGGGGGAGGGGAGGCCCGGATGGCACATTGAGTGCTCTGCAATGTCACTCAAGCATCTCGGTGAGAGATTCGATATCCATGGCGGAGGCACTGACCTATTATTCCCACATCATGAGGCGGAGATTTTCCAGTCCGAGTGCTGTCTGGGGCACGAACCAGTCGTCCAGTATTGGGTCCACAATGGAATGATCAACATCGATGGGGAGAAGATGAGCAAGTCCCTGGGCAATTTCTGGACCATCTCAGATGCATTGGAGAATGTTGACCCACTTGTACTCAGGTACACTCTGATTAACGCGCCATACCGGCAGCCTGTCGATTTCAACCAAGTAATGATTGATGACTCCGAGGCCCATCACAATCGACTTGTCACTTGCTATGGGGAAGGGTTGTCGAAACATGGGAGCGGGGAGTGGGGCGATTTCCCTGAATTAGTAGATGCAGCGAAGAGGTTTGAGGAGGGAATGAATGACGACTTCAACACCAGAATTGCTCTAGTCGAGGTCCAAGCAGTGGCCAAGTGGCTACGAGGAATTCTCAACTCATCGGGAAGAGGAGAGGAGATTGCAGGTGCTGTCGGTTGGATCTCTGAATTCGCTGGGGATGTACTCGGACTTCTCCCAACCAATGAGAAAGTCCTAGCTAGAATGGAAAGCCACGAGAGCGTGAAGGACCGAGTTGCCCCCAAGGTCGTGAGTCTGCTTGCTGAGAGGGAGGGTGCAAGGAAAGCCAAGGACTGGGGGCGGGCTGACGAAATACGAGACGAGCTAGCAGGCATGGGGGTTATCGTCGAGGATGGTCCGAACGGGGTGGCATGGAGGATTGAGTAGTCATCAATTCTGTGAAAGTGCGATATAATACCATCATTACGGCAGTTCGTGACCTCACCGAGTACGAGACGTAACATAGCCTCCCTCGCTATGGCACTGATGATCGTAATGCCGGGATGTCTGGAGGAAATGACATCTAAGGAAGAGGGAGTCGACTGGGATCGGGACTACTACTTGATTGACCCGAGTGGCCAAGAGGACCCCCGGGACTTCGTTGTGGCTGACCCGGTGGAGAATCAGACATGGGGCAACGCGACTTGGTCGGTCTTCGGAAACGCGCACGGGGGGAACTGCTGCGAGCACTACCTGGCAGCGACTAAAGAGGGTTGGATCCTCAACTTCGGGGGAGAGTATCCCACATGGTCGGAGGACAGGGGTTTGACTTGGCAGGAGTACCAGCCCTCAATTTTCTCGCAGATAGGATGCATGGAGCCAAAGCCAACGGTCCCAGGTCAAGAGGGATTGGGCGAAGGTAGCATCGTGCAGGCGACGAACGGTGACCTGATCTCCATGGGCTGGTTCCCATACCCTAGTTCAAGCGGTGCGGATCAGTTCTACGCTTTCTTCTATGACGCGGAGGACGCGGAGTGGAGCTGGTGCTTCAACAGGACTCCCGAGCCTTTCTACGATCGCTCTTGGCAGGTTGAGGTGGTTGGTCCCATCAACGGGGGGCTGTACGGCAACGGACCATGGGCCAGTCTGGTCATTTCCAACTTCTGGCATCAGGTCCAGAATGTAGGTGGGCAGATCTCAACTGACGGGTTGAACTACGACTACTTCGGCTTCCCGGACAGGGACGAAAACCTCGACGTGATGGAGGTCGATCTAAACCCTGACAACCTCGGCAATGAGTGGGACTTCACCAAGCCGCATAAGGAGATGAGGGCCTTTCCCGTCCCATCGGGCGGCCTGTACTTCCCGAGCTACTTCATCGATGGTAGCGATGCCTACCTAGACACGTCCCTGAACTGGTGGACCGGAGTCACCCGAAATGGATCCTCACTGCCCTCGCAGTACTGCTCCTTCGACTCTTCTACTGCCCTCCATTGCGTCATCGCGGGACAGACCTCCCTGGTTCACATGATGTCGTGGGACGGGGGCGAGACATGGGAGAACCGGACATACAACTTGTCCGAGAAGGCCACGGAGATCGAGGAGTGGGAGTTTCACTCCAGCGGAGTTCACGACCTTTTCGTGCTGAACGTGAGGTTCCAGAGCGCGGATGGGCCCGATGTCGATGTCGCCTACCACGTCCGTGGATTCTCGCATAGCATGGAACCGGACATGCTCACGTATCTAGGGCAAGGGGACCTGGATTCGACCTCGGGGGCGGGTAATGACATCAGATTTGACTTTGCGAGCATGGGGATTCTACCTGATGGGGGGTCGTTCATCGCATACCATGACTCAACCGACCCAGACCCTCTCTTCGGGGTCGAGATGGTGCTTCCTGTGGCATACCTCTTGGAATAGCCACAGTCACTAGTCACTGAATCTGGAATGACACAGTGGTCCCGTCGACCTCGAAGGTATCAGCATCACTGGGTTTTTTTCCCTGGTTCAGCGAGTGCTCCCCTGCCCTCGTCTCTGTGGTCACGTGCTCCCAATCACTGTTTTCCAATGTCAGTCCCTCAACCCATACCGAGAGACTGATCGAGGACTCAACTTGGAGATCCATTTCCTTACGCTTGGCTTGGATCCGGCGTGTGATGTCCCTGGCCATGCCCTTGGACAAGAGAGAAGAATCGGTGTGCATGTCGAGCACGATTGAGACATCGCCCTCATCGAAGGAGAGCGTTTGAGCGGCGAAGCCTTCTTTCTCCGCCCTCCTTACCTCTATGTCATCCATCGTTATCTCATAACCGCCTAGAGCGGCTATTCCTGCCTCTATCTCCAGCAGGAGTTCCTCTGGGTCGGACAGATCCAGTTGGGCCAGTACGGAAGGCAGGTCGGAGCGGCACTTCGCACCTAGGACCTTCCTATTCGGTTCGAGGACTATCTTCTGGAAGGCATCTAGGTCGACCTCGGTAGTTAGTACCTCGACGTTCAGCTCCTCTGCTAGAATGTCATTGAATCTCGAGACGTCGGGGCCACCGACTATCCATCCTGTTTGGCAGGGTAGCCTCTGTCTCCTGTTGGATTCGACCCGAATCCTCCTCCCGGCCTCCGCAAGGGAGCGAACCAGCGACATTTCCTGCTCTATCCCGAAGTCACGAGTGGGTAGCGAGCGGTCCACAAGGTCTGAGCCAATTGGCCAGTCTGCCAAGTGGACTGAGTTTCCCGTTAGGCCTCTGTGGATGGCATCTGGCATGAATGGCGAGACTGGGGCCATTAGCCTGCATACAATCAAGAGGACTTCGTGCAAGGTGTGTTGGCAAGCCCTCTTGTCATTGCTGTCTGACTCTTCCCAGAGTCTTCTCCTGGATCTTCTCACATACCAGTTTGAAAGGTCATTGACGACGAAGTCCTCCAAGCCTCTCCCAGCCTTGTGGAAGTCCCATGAGACGAAGTTTTGGTGGAATCCGTCTGCCATTTCCGTGACCTTAGAGAGAATCCACCTATCTAGCGGGCTCCGGTCAGCTGGAGGAACAAATCCAGACTGGTCTTCTGGGTCAAAGCCATCGAGTGAAGCGTAGTCGGCATGGAATCTATAGACATTCCAGAGAGTGAGGAACATCTTTGCGTATGACTCCCTTACTCCATTAGGATCGAAATTTGTCGGTGACCATGGGGCACTCTGGGTAGTCATGTACCACCTGATAGAATCGGCTCCCTCCTTGTTGAAGTGGTCCCAAGGATTGACAACATTGCCCTTGGACTTGCTCATTTTCTTGCCTTCCTTGTCGAGGATGTGGCCAAGAGAAAGGCAGCGCCTGTAACAGGGCTCGTCAAACACGGTTGTCGCTACGGCCAGAAGAGAGTAGAACCAACCTCTGGTCTGGTCTACAGCCTCGCAGATATAGTCCACTGGGAATGAGCCGGAGAATTTCTCATCATTCTCGAAAGGGTAATGCCACTGGGCGAAAGAAGCGCAACCGGAGTCGAACCAACAATCCATCACATACGGCTCCCTGACCATTTCCCCTTGGCATTCTTCCGATGGGCAGACAAGTCTGACGTCGTCCACGTATGGACGATGCAACTCAGGGGGTTGTGGAGAAGACGCTGTTTTCATGGAGGTCATCTCCTCGATGCTCCCAATACAGTGCTCGAAACTGCAATCAGGACAAATCCAAACTGGTAACGGTGTCCCCCAGAATCTCTCCCTGCTTATCGCCCAGTCCTTGATGTTGGATAGCCACTCCCCCATCCTCTTCGTCCCAGTCCACTCTGGAGCCCACTCCACACTTTCATTGTGAGCGAGTATCTGCTCCCGCACAGCAGTCATTCTGACAAACCAACTGTCCATTGCATAGTACAGAAGCGGATGGTCGGTTCTCCAACAATGGGGATAGTCGTGTGTGTAGGTGTGCTCCCTGTACAGTAACCCATTATCCACTAGAAGATTGATGATGTCGTCATCGCATTCCTTGACATAGCGGCCATCGAGTTTTTCGTGAGTCCCTTTGACGAAAGCTCCGTCCATTCCAACGGTGTGTTGTGCGGGGAATCCCTTTTCCATTCCTAGTCTGTAGTCGTCCTCGCCGTACATCACTGCAGTATGGACAACTCCAGTTCCATCGGTTGTCGTTACGAAATCGGCAGCAACTACTGTCCAGGCGGCCTTCGATTCTCCGCGATCGATGGCTCCGGGGAAAAGCGGAGAGTAAGCCCTTCCAACTAATTCGGAACCGGGGAACTCCGCTATCACGTCGGCATGGTTTCTGAGGACGCTGCCGATCAAATCCTTCGCGAGGATGATCTCCTCTCCGACCTCGGCCCCACCTCGGCCTTCCCATGATTCCGAGGGAGGCTCGGTGATTCTCACCCTGCAGTAAGTTACCTCGGGCCCTACAGCAAGACCGACATTGCCGGGAAGTGTCCAGGGAGTAGTGGTCCACGCAAGAATCGAGGCTTCGTCGGATTCCAGTTTGAACTTGACAAAAACTGCGGGTTCGGACACCTCCTTGTACCCAAGTGAGACTTCGTGGGTGGAATAGCTAGTTCCGGTCTGAGGGCAGTAGGGGAGAACCTTGTGACCTCTGAAAAGAAGTCCTTTATCGAACATCTGCCTCAGGGACCACCATGCAGACTCGATGTACTCATCGTTAAGAGTGACGTATGGATCTTCCATGTCGACCCAGAATCCCATTCTCTCGGTCATCTCCCTCCAGGCCTCCTCGTATGTCCAAACGCTTTCCTTACATTTCTGGTTGAAGGCCTCCATTCCGTAATTCTCAATTGCCTCATTCGACATTAGGTCAAGTTGTTTCTGAACCTCTATCTCAACGGGAAGACCGTGAGTGTCCCAGCCACCCTTTCTCTCGACAACATGCCCCTCCATTGTCTTCCATCGGCAAACCATGTCCTTGAACAGCCTAGAGAGGACGTGGTGAATACCGGGACGGCCGTTAGCCGTTGGAGGGCCCTCGAGGAAGGTGAAAGGTGACTCTAGGTCCCTCCTTGATTCGATTGATTCCGAGAATGTTGATTCTTCCCCCCACGACTCCATTAGAGAGTTCTCCAAAGACACAGGGTCTAGATTACCAGGTGAGTTGGGCACAACCATCGGTCAAGCGACAGATGAGTTCGTCTTGAACTTGAGGGGGAAGAAATAGGGATGAAAATTACAAATTTGCAAGACTTCAAATGCCCTAAGCGTTAGTTGGGAGCGTGACAGAGACGATTCGCCTTGACGTTGGAGGAATGACTTGCGATGGGTGCTCCAATCGAGTTAGAAATGTTCTAGAAGGGGTAAGGGGGGTTTCTTCGGCAGAAGTCAGCCATCTCGATGGATCGGCGATCATCCATCACGAGGACGTTTCCAAAGACCTCCTAAGTGGGGCGATCAGGTCAATTGGTTACTCCGTAGATGGAGAGGCAGAGGATTTCCACTGGGGGGATAGGAGCGTTTGGAGGAGATCTGCAAACAATACCAAGTGGTGTCTGGTTGGATGTGCAGCAGGAGAATTCGGGACTCTAGCATACTACTCCTACTCCGGGATAACTGCAGATTTGGAGTTATATTCTAGCAAATGGTACTTCTTTGCAATTCTCCCACTAATCAATGGTCTAGCAACGAGTGTGATGCTTGAGACGTTCCTCCTTATTCGAGGTCAGATGGATTTTCGCACCGCATTGTCTACCGCACTGGGAATGTCTTTCATCTCGATGCTAATGATGGAAATCTCGATGGAGTTTACTGACCTCCTGTTCACAAAAGGAGAATTGGGTCTGAATTATGCTGCAGTGCCGTTGATGCTGTTTGTTGGCTTCCTTACCCCATGGCCTTACAATTACTGGCGTCTGAAGAAATACGGCATGGCTTGCCACTAGGGAGAGTGTGAGTGTGAAAGACTGGGGAAAAATAGCTGAGGAAATCTCCATTTGGATCAAGGATTACGCCGAAGGTAATGGCATCGAGACTCTAGTAGTTGGAGTTTCGGGAGGAATAGATTCGGCAGTGACCTCCACCCTCTCGGCAATGACAGGGATGGAAACCGTTGTTCTGAATATGCCAATCCACCAGGACCCGTTGCAGTATGAACTCTCGAATAGCCACATTGAATGGATGAAGTCGAAGTGGGGGAATGTCGAGAGTAGGGATTTCGATCTATCTTCGACCTACGACAAGTTTTGCTCAGAATTGAGGGAAGATGGGATTTCCGAATTATCCCTTGCTAACTCCCGTGCTAGGTTACGGATGACAACCTTGTATGCCATTGCTGGGTCTAACAACGGCATTGTAGTTGGAACGGGTAACAAAGTAGAGGACTTCGGAGTCGGGTTCTTCACCAAATACGGGGATGGAGGTGTGGACATCTCCCCCATTGCTGATTTATTCAAGTCGGATGTGTATGCGATAGGGGAGGAATTGGAAATTCTAAAGGAAATCCGAGAAACTCCTCCCACGGACGGTTTGTGGGGTGATGGGAGGACCGATGAGGAGCAGATCGGTGCTTCTTACGAAGAGCTTGAGTGGGCGATGAAGGAGGCAGAAAAACCATCGGAATCGGATATATCAGAACGTGAGCAGGAAGTCTTAGAGATATACATGGGGTTGCATACAACCAACTTGCACAAGATGAGCCGCATCCCCGTATTCAAACTAAATTCTGATGATAGAGGGAATTAGATGGACGAGGAAGAGCCCCCTCGAATCTATGTCGGCAAGGGACGTGGCTCGTATAGCGGCATGGTTCTGGATTCTATCTTCGATTTTCTCCGTCGAGTCGTAGTGGCGATGGTGATCGTGGGAATCTTCCTGATGCTGCTGCCAATCTTGCGTTGACTCATCTATCCCGACGATCCTGGACTTTTTTCTTGTACGCGGCATCGGAGTCTTCATCTGTCCAGCCATCCAAGTAGAGCCCCCCAGATTTGTGGACCCCCCCGCGGACGTTTCCTTTCCTTGGTTTCCTGTAAATATCCTTCTTCTCAGAATGCCTGCTGAATGCCTTCGGGAGGCCGTCGTCACCCCTCTCCTGGCCCGTGAGGGAGTATGCCCGCCATTCAGCTGTGGGGCCTCCACTTGTCTTTTTCGGGGTTTGCTCGTCCTCATCGGACAGTAAGACGGCTAAGAATGCCCCCAGAATCATCAAGGGAAAAGAGGCGCAAAGAATTGTCCTACCAGTGGCAAAACCATCCACGATCCATTCGATAATACGCGAAAATAGAGATTGGTCGTCATTTTGCCCGAACTCTTGGGAGAGTTTGACGAAAACATTTGATTCGAAACTGTAATTCCCTTCGATGCAAATAGATGAAGATTCATTGGTCGGGTCAAAGCACAGTTGACCTACGTAAATCATGTCTGCTACCTCTTCTCTCTTGGTCGAATTATCACAATTGGGATAGAAGAAGTTCACCTCTGAATCGTTGGTTAGGGATATCTCAAGAATTCCACAATCATCCCAAATCCCATCCTCATCACCGTCCAAGTATTGTCCAAAAGAGTATACTGCCCAGCCATTGTTGGGTGGCGATTCAGTCTGCTCGAAGTGTAGTGTGGCACTTTGGCCCGAAAAAGCGAACTCTATTTCCACTTCTTCTTGGGAATCGAAGAAAGGTATCGTGGTTCCGGTGATCATGAAAAAAAAGCCAACAAAAGTCATTGTTCCTGAAATCACAAATATCACTCTGGCCAGGGGGTGCATGGACGATTACCAGCAGTCGCAATGCAAAGTCACTCAAGTCAGTTGCGTAGCAAGGATTACTGCTAGTAGCCAAACTCTAGCAATTCTTCTCCTCCGCTTAGGTGCCTTGTGGGAAATTGATACTCGGAAAAGGGACAGAAATGAGATTAGTCCGAAAACTAATGTAACAATGAGAGCGGATTCACCCAATGCCCAAACTGAGGCGCCCTCGGTGCTTCCTGGGCCTGAAGACTCAGTCCCAGTATGGAACATCATTAGTGACACTAGGCTAGTCAACTGTCCGACAATCAGTATAGGAGCCGATGAGTCGGATTTCGGCTTAGTCCATTCGCTAAATCTGGTCTTTTTTCTGGTTTTGACTTCGGACTTACTAACTTGGTATGAAGAGTCGTCTCGATTGGACCACCTGGATCTAGGAGAAGTGCCCACGGGAGTCCATTCAGAGGGAGATATATTGGGTTATTGATTATCAGAAGATACTCAAACTGTCCCCCTCAGGGTCGGATGTGGGATACCTGGAGTTCATTGAGGCGGCTTCATTGGGGCTGTGTAGCTTAGCGACCTTCCTCTGGATGGCAATAGGGTCACTATCGAGGACAACGGGGAGTGAAATAATGGCACAGAGGGTAATCGCCGCCATATGCCTAACTTCAGCTGCACTTCTGTTCTCACTACACTATTCTGGAGGTGAGATCTGGGGTTCCAAGAAAATAGCAAGACCCTTTGCGGTGATTGCAGCAATGATGGCATTGGCATCGGTCATGAACATCAAGGGTACGGACGTCCAAGGAGAGGCAAACCCACACAGTATAATGAAATCCCAGGATGAGGAGTGACCTACTCCGAGTTTAGCTTGTCATCTATGAAAGAGCGCATGTAAGCGGGAAGCTCGCCATTGACGAACACGACGTCCTCAACCTGGTCTAGCTTCATCAGAGAGTAGTAAATCTGCATAGCAGTCATGGGTGTTGAACTGCACCCAGTGCACCCTCCTTCTAGGGAAATCATGATCACTCCATCGGTTGTGTCTACTACGTTTACCACCCCGTCATGAGCATCTAGAACTGCTTGGACAGGCCCGACCGAATCCAGAATTAGTTGTTTGTCGACCATGCTGCTCATCATCCTTGAGGGGCGGGGGTCTTTCAAAGAATTGCCTCTCCGTGATAGTGTGGGGCGAGTTACCAGAGTCATCCTAATCGACCTCTTGGTCGAGAGATCGGAGTTCGGGCATGGTGGGAATCAAGAGGTAATCCAACCGATTGCTGAAAGGAGCGCGGTGGAGGTTCTGCTAGTCACCCCTCAAATGCAATCGGAAGAAATTGGTGTTCGGGCACAGGACGAAGGCTTGGTCGGACTATCTGAGAATGACGTGCCAAATTGGGATTACGAGTACCCATTCTGGGGTGATTGCAGTATGGAGATGTCGGGGAATGAGGTGATTTTCAGGAGAGTAGCCATGCCTCTACATGGGACTGATGGTTTGACCGAGACTTGGATCCAATCTATCGAACCTGATGCTGTTGTTTGTAGCGGTTCGAGGAGGAATGTGACAATGTGGGAGAAATGGATGAATGGCGGTGGATCGCTACTTAGGTGCTCATCCAGAATGGGGATACCCACACTAGGAATATGCTTTGGCCACCAACTTCTCTGTCATTCACTTGGAGCTACTGTCGAGAGAGCGAATTCCATGTCAAGTGGAGTTTGGGAACTTTCACTGAACCATGAAGGTT
Organism: Methanobacteriota archaeon; assembly: GCA_014239955.1. GTDB lineage: Archaea > Thermoplasmatota > Poseidoniia > Poseidoniales > Thalassarchaeaceae > UBA36. Next base: position 37,255 of record JAAZXW010000009.1, on the reverse strand, counting down.
TGTCGGATGACCTGTTTGACTCCAGAGGTAGCGGAAAGGGTGGCGCTCCAGTTGCCCTTTATTCCCACCAAGACCACGTGACTACCGTACCGGATAGTTGCTTGCTACTGGGTTCAGCGGAACACAATAGGGTGACCGCAGTTCGAGTGATGTGTGAAGATGGTCGGGCCCTCCCTGCGTGGGGGGTTCAGTTTCATCCCGAAGCAGCCAAGGCGAGAGTGGAAAGAGCATTCGAATGGGGTCACATTTCCGAGGAAGAAATGGGTGCCTTCCAACGCGAACACGACGGTGCGGGCGTTCTGAATTCATTTGCCTCGGCAATCCATGCAAATATTGGTTAATCGGCAAAGGTAGTTTTGCAAATGGATTTGGATTAAATAGAGCACTCTATTCGGCGAGCCGAACTGATGGTGTAACTATGGATGGAGAACAACTAGGGATTATAGGGATTGCAGCGGGTCTTTTCGGGCTTGTCGTTGCATTCTTCCTGTACAACAAGGTGAATTCAATAAAGATTGAAAACGAGACTGTCGCCAAGATTACCGAGCGAATCCAGGACGGTGCGATGGCATTCCTTTACGCCGAGTACAAGTTGCTCTCAGGTTTCATTGTCATCGTGGCGATCGCCCTTCTACTTGGAGGGGAAGAGAATGGCCTCGGCATGGAGACCATGGTGGCATTCATCATTGGTGCACTGTGCAGTGTTGCAGCTGGTTTCTCCGGAATGCGTTCAGCCACCAGCGCGAATGGCCGGACGGCACAGGCTGCAGCCGATGGTGGGCAATCTGCCGCTCTAACAACATCATACAATGGCGGAGCAGTGATGGGGCTAGCCGTAGGAGGATTGGGTCTAGCGGGAATTTCTCTCATGTACTACCTTACTGAAACCGGGTTCCTAACGGTGGAAAACATAGCGGGATTCGGCATGGGTGCATCTTCAATCGCCCTCTTCGCACGTGTAGGTGGGGGGATTTACACCAAGGCAGCAGATGTGGGCGCGGATCTAGTTGGCAAGGTTGAGGCAGGGATTCCCGAGGACGACCCGCGGAACCCCGGAGTCATCGCGGATAACGTCGGCGACAATGTGGGAGACGTTGCCGGAATGGGTGCAGACATCTTCGAGTCATTCGTTGGGAGCATCATCGCAGCAATGGTGATTGCAGCGGCCAACGAGGATCTTCTCGGCCCCGACTACGTGATGATTCCGATCGTACTGGCAGTAGTTGGTTACATCGCTTCCATAATTGGCGTCTTCTCGATCGCTGCAATGCAGAACATGGATCCCGGAGCAGCTCTGAGGAATACCACATTCATTGGAGCGGGGCTGTTCATTGCTGGTGGCTACTTCGCCCTAGATTACCTAGAGCTACCAACCACGGTAATCCAAGCTGTCGCGATCGGTTCCCTCGTCGGGATACTGATTGGACTGGTTACTGAGTACTACACGGGGATAGAGGACGTGTTTTTCTTCAAGGTCCGGGCAATACCCTACATCGGGGAAGCGAGTAAGACTGGCAGTGCAACCAACGCAATAGCGGGACTTGCAGTAGGGATGCAGTCGGTTTTCCTCCCAGTTCTCCTGATAGCTGCAGGAATTTTCGGGGCCGATCACGTGATGGGCGAAGGGGATCTCGGCCTATACGGCATTGCAATGGCAGCCATGGGGATGCTGGGGACAGTTGGCGTGACCATGACTGTGGACGCTTATGGCCCAGTGGTAGACAATGCTGGAGGAATTGCCGAGATGTCAGGACTAGGAGACGATGTGAGAGAGATTACCGATGGCCTTGACTCAATTGGGAACACCACGGCAGCAATTGGGAAGGGTTTCGCGATTGGCAGTGCGGCTTTGACCGCGCTCGCTCTTTTCGCCGCTTTCAAGACCAGTGCTGGGCTTGAGGCGGCAGACCTGAGCCTGACGGAGCCAATGGTCGTCATCGGACTACTGATCGGGGCATCACTGCCATTCGTAGTTGCAGCGATGACGATGAAGTCGGTTGGACGTGCAGCAGAGGAGATGATCGCAGAGATTAGGAGGCAGTTCAGGGAGATCGATGGACTCCTGGAGGGACGTGAAGGAGTGGAGCCAGACAGTGCCACCTGCGTGGACATCTCTACCAAGGCAGCTCTACGCGAAATGGTGATGCCAGGTGTTGTTGCTATTTCGAGCCCGGTGATAATCGGTCTACTACTAGGTAGCGCTGCACTGGGCGGAACCCTTGCCGGAGCAACTGCAAGCGGAGTCCTGATGGCCCTATTCATGGCAAACGCAGGCGGGGCATGGGACAACGCGAAGAAGGCCATAGAGCAAGGTCACATTGAGGGGGCCGCCAAGGGCGACGATGCACATAATGCCGCAGTAGTTGGGGACACGATTGGGGATCCATTCAAGGACACAAGTGGACCATCCCTGAATATCCTGATCAAGCTGATGAGCATCGTCAGCGTGGTAATCGCTGGGATGTTGACCAAGACTGGTGAGTTAGGGTCCCTTTAGGGAAATCGTACAAGCGTCAGGCTCTTGATGGGGGCGGCTCTAGCGAGAGTCGTGAGGTCGAGTCGTGCATTTGCAATCCTAGTGGTACTACTGTTGTCATCCCTTGCTGGGTGCTCGGGAGGCCAGTCAGACTCGGGAGGCCCTTCATCGGGTGTTTTCGAAGTCGCTGCATGGGAGACTGGGGACTGGTGGCTCTACACCTTCTCGACCCCGGATTACAGTGACGACACTGCTAGGCTGGTGGTTGCTAGCACCAGTGAAGAGGATGGGACTGCATACATGCTTGCTATTTCCAGCCTGACAGAGGCTAGGCGCCATGCGGTGCTCAACCACAACCCATTCCTAGGGAGGATTACCCATTCCGAATTGGGGACCTTCGAGAACGGTGTCGCGCAGACGGTTCTGAGTTTCCCCCTCGAGGAGGGTAATGCATGGTCATTCACGCTATTCTCCATGGAGTGGGATGCTTTCGTCTCCGACATATCAGGGAGCACGGCGGTGATTATCGCCACCTCTTCCGACGGTTCGAGACTGGATTACGTGTTCGACAACGAAGCCGGTTTCTTCTACTCATTCACATGGAAGGATCCGATGGGAGTCACGAATCTCAGGATGATGCTTTCCGATAGTGGTTCGGGTCACACCGGTGATGTATACTTCGTGAGGGGAGGGGACCTGTTCGGCGACACTTGGGAAGATACCGGTAACGACATCGAGATTCGTGACACGTTTCTCGTTAACGACCACCAGAGCGATGGTGAGTGGGACGAGATGATCTACTTCATTGATGCCGATTGTGGCTCGGGCTCATCCATCTCCATGACTCTGAGGGACCACACGTCAATCTCGGCACTGGAGAGGATTTGGGGGCCCGGAGCAAGCGAGATGGGTACTCTAGGGACGATTCCCTATCCCTCGGGGGAATACACCCTCACGGCCACCTTCACAGGTAGCTCCACCTTCTTGAGGGTGAGGATAGCTGGCGGAATCACTCAGTCATGGAGCCTCTAGAGGTATTCCATAAGGCGGTCAGACCCCCCAACAAAGATCGGGACGTCTCCACGCATGTCGAACACCACGGGGACGGTCCTGTGTCCAGTCTCCATAACCACGTCCTTCCTCAGTCCCAAGAAGTTGTCCAGATTCACTTCCATGTAAGTGAGGCCCTTAGAATCTAGAGTCCTGAACGCCCGTGTGCAGTATGGGCAGATCGTTTGAGTGAAGACGAGGAAGTCCTCATCAGCACTCTCGATGATATCATGCAGCTGTGACAGTGTCACCGCCTCCTTCCTCGTCCCACCAAGCGGATTCTCCCAAATCGGCATCCATGATTTCGGCATCAATGACTTCTCCATCTTCGGATTTATTCTCCAGAACCCTGTTACACTCCTCGGGGTCAATGAAAATCAAGAAGATCACGGCGAACAACGTGAGGACCGCACCAGAGTAGATTGCTGGGATGACATCGTTGTCAAAGAATTTCAGAACCTGCCCTGTCTTGGAGAGTGCTACCACCCCTCCTAGGTTGAACATCGACATGTATGCAGTGAATTGTGTCCCGCCCACCTTGCTCCATGTCATTTTCATGCACACAGCAACTACAGCGATGAAGGCGACACCTGTGACGAAGCCTTTGATTAACACGTACACCACCATGACTGGGGTGTTTGTCCAGAGTGGTTCCAGGACGGCTAGCATGCCATTGCATATCGCGAGGCAGGTGAATCCAATCATTCCCATCCTCCTTACGCCGAATTTTTCCCCGAGGAAACCACCCGCGATTTGGCCAAACATGGTTGCTAGGATACCGCCCCCTCCAACGATCAAGCTGTACTTTGCGTCCCCCCAACCAGATTGCACAACTAATATGTCAATGATAATAGGGTCAAGGAAGTAGTACATTTCGGTAAGAAGGCAGCAGAAAATCAGAAGGAAGGAAGACTTCAGATGGAATGCCTTGGTTAAGTTGAAACTAGTCTGAGCAAGAGTTCTCGTGGAGGATTTAGACAACAAAGAGAATGGATTGGGTACCTTGGGCAAATAACCATCTGCAACAAGTCTGTTGAAAAACGCTACAAATGTTGCGAGGACTAAACCTCCGAATGCGACTATCTTGGCCTTTGAGTAGAATGGCACTGTGAGATCCACTGAGGCGATGGCGAACACTAGGCCGGACACGAAGATAAAAATCGAGATTATCGTGATAAATGCTGGAATGGAGATTTTCTCTTCGAAGGTCGCCTTGCCCACTGCTACGGCAGCCCACCACTTAGATTCCTCCGGATCATCCCAGTAGAGTTTCTCATCCACTTCATCCGACTCATCGGAGAGGCTGTCTTTCTCTGACCCAGTGGACTCGGACATTCGAGTAGACCACGGGAATAGCCTAGTACCCGGCTTCTCGTATAGGAACATGGGCAGCACCATGATCAGAAGGAGTAGGGGAAGCTGGATAGCGAGCATCCCTCTGATGCCGATGGAGCTGACCAAACCGCCAAGAACGGCTCCTCCGACTATCATCCCAGCCCTCTTTGATGCGAACATATATCCATTCACCTTCGAAACCTCGTTGTCTTCCAAAACGTCGACAGCTAGAGCGTCAGTGCTGACGTCCTGGAGGGAAGCGAAGATGTTGTGGATGAACATGAGCGTGATCACAATGTCGATCTGCTCTATCAAGTTGGGAACAAAGAGAATAATTCCGATGGTCAATGCCATTCCAAACTGAGAGAAAAGGACCCAAAGCCTTCGTTTTCCATAGATCGGGATGTTTAGTGTATCGATTACAGGCCCCCATATCCATTTGAAGGTCCAAGGAAGTGCTATCGTGGCCAGAAGAGTCCCGGTTTCTCCTGCAGTGAAGCCATTGTTGGCCAGGTATGCTACGAATGCAACTACGGCGAACCCCCATGGGAGGCCTTGAGCGAAGTATAGAATGCACAGAGAAGCCGTTCTTCTGAGTCTGTTGTCCGTAAGGCTTTCTCCATCGTACCACTCTTCAATCAGGCGTTCCCTGTGGAAGACCACGTACCCGAGCATCAAGGCAAACATCAGAGCTATCGCGATAATCAGAATTTTGGAAGCGTCCGAGTCGTTGGACCCGTCAGCTACTGCTGGTATATCGAGTAGGATTACCCTTCGGGCGTCAATTGGGGAAATGTGTTCGTCGTCGACCACCAGTCTGGCATAGATTGTCGAGTTTCCAGACTCAACGTGTGGTTCCAATCGGATGCTCCACAGGGCCCAGTCACCCAGTGGAGAATCGTCCACGGCTTCCTTCCATTCTCCGCCCCCTACTCGAACCTCGACCTTCGTCTTGCTACCTGGCCCTGATGATCCTACCTCGGCTCCGGAAGATGATCCATGTATGTAGCTCTCATTGAGGACCTCCCCCATAGTGGCAACTTCCATCGAGATATTCAGGGAGCGGTCAATGCTTCCTGCCGCCTCCACGAAGGCCATTGGATCAGCCTGTCCGAATCCGAATTCGTTGTCTGGCCTGGTTTCCAATAGGCTGCAGTCGTTTAGTCCGGGGTCATCGAGCAACTGGACATCGCGTTCGATAGAGTGTGCGGAAATGATGTCCTTGAACTCGGTGGGTGTGAGGTCCGGGTTTGCCTGGATCATCAGAGCCGCAATTCCAGCCATAAGAGGAGTGGCCATGCTAGTCCCTGACTTGCTGATGTAACCATCTTGGGTCGCTGCATCCGGGGCCATGATGCTTGATCCGATTACGGCTACATCCGGCTTAACCCTCAAGTCGGATGTGTACCCTCTGCTGCTGTAGATCGCAAGGCCTAGATCCTTGTCCAAGCTGGCTACCGTTACGGGCAGATTAGCGTCTCCAGGGCTATCTATGGTGTTGCATCCAGCAACGGTCAGTCCACCGAACTCGTTGCCTGCGGAGAGCGTGGTGATGATTCCGGCTTCAACTACCATGTCCATCTGGCGGCTCCATGCAGAGCTTCCATCGTTGTCCAAATGTACCTCGAATTGCTGCTCCCCCAGGGAAGAGGTCACTATGTCGATTCCGTATTTTTCCTTGTTGTCAATTGCCCATTGGGCCCCTTGTATCACGTCCTCGATGTCCCCATCGCAGCATGCCAGGATATTGATCAGATGAGCTCCTGGAGCTGCTCCCACGTACCTCAATCCGGTTCCCGGGTCAGTCTGACCGCCGCCGGTCCCTGCCGCTATTCCTGCAACGTGGCTTCCGTGTGTGCCTGAGTCGTATGATGTGGATGGGTCTTGCTCCTCATCTGTGAGAACGGCATCGAAGAATGCGATGATCTTTGGATCGCAATCTGAGGGAAGAGGGTCGGGATCCGGATCGAATGGGTCCGGGGGGTCGTCGATGCATGTTAGAGGGTCATCGTCCATGTCGTTGAGCCCCTCGTGGTCTCCACGGACTCCCGTATCCAGAATGGCAATCACAGAGCCGGTGCCATCAAGACCGAAGTCTTCCCATACGGTGTCCACCCCCATGTTGGGAACTGCCTCATGCATGTTAGTCTCGGCGAGACCAAGGTCCTCTACCATCACGACACCATTGAGTGATCTGATGCCCCCCTCGTCGATTATTTTCGATATGGGGGATGTCCCAGAGACTGTGTCCAGATATCCGTATCTGAAGGTCACTTCCACCCCAAGTGACTCTAGGGCTGAGATATCGGCATCTGTTGGGTGGTGGTCATAGTCCACGAAAACCCTTGCACTTCCCTCTGGAGCCCTCTTCCACCAGTCTCTCTGAGTTTGTTCGGGTTGTTCGATCAACCATTCCAGTCTGTCATCGAGGGAGTTAGAATCCTTGTCTCGGCTCCAATGAGACCACCAGTTCCAGTGGATGTCGGACTCTATGCTAGGGACCCAATCGCCATTAGCATCGAAACCGCCTTGTGGCGAAGTCTCAACAGAAATTGAAGAGGCTGCTAGTGGTGCGATTAGGACCAAGAGTGCCAGAGGAACAAACATGGAACGGCGGTCGCCCATGGATGCTCGGGCAAATGGTCATGTTTGAGAGTTCGGACTGGAGTATTCACTCGTGCAGAAGGACGCCTTTGCCCTCAAAATCCCACTCAATAATCTCCCAGTCCGCGTTCTCAATAGTCCGAGTAACGTCTTCCATACCGGTTGGGGAGCACAGGATTGCCGAACACCCACCTCCTCCTGCCCCCAATGCCTTCCAAGCTACAGCGGATCCTTTTCCGATGAGGGATTCTACAACATCTCGAAAGGGATCATGGATTGCCTTATCGATCAAATCCACTCCCTCGCATACCTCCCTCAGTGAAGAGACTACCATGTCCCGACGATCTTGCTGGAGGCCATTTGCCATCACTCTGGCGGCACCCCTAATCCTATGCAGACCGCTGATTACTTCCGCATCCCCATTTGAGTACCTCGACCATACTGATTCTTGCATTTCTCCGGAATTTCTACTTTTACCTGAGAATGAGATTATCAGGTGCTTCTTCAGCCAATTCATTGATGATTTCATTGGTTCGAATGGCATTCTCTCGACCGAGTCGCCGATGAACAGCAGATGGTTGAAGCCACCTATGGCTGATGCCCACTGATCTTGTCTTCCGCAATAATTTCCCCCCTGGGATTCGAGGGCAAAGGCTTCCTCAGCGAGTTTTTCCGGATATTCTAGTTGATCAGGGGAGATAAGCGCTGACAAGGCCACATTCATTGCAGAACTGGTTCCCAATCCAGAGCCCCTAGGAACTGGGAACTCGAAGTCTGTCTTTCTGTTGGCTGGAACTGAAGCGGACCGAGCAATCACTCTGAGATTAATTGCGAAGTTTACGACTTCTCCGCCAAAGTCGCTGGGATATGGGCCTACATCGGTCCAACCACCAGCAAGGTCGACCCGGACAGGCGCCGAAGACTTCGCCGCCCCTGCCATTGTGCCAGTGGGGATTGCACTAAGACATCATTTTTTCTAGACCGAAAGTATCGGGTATCAATGGCCCCTCCGCTGGACATGGATGACGGAGTTGCTTGGGCGATTTCAGCATTCGAGTCTGGCAATCCAGTAATGATCTTTGACTCTGATTTCAGAGAGAAGGAGACGGATCTGCTATGGCCCGCAACCGCAGCGTCACCCGAGGTGATAAGGAGGTTGAGAAAAGACTGTGGTGGTCTTCTTTTCCTAGCAATAGGGAATGAAATTGGAGAAATGTTTGGACTCCCTTGGCTTCAGGATATCCATTCCCATGATGCTCTGATTGAGGAGAACCCGGTATTGGGGCATCTAGTAACAAATGACCTTCAGTATGATTCGAGATCCGCCTTCACTCTTTCACTTAACCACAGAGAAACGTATACTGGAATTACCGACAGAGATAGGTCCCTTACGACAAGAAGGTTTGGGGAATTATCCGGAGAACTGTTGCGAAAGGGTGCTGAGGGCGATTCCGCACTTTTCGAATTGGGGGGAGAATTCAGGACTCCCGGCCATATCCCAGTATGCAGGGAGTCACCTGGGGGCCTCAAGACGAGACAGGGGCATACCGAACTAGCTGTTTCAATAGCCAGATTGGCTGGATTAGTCCCATGCACTATTGGTGCCGAGATGCTGGAATCAGATGGGGATGGGGCTTTGTCCTTAGAAGGGGCTAGGGAATATGCAGCGAGGCATGGAATTCCGATGATTACTGGAGAACAAATTTCTGCTACTTTCGATGAAAAGGATTAGGCGAAGATATCAACGGGGTCTCTATTGATGGTCAGGGTAATGGCGGTTGGAATCTTCGACATTCTACATGCAGGACATTTGCACTATGTTGAGCAAGCAAAATCTCTTGGTGACGAACTTATTGTCGTCATTGCTCATGATGAAACTGTACGAAAGCAGAAGCATGAGCCAGTCACGGGTCAAGAGCTGAGAAGGAGGATGGTAGAAGGACTGAAACCAGTCGACAAAGCAATAGTGGGAAATCCACCGGGGGTGCCGATTTTCGAGATATTGGAGGAAGTTAGCCCAAATCTGATAGCCTTGGGATATGATCAGAAGCATTCTATCGATGCGATAAGGTCTGGGCTGGATATGCATGGGTTCGAAGATGTCGAGATTACACGAGTCGAGGGGCTGTCGGACGACCTAGATGGAACTAGGAAGATAATTGCAAGAATCCTGGACCTATGGCCTGGCACGGAAGGTGGCCCATACGAGGAGGATTGAACATGTATACTGGAATTGTAGCGGGAACTGCACCAATTCTGGATATAGTCGAAGGGGACTCCATCCGAACATTCTCATTAGACCTGAGTGGATTCGATGGGGGACTAGAAACCGGAGCAAGTGTTTCTCTGGATGGCGTTTGCATGACTGTAGTCAGAATAGATTCGGAGAGAGTGGATTTTGATGCAATTTCAGAGACTCTGGAGAGAACAACCCTAGCTGACAGATCTGCTGGGGATCTCCTAAATGTGGAGAGATCGATGAGACTTGGTGACGAATTGGGAGGTCATATCCTCTCTGGACACGTAATGGCAACCGCTGAAATATTGGAGTTCGGAATGGTTGGCGAAGGGAAAGATCTCAGGATATCAATACCAGATGGATGCGGCCCTTTCATTCTGGAGAAGGGGTTCATCGCCATCGATGGGATGTCCCTTACTGTAGGGAAATGCGATGAAAGAAGTTTCAGTTTGCACATCATCCCCGAGACGCTCAGAATTAGCACCATAGGTAGAAAGATCGTCGGAGATAGGGTAAACATTGAGATAGACTCGAGAACGCAAGCCGTTGTGGAGACAATGCTCAGGATGGGCAAATCATGAATCTTGGAATTGTTTGTGGCTCATTTCATCGCGATGAAGTGGAGAGGATGCTGGAATTCGCTAAGGATGAGGCAGTTTCCAAGAATTGGTTAGTACATGATATTGTTTGGGTACCTGGTTCTATGGAGGCCCCACTTGCTCTGGACAGGATGCTACAGAGAGAAGAAATCCATGGTGCTATCGTTTTGGGAATTATCGAGCGTGGTGAGACGGACCATGGGCTAGTAATGGGGCATTCAGTGACCATGTCAGTAATAGAATTGCAAATAAAGCACAACAAACCCATTGGACTAGGCATAATTGGTCCGGGAGCAGCGCCTGAGCATATCGAGCCTAGGCTAGAGCCACATGCTAGGTCCGCTGTCGGTGCAGTTGCTGCGATGTCCGAGTAAGGGAGTGGTTCGTCACTCGCCTGGAAGGCGCATTGACGGCAACTCCGTTGACGTGGCTTCTTCCATTCCCTCGACGGTGATCAGTGGGGTTAGCTTACCATTGAAGATCCCCGAAGCGCCCACGTGAAGGGAGAACTTCACTGCCATAGCCTCTGGGATATCAGCAATCATCATGAAATCCATCTCGCCAAATGACCAATAGTAGGCTTCTAGGGACCCACCCATAGCTTCCACTATTCTCGCTGCTTCTTCCTTCCTCGCCTTTCCCCCGTCCTTTAGCAGACCAGCGGCACCTTCCTTAGTGTAGTTTCCAGAATACATGTATTTGGGCATGATTTGCCCTCTGGGGGTTATTATATTACGATTTTCTCTAATTTTTCATCAATTCTGGAAGCTTGGTGACTGTCAAGATTCAAGGGATGCCTGACGCCTCGGTGCTACATGGGCGAGGATGTAAGGAGCGTGATCATTGTTGGCTCGGGCCCTGCAGGTTACACTGCGGGGCTATACGCGGCTAGAGCGTTGCTGAATCCATTGATGTTCGCGGGTTATATGTCAGGAGGGCAGCTGATGCTCACATCCGATGTTGAAAACTTCCCTGGCTATCCAAATGGAATTGGAGGTCCTGAGATGATGATTGATATGAGGGAACAGGCCGAACGGTTCGGGCTGGAGGTCCAAGACAAGAATGTGGAAAGGGTCGATCTATCGCAGCGTCCCTTCGGCGTCTGGGTAGAGGGAGAGGAGTTCAGAGCAAAGTCACTGATTATTTGCACCGGTGCAGAAGCAATTTGGCTTGGCGCGGAGGGAGAGGATGATCAGAAAGGTCGTGGAATTTCGACATGTGCCACTTGTGACGGTGCTTTCTTCCGGGACGAGGAAATTATCGTTGTTGGAGGTGGGGATTCAGCGATGGAGGAAGCAACTTTCCTGACTAGGTTTGCTAGCAAGGTTACTATCATCCACAGGAGAGATGTTTTCAAGGCTTCAAAGGTGATGTACGAGAGGGCCAAATCCCATCCAAAAATCGAGATCAAGACATTCAGACAAGTGAAGAAATGGATTGCGAATGAGCAAGGCCTTACTGGAGCTGTCCTAGAAGACCCTAGAGATGGGTCTGAGGAGGAGATCGTTTGCGCTGGGGCATTTATCGCAATTGGGCACACGCCAATTACCAATTTCCTCGAGGATCAGTTGGAAACTGACACAGAAGGATACATCATTCACAAAGAGAACACAATGACCGCTATCCCGGGAGTATTTGCTGCCGGGGATGTTGTAGACAAAAGGTATCGTCAAGCCATTACAGCTGCTGGAATGGGATGTCAGGCAGCAATAGATGCAGAAAAGTGGCTGGAAGAGCAAAATTGAGGACCGAAGGTACCTTGATTGGACCCCTTTTCTCGGATGACAATGACAGGCCGTCTTAGTCCGGAACAAAGAGAGAGGTATGCGAGGCATCTGGTACTTCCTAGAGTGGGACCAGAGGGGCAGGAGCAATTACTCAATTCATCGGTACTTGTAGTGGGAGCCGGGGGCCTGGGCTCTCCGGCATTGATGTATCTAGCAGCGGCTGGAGTGGGAAGAATTGGTATAATCGATAATGACGCAGTTAGTGCATCTAATTTACAGAGGCAGGTCATCCACAATAGTGAGTGGATTGGCAAATCTAAGATCGAGTCTGCTTCAAAATGGATTGCAGGACTGAATCCTGACGTCGATGTTGTAAAGATCAATGATAGACTGACTGATGAGAATTCGATGGAAATTTTGGATGATTATGATGTTATTATTGATGGGACGGACAATTTCCAATCTCGTTATCTTATTGGGGACACTTGTGAAATCCTTGGTAAGCCATGGGTTTTCGGAAGTATCCATAGATTCGAGGGTCAGATCTCGACATTCAACCTCAATGATGGACCAAATTATCGTGATCTATTTCCCACCTCCCCTCCTCCAGAATTGGCACCAAATTGCTCGGAAGCTGGCGTATTAGGGGTCCTACCTGGAATTGTAGGGACAATTCAGGCAACCGAGGCGATCAAGGTTATCTTGGGCATAGGAGAATGCCTGAGTGGGAAACTACTAGCTATCGATACTTTATCGATGGAAATGCGATCGCTCTCGTTCTCTAAGAATCCGGAAAGAGCGAGGGTCACCAAACTAGGGGAGTTGTCGGAACGAGATTTCGAAGAAATTGGTGCAAAGGAATTTTCTGAAAGAAGGCTAGGGGGTTGGAAACCATTCCTCCTAGATGTGAGGAGGGCCCATGAGGAGGTGATTGCTTCGATTGAAGGGACGGATGCTCGAATAATGCATCTTGAGATTCCATCAAGAGTAGAAGAAATACCCTCGGAGATGGATATTGTCGTGTATTGCAGAAGTGGCCAAAGATCCGCTGCTGTAGCTAGATTTATCATAGAATCAGATTTGAATGTTAGACGTGTATTCAACTTGGCTGGAGGTATACTTTCCTGGTCCGATAATGTAGATTCGAATATAACTAAATATTAATGTGGTATTATTAGTAATAATATACTGTTTTAATGTGGTATTTAATAACTAATTATAACATTATGATTTTTTATTAAAGATAATGTGGTATAATTACTCTTAATTCAATGTTTTAATGTGGTTAAATTGAAAAATATAGTAATTATTATCTCGAAAATACCACATTTAACTAATAATTGTGGTAAAATAGCCATTAATATGGCGAATATTGTTGTACTATACCTATTCGGGTATTCATGGCATTAGCGAGAATAGGGATTTGGAAGTGCCCTGAATGCAGTCTTCATCAAATTTGGAAGACGAGGTCGCATAATGCCAATAAATTAGATAGAAAATGCTCTGGCTGCGGAAAAAGAGCTAGAACAACACTGGATAGATCCTCTTCGGGAAAGGGTAGGACAAGGAGTATACAGGTCTGGGAAAGAGACTCACGTCGGGGGATGGGGAAACTCGAAGAAGAAGTAGAAAGGAGGAACGACGGGGCTCCTCGAAGTGAGGAAATCCCCTCGGATGACTCCTTTGGAAATGATGATCCTCAATCTATATTGCCTAAAATCTGGGGCGCGGGATGGAAACCTGGTTTCTCCTTGGAATTCCCACAAAGAATTGAGTCTGAAATTGTCAGAGGCGCGTTATTGGAGTTTATCGCAGAAAGGCATGACGGTCATCTGAATACGGTATCTGATTGCTGGGGGAATCTGAATTTCCCCAATAGACTGGATGGGGGTAGCTTCCACGTGTTCTCTGGATTGCTGATTTCTGAGTTAGAGAGCGTCCTATCAGAACGTCTACTTGGCCCAAATCTCTCATCCTTGAGTGAATCTGAAATCATTCCTCGGAGGAAAGGTGAGATGTTCCTAGAAAGGAGAATGACGAGGTTCCTGGTGGATGTTACCCTCTGTCTGAGGAGGATTGCCCACTATTATTCAGTAACTGTCGAAGATAGGTTGCAATGGCAAAGAAGGATGATTAGAACAAGGTTGGTCGATGAAGAGCTGAGGAATCTATCCATATCTGGCTTACCAACTCCTGATGGGGGGAGATTCGGGGGGAAGGGCTTCAGATCAACTTGGCAAGAGGGAGTGGTGGCGTGTGCAACTGCAATGAAGCGAGCAGTCGACCTCCCTCATAATGAGAGACAAAATGCGGATATCGTCGCACCGATGATTCGAGACATGGGCCTTGCTCTGGCCATGGGGCAGACGCCAATTGAGGTCTTAGCAGCGCAAATGGGAAAGGCTGATTCGTACATGGATGGGGGAATAGAGGGCAGTGGTGGTCGCGATCTACACATTGGTAACTGGGAGAAAGGGGTCCTCCCCCCAACAGCCCCCTTGCCAATAGCGAGCGCAACTACAACTGGCGTAGCACTGGCAGCAAAACATCTGGGTGTGAAGAGGTTTCACCTAGCCCCCGTTGGAGAGGGGTGCAGTAGTAGTGGAGAGTTCTGGGAAGCGATGAATTTCGCAGGGGTTCGTGGCCTGCCAATTTGCTTTATGATTCAGAATAACCAAATTGCTCTGGACACATTCAACTCTGCACAATCAGGAGCAGAAACCTTTGGCGACAAAGGGCACGCTATGGGAATACCCTCGTGGACCATTGATGGGGCTGATCCGGCAATGTTCTATGCATCTTCTGCTGTTGCTAGAGAGTTCGCCATAGCCGATTGTGGAGCGACGCTTATTCATGTTGAAACAATGAGAGGTTGCGGGCATGCGCACCATCATGACGACCTTTACCTCGGAGCTGCAAGTGGAAACCCCCCGGGTTATGTCGATCGTGAATTGCTTAGATACTGGGCCGAGAAAGATCCACTCCCAAATCATAGAGAATTACTGACAAAATTGGGAGTTGGTGAACAGAGGCTAAATCGAATATTAGAGGAGGAGGAGGAGAATATTTCTGTGGCTAGGAAGGAGTTGGAGAAAATGGATTGGCCTGAAGGGAATTCGGTGGTAAGGGGAGTAACCTCCTTTTTTGATGCCACGAGTCATGAACACCAACTTAGTAGAATCGATCGGGTGGGTGAGATCCCGGACGCAATTATCGAACCGGGGGAGCACGCAATCAAGTTTTCAGATGCTCCGAACTCGTGGACTTTCAGCAGGTCGATACAGAATGCCATGGCGTCTCTGGCCGAGCAATTCGGGGAGCAGATGATTTTCATGGGAGAGGATATGGAAGTCGCAGGGGCATTCGGAATGAGCCTGGGATTGAAGGCAAAGGGGCACCAATCAAAACTTCTGGATATGCCACTCTCTGAGGCTATAATCATCCATTCAGCGACTGGAGCTGCTTTGGGGGGGATGCGTCCACTAGCAGAGATTCAATTCGGAGGTTTTGCTTCGCTAGCAATGAATCCACTGGTAAACAATGCAGCCCAACTTCGATGGAGATGGGGCGCAGAGGTCCCCCTAACTGTGAGAATTCCCCTAGGAGCAAAGACACGAAGTGGACCATTCCATGCAAACATGATTGAATCATGGCTGACAAATGATCCGGGCTTGGTTATTGTCTTCCCGAGCAACCCCCAAGATGCCTATGATCTTCTGATTGAATCGCATCACCTGCCAGATCCGGTTGTCTACCTTGAGCACATTGGACTATACGGCCTCAGAGGAGGTATGACGGGATGGGGCAAGTCGATTAACCAAATCGTAGACACAACGTCGGTCCAACAGAGGCTGGAGGAAGGAAAGAATTCGATTGGAGATGCCCGAGTAGTTCGTGGTGGCAATGATGTAACCATTGTCACATGGGGTGCGATGGTGCATGTTGCTCTAGATGCAGCAAAAGAGGTAGCAAGAAGGGGATTAGAAGTTGAGGTAGTTGATCTAAGAACACTTGTTCCATTCGACTCCGAGACTTGCGTTAATTCAGTATTGAGAACTGGTCGCCTAATTGTTCTCCAAGAATCTCAATGGACTGGAGGTTTCGGTCACACTGTTTCCAGTAGAATTGTGGAAGAGTCATTCTGGAGAATGGAATCGCCGCCGATAGTCATTGGTGCTTTGGACACTCCAGTTCCTTTCTCACCTACGTTAGAAGATCACACAATTCCCAGTGTAGGAGTGGTAACCAGGCATATTGAAAGAGCATGTGCATGAGGTTTTTCACACGAGAGGATTAGCAAAGAGTAAATTGTGTAAAGACGCGGGAATGGAATGTGGATGGGACTCTAGTCGACATTCTGTTTGTTCTTTCTGGTTTCGTATTTCTAATGGGCGGAGGGGAGGCCCTTGTCCAGGGAGCGACTAGGATTTCGCAGAACCTTAGCGTCTCCCCCCTTGTTGTTGGGTTTACCGTTGTAGCAGTAGGCACATCACTTCCTGAGTTGGCTGTCGCAATAGAGGCGATCAGTAATGATTCACCGGATATCGCAGTAGGGGGGGTACTCGGATCAAATGTTGCCAACGTAATGCTTGTCCTCGGGGCGGCTGCGGTGATGGGTGCTCAGTCTGAAAGCGGAGAAGGAGTGAAGAGGGATTCCGTGGCAGTGATTGTGGCCACTATGTTCATGGCGTTTTTCGTGTTTAGCGGGGAGGTCCCTGTGGCCGGAGGACTAGTGATGCTAACCTGCCTTCTAGCATACTACTACTACACATATTCCAGAGCAATAGCAGGAGATGACGAGTATGATTTCGAAGACTCGTGGCTTCCAAGCAATATGTCAGTCGCAATTCCTGCTTGCCTATTGGGAGGGGGGATGATATGGCTAGGGGCCAGATTACTGGTGGATGGCTCGACGAGTATTGCCGAGACGTTCGGAGTCTCGGAGGCAGTGATTGGCTTGACAATTGTTGCACTAGGGACATCACTTCCGGAGCTTGCAGTTACAGTGATCGCAGGACTAAGGGGGCAGGGTGGGGTGGCCGTAGGAAACGTTCTCGGTTCCAATGTAATGAACATCATGGGCATCATTGGCATTGCCAGCATTTTCGGAGGAGGCATTGCGATCGATAGCGAGTTCACTAGAGACATCGTTGTAGTAATCGCGACATCCGGTTTCGTCGTAACGGTGTTTCTTAGGGGAAAGGAATTCTCAAAGACTGTTGGCTCATTGATGATTCTTACCTATCTCTCCTACATGACTTACCTCGGTGGATTACTAGACGGATTAGTATAGCACTATTACGAAGCCTACTGACGGGGAGACGTGGGGTTGCCTAGACTGGAATGCATTATTCTTGCAGCGGGCTCCAGTAGTCGACTTGGGAGGGACAAAGCACTAGTTCGGATAGGTTCCAGAACCCTGATCAGATGGTTGGCAGAAAGAATCACAGAGAAGGGGGTAGGGGTCACAATTGTGGCTAGAAAGAAGAATATTAGAGAGATCTCTGCGATTCTTCCAGAATCAAATATTGTTGTCAATCCTGAACCTCGGAAAGGAAGGACGGGTTCCCTGAAGGTCGGAATTTCAAGCATTGATTTCTCAATGGACCCTAGCTACAGATTACTAGTTGTACCAGTGGACAGACCGGGTTTCTCAGATTCCACACTTGAACGTCTAATCGATTCGGACGAGACATGCTGCCCTATGCGTGAAGGAAGAGGGGGGCACCCACTGCTACTATCTCCTGAAGACGTGGTCAAAGTCAGAGAGAGTTCTGATGATTTACCGTTGAGGGATATCGTTGATCCATCTAGATTCGAGGTTCTTGACAATTGCCTCCACCTAAATATTGACTCTCCCTCAGACATTGAGTATTTACAGCAAAAGTTAGATTCTATTAATCAAGAAAATTGAAAAGTGTAATTTCAACCCGGGATCGTGAATCCTGAAGATTTGCTAGAAGGTTTTAGCCCGATTGAGCAGGCATTGATAGCGGGAATTTTCACCTGGTTCATGACAGCGGCCGGAGCCGGAATCGTATTTTTCTTTCACGAAATAAACAGGAAGGCTCTGGATGGTATGCTGGGTTTCGCTGCCGGGGTAATGATTGCAGCAAGCTGTTTCGGCCTTCTGGGTCCAGCAATTGATCAAACGGATGGAGAGGGTCTTTCGAAGGTCCTTCCAGCTGCATTTGGATTCATAATGGGAGGCGTATGCATGAGGTTAATCGATGCTTTCCTCCCCCATCTCCATCCAGGAGCCCCCCCGGAAGAGACCGAGGGGATGAAAACCAGTTGGCACAGGAGTAAGCTTCTGATTTCTGCTATCACCCTGCATAACGTTCCCGAAGGACTTGCAGTCGGGGTTGCCTTTGGGGCGGCTGCCTCTGGAGATGGTATGGGGGCTGCAATTGCATTGTCAATAGGAATAGGAATTCAGAACTTCCCCGAAGGGGCTGCTGTTTCGGTTCCACTAAGGAGGGAGGGCTTGACAAAGAAAGAGAGTTTCTGGTGGGGTCAGCTATCCGCAATGGTGGAGCCAATTGCAGCCGTATTGGGCGCAGCCGCCGTAGTCTACATGGACCCAATACTCCCCTATGCACTTGCTTTCGCTGCCGGTGCTATGATTTTCGTAGTAGTGGAAGAGTTGGTCCCTGAGGCCCATAGGGGTAAGAACGGTGACATAGCCACCATGGGAGTCATGATGGGTTTTACAATAATGATGATTCTGGATGTAGCGCTGGGTTAGGAATCGCAACTCCAAAGGCACAGTGCCTACTCAGGTAGGCGTGAGTATAGCCGTACTGTCTTGGGTTCTAGATAGATTGAGAGCAGGCGAACGGGTTGCAATTGCATCTGTAATCGAGGCTCAGGGCAGCGTTCCGGGAAAGCCCGGTGCGAGACTTGCGATCAGCGCGTCCGGTTCTAGGTTTGGGACGGTGGGCGGTGCTGGACTTGAGCTAAGAGTGGGGCAGGCGCTAGAAGATATGTTGCGTTCAGAGGACGTTTCACAAAGAAAAAGAGGGGGGAGTGTAGAGGTTTTCTTGTTGCACAAAGATGGGAAGGGAAAAGAAGTGACGGCATTGGACAGCCTGTGTGGAGGTCGCGTCACAGTGTCTATGGAAGTCATAAATCCAATGCCTCACGTCCTAATCGCTGGAGGTGGGCATGTAGGATCCTCCATAGCAAAGGTATGCGATAACCTGAATTGGTCATACAGCGTTTTTGACGTCAGAGAAGATTTCTGTAATTTGGAAAGGTTCCCTAACGCTGTGGGATTAATATGTTGCTCCGTAGAAGAGTTACTGCGCACAGAGAATGAAGAGTCACTGCGAAGGTTCTCTGATATTCTTCTACTGAGTCATGATTGGGGGGTCGATGAAGACTTACTGATTGGGTTACTGGGGATTTCTAGAGATATTGAAAGGCCGAGAATCGGTGCAATAGGATCAAAGAAAAAGTGGTCAGAATTCGAAAAGTCAGCATTAGAAAATGGAATTGATAAGAGGGTTGTAGAAGCTGTAAGGTGCCCTATCGGTTTGGATATCGGGGCGGATACCCCTGAAGAAATTGCGGTTGCCGTTTGCGCGGAGGTGCTTTCCTTGGAAAGGACAGTCAACCCTACCTAAGTATGAAATTCTTGAGCAAATGCGGGAGACCGTGAGAACGGCCTCTGCTCTGATTGCGATGCTAGTGGTTACGGCCACCTTTGTCGGTTGCCTAGGAGAAGAGGTTAGGGGGGTGGAAACAGGCACTGGCCTCGAGGTGGGCTTCGGTGCATTCAGCGTAGTTGCTCCTGTCGATACGGGAATCAATGTGTATCACGATCACTTCGCCATGAACGAGTCTTACCCTCAATGGCTTCTTGATCAATTAGGAGTTAACATGGTGTGCAATATCACCAAAAATGGAACATGGAACGAAAGGTACGAGGCCGATCGAGAGAGTTGCTGGGATATCATCGAATCGGGCGACATTGTCTGGTTCAAGGGATCCAGAATTATTGGTACGACTCCGGATGATGATACTGAAATCCCGATCCTAGATGATCCAAATGATGGGCATGGAACCGCAGTCACCGGAGCAGTACTAAATGCAAATCCTGAGGCGGTAATTTTCTTTGTTGAGGGATTCAGTGATGCTGCAGTTCTTGCAGCTGCGAATCAGCCATTAGTGGACGTAATCACAACTAGTTTCGGACCGATACTTTCACTGCCAGTACCTGGAATCGAGGATGCTACCAAGGTGGCTGTGGTCCAAGAGAAGAAGATCCACACTGGGGCTGCGGATAACTCTCCTTCTCCGGCAATCCAAGACTCTACTGCTGGCCCTCCTTGGAGTATTGGAATTTCCGGGTATGCCGAAGAGGATGATGATCAGAAGGAGACGATGAGTGGTTCTTATCCAGATATAGCTGCGGACTGGACCCAGTTCCTACCAAACCACGATGACATCGATGGATACCATTGGACATCTGGTACATCTTTTGCAACACCAAGGACTGCTGGTCTTCTCTCTGATGTTCTAGAAAATCTAAGGTCTGAGTTCGGTGATCTATCTTCTGGAGCTGATCCGGATAGCAGAATGGGATTTATCGTCAATGGCACAGATTTCTCGATTACTAACGATGACCTACGAGATGCGATGAATCTCTCTGCTTGGTATCCATCCTTTTCCACTTGGGACCCACTATCTGGGACTACCCCCGTTTCTCCTGTGGCCCCGTGCACACAAGTTGGCTGGGGGGTTGTGAATGAAAGTAATGTCAAACCCATAATTGAACACCTGAATGGAAGCAATGCCATGTCGCAGAGGCCCTTTGATGTCGAGATTTGTATGGAGTCAAACCAGGACATAAGAGAAGCATACTGGAACTAGGGTCGTCTCTTAAATAGAAAAAAGGGCTTGCACAATTATGAGAAACGTTCTCCTGCGTTGGAAGGTTTCCTCTCTCGAAGGAATTGACCAGATTGAAACTCTGATGCGGATATGCAAGAGATTAGGGGTTATCGGACACCTTTCAACCGAACTTGACGGTGTGACTCAACTAGTCGAGTTGCAAATGAACGAAGGACACACCCTTTCCGAAATCTCAGACTTGGAAAATTTCGAAGTATTGGAGACTCATGAGGAAGACGAGCATGGCGTTCTTGTCAGCATACGGTGCACTCATCCGCTGGCACTATCGGCAGTTGAATTATCAAACATCTACGTCCACCCCCCGTATGGTATAGACTCGAAAAATGGATTAGAAGTCAGGATATTTGGAGTTTCTAGTTCGATACGTAGTTTCTTGGAATATGTTAGAGCCGTTATGCCGCCCGACACGATTAGCGTCCATACGGTAAAGAATGGTAATGCGAACAATTACGATTTTCTGACGGAAAAGCAGAGAGAAGTGCTAGAGCACGCAGTTCTGAGAGGTTACTACGACGATGGTTCGGAAGTCACCCTAAAACAACTAGCAGAAGATATGGGGATAGCAAGAAGTACCTTCGGAGAACATCTGAAAAGAGCCGAGTCAGAGGTAGTTAAGAGGGCCGTCAGTGATTTCTCATAGGTTTTGGTTGTAAACCGAATGCTCAAAGGATGAGCTCGATTGGTCATAATGTGGTGCAGTTCCGACTACCGATGCTCCCTCATCCAGATGAGGTCGAATGGAATGCCGACGTTAACGGCAAGGAGACCTCTATTTTCATTGAAAGTAATGCAATTCTACTTGATGTCCTAAGGGATAGAGTCGGCAGTCTGGGAACCAAACGTGGATGTGACATGGGGACCTGTGGGTGCTGTTCTGTTCTCATTGATGGTGAGCCGAGGTTATCCTGTCTGACCCTAGCTATCGATGCGGACGCAACCACAATTACCACTGTGGAAGGATTGGCTGATGGTCATCATTTACACCCTATTCAACGGACCTTTGCTGAATTTGGCGGAAGTCAATGCGGATTCTGTACTCCGGGTTTCCTAGTAGTAATTTCAGCACTACTATCGAAAAATCCCAGACCCGATGAAGAAGAGATTAAGGGGGCAATAGAGGGAAATCTATGTCGATGTACTGGTTTCCAGCAGATTGTTGACTCGGTGAAGGCGGCCTCTGAAATCCTAGTCTCTGGAACTGTAATTGAAGACTCGACTATCCCCAAGAGTGACCCTCACCCAGGATTTGGGGGTAACTAGCATGACCGAAGAAGAAGGAAGTGAGGGGCAAGAAGAAAACGATGAGGGGATCATTGGATATCGCCAACAGCCCGGAAAACTCCCGTTCTCTAGACCTGGTTCTGGAGGGAAGGACAGTTTCTCCAAGGCGACTGATCCAGAAATGATCCCTGAGTCACAAGGTGGTTCTTTGAATCAACCCTGGGGGCCCCACAAGCATGACGAATTAGTAAGTGGCCGAGTAATCGGAAAACCGACTGCACTGATAGATAGCTCTTGGAAAGTAACTGGTCAAGCCCATTATGGCGATGATGTAAGACTCCCGGGAGAGTTAATTGGAAGAATTGTCCGTTCACCGCATCATTATGCGAAGGTGCTCTCGATTGACTGCTCCAAGGCCCTTGAGTTGCCTGGAGTGGTTGCGGTTGCAACGGGTGCGGACGCGAAAAACCGATTCGGGGTTCTTCCTGTGACAAAGGATGAGCATGCGATGGCAGTAGAAAAGGTTCGACATGCTGGTGATCTTGTGGCATGCGTGGCTGCAGTTGACGAGTCAACTGCTAGAGAGGCAGAAAGGCTAATTGAGGTTGAGTACGAGATTCTAGACTCGATTCATGACATGCGCAAGGGGCTCGAGGATAGTGAGAACCCGATTCATGACCGTGGTAACTATCATATCGGAAAGTCGAACATACAAAAGAGGGTTTTCCAAGAGTTCGGGGACATTGCCGGGATGGCGCAATCTGCGATTGTCAGCCACAAGAAAAATTGGTTTTTTGCGGGTGTTAATCATGGATTCACAGAGCCTCACGCAGTGGTTGCTAACTGGGATCCATCGGGTAGACTCACCCTGTACACGCCTCAACAAGTTCCCCACTACCTTCACAGGGCACTGGCTGACGTATTGGAGATCCCGATGCATCAGATCAATGTCCATAGGACGTTTGTTGGAGGGGGTTTCGGTGGAAAATCTGATCCTTTTCCTCATGAAATGTGCGCAGCGATTCTCGCAAGGAAGACCGGTGGGCCCGTGCGAATAACTTTCGATAGGGAGGAGGTTTACTGGGTAAACAGAGGCCGCCACCCCTCTAGGATTGAAATGAATCTCCATGCTGACAAGCAAGGAAGAATCTGTGGGATTGAAACTGACGCACTAATTGACGGTGGGGCCTTCGCCTCTTTCGGGCATGTGACTACTTACTACAACGGGGTACTCCACACAGCACCATACGAGATTGGTGCTTTCCACTACACCGGAGCCAGGGTTTGGACGAATAAACCGGCCAGTGGTGCCATGAGAGGGCATGGTGCGGTAAACTCTAGGTGTGCGGTTGAAGTTGGCCTAGATGACTTGGCTGAAGAGCTCTGTGTAGATCCTATTACGCTTCGGCTTGCAAATCTTCTACCTCCTTACTCAGCGACAATTACGGGATTTAGAGTAACCAGTATTGGAATGAGAGAGTGCCTAGAGAGAGTGAAGAGAGAGAGCGGGTGGGACAAGAAATTCAGAAATCTACCTTTGGGCAAGGGGATTGGCATTGGATGTGGATTCTTCATATCAGGGAGTGGGTTACCCATCCACTGGGATCCGAATAAATTCCCCCATGCTACAGTCCACCTGAAGGTGGACATGGACGGAGGAGTAACGGTACATACCGGTGCTGCCGACATAGGTCAGGGATCCGACACCGTTGTTGCCCAATCTGTTGCAGAGGTACTAGGTTTACCTCTTGATATGATTCGTGTCAAGTCCAGAGATTCGGATACTTCACCGGTCGACCTAGGGTCATACTCGTCCAGAGTCACCTTCATGAATGCTAATGCTGCTATCTCTGCAGCAATGCATATCAGAGATAATCTCCTTGATGCAACGGTAGAAATTACAGGCGCAGACAGAAGTGGTTTGGTAATTGGAGATCGCAGAATTTTCCTGAAAAAAGATCCAGCAGTAGGCGTATCATACCTGGAGGCTCTGCACAAGGCGCAAGAAGATAGGGGGGCATTAGTATCATCGGGAGCATACAGAACGCCGCCCATGGGCAGAACTCACAAAGGGGCTGCAGCAGGACTAGCTCCTGCATACTCATTCTCTGCCTATGTTGCAGAGGTCACTGTTGACGTTGAGACTGGTCAAACCAAAGTGGACAAAATCTGGGCGGCGCATGACTGTGGAAAGGCCCTAAACCCATTAGCAGTGAAGGGGCAAATTATCGGTTCCTGCCATATGGGCATGGGCCAGGTCCTCTCAGAAGAGATGCGTTATGGACGAAATGGGAATCTGATGAACCCAGACCTCCTTGATTACAAAATACCGAGCGTCCATGAGATGCCAGAGGTAGTTCCGATTATCGTGGAGTCTAATGATCCAGAGGGGCCCTTTGGGGCAAAGGAAGCTGGAGAGGGCCCTCTTCTCCCTATTCTTCCGGCAGTTTGCAATGCTGTTTACGATGCAGTCGGAGTCAGGACCTCGGAACTCCCCATGACACCAGAGAAGGTTTTCAAGATGATAGAGGAGCGATGCAGGGCAGAAGGAGTATCGGATCCAACTGATCTTGAATGCCCGTCTCTTGAGTACTCAGACCTACAATCAATCCTAGAGAAGCGAGGCGATGAACACAGGCTAAGAGACAAGGAAAGAAGGCTTGACGAAGAGAGAGATGACTACTACAATGGGGCTCTGTTCGGACTAGATCCTTCAGTTCCGCCGGATGAAGTCGACCCGAGATGGGAGGTTAGAGTTACTCCTGACGAAGAATACCTCGCATCTCCACGCCTTGCAGGAAGTGCTTGGAAACACACTGAGAGGAGACACTTGGGGGATACAAAATGAAAATGCCACCCTTCCGAGTGCTCTCTCCAAAGAGCCTCGATGAAGCACTTCATATGTCACGAGATCTTTCTGATTCTGGAGAAGCTTTCGACTGGATTGCTGGTGGAACAGACCTCTTGCCTAACTACAAATGGCATATCAATGTAAAGAGCCATGTTATTTCGCTCTCATCGATTCCTGAATTACGGGAATTGAGTGGGAATCACATTGGTGCGATGGTTAGCATCAATGACTTAGCTGAAGATGCAGTCACACATCCAGTTCTAGCCAAGGCTGCAAATTCTGTTGCTAGTGTTCTGATTAGGAAATCTGGAACCGTAGGAGGAAACATTTGCCTAGACACCAGATGCTACTGGGTGAACCAATCTGAGACATGGAGGGAGTCCATTGACTGGTGCTACAAGTGTGATTGTGGGACGGGAGCCGATTGCAGAGTCATACCGAATCAGAACACATTGTGTGTTGCGACGTATCAGGCAGATTTAGCTCCCGTACTGATGTGTCTTGGTGCCACAATACATCTTGCCTCGCCCAGTGGAACTAGATCGTTGCCACTTTGCGAGTTCTTTGAATTGGATGGAATGACAAGAAATGTACTAGAAAGTGGGGAATTAGTTACTCACATCACCATACCAGAAGATTCCGCAGAATGGAGTGGCGACTACCAGAAGTTGAGGCAGCGAGACTCCTGGGACTTTCCGGAAGCAGGTGTTGCCGTCCTTTGGAAAGGGGTTTCTAGTAGTGGTCCTGCAAACCTCCGAGTAGCGACAACGGGTCTCGAGTCGATCCCAAGTCTGCATCTGGAGGAGGCGGAAGAGGCCCTCTCAAGATGGAGGGGGGCCGAGACCATCGAAGATCTCGCCGAATCTATCAGGAAGGCGGTAAAGCCAGTGCAGAACACATGGTTCTCTCCGTCATATAGAAGAAAGATGGTGAAGGTCTTAACGAAAAGGGCGTGCAGGGATTTACTGGTGAGTTGATGAGTTCGAGAGTAAGCTCGATGCTGCTCGGAGTGATCCTGGTATTGTACCTATTCTCGACAACTCCCACAACGGCACAAGAGTTGGAATCTTGGGAGTTGGGAATCAACTACCCTGGGGAAGACTCAACTAACCCATTTTTGCTTTCCAGTGAAGGCTCGGCCAAGGTAGAGTTCTTTGTTGAAAATTCAGGATTGACCGATATTACTGTCGAGTTTGAATTCAGCATCCCTTTCAGTGGAAAACACGAAGCGCCCGAAGGTGAGACCATATCTGCAGGCTCCAATGAGTCATTCGATCTCAAGATTAGCGGAATTGACGCACTAACGCATGATGCAGAAAAGAAGGAGAAATTCTCCATTACTGCGACGATAACAGCTAGACAGGGGGTACCTGATCCACTATCATCGTCTCAGAACAGGGAAGGGGACTTGGAGATACCCTCAATCTTCGACCTCACAGTCGACATTACTGAACCGTTCGGACCCATGAATGCGGGTTCGGACACAATTCTTACCGTCACTGTCACGAACAACGGAAATGCACAGGACGGGGTGGGCGAAGTGGATGTCAAGGATGACTGCCCGCTGTTGTCGACCGATGATGGACTAGACCTATTACTCAGCGGAAATATAGAAGCTGGCAAAGAAAAGGATGCTGATCTAAGAGTTACAGCTTCTGAGAGCCATCCAAAGAGACATTGTGACATCACGGTAACTGTGACCTCGAAGAGGGAAATGGGAGGGGGTGGAAATGCCGTGGCAGAAGATGAAGTGCGAGTATCTGTTGAGCCCCCTCCATCGGAGGATTCTGGATCCGGCAGTCAGGAAGGCGGGGGTAGCAGTACTGAGGATTCGGTTGAGTCCAATCTACCTGCTCCGGGGATCATTGTTACTTTGTCTGGATTGCTTGTGGCGCTGATCTTCCCCCGGGAAGAAGTCAAGTAGCAAATTCTGGAAGAAAATGCTACAGAAACCAGCAACACGAACTTAACTCAGCAAGATATAACTGTGATTTGATTTTCCGACAGATGTTGCTTGGGCCAATGGCCCGACTAGGAGAGGGGATTTGAAGACCATGGCAGAAGACATGGATGCTGAAGAGCGCTTCAATAGGAACGTAATGTACGCCTTGGTTATTACGTCAATAATGCTCCTTGTCCTGCCCATGTTTTTCGTAGTCGGCAAGTCAACCAATTATTCGGCTTACGATGATAGCAGTTTGGGGCAACTATCCGATATGAGGGAGAGTTTCGAAGGCCAGTATGTCGAGAATAGGGACGATGGTTACTATGTTGCGAACACTATGTCGACTCCAATGCTGGTCAATGATTGGAAAGACCCCCATCGGACTCTCCTGACGATTATCGCGCCTGAGAAACCAATCGATAAGACTGAGGCGGATGAGATATTTCGCTTCGTTACAGAAAAGGGTGGCAAAGTAATAGTTGCAGCGGACAATACGCAAGCGCACAATCTGGCAATACTATTCGGCGTCAGATACATGGACGCGCCGCTGAAGGACGACAAGCAGCATTGGGTCTACACAAAGGATGGCGTACAAGAAATTGATTGGGGTAACGTTTGGAGCGCTTCCCCGGTGAATCAGGACATAGACGAGATGTCCCCCGGCGCACTAATGCAGGGTTGCACCTCATTTCAAATCCAGAACCCGGATGGCCTGAATGATTGCAGACTTCCAGTAATGTACAGGGGGCCTACTGGGATGATGTTTGAGGCTACAGACAAGGATCTGGAGGACCCTGGCCACAGGAGAGTCATGACTCTTGGTAGGGCCTCACCATCCGCCTTTATTGACAGGGCTGGCGATGGGGATGCAACGAATCCTGAGAATCCGGCCACGGGTGATCTGAGGCTGATGATGAGATTCGATTACCCTGGAATCGAAGTCCTAGACAAAGTAGCAGACGAGGGCAGGGGCGCATTCTCAGCTGGAGTGGGGGAGTTGGAAGTGACTGGAAGCATTGTTTTCGTTTCTGATGATGAGGCGTTCTCGAATTTGCTTTGGGATTTAGGGATGGCACAGGACCAAGGTCTGAGCCAAGACTGCTCAGCTATCGGCGAATACACCCGGAATAACTGCTGGACTCAGGAAATCCTGAATAACAACGATTGGGGGGGGAATGAGAGATTCTTCAAACTCCTGGTTTACGACATGATGGAGTTTGACAATGTTGATCTTAACGCGCCAATCAGGTCTGATCCCGGTAACTTCCAAGTTGTTTTTGATGAGAGCAGGCATGTTACAGGAGTTCTCTCAGAGCCTTTCGTTCAGACGATGGGGACGGTTGTCCTCTTAACTTCCAACCAGTTCCTGAAGTGGTTGGTAGTCCTAAACGTGGCACTGTTACTACTTGTTGCGATGATGGTGGTTCCCGAGAAAGAAAACTGGAGGCACGTTTTCGATCTAACCAAATTCAACCAGCGTCCGGAAAAACTGGATCCTGCGACATATAGGGATAGAGTCAGGAGATCGTTACTAACCAAAGTGAGAATTCACCATGATCTGACTCGGGATGAAATGGCAATGAGGCCCCCTCCTGAAGTTCAGGCGATGATTGGCGACCCTCGTCTGGTGGAATTGGCTTATAGCCAAAGCCGGATGTACACGCCGCAAGAGTTGCGCAAGTTGATGCAAACCATTCGCCGATGGGGAAAAAATAACTAATAAACGGAGAGAAGAAAAATGAGTGAGACAGAACCAGTAAAAGGGATGCAGGCACCCAGTTCGGGTGGATACGATGCTACTTTGGCCAAGAAGGCTCAAGATGCACGTGGATCGAGTAAGAAAGACGAGGTATTGGCGGCCACTGGAGCGATGGGGCAGGCAATTAGCACCGAAGTTCAGAAAGTGATTGTTGGAAAGGCGCACGTGATTGACAACGTGATGGTCGACATTCTGTCGAATGGAAATCTTCTGTTTGAGGATTTCCCAGGCTTAGCAAAGACGCTGATGACCAATACCTTTGCAGATGCACTGGGATGTGACTTCAAGAGAGTGCAATTCACCCCTGACTTGCTTCCCGCAGACATTACTGGAACCAACATATATGATGCCAAGAAAGGAGAGTTCACATTCAAGCCGGGACCTATTTTCTGCAATCTACTACTTTCTGATGAGATCAACAGGGCACCACCAAAGACCCAGGCAGCCCTACTTGAGGCCATGCAGGAGAAGCAAGTTACAATCGGGGTTGTCACTCACAAACTGCCTGCCCCTTTCCTAACGATGGCTACTCAGAACCCAGTGGAGCAAGAGGGGACATACCCCCTCCCTGAAGCTCAACTTGATAGATTCATGATGAAGATGATGGTTGGTTACCCGGATAGGGCTGACGAGAACGAAATACTGCAGAGGAGGATCAACCGAAAGAAAGACGAGGTGGAAGTCAACAGCATCACAGACCCAAGCATTGTAGTCAAGATGCAAAATTCCTGCGAGGAAGTGTATGTAGACAGGTCAGTTAGGGAGTACATGGTCGACATTGTGGCCAGAACTAGAGAAGACCCAAGAGTTCTCGTGGGTTCGTCCCCTAGAGGTTCTCAGGCCCTTCTGAAGACTAGCAGAGCGGTTGCAGCAATGCGTGGAAGGGACTTCGTTACCCCTGACGACGTGAAGTCTGTTGCAGAACTAGCAGTTGCCCACAGACTCATCCTAAAGCCAG
Source organism: Methanobacteriota archaeon (assembly GCA_014239955.1). Classification (GTDB taxonomy): domain Archaea; phylum Thermoplasmatota; class Poseidoniia; order Poseidoniales; family Thalassarchaeaceae; genus UBA36. The sequence continues at coordinate 7,572 of JAAZXW010000009.1, read as the reverse complement.
AACATCAAATTAAGGGACTAGAAAACGGCGAGGTCGTCCGAGATATTCTACATGGAAAGAATGCAGCGAATGTTCCGACCGTCTGAGTGATGGCGAGGTGGAAAGATGGCCTGGAGCCGGAAATCAGCGATGTTTGCATCGCTTTCGGTAGCAATGTACCTCCTAGGCCTAGTTCTACGAAACCAACAACTAGTGACTGTTGCAGTGGTTCTTCTTTCGTTCCTCACGTGGGCGGCCCTTAGGACCGCACATGGTGACGTCGCTTCCTCCGGAAGGAGAGTGGAAGATGCAATCATGGACGAGGGTGTGCAACTTCAGAGCATCGTCGCTATGAGGAAGACTTCGTCCTCCAGAGTTTTTGAGGATGGAGAGATAGACGTAACCCTGCGAATTCAGAACAAATCTAGCATGGCCAAGGTCCTGGAACTACGTGACAGGGTTCCAGAGGTTATGAGGATCAAGAAGGGTGCAAACTACGTGCTTATGGAAATTGGGCCCAAGAGGGAGACTGAGATTTCTTACACCATCGAGGCCCCTCTCAGAGGCTTCTACACGATAGGCCCGGTATGCATCAGAGTCCAAGATGAGCTGGGCCTCTTCCACAATGAGAAAGAGGTTCAACTCTACGATGACTTCTTGGTTTTCCCGAAGATGGAGGACATCAAGGATGCGATGGTTAAGAGCAGGGTGCCCAAGATCTTCACGGGGGCTGTCAACATCAGGAACCCCGGCGAGGGGTCGAACTTCTACAACCTGAGAGAATACATGCCAGGGGATCCAATGAGGAAAATTAACTGGAAAGCCACGGCGAGACAGGATGGAAAGATGATGGTGAACGAGTTCGAAAGGGATGCGGTGAGTGACGTCATCATTATTGTTGACAGCAGGACAGTTAGTGAGACAGGACCGGTTAGTAGGAACTCTCTGGTATACAGTACTAGAGCTGCAGCTAGCCTGACTCAGCACTTCCTCTCTAGAAGGGACTCAGTTGGCCTAGTTGTCTATGGTGACGAGATTGTTTCAGTAGACAGGGACACAGGAAAGAAGCAGTTGTATGTCATCCTGACGAAGTTGGCCGGAGCCATGGCGAAAGGAAACACCCCCCTCAAGATTGTGACTACCAGGATAATGCCACACATCCATAGAGGAAGCCCGATCATCATACTATCTCCTCTTGAGGACGATCCAACGATTGTCGATGCGGTTAGGGACCTCAGAGCTAGGAACTTCGAGGTTACTGTACTGTCCCCAAGTAGCCTAGAGTTCGAATTCGACGCTAGGAGAATAGACAGGACCGGATATGAGGTCCTAAAAACCGAGAGGGACATTTTGATGACCGAACTCAGGGGATTGGGGGCCTACGTAATGGATTGGGAGCCCGACATGTTGCTATTCACGGCCTTGGCCGGGGCAAGGGGATTCTAAGGTGGTGAATGAGATGGCAGAACAAGGAAGTAAGGGACCAGTTGACACCTCTCACTTGTATGATGGCAAGGTTGTGAGGTCATCTGCACCCAGCAGGAAGAAGGCTGCTGGAACTCTGAAGGCCGACTCTGGAATTCCTGATGATGCAGTCCCAGAAGTTGCCATTCCGAATTGGATAGATGCGATTTTTGGCGGGCCTGTACTGGTCAATCGAGAGTTCGTTTCTCCGAATAAGATGGTTCTGAACCTGCAAATGGGGGCTATTGGGTCCCTTTTGGTGCTTGGTTTCCTGACATTCATGCTTACTCCAGTTTCAGGCACAGCATGGTTTTCACTAACTAACATGATTGGAATTGGTTTCCTGGGGCTGTGGCTGCATCTGCTGATGATTCTCGTCGGAATGATATCTGGCTTCTGGGGGGTTTGGCAGCGGGATCAACGGGCTATGCTGCTTTCCTATGTGACCCTGATCCTAGTGACAATCAGGTTTGCGGGCAGCAAAGTGGAGTTTGGCTTGAGCTTCCTCCCCGAGAATGAAGTGATGCAGAAAATTCTTCTTATCTTCTATGCTGTTTTCCTTGTTGTTTACATGGAGATATCCAGCGCAGTGATTCGTTTCTCGATGCTGGATACCTCAATCAGGACAGGTGAGGTTTACGTGATGAACGTGAAGAGCATCACTGACAGGTACAACAAGGCACTGGGATACACCCCAGCGGTTGCAGCCGTGGTGGCAACGCTGACCCTATTCATCAATTTCTTCGTCCCTCTTTTCGTACGAATTCTGGACCCGGTGGCTGCGAATAGACTCGAGGAAAGCGTGGAGCTAACGAGCGTTTACGGAGTTGCACTTGGAACCATCCTAGTCTTCATAGTAATTGCATCGATGTTCGCAATCAACCTCCCACTGAGGATTCAACAGTACCTAGAAAATCGATCCTAGTTACAGGAAACCACCCATCAAACCTAGGTCGCTGATCACAAGCATGGCCACTGCCTCGACGACTGGGGCTGCCCGTGGCCCTATGACCGGATCATGCCTACCTCCAACCTTGAGAGGCTGGGTCTCGTTACTTGGGAGGTGGAGTGTGAATTGCTCCCTGGGTATACTGCTAGGTGGTTTGAAGTGAATCAAGACTCGGATTGGGGCGCCGGTAGATCTTCCCCCCAAGGCGCCATCTGCTTCACCGTCCTCTGAACCCTCCAATAATGGAGAGTCTGGCCCAGGGATCCACATGTCATTGTTCTCAGAGCCCCTAATCTGAGAAGCCTCAATGCCATTGGAGAACTCAATGGCTCGAGCTCCGGGAATTGCCATCAGCCCTCTGGCCAGAGAGGGCTCTATGCCGTCAAACCAAGGTTCTCCAACTCCAATTGGGAGACCCTGTATCAGCAGCTCAACGACCGAGCCGATGGAGTCCTTCTCTCTTCGGACTTGTTTGATAACATCGGCCATTCTTGTGGCGGCTTCGGGATCACGGCAGTTGAGTCTGGACATTTCCGACCCCTCCTCTAGTGGTTCTGATGTATCGAATTCAATCAGTGGCCTTGCTGATATCGTCCCCACTCTGCTCAGATGGGCATTGCAAGACCATCCTGATTTTTCCAAAATTGTCCTAACCTGACTTCCTGCTGAGACCAGTCCCAGGGTGAGTCTAGCTGACTGGGACCCCCCTCCACGAGGATCGTTGGAGCCCTTTGATCTAATTTCCTCAACCATATCTGCGTGTCCGGGACGGGGGTGGTCAGGGAGGAATCGGTAGTCTGATGACCTTGCGTCGGAATTCCTAACTAGCATCAGAAGTGGCCAGCCGGTCGCCTTACCCTCATGGACTCCGGAGAGAATTTCGCATTCATCGGGTTCCAATCGTGATGACATGCCCTTCCTGCCTGGTCTTCTCTGGGACAAATCATCAGAAAGAGCCTGCAAATCAATTTCCGTCCCCGGAGGGATTCCCTCAACCAATGCACCAACGCACTTGCCGTGGCTCTCTCCAAATAGTGTCACCTTCAACTGGTCACCTAGATCCATACCCATCATGCCACCTCTAGCAGCTCCTCACTGCTTGCAAACCTGGTTGAAATCACGGAAAGCCCCATCCCAGAGATTTTTCGGGATAGGGTTTCTGTATCATCCTCGAAGCAAACTATGGCGATTGCGGGACCGGACCCGCTGATTCCAGAAGCTATGGCTCCTGATGCTATGCAGAGATTGCTGATTCTCAGAGCCTCGTGATCACCAGTAGCGGCGGACACTGCCAATCCATTTGATGACAATGCATCTAGGGCTGAACCGCTCATTATCGAAGCCAATGACCTCTCGAAGATTGACCGCTGCTCTGAGAATCTAGTCGGTGAAATTCCCCTTGAACGTTTACCTCTGAGGCAAACTAGTACTGACAGACTATCATCCATTGAGCCTTGAATAATTACTGAATCGGTGGCTCCCAAGCTTGGGTCGACCAGCTTCCAACCCGATTCTAGAGAAGCCCAATTATCATCCATGCTTCCTGTGATGGCGCAATTTGACATCAACTGAGCCTGAGCTGCAAGGTCTGCTATTTCTGAATTAGATAGGCCGGCCCATGCACAAGAATTCAGTGCCCTAAAGGCCGCACATGACAGAGCCGAGCTGGACTTTAGCCCCTGTCCGATTGGGACCGTACTCTCAATCTTCCACCCGAATTCCGCTGGTATTGGTAGTCCCTCCTCCCTCCAGCATGACTCTATAGCATCTAGAAGTCCGTGTCTGTCATTATTGGCTTCGAGCTTTGTATCCACAATCTGGACCTCTGTTGCTAGTTGGATACCCACTGAGCAACCCCTGCCAGTCCCCAATGCATGGAGAATTGAGATTGCCCCGTTGGCCCTCCCAGACCCTATGACATTCACTTCTCGGTCACCCCCGCATTGAGGGCGATCCCAACGTGTCTAGCTCTATTGTCGGTGATGACAGAAATCTTGTCTCCTTCTTTTGCCTTGGTTACTGAAATTACCCCTCCATTAGGGGTGATTAATCTTACAGTCTCTGCTTGCTGAACTACTATTTGTCCCTCTGAACCTGAAACTTCGAATCTAATCATTAGCAGGGGTCGGGTCTCCACTTTCAGTCGTCCGATTGTAGCCTTCTCTTGTTCACCGGAAGAAGACAGAACGGCTACTTCGTCACCAGAGATTAGTTCACTTAGGTACTTGGTTTTTCCATCCGCCATTAGGATGTAAGAATGGATCGCTCCCGCATTTACTCTAAATGGACGAGTGGGGACGTATTCCGATTGAATTGTCTCTCCGTGGAGAATGCAAAGATTGCCTGAAAGGGATCCAGTGGCAATCCCTTGCCCATCATTTATTCTCCTTGTTAGGTCAACGCACACCCTTTCTCCCACTCCTGCCCCATCGATTGACAGAATCCTGGCCTCGACGATAGTGGTTCCAGTCTCTTGTGATTCCTCCTTCTCCCAGCTCCCTCCGAGTACTCTAATCGCCTTATCGACCATCTGGATTGGGACTAGGATGGCGTCGACTCCCCTTCCCATGGCAAAGGCTGCACCGTTGAGTTCGACTTCCTCGTCTATTGCTGCAGCGATCCTGGTACTTGTTCCCCTGGATGCTGTGACTAGATTCTCCAGTGGAACCATGGTCCAGTCGGAGCATCTGACTAGAATCCATGGCACTAGTCCAATGAGAGACAATGCTTCTTCCTGATCTGATGGGTCGTCTATTTGTACTTCCGAAACATCGTCCGAAAATCCTGTCCAGAATCGACTTACTACATCCATATTGGGATATTCTTCGCCTTCGTAATCAGACCAGATCTGCATCGATTCACCTCATATGCCTTGCTGCCTCTTCTGCATTGGCCCCATCATGGACAATCGCCCTCAGGGATCTAATGTGGGATGCTGGGTCTTCTGCAGCGAATACGTGCCTGCCAATACAGACTCCGGAACCTCCAGCTTTGATTGATTTCTCAACCAACTCTAGAACCTGTGAGAATTTCCCTTCCCTTGGTCCTCCGGAAACTAGAACTGGGATTGGGGTGGATGAAGTTACGATTCTGAAAGACTCTTCGGAACCAGTCCATGGGACCTTGACAGCGTTGCAACCCAATTCCCATGCTAATCTCGCAGCATGTGCAACCCCCCCAGTGGGGTCTGATGGATCGACAGACAGATTGACCCCCTTTGGATAGAACATTCCCAACACCGGGAGATCTGCTTCGAAGGCCTCGGTAGTGATTCTTGACATTCTACCAATCATTTCTGGCTCTGCTGGATCTCCGAGGTTTACCTGGGCTGACATCCCTATTGCCCCTCTGGAATGGCTCTCGGAGGCGTTAGAGACCAGGACCTTGTCCTGGGATCGGGATCCGCCGTGGATGGTGGATAGGGATGCATGGCAGACAAATCGACCCCAAGAAGTTCTGGCAAAATGGTGACTCACAGCCCCCTTATGCATCACTATTGCATCGGCCCCGCCCTCTATCGCCGCATCAACTGCTGAATCGCTGTCCATGATTCCGTTTTCGGGGAATGAGGACGCACTGTGGTCCATGGGAACCCAAACCCCCCTACCCCCTGGGAGGATTGTTTCCAAGCGTCTTGCTAGGGCATCTGCCACGTATTATCGCCAATGTCCCCTCTCTTGAATGGTCCCGTTCCCTCTTGTCCGGGTTTCCTCTGCATTTTGCGGATCAGATGTCCAGATCGACGATTACTGGAGCATGGTCGGAGACAACTAGTCCGCCTTCCCTCATGATCTCAACTGATTTCATCAGTGGTCTTGCTGCTTTGTTAGCTAGGATGTAGTCGATTCTCCAGCCCCTGTCCCTCTCCCTTGCTCTGCGGAAGTTTGACCACCATGAATAGGGGCCCTTCATTGGCCCAAGGTGAGTTCGCAGAAGATCGTTCCAGCCTGATTCCAGCATTCTATCGAACCACGCCCTCTCGCGCTCCAAGAATCCTGATGTGCGCTTATTCCCCTCTGGATTCCATATGTCATCCTCTGTATGCGCAATGTTCAGATCACCGCAGAGAAGAGCTGGGTCGGATGATTCGTTGAATTGTTGACTCCACAGTAGCATGTCCTCGAGCCACTGATCCTTGTACTGCTGGCGCTCTTCTCTGGAGGACCCGTTCGGCAGGTACATGTTGATGCAACTCAAGTTATTGTGCTTGGTCACCAAGACACGGCCTTCGGGATCACGAGTCTCATCGAGATCAGTGTCTATCCCCCTCCCGATCTCAGACATCCCAACTCTGGAACATGACATTACGCCCGAATACCCCTTCTTTTGTGCAGGGTGCCAAATTACCTCATACCCCTCTGGCTGGGACCAGTCCTTCGGCATCTGCTCTGGTAGGGCTCGGACTTCTTGGAAGAGCATGACGTCGGCATCGATACGCTCAATGAACTCAACGAGCCCCTTTCGGTGAGCGGCCCGAATCCCATTCAGGTTCCAAGTGACGACTCGCACGGGGGGGGCTCACTGAGAGAGGTCTTTGACTTTCTCGACTAAATCCATCCTACTAATTCTCCACATTCCGTATGGAGTGAGGATTACTGAGATGAAAACAACAACGCCAACAAGTTGTGCTGCAATCATAAAATCAAACTTCACAGTCATAAAAAATGCCCATTGGACAAATGTAGATATTAATGCTTGAGTGCCAAATATAGTGAAAATGGTGGCGAGAATGCCACCTATCAAACCAATAGCAATATGTTCACCCAGCATCATCCCGCCTATCCTGTTGATTGGAGCACCAAGCACTCTTAGTGTCGCAATCTCTACGTCTCGTTCTGCAAGATTCATTATTAGAGTATTGAATAAAACAACAATTGCAATGATTATTCCAAGCGCAAGAATTGAACTGTAAATTTTTTGTTGCTGTTCCAATATAGACTCAAAGGCTTTGATTAAGTCCTCTTTTTGAGTAACTCCGAGTGAAATTTCGCCCAATTCACTGTCGACTACGACCCCCTCTGGCAAATCAATCAAAACAGAGGTCGCTTCAATTCCTACTACAGGAACGAGATCTTGGCGATGGAAATACATGGTTCGTGACACTTCTCCTTGAGTAATACCGGTTATCTCAATATCCAACGAAGTTGAACCAAACATAATCGTCTGAGTTTGCCCAACTT
>JAAZXW010000005.1 GCA_014239955.1 Methanobacteriota archaeon | reverse complement strand
CCCGCGAGTCGCGCCGAAGCGCCCTCACACCACTCCCCCGGAGCGGCAAGAAACACAGGGTAATGGATGGCTCATAAACGTTTCGTAAATATTGTCGCAGTTCACTGGAAATAAGGGTCTTTGGGAGTGTTTTTCCACTGCAAATCACCCTCCTCGCAGTCCACGTATTTTCTTCCGCATCTCTGAATTCCGATCTTCCTCTGACATTTTTTCCGCTGGAAGAGAGAACCGACGCCGGAGCACATTCTCCTCGATTACATAGACGCAGCCAGATGAATCACCGAAGCAAATTACATTTCCAATACTGAAAGAACACCTAATTCTAGAATGATGTGAAATCTCCATTTCCACACTTCCATCCGAAGAATCAATTAGAAAAATCTTGGATTCTTTTTCCCATGAAGAGGCCCAAACTCCCTTCTCATCACACAGTGACGGCCCGAAACGCACAACATCGATTACACCATGTAGATTAACCGACCAAGATCCGAAAAATTCGCTTGATGAAACAAAGCCTGAATCTAATCCAACCACCCACCCATCAGAGTAGTCAATTGCACGAACTGATGACTCTCCATGAGTGGCAGCACCAACTACTTCATGACCAATAATCTCGGTGACCATTCCATTGCTATGTCCTAGCACTACTGGACAAGACCCCCCCTCGTTTCCGATTGTCACCGGGTGCTGTTCTTCCAACTCTAGATATCCAATACCATCCTCTTCCGTAACAATTGCATAACCACATTTGGGCCGACTTAGCCCCATCACTACTTGACTTTCCTGAGACGATAGAGACCAAGCCCTACCAGCGGTCTCAAATCTGTTCCTAACATCTCCACCAAAATCGATTTGCCAGACGGCCCCTTCGGAGTAGTCTTGTATCTCAAAGTTGTAGACAGAAGTTGTTACCCACACAAATCCATTAGAAATGCGTACAAAGTCACTAGATCCTTCCAATTTGGCACTCCAGATTACCTCGCCTGAACTAATTCTAATGGCATGAATGCTATCAGACTCACAAAAGAAAAGAAACTCTTCATTGCAATCTGAATCGGAGCACGGCCCGTCAAACGTTCTCCTCCATATCTCCGCACCACTGGAAATATTCCAACATGCCACTTCACCAGACCTGGAGCCCGAGAAAAGAAAATCACCAGAAGCTCTCACAAAGGCGCATTCGTCATCAACCTCCCTCACAAGGGAGGAATAACTCTCCAGACTAGCTACAGCCATGGAGCACCCCGCTCGACTCTCAAGCACTAACCCCATACAGCCTTTCGACCTTCGAACTCAGATACCTGACGAAAGCATCCGGAGATGGAGCGGATCCTGTAGCCTCTTCAATCAGGTCTGCCGGTTCTAGCACACTCCCTCTGCTGTGAACATTTTCCCTCATCCAACTAAGAAGATGTGAAAACTCTCCATCTCGAATTTGATCATCGTGCTTTGGTATATCTCTCCTCGCGGCCTCTAGTAGTTGAGCAGCGTATAGGTTGCCTAGTGTATAAGTGGGGAAGTAACCAATTGCACCCATTGACCAATGAACGTCCTGCAGAACTCCAAGAGAGCGGTTTGACGCACTTATTCCGAGATATTCCTGATACATCTCATCCCATGCATCGGGCAACTCGTCAACTTCGATGTCACCTGAGATTAGTTGTTTTTCAATTTCGTATCTAATCATGATGTGTAAGTTGTAAGTCGCCTCATCAGCATCCACTCGAATTAGTCCTGGCTCTACCAAGTTCACCGCTTGCCACAATTGCTCGGCGCCAACATCCTCCATGTTCTCTGGGAAACATTGCTTCCACAAAGGTAGGGACCACTCACAGAACTCTCTAGATCTGCCCACTTGGTTCTCCCAGAGGCGACTCTGACTCTCATGTACTCCCAGTCCATTTGCCTTTCCCGCTGGCTGGAAATCGAAGTCACGAGGACGCCCCTGTTCGTACGTACCGTGCCCAGTTTCATGCATCGAACCAAATAGAGACCCGAAAGGATTGTCCTCCCTATACCGAGTCGTCCATCTGACGTCATCTGGATTCGGTCCGCCACAGAAAGGATGAGTCGACAAATCTCTCCTGCCTGCAGAGAAGTCGAAACCTATGGCCTCTGAAACCCTCTGGCTCAACTCTTCTTGTGCTGGCTGATTCCATGTATTATCCTCCACCCATGACAAGTCCGGCCTATTCCCGCCGTCAACTACTGCTTTGATGAGAGGGGCAACATTGTCCCTAAGGCCCGAGAAAAGCGGATCCAACCTCTCTACGGTAAGTCCACTCTCATACAACTCGAGTAGTGCATCATATCTCAAATTCTCATAACCTAAGAAGTCCGCCTTCATTCTAGAATGCTCTATAGCTATGGCTAGGTCATCTCGGAATATCGAGAAATCGTCCTTTTCACGAGCCTCCGTCCAAGATACAAGTGCTTTCGACCTGTGTTTCGCAATCTCTTCAACGAATTTCGTTGGCAACTTGGTTGCTCTGTCGTAAGACTCCCTCGCGAGCCTTATGTTTGCTTTCTGAAACTCATCTAGGTGATCATTCGACTCATTTTGCTCCAACAAAGACCCAATCTCTGAATCAGTGAGCCTCTCATGAGCAGTCTTAGAGATCCATGCAAGCTGCTCTGCTCTGATTGGTGCAGCCTTGGGCGGCATCAGGACTTCCTGATCCCAACTTATCAGGCTTCCAATCTGCTGAATCAAGTCAATATCTTTCAGTTTTGCCAGCAGTTCTCTGTATGCACCCACGACCCCTCCAAAGAGGACCAAGACACATATGTTCCGGCCGAAGCCGAACTGGAATGCAAAACGAGCGTTGATATGACTCGCCATTATTCAAGTAACGAGGTAACACGTATGTCGAAGCAGCAACTCGTCGAGGCACTCAACCGAGCACTTGCCTGGGAACTTAGAGCCATAGCATTGTATGCGCATTACTCTGCTTATGTTTCCGGGATTCACAGGCTTCACCTCATTGCACATTTCAATAATGAGGTAAACGAGTCTGTTACACATGCTGCTGCTGTACGTTCCGCTATTGTCAAACTAGATGGAACCGCAATTACAGAGCGCGATGGTACCCCAATTGTCCACACATCAAATTACAAGGAGATGCTGACCGAGGCGTATGAAACAGAAAAGACAGCCGTTGAGACGTATAGTGAGATATTGCCTTTGGTCGAGGAAATTGGGGATACTGAACTCTATGACTCCCTGGAAGTGGTTTACTTCGACGAACAACGTTCAGTCGAAGAACTAAGGATGATGCTGAAGGACTAGGACGGCCCCTTGGGAGCAAGATATTCTTGTGCCCTTAGTCCCGAACTATTGATGCCGACCATCTCTGCCGATTGTACAGTGCGACGAAGTGACTACCCCCCAATCTCAGTAATCGCCCTGTTATTGATGGCTCCCGCACTTTCCGGATGCCTAAGTGAGGGTGGAGAGAAAAACCAGGAATCAGAAGGGGACCACTGGCTCCCTCAAGTCGAGAATCGCTCGGATATGACATATCGAGATGATGACGTATTCAGCAGAGTCTCGTTAAACGGGTCATTCAATATAGACTCTGTAAGATCTATTTTCGTTCCAGTTCCAGAAATCACTGCATTGGACGGGGGAGCCGGAGTCACGGGTGGAGCAGAAGTTCACCTAGGACTATGGCTCCCACTAATCGAAGGTTGCGATCTAGACGTAGAAGAAGTCCCAGAAGAATGCCAAGTCCCAATAATCACTGAAATCGGACCTTACTACGATGACGGGGATGTCGATGCGCTGACTCCTGCAGACCGACTTGGCAGATTTCTAATTGAGAATCTAGTCCCCCATGGGTTCGGGGTCGCACAAGTCAGTGTCTTTGGAACAGGAGAATCAAACCACTGCATGGATTTGATGGGTTTGGATGAACAATTGGGAATTCATGCCGCAATTGAGTATCTCGGAAAGGCACCCTTCTCAAATGGAAATGTCGGGGCCATTGGTAAGTCATACGACGGCTCAACCCCTTGGGAGGCCGCCGCAATGGGTTCACCACACCTCAGAACGATTGTCCCGATGTCAGGCCTAATCGGTGTTCACGACCTAATGTGGAGGAATGGCAGCATGGAGGCAAGGGGTGCGATAATGCATAATGGAGTGTATGGTAGCTTTGGTTTAGATGGAAATCTAGAGGACGCACAGAATGCTTGTGAAGGATACATGGAGGGTTACTATGCGGGCGTTGGTGCCTATCTGACGGGGGACAATCTTGCATGGACTGGCAGCGATTACTGGGAGGAGAGGCATTTCTTATCCAGAGCAATTCAGAACTACAACGGTTCCGTCTACATCATCCATGGATTGCAAGATTGGAATGTAGACCCACACATGGCATTCCCTGTTCACAACATGATGGTGGATGCCGGATTCGAAGTCAAGGGCCTTTACGGTCAATGGGGGCACGACTACCCAGATAGGCGGGCTGGCCACGAAGGCTTGGGTCCCGGCAGAGGGGCAGAAGCATTCCCATACACACTGAGATGGGATTGGGCAGACGATCTACTTGAGTGGTTCAACTACTACCTAATGGAAAGTGGCCCAAAACCCCGACTGATAGCTGAAGTTCAAGATAACATGGGTGGTTGGAGAGTTGAGAATACATACCCGCCAGAGGATGTATATTGGATTGATTTGGATATGGATGCCTGTACAATAATTGGGGGTAGCGATACTATTTCCACCACTTCCACACTTACTGTGGAATGCCCAGAATTCGACCAAGAAACAAGAATCGTTGGAACTCCAACTTTCCACATTGAGGCCACAATTTCATTGCTATCGACAAGCGGCCACTTATTTGTAGAGATGGTTCAGTCCAGCAATGGAATGCATTTGGGCCATGCTGTGATGGACCTAAGGTTCCACGAAGGCGGTAAGGACGGACAGTCACTAGCACCGGGTTCCACCGTACTCGCCAAAATGGAGTTCTTCGGAATGGACGTCGTCGTACCAGGAGGCGATGGAATTCAGATAATATTGTCTCAGACCGGCGAAGACTACATCCCCAGCCCGGTTTCGATGATGCCTGTTTCAGTGGGTATGGGGCACGAGAGCGTACTCAGCCTATCTTCCGTAACTCGGACTTGCGATGATCTGTTTTTATCCCCCATGCAACAGAGTTACCCTTTCTGTACCGATGAAATCTGATTAATTCATATTCCCGAACCTTGATGCTATCATCCTCCACCGTTAATCTGTGGCACGCAGCGATTCACGACCCAATGTGCCCGTTTCAGATAGAATAATGCTACATCTATGGGAACAGGACTTCCAAGCCGATCACTACATTGTAACTTCTGATGTCACTCGTTCAGGAATAGCAGAATCTTGTGCATTGCACCCCCCGAACGTCTCTCGGGCAATGAGGCAACTGACTTCTCAAGGATTTATTTCTCAGCATAGTAGGACAGTGAGGGGGGATAATCGTAGGCAAAAGACATGGCAACTAACGGAGGAAGGGAGGGAACTAGCAAGGGAGAGAATCTCTGAGTTGCGTTCCCTAATGGTCCTGATTAGATCGAATGAGGGCAACGTTCTGGAAATAAGAGCGGATGAGGCCGCGAACAAGTTGCGTGCCGGCCTCAGCCTACTGCAAATCCTGATGCACGCTCAACACGAGGGGGTCCTCAACTTCGGAGATATCCGATTCGGAGCATTGGTCAGAAAAAACGAAAACAAGCCCCCACCAGGATCAACCTCCATTCTCACAGGTGCCCACTCAACCTACCATACTAGTCCACCAAAGACTCGTACTATCCATGGAAGAAAGAATGAGTTGGAAGCTCTAGACGACTGGTTCAACTCCGGAAAACCATTGCTTGTTCTCTCTGGAATCGCTGGTTGTGGTAAGACAACACTAGCATCTCACTGGATTTCAGAGATGATGAATACAAATCCCGAACTCAAGACCATGTACTATCCCTGCCAACCATGGGATTCGCCACTCGGAATTGCAACCAGCCTCCTTCACCGAATTGGGATTACCGAAGAATCAGAAGACCCTTACGATATCTTGGCAACACTGCCATACAAACCTGCAGCTAGGCTGGAAATCGACTCATTCAGGAGGCGACTGACAGCGCACTTGCTCGATGAGAAATCACTCATCAATCCTACTGAAGGGAGTAAAATAGACGAAGCTCTAGTAGTCTTAGATGACGTTCACAACATTGGTACCAGCGGTGATCATTTGTTCGGGGCCCTCCTTCAGACTGCGGAGAAAACAAAACTACGACTATTGATGATCTCTAGAACAAGTTTGGCCTTCTATGACCGGAGATATGTGCACACCCTAGACAAGGTATCGGAGATGGCGTTATCCGGCCTCTCCCCAGAAGAGATTGAAGCATGGATAGAAATGATAGAAATTCCAGATAACGCCCCTGCTTCAGAGATTCACAGAGTTACAGGAGGGCATCCTCTAGCGGTCGAATTACTCGAAATGTATGGCCAAACTCTTCACGAAGACTGGCTCCGATTTTTAGACGAAGAAATCCTGAACGTCCTCCCAGAGTCTCATAGGGAGATCCTTTCCATTCTGGCCACCTCCGATAGGCCGGTTCCTTGGAAGAAGCTGGCAATGGCTGCGGGCGTCGACGGAATCCCTCCAGAACAACTCATTGAGAGAGGTCTGATGCTCGAGTTGGAAGGCGGTATGTGGTTACACGAGGCTCTCAGATCCAGACTTCTGAGGGACGTTGGTAAGCCATTCGAAGAGAGGCTTGGGAAGCTGAATAGTACTGGAACCTAGGACATATGCCTGTCTAGCCAGGAATCCATACTCTGCTTTGGCATTGCCCCAGTCATCCTGTCAACCATCTCTCCGTTTCTGAAAAGAATGAGTGCAGGAATCCCCCTTATTGCAAATCTCCCCGACGTAAGGGGATTGACATCAGTATTCACCTTTGCAATGGTAATCTCTCTTTCCTGGGCAATCTGTGAGAGAACTGGACCAACCATTCTGCATGGCCCACACCATGGAGCCCAGAAATCCGCTAGAACCCACTCATCGCTCTTTGTTGTTACATCAAAGTCCGTGTCACCAGTATCCACAACCTTGCCCATTACTTCACCTAATCCAATGGGTCGTCTCTCAACCTATCAACATGTGTGTTTTTGGTTAGGTCAGATAGAATGTGTTGAGTACCGGCACCCCTTCCTAATGAACGAGGAGAACATGGAGATTACTCCAAGCATACTTACGGCCGACTTCTGCAGACTAGGTGAAACCATTGACGCAGCGATCGATTCTGGAATTGGTTGGCTGCACATGGATGTCATGGATGGTAATTGGGTGGTCAATCGCACAATCACCTTTGGGCCAGCATTGATCAAATCGGTCAGAGAAAGAGTCGGTCCCGAGGTATTCATCGATTGCCATCTAATGATTACCAATGCGGAGGAGACTTGGGAACAGTATGCAGATGCCGGAGTTGACATGGTGATTGCTCACATCGAGGCAGTAGACGACTTCACCAAGTTAATCAGATCCTTGAACACAGTTGGCGTTCAGGTCGGTTGCGTTTTGAATCCAGACACCCCGGCCGAGGAGATTATTCCATTATTACAGGACTTGGATCTTGTTCTGGTTATGTCAATCGTTCCTGGCAAGGGGGGGCAGCAGTTCATGCCCGAGGTTGAGGGTAAGGTGCGTGAATTCCGCACGGCTATTGATGCTCAGATTGCAACAGGGGGTAGGGCAACCAAACTGATGATCGATGGTGGAGTGAAAGACCACAACGCTGCAATGATTGCCGAATGGGGAATAGATATTGCCGTCGTTGGATCCGGACTAATTAATGACAGTGGATCAATCAAAGAGAACCTCGAGTCAATTACTAAATCCCTCGAAATGTAGTTTATATCTGAAATACTACTTCCGAGTTCCATGGTTACCGTTGAGTGGATGAGTCAGGAAATCCTAAAGGTCGTGCCACATGCTATCGTCGAAGCCTCTGATTTGCATGGAACTGGCGACCATTTTCATGTCAGAGTGATATCAGAAAGCTATGAGGGGGTAATGCCACTCCAGAGACAGAAGCCAATATTGAACCATTTCAAGGAGTTCATCTCCAACAACACAGTACATGCCCTGGATCTGAAATGTATGACTCCCAAGCAAGCCGAAGGGTCCTCTCAGACGGCCTTCGACCCACATGGTCAAGAGGATGAGTTCTATGGAGTACATATTAGAAGGCCGAGAAAGGAGTGATTGAGATGAGTTTTGACTGGACACCCGAAGAGTTGCAAGAAGTTGTTGAAGAAAACCAAATTGTTATTTTCATGAAGGGGACCCCTGAACAGCCCCAGTGCGGATTCTCCGCAAGGGGCGCACAAGTCCTCAGCACGGTAATAGCTGAACTTGGGATGGAGACATTTGCTTGTGTCAATGTCCTATCGGACCCTAGGGCTAGACCCGCATTGAAGGAATGGTCCGATTTCCCAACCATCCCTCAGGTTTTCATCAATGGCGAGTTGATTGGTGGTTCAGACATAGTCCTGGAGATGTACCAGTCTGGTGATCTCCAGAAGATTCTTGCCAACGACGACAATACTTCAGAGTGAGGGGTTGTTCGATGTCCGTGCCGGTAGATGACCGGCGAACCATGCTAATCGCTCTCGCCGGAGCGACGCTGATCTCATTCGCACCCCTATTGTACATTCAATCAGACACACCTCCAGTAACAGGGGCATTCTTCCGGATGCTATACGCCCTTCCAATCCTACTCTTCCTAGTCTGGTACTTGAATCGGGTTGACCACAGAGGGAGAAAGAATAGGATGCTTGCATTTTCTGCCGGCTTGTTGATAGCAATCGATTTCATCGGCTATCACAGTGCAATTGACTACATTGGCAGTGGAATTGCAACGTTGATTGGGAACTCTCAGGTAATCATTGTAACTTTGGTCAGTTGGTGGATGTTCGGAGAACGCCCCAATCGGATGATTCTATTCGCCCTGCCGATGGTAATGTTGGGCCTTGTATTCATATCAGGAATTTGGGACGAAGAGCCATACGGGGATGACCCAGTAAAGGGAGTAATTGGGGGAATAGTCGCAGCGATATTCTATTCTTCGTTCCTAATCCTATACAGATTCTCAAATCGCATCCAAGCCCCATCCGTCAATCTACAACTTGATGCAACTGCAGGTGCTGCCACCGGCCTTCTCCTAGCCGGAATACTACCCCTATCGAGGCTGGCCATAGAACCAATTGATTTCTCGATCAATTGGCCAGGTCACGCCTGGCTTGTTCTTCTCGCCGTTTCTTGCCAAGTAATTGGATGGGTCGCCATCACATACGCCCTACCACGCCTCCCGGCTGCACACACTTCTTTTGCTATCCTGCTCCAACCTGTACTCACAATCCTCTGGGGGGTTCTTCTTCTCTCTGAGAAGCCATCGGTCCAACAAATCGGCGGAATGCTCCTGATCTTCATCGCAATCATTGCAGTAACCATGTTCGGCACGGCGCAAACCTCCAAAATAGAAACTCAATAATATTGAAACAAGGTATAGCTAGCCATCCGGCCGTCTGAGAAAGGTGTACAGGAGAGAGATAAATGCGAGGGGATGGGATGCACTCAGCGAGAACCTTTCGTCCTGTACGTTTGGACCAGATGGTCGGCAATAGTTAATCGTTGTGAGAAATATGGAAGAATATTGCTAAAATCTTCAAAATCCCTCAGCTCACTCTACGGTAAGAATCTCAGGACCACCTTCCGTGATGAAAACGGTATGCTCGAACTGTCCAACATTGCCCTTGTCCACATCTCTGAGGGCACTGTAGAGTTCAAGGAATCTAATCGATTTCAATTTCTTGACCAGCACCTTCCATTTTCTCTTCAGAGATTCGTCATCCTCTTCTGGGAATGGTTTGCTTAGTAGAGGGAAAGCCCATCTATCTGCGAAGGGAAGGGTGCTATATCGCTCTTCGATGTATCTTGCCATAGTAGCCCCTAGTGGCTTCAACTTTCCCTTTGATAGGGCCTTTCTAATCACCACGTCTCCAGTCACTCGTAGAATGTTGGATGAATCTGCGGGAGGGACATTCTCGATCATACCACTCTTTCCAGTAGTGTTGAATGGCTCCACAGCATATACGCCCCCTGCTTCCACCTCTCCTTTGTAGCTAGAATTATTTGGACCGCATGCGTACATCGGAATCGAAACCCCCGAGTGTAGATTCCACCTCTCCATCTTGTGTCCGCTTAGATTCCTAATCGGCTCAAATCCTGCATCTACCGATGCCTGTTGTGCCGCCTCCCCAATAACATGCCATGGCGTTCCGGGGTGCATCTTCTCTACTGCTGCATCCCTGTCATCCCTGGCAGCCCTAATTTGTTCAGTATGTTCGCCTCCGTTCCCGACCTCTATTGTTAGGGCATTGTCTCCAAGCGCTCCTTTGATGTGTACTCCAACATCGAGTTTGACAAGATCGCCTTTCTGGAAGATCATCTCCCCATCGAAACCCTCAGGGGGGGTGAGTTCGGTGTTCGTTGTGTAGTGGGCAGCCATTTCGTTAACTGAGATAGTTACGGGGAAAGCAGCCTTCCCCCCATGCCTCTTGATGAACCTCTCAGCAGAATCGATTACTTCCGACCACTGCTTTCCAGCAACAATCTCGCCCTTTATTCCCTCTAGGGTCCTTCTCGCTACGTGGCCCGCATCTCGCCATTGCTTCAGGTCCTCTTCTTCCACCATGCGAAAACCTCCTCAGAACCTATCTTTCCTTCTCTGACTACCTCTATCTTCCATGACTCAGGTGAGTCGGAGACTGTAGGCCATGCTATCAAAGTACTGGGAAGACCTCCTTGGCAGATTCCATCAATACCGACAACATTTTTTTCCGGGGTACACAGAGAATCAGCGGCCTCAATACAATGCAATCGGGCTTCTTCACCTGATTGGTTCGCACTGGTGGCAGTCAAGGGGCCGGTCCTGAGGAGCAATTCCTTTGCTGTAAGGTCCGAGACCACTCGAATCGCAACTTTTTGACCCCCTAGCCGAGGATCCATTTCCTTCTTCGCATTGAGAACTATGGTTAGCGAGCCTTCTGGAAAATCCTCTAGTATTTCGTGGACACCAGGGGGGACTTCTACAATGCTGCTCGCCTGATTTAGATTGGCGACCCCCAGACTAACTGGGGCGTCCCGTGCCCTGCTCTTTATTTCGAACAACTCGTCCAGCGCTCTTGAATCAGGGATGCACCCAAGGGCAGGCAGAGTGGAGGTGGGATATACAATGCACTTCCCAGAGAGTACCCACTCAACGGCATCATCCATTTTCCCACCTATTTGATGTGTCTTCTACTGCCTGGTGGGAGAGACGCAGAATGTGCAACTATCGTTCCCACTCGAAGATCAAGATCGGACTGATGAGTATGCCTCTGTGAAATTCTAGCCAACTCGTAGATTCCAAAGTAGAGGTTCAATACAGGAAGTAGGTAGAGGAGCTTTCCCGCCGCCCTGCGGTCCCACATTTTACTGGTCACCGTACTCCCGTCGTCCTTCACGACAGCTATCCCCAGCAGCTTCTGGCCTAGAGATCTAGAGAACATCAATCCGGTAACCCTCCAGTATAGCCAGTGACTAGTGAGCAATATAGCTGCGAATGCAACAGAATAGTGGAATTCAGAAGATGTCCAGAGAGTGACATTCAATGCATTCGCAACCATTCCCCTGCTTGTCAGGTTTAGTACCGAGTATACGATTGTGACATCAATTACGAAGGAGACTAATCTCCTCGCCCAAGAAGCAAGAATCGCACCTTCTGGGACCGACCAATGATCCTGCTCTTGCGAAACTATTGCTTTCGCCAGCGTTCCCCCGCTATGAATTGAGATAGGTGAGTCATGATCGCCCATTCACGCACCTCATGCAGTACCCAGGAGATGCCATGCCTCAAGTTTACGACTCCTCACATGATCAATCCAAGCTCTCCAATTCTCATCATTCCTAAGTGTATCCGGGTTTCCAATTACCACAAGTCCACGCTTAGATCTCGTAAGGGCCACGTTTAGCCTACGTCGATCTGATAGGAAACCAACATTTCCATCCGAGTTCGACCTAACGCAAGAGAAAATGATCACCTCCTTCTCCCTGCCCTGATATCCATCAACAGTCCTAACTTCAACCCCTTGCATCGACTCGGGAAGCATGTCCCTGATCGCTCTAACTTGTCCAGCGTATGGAGTCACAATACCTATGTCGGTTAGTTCGAGTCCACCTTCGTCAACAAAACCCATCAGTATTTTCACTACCCAGGCTGCTTCGGCCTTATTCTCCTTTGAGGCACCATCGGGGGATAGCAACTCATCACCATCGACCGGAAGGAACGATAACGGTGCATCCCAATCAGGCCAAAGCATCCCAGGGGGGGCCTCCCTTTCCGACTCACTCACCCCATTCTCTAGCATCCCCCCATAGAACTGCGAATTTGGAAACTCAGAAATTGATGGGTGCATTCTGTACTGAGTGTTCAGCAGTAGTGGGGTGATTCCCATGTCCACCAATCGTTCGAAGAGTGACCTGCCCAAACCACCGGACTCCGCTCGTCGTGAAATCACGGTCGGAGGCAATTGTCTGTGATCACCCACCAATACAATCTGCCTAGCCCCTTTCACCAGGGGCACCAATGCCGCCGGCTCTGTTGCCTGTGTGGCTTCGTCAAGTAGAACCCGAGAAAACCTACGACCATCAAGTAAATCGTGTCCGGAACCAATGCAAGTGCAACAAAGAACCTGGGCCCTATCCAGAATGTCGTCTCGGATTTCTCTCTCGAGTCTTTTCACTTCCTTCCAACCTCTGCTCAAATCCCTGTGTGCTAGGCCCTTTTCTTTTCCACCCCTCATACCCTTTATTCTTCGGGATAATTTCTCGTTCCTCTCAATCTCTTCTATTAGTTCTCTATTCAATTCGTGACTTTCCATCATTGCATCCATAGTGGCTACTCTCAGGCTTTCTCGAACTTTCACGGGCTGACCCAGTCTTACTGATCTGACTCCCCTTTCTAGCAGACCCTCAAGTAAGTTGTCAACAGCCACATTTGAGTCAGCAACAGCCAGAACCGTCCCTGTATCTTGTATTGCCCAGTTCTCGAGTATCCTAACCGCAGTGTGAGTCTTGCCAGTTCCCGGCGGTCCCTGAATCAGAGTCAGCCTCCTATTTATCGCACTCTCTGCAGCATTCCTCTGCGTTCTGTTCAAGTCACTTGGGAGGGGGACTCTTGTTTGCTTGGCCCCGCCCATCTCTGGAATCAGAGAAGCGGTTCCCTCTGGATCGTGGACTAGGCCAAGCAGCAGTTCCCTCAAAGGCGCACTTCCACCTTCCTCGAATATCGAATTGAGCGCATCCCTCATTCTATCGAATGCAACTCTGTTGGCTCCCCTGTCAATCCTCCATGTTCCCTTCCTAAGTCCCTGTGGAGCCTCGGGGAGGACGACCCGAATCGAGTTTCTACTTCTATTGCTAACTATGGCCTCAATCGGCCTTTCGGTCAATGGGCTACTCCTGCTTAGCATCACTATGTCACCTTGTCTGAATCTATGGGAGCCCAAGTTTTTCCCAGGACCCAGACGAAGCCTAATGATTTGCTGACCGAACAACCAACCGTCAGTCTTCGCATTCAATCCGAATAGAGCTATTCCATTCGCTTCCAATTTCTTTTCTGACCAATTCTTGAGTCTCTCCTCGGTCATTGCCAATTCGTCATCTAACTCCCAGCGAATCAGACGGAGGTAAGCCTCGTGATGGTCCTGACTCCTCTTGAACCGACTTGGCACCGTTTTCTCAGAGCCGCCCACGCATGCCCGTCGCCCCGGGCCCCTATCACGGTTACTTGGCGAGTGCTTGTTTCAACAAACCAAACCATTCCCAGTGAGAATTATACGCTCACCACTATCGAACGGAACCACTGGGGGCATGGGATTGGTATTTGACAGGTTCAAGTCATGGAGTAATTCTAACTCAAAAGGTGTCGTTTGCCCATCTTGTCAGCATTCGAACCAAGAGGGAACCAAGGTCTGCACGAGATGCTACTACCAGATAGATCGTCCATCTTTTCAGCAGAGTTCAGGACTGGGAGATGATGAGTCTACAGACCTATTGGACCAACTGATGAGCGAGTTCGAGGAAGAAGAAGGTGAGGAAGAACCCACTACCCCTTCATTTGCATTTGATGACTTAACCGTAGAAGTTTCCCAATACGGGAAAGACGATGAAGTCCAACTGGACCGAAAGCCAGATTTTGGCTCAAAACCCCCCGTCGATGAAGTAGACGAGGAGTACGAACTTACAGCAGATGATATCCCTCAATTCGTTCAAAAATTCGAAGTTCCAAGAAGTTCGGAAGAAGAGGAAGAAGTCTTGAATCAGCGAACAATAGAATTGATCCAACCCAATGCCGAGACTCCAAATTTCATCCAACCACTCCCTCCCAGTGAGATTATTGAGGCTAACGAAACGGGCTCTCCTATCGGCGAAGGTGCAGGAATTGAAGCCGATGACTTCGATGGAGACGGGAAGATTGACGAATTCGAGGAAGCCTTTGCGAAAGAGTCCCCATCAATAGCCAACAGTCACTCAATCCCATCAGCCCCATCGGTCCCCATTCCGAAAATAACCGCAGTTCCCGTCCACGAAGAAGAGGCGCCAGAGTCGACGGAAGAACCACCCGTTCAATTACCATCAGCTCCAGTCCTTTCGTCTGGAGAAAGAGAACCAAACAACCCCCTAGATCAGCAAGTCAACCACTCTTTCTGGCCTTGGCAACAACAGGACGAATGGCCTGTACCAGAAATTATCAAACAACTCCAAGCGGCATTCAGATCAGCAAAAGAGCAGAACACGGCTCAGACTACCGTCCTTCTAGATGAGGTCGGCCCACACTTGGGCAACAGGCCCTCGTTGATCTACTCGGTCGGTAAACTTCTAATGTCAATTGGAAGGAACACGGAGGCAAAAAGGATGGTTGAATCAGCCTACGAGACCAACCCAGAAGACCCAGACGTGGTTCGTGCAAAGGAGAAACTGATTTCATAAATCAGTTCTGTTTACGCAGAACTGATGCGAAGGGCCCCATTCCCCAAAACAATGCACAGGCGGGCAACCTCATCCATCAGGGTCGACGAGGGCTTGGTACTCAGGCCAGCATCCAAGCCTCACATCCCAGAGATAGTCGAGGCATTCGAAGAAACATGGCCAGATGTCATAAGAGCTATGCCTTGGATAAATCCAGACAAAGAAATCAGGCCACAGATAGAGGAGTTCATTGGGGACACCGAGCGTAAGGGAAGAACCGGGCTTCTCCATCACTGGATTATGATTCGTCCTTGGGATGGTTATGTGATTGGATTGATTGGTTTCGATAGAGTGATTAGATCCGACAGAGCTACGTGGAACTTGGGGTATTGGGTTCGAAGTTCCGAGCAGCGCCATGGTTATGCTCGCAGAAGTATAGATGCTGCTTTGGGATGGTTGGGACAGGTTGGAGAACTAATCGTTGAGGTAAAGGTCGATTCCAACAACATCCCCGGATCCAAGACCGTTCTCAGAACAGTCAGGAAATGGAAAGGGGAGAGGTATGTTCCGGGTGATTCCGCAATCACTGTGGCCGGTGTGAGGACAATGCACGAGTGCCATCTCATCGAGGTCGGCCCAGGGCCAGCCCCACTCTGAGAGCAGATTAGAACGACGACCCATTCAAAAAACACGCCTTGGCTGCTGATTCTGCCCTGCGGGGCAGTCGTGTATCCATGTCCCCCACCAAACCTCGTCAGACACTCCCTGATACCGATCCAGAAGAGACCGATGAGTGGCTGGAGTCATTGAGGACGGTGTCTCACTCCCATGGGAGTTCCAGGGCCCGGCTCCTACTTCAGGAACTAATGTCCGAGGCCTCAGCCCTAGGGATCGACATATCACCCTCTAGGACGCCATATCTGAACTCAATATCAATCGAGCAGCAAACCCCTTACCCCGGAAATCTGAATATAGAGAAGAAGATTCAGAGTCACGTTCTGTGGAATGCAGCGGTCATGGTTTCCGATGCAAATAGGAGAATGGATGGAATCGGTGGGCACATTTCCACTTACGCCTCGAGCTCCACTTTGTACGAGGTCGGATTCAACCATATCTTCAGAGGAAAGGATCACAACGGGATAGGTGACTCACTGTATATCCAAGGTCATGCTAGCCCGGGAATCTATGCTAGGGCATTCTTGGAGGGCCGGATAACTAGAGAGCAAATCTCAAACTTCAGGCAGGAAGCCTTCGAAGACGGACTTTCTTCATACCCCCATCCTCGTCTAATGCCGGAGTTCTGGGAGTACCCCACAGTTTCCATGGGACTAGGGCCACTGGGTGCTGTGATGCAGGCCAGATTCTGGAAGTACCTCCATCAGCGTGGTCTCGCTGACACCTCGGAGAGTCGTGTTTTCGCATTCCTGGGGGATGGGGAGATGGATGAACCGGAGGCCATTGCCTCCATAGCAGTCGCTGGTAGGGAACAGTTGGACAATTTGATTGTCGTAGTTAATTGCAATCTCCAGAGACTAGACGGGCCGGTACGAGGAAACTCCAACATCATCCAGGAGTTGGAGGGTCTGTATCGAGGAGCCGGATGGACAGTAATCAAGGTCATCTGGGGTTCTGGATGGGATCGGGTGTTTCAGCGTGATTCAAACGGTGAGCTGTTGAGGAAGATAGAGGGAATTACAGATGGAGATTGGCAACGCCTCAGTACTCTCCCCGTCAGTGAGTTCCGAGATGAGTTGTTCTCCGGTAGTGAATCTCTTCAGGCATTGGGGACCTCTATTTCCGACTCAGATATTGAGAATTTGACTAGAGGGGGGCATGATCCGGTCAAGGTTCATTCTGCTTACCAAGCAGCACTGTCTGCAAATGGTCCCGCTGTAATCCTTGCACATACCGTAAAGGGATGGGGGATTGACTCTTTCAAGGGAAGAAACTCGACCCACCAGAAGAAGAAGATGAACCTAGAAGATTTAGTTTCTTATCGGGATGCTCTTGGGCTCAATGTGGATGACTCAAGACTCGAAGACGACCCATTCGTTACTCTGGAAGATGAGTCTGATGAAATCGAGTATTTGATTGAGCGGAGAATAGACCTCGGGGGGCCTCTTCCTTCGAGACGACCTTCGAAAATCACCACTGACCTTCCAGGTGAGGAAACCTACTCAGCCTTCGATCAAGGAACCCCCGAGGGGCAGAAGGTTTCTACGACCATGGCCTTCGTCAGACTACTGAGGAATCTAATGAAGTCAGAGATTGGCCACAAGGTGGTCCCGATCATTCCAGATGAAGGGAGGACCTTCGGCATGGATCCTCTGTTCAGCGAGTTCGAGATATTTGCACTAAGAGGGCAGAAGTACACTCCTGTGGATCACAAGATGCTGTTGAATTACAAGGAGTCTGAATCCGGACAGGTTCTTCAGGAAGGAATTTCCGAGGCCGGAGCCATAGCTTCATGGATCTCAAGTGCAACGTCTTATTCGAACGCCAACACCCCTACAATCCCCTTCTACACTTTCTACTCAATGTTCGGTTTTCAGAGAGTAGGGGATCAGATTTGGAGTGCTGCCGATGCAAGGGCCCGAGGATTTCTCATGGGAGCAACAGCGGGTCGGACGACATTGAACGGTGAAGGCTTGCAACATCAAGACGGACATAGCCTCTTGATGGCATCCACTGTCCCTTACTGCCGCGCATGGGATCCAGCTTATGCTTACGAACTTGCCACAATAATCAGACATGGAATCGATGAGATGTGGGGACGGAACCTGGACGTATTCCACTATGTCATGCTATACAATGAGAACCAACAGCAGATGCCCAAACCCGCTGGTGTCGATGATGGGATTATTCGAGGGGCCTACCAAGTAGAAAAGCTAGGGGAGGATGGACCTAAGGTCAGATTACTCGGTTCAGGCCCAATTCTGAACCTTGTCAGAGAAGCCGCCGCTGACCTATTACGTGATCATGGAATAAGCTCCGAAGTTTGGTCAGTTACTTCCTATGGGGAACTTCGCCGAATCGGCATGGAACACGAGAGGGCGAAGCGTCTAGATCCAGGGCATCCTTCAAGGCCCTACGTTTCCGAATGCTTCGGGGATGGCACACCAACCATCGCCACTTCAGATTACATCTCCTCTGTTCCCGAGATGATCCAAAGATGGGTGGGGGGGCGCTACGTCGTTCTAGGGACAGACGGTTTCGGGCGTTCAGATTCTCGAGAAGCACTACGCACCTTCTTCGAGATTGACACAAGTAGTATTGTGGTAGCTGCTCTTTCTGCATTGGAGCAGGACGGGGTGGTGCCATCTGGAACCGTAGGGAAAGAAATGAAGACGAGGGGCGTCTCATCCCAAAGGATAGACAAAACCGAGTGATTCCATGGGCAGAATCAGGAACTTCGCAGGATTCTTGGCAAGATGGCTACCATGGGTAACAACTGGGACGGCTACAGCTTTTCGGTCCCTCCCCGATAAATCACAGAATGAGATCAAAGAGATAGCAAAGGAGCCTAGCAAGTGGGGTGAGTCCGTGGAGAAGGCTTGGGACACCTCGAAAATCGGTGCTGAGCACTTCAAGCGGACCTCAGAAACGCTCTCCAGTATCCTCATCGGACGAAGGGTGAGCAGGAATGAGAGGATTCAGGCCAGAGACGACTTAGCCGCATTGAGCTTGGTAGTACCCCCCCTCAGAGTTTTCATGATCCCTGGCAGTCAGGTTCTACTGGGGATAATGGCAAGAGTAACTCCATGGAGGCTGGTGCCAGATGATTGGGTTCCAATCAATGCACTGAAGAAGGTCCGAGAGGAAGACACACCTTCGCTCGATGAAGAAAGCAGCCTGGTTAGACGACTCCTGAGAAGGTAGGTCAGTCGATCATTGTGATATTTGAAAGGAAGTAATTGTGCTTCAATGCATCACCTAGGCTTATCCAATCGGGAATGTCCCCTTTGAAGTCATCATACCTATGTCCGGGGATGAGCCTCCAGCCCGGAGGAAGGCCCATGAGGATCTCTTTTGCCCTAATCAGGCTCCTCTGTTGTGCCCGAGGATCACCTCCTGGGAGATCAACCCTTCCGGCGCTTCTTACGAATAGCAGATCACCGGCATGGTAAACTCCATGCCCATGGAATGTAACATGCCCCGGAGCATGCCCCGGAGAATGAGTCACTGAAAGCCTAATTGAACCAGCCGACCAATCCACGGTCTCTCCAGGGGCGCATTGCCAAGTATCTGTAAAGTCTACATTTCTGAAAACTATGTGCCCCAACAGGTTCGGTACTCTCGCATCCTCATGACCCCACACTTCTAGGTCTGGAAACCTCTTGATCATACCTGGGAATCCCGCAGCGTGATCTCTATGTGTGTGCGTGTATAGTAGGTGAGTAGGCTCCAACCCTTCCTCCTCTAGTTTTGTAATCCATCTTTTTGCATCGTATGGGTCGATGATTGCAACGACTCCATTTGCCCTGTCAACGAAGGCTGTATTCATATTCATGAGTGAACCCATCTGAGTGACCCAGACTTCTATTCCGTCTTCCCAGATTGCCGAATGGAACTCCCCGTCTGACAGCATATCTTTTCCGAGGCTGACATCTAACAAAATCGTAATGCATATACAAGTCATACTCAGCGGTGACATTGAGTAGATGACATACGACGCCCAAGAGATAGAAACGCGTTGGCAGAAGGAATGGTCCGATGCCGGGGTTTTCGAGGCCGAAATCGATGAGTCGAAACCTAAGTTCTACTGTCTGGAGATGTTCCCGTATCCCTCTGGGCACATGCACATGGGTCATGTCAGAAACTACTCAATCGGGGACGCAATGGCTCGCTTTCAGAGACTAATGGGGAAGAACGTCCTCTATCCAATGGGGTACGACTCTTTTGGAATGCCTGCCGAGAATGCTGCCAAGAAGGAGGGTGGACACCCCCATGAAGTCACTCACAGCAATATCTCAAGCATCCGTTCGGATCAGGAAAGGATGGGTTACTCATACGATTGGCGACGATTCTTAGCAACGTCCGATGTTGATTACTACCGTTGGAATCAGGAGATGTTCCTTGCCCTCAATGAGAAGGGACTAGTCGAAAGAAGGATGGCTCCGGTAAATTGGTGTGTGGATTGTGACACAGTTCTAGCAAATGAGCAGGTTAAGAACAATAGATGCTGGAGGTGTGGATTGGAAGTAGTTCAGAGGGATATGGCCCAATGGTTTGTCAGAATGACTGAGTACTCCGACGAGTTACTGGATGAACTCGACAACATCTCATTCCCTGAGAATGTAAAGACGATGCAGAGAAACTGGATCGGACGTTCACATGGGGCCCATATTGACTTTCCAGTAGTCGGTTCCGACTCGGTGATCGGGGCGTTCACTACAAGACCGGACACAATCTTTGGAGTCACCTTCGTCACACTGTCGCCCGAGCATCCACTTTGTGAGGAATTGTGCTTGGGTACCGAGTGGGAAGAAGGATGGAGAAACCTCAGAGACGAGTGCGCACGAATGTCCGAATTTGAGAGGATAAACATGCTCAAGGAAAAGAAGGGAGTTTTCCTAGGTAAGCATGCAATCAATCCAATGAGTGATGAGGAGATTCCGATATATGCTGGCAACTTCGTTGTGTCGTCTTATGGAACCGGCGCGGTTATGGCAGTCCCAGGGCACGATCAGCGAGACTTTGATTTTGCCAAAGCGTACAATCTCGAGATTAGACAAGTCCTCATCGAAAAAGGAGGATCAGAAACTTCTTCACCACTCAAACAGGCCTTCGAGGGATATGGGCCAATGGTTAATTCCTCAGTAGAAGGATTTGACGGACTTTCTGGAGACGAAGCAAAGAACTCGGTTATTGCCACTCTCGAGAAGAAAAATTCCGGCCATGGAACTGTGGAGTATCGACTGAAGGACTGGCTACTAAGCAGACAGAGGTTCTGGGGGACCCCAATCCCCATGATTCATTGTGAATCTTGTGGAATTGTCCCGGTTCCCCGGGAAAATCTACCAGTGGAACTCCCACTTGACGTTGTCTTCACTGAGGAACAAAGTGGTAATCCTCTAGAATCTCACAATTCCTTTGTTCAGACAAGCTGTCCTTCTTGTGATGGAGAAGCAAAGAGAGAGACAGATACGATGGATACATTCTACGATTCTTCCTGGTACTTCATGCGGTTTTGCGATGTGAACAACGAATCAACTCCCTTTGACCGTCCAGCAGTAGACTATTGGATGGGGGGCGGAGTAGATTTGTACATCGGAGGAATTGAGCATGCGGTAATGCACCTCCTCTATGCTCGATTTTTTACAAAGTTCACTAGAGATGCAGGGATGAATGAAGTTGGTGAGCCATTCGGTAGGCTCGTCTGTCAAGGCATGCTGAACGCACCAGCGCCATATTGCGGTGATTGCAATTCCGAGTATCACGTCGATAACTTCGATTTGGATTGCCCATCCTGTGGAAAACCACTCTCTAGTCGATCAGCAAAGATGAGTAAGTCATTGGGGAACACAGTTAGCCCAGAGGAGATGATATCTAGGTTCGGAGCTGACACTGTCAGACTATTCATTCTGTTTGGAGCAAACCCAGAGGCAGGGATGGATTGGTCCGACAGCGCTCTTGAAGCAAACCACCGTCAGATGTTTTCTCTAATTGATGGAGTTGATGCCGCATTAGAATTCTCAGACTCAGCTTCCAAGATTGATGATTGGCTAATGTCTAGACTGAGGGCCAATCAGAAGAAGTGGATCGAAGTCATGTCGGATGTAAGCCTTCGAGAGGGGGTGATGATAAGCCACTTCGAGATGCTATCGGATTGGAATTGGTATTTGCGAAGGGGGGGACGTGATAGAATAACTGCTATGAGTTTCTTGCATGGATGGATTCCCATGCTAGCTCCTGCAACACCTCACATCGCTGAAGAATTCTGGAAGAAATTAGGCCGAGAAGATCTCCTAGCGAAGTTTGTTATCCCCGTTCTTCAACAGGATTCTAATGACATTCGAGTTTTGGCACTTGAGAATTACATCAAAGAAATAATCTCAAGCGGTAGAAATCTCAGAGCCCTTGCAGAGAGGCACTCAGACAACGAAATCACGAGAATCGTGATACAAACCTCGCCAGCATGGAAATCCGACTTAGCCTCAGAGGCGATCAGTCTTCACGAAGCTGGATTTGACTTCAAAGAAAAGGGCCAATCTCACGTTAAGTCTCTGGAGGCTTTCAAGGACGAATCCACAAGAGGGGAAGTATTCCAAACATGGAACTCAATCACCATTGGGGGAAAGAAGACGAGGGGGAGAATCCACACTTGGTTAGAAGGGGAGAGGACTCTAATTTCAGAGGGAATTAACGAGGTCGAAGTAATCAAGGAGAACTCAGAGTTCATTGCTTCCGCTCTTGAGGTCGACTCAATCGAGGTACACTCGGCAGGGGAGTCCGAGGACGTGGGCGGGAAGGCCAGGTTCGCATTTCCTCTAGAACCGGGAATAGCTTTTGTCTAGGTGAAGAATGTCTACTAGTACTCCAAATGTCATCCTTTTCGATGATCAATGCAACAAATGCTCCCGATGGGCCGAATTCATCCGAAGGAGGGATCCAGAATCAAGGATAAAATTGGTTGGACAGAACAGTTCCGAGGGTCTGGAAATTATGGGGGCTATCCCAAAGAGGCTCGAAGGCCTCGACTCTATTTTCCTCATTTCTAAAAGAGGAGAATGGTATTCGAAGAGTGCGGCCATTTGGAGGGCATGTGGGAAACTTAGTTTCCCATGGTCACTGGCATCGGCGATGATGTTGGTTCCATGGCCAATCCGTGATTACTTCTATGACTTCTACGCCCGTATGCGAATGTAGTCTTTGACACGGTGGGTTCATGGGGCTTCGACATCTGGCATTGCCATTGAGTGAAGACGAGAGTGCCAAGCGACGCCGAGGGCGTCGGAGGCGCCGCCGACGTCCAAGGACGGATAACAATCCTCCAAAGGGGAACGGCACTGGCGCAAAATCGGAGGAGATTGAAAGGGCCCTAGAGAGGTTCACAGTAAGTCCCAGGCCAATGGGGATACCAAAAGAAATCAATCCACCACCGGAGAAAGTCGAAATCAAATGGAAAACCAAAGCAGTCGCCAGGGACGTCCAGAGTAAGGCGGGGAAGATAGCCTGCATCCCCGGGGAATTCGGATTCCTTCCCGAGGAAAGAGTCCAGGAGATTGCGGTAAAGCTTGACGGTATGCCAATCACCCTGGAGCAGGCTCTTTCACTGAGGGCAGCACTAAACCAGGAAAAGAGCGTATATTCGCACTCAAAGTTGATGCGTAGATCCAATGAACTCAGCAGGAGGTACGACTCCGGAGAAAGCGTCATCGCTCTTTCGAAGAGGTTCGATGCACCCCCAGTCAATACATTCAGGGCTATACTAACGGGACGTGGATGGACAAAGACCCGAATCAAGGATACACTAAACAAGAACCCCTCCAAATTAAACAAAAGGGACCTGGAACAGTTTGAGCTCGCCGAGTCAGTTGACAGGGTAAGTTCGGTAAACCAAACCGAGACTCAGACTGCGGCCGAGGTCTTTGAGGAAATTCTGTGTGACTATTTCGACTCGTTAGGAGTCAGATTCCGTCGCCAGGAAGACCTTCTGAAAGAGCAGAAGAGGGAAGAAGGCAGGGCGATAATTACCCCAGACCTCCTTCTCCTCGATGATGTCAGAATCAATGGAGTTCCATGTGCTTGGATTGATGCAAAGCACTTCTTTGGTGCAGATTTAAAGTTCCCGAAGAAGAAAACCCAGAAGCAGGTAGACAGGTATGTTGCAGAATACGGACAGGGAGCCATTGTTTACCGGCATGGGTTCTGCGACGGACTAAGACTGAGAGGGGCAATAAAGCTAGATTCCAGTCCCTTGGACTTGAAACCACTTGAGGAATTCCACCAGAATTCGAAGTCCTGAGACGACTACACCAGCGAACTGATTCTACTTGAGAAAGTGGAGAAGCCATTACTCTCGAGAGTAGAAGAAAGATCTCCAACCCATTCACCTTTGTCTTGGTAGTCATTTGGGACTATCACAACACTCTCCCCCAACATGCAAAGCAGTGCCGTAAGCCTTCCAGAGAAACCGGACTCGATAATCGCTCTGTTTGCCGAGTTAATTATCTCAGATCTTGATGCATCATTCTCTAACCCACTTTCAGAGGCAAAAATCAGAGATCTTTCGATAAGTTCGGACCATCTGTCTGAATTCCACTGACCACTCCCAATAATTTCCATTGCAGATGCCCCCGCATCGCTAATTTTCAGTTTCCAATCAGCGTTATCGATGTAGTTCGAGGTATGTTTCCCAGTTCTCTCTCTCCAAGTCAGAAGAAGCGGAACTTCGGCTGCCCACCCTTCTGATATCCCTGGCCCCCGATCGAGTAAACTTCCAGAAAATGGTGAACCCGCCACGATTCTCCTTTCAACACCACCCGAAGAAAGAGCTGTAGTGTCCCCAAGTCCACTGGATCTCCTTCTCTCAACAATGTGGGCAATCACGAAGGACCTTCGAAGACACTCTTCGTGTGGTATCCCAATTGCCCTCTGAATGGACATTGCAGATGCAATTGCACCCGAAGCAGACATGCCAAATCCTTGTGACGCAGGTAAAGACATCCTGATGTTTAACTCCCAATCGAATGATCTTATCTCAGGAATTTCCTTTACCAACTCTCCTAGGACATCTTCATACATTGACGAGTCATAGTTCTCATCTTGAAATCTGACTGCTAATCCACCTTCGCCGGCCTCTCCTCTGGCTATCGCTTCTACCCCATCCATCAAGCAAAGTCCGGCACCTCTGCTGCCCTGTGCAACAGGGTCATCGAAAGCATCCTCAATGGTGAAGAATAGCGAAATATGTCCGCCGCATTGTCCTCTACCGAGTGC
The DNA here is from genome assembly GCA_014239955.1 of Methanobacteriota archaeon. GTDB lineage: Archaea > Thermoplasmatota > Poseidoniia > Poseidoniales > Thalassarchaeaceae > UBA36. The sequence goes on along the minus strand of JAAZXW010000005.1, from coordinate 2,076 downwards.
AGTAGGCATAGTCGCCCATCCAGTGAAGAGGTAATGAATTATCGGAAGATCATAGCGCGGCTGAAAGATCCTGTTCTAGAGAACCAAACCTTCCTGCTAGCTCTTCAACCGCCTTTAGGAAGGCAGATTTCGGATCCATTGATCCATCGGTCTCGAATTCTAGGATGAACTCCCCCGCGACTTCTTCCAGTGTCACTGCTTCACCGAAATCTCTCGAAGCCTCAGTCCCATCTCCAACATGATTCAACTCGTCGGTTATGGTTGCAACCTTATCGAAATCTTTCAACTTCCCGTCCTTGTCGAAGTCCTTAGCTGTGATCTCTAAATCCATGTCCCACAGGATCTTCGCCTTCTTCTTGTTATTCAGGACCGCAATCCTTCTCGGATGGAAGGATACACCACATACCGGTGACCACTTGGTATGATCTCGACCACGTCCCATAATGGCAGTAGCGTAGAACTCAATCATCTGTCCCTTGAGGAGTTTGGTAATTGGGATGCTCTTGTACTCATCTGGAATCTCCAGGGACTCTTCTCCGAGATACTTCATATCTCCAGCGGTCACCCATCGACCTTCTTCAGAACCAAATACCACACAGGTGTAAATCATCTGGCATTCCAAGCATCCTCTGTCTGCTTCTACCAAATCTTTGCAATTGGGGCACTCATCTTGGAAGTGGAACTTTTCATGCACTGTGGGTATTGGAATCATGGCAAGCCTCTGGGCCACCATTTCGTCCGGAAGAGGTCCGGTAGTCTCCCATATTTCCTCATCTTGCTCTTTTGTCCCAAGTTGGAATCTGACGCTGTCAATTGCCATCTTGGGCGTGTCAGAGATCAAGGATCTCCTTAGTGCATTGGCAAAACTCCTGTCGGTTTTCGAGAGAAGTATCTGTATCTTGTCTTCTGTCTCTTTTAGTATCTTGATCTTAACCATTTTTTCACCTCAATTCAAACTCTTCTGCCTCTTCTTCCACCCTTGCTCTTGGTACCATCAGTCGGCATGGGAGTTACATCCTCGATCCTTGTTATTCTGACTCCTGCACGAGTTAATGCCCTAATCGCAGCCGTCGCACCAGGAGCACTGTTCGACCCATTCCCCCCTGCACCCCTGTACTTCACGATGACTTGGTCAAAATCTTTCTCAGACAGCATCTCAGCAATCTTCTCTGCTGCTCTAGTAGCAGCAAACTGGCCTCCCGAGTCACTACCACCCTTGGTAACCATCCCTCCAGAAACCTTGCACACTGTCTCGGCACCGGTTAGGTCAGTAGCTGTAATCAGCACGTTGTTGAACGTGCTGTAAATGTGCAGAATCGCTTTGTGCCCCATTACTTTTCCTCCTTGTCAGTCGAGGATTCCGACCCATCTGCCGACTCGTCGGCTTCTGCACCATCCTCGTCTTCATCTTGATACCTCATTGTCTCCAAGTCTTTCCTGAACGGGTGCTCAGGATCTCCGAAGGGAGAGTTTGAACTGTATTGCAGGGAATCCTCCTCTTCCTTTAGGACGTGATATCCAGGGACAGTCATCCGCTGTTCGCCAATACAAATATGGCCGTGAACGATTAGGTTCCTCGCTGCTCTCATAGAAGGTGCAAGTCCCTTGTAGTAGACTAATGATTGCAGCCTCCTGGAAAGCATGTGCTCAACATTTATCTCAAGAACATCTCCTATGTCCGCGCCCGTCTGAAGCAACCCCTTCCTCGAAAGAGACTCCAACAGTTGTTCTCTCTCCTTTGCATAGTGCCCCTCTGACGAGTCAACCCTGCCGATAAGCTTCATCGCTTGATTTCGGTGCCTCCTGAGTGCTGACTTTTCCTTCCAGATTTCCCTCATTCCGCCTATTTTCTTCAGTCCATATCTTTCTTTGAGATCATGTTCCTCGTCAATCCTTGCTTGCTTCCAAGGATGCGTTGGAGTCTGTGTCCGTGGCCTGGAGAATTTCGGCTCGCCCATTTTCTCACCTCACTTCTTCCTCTGGACGCCCAGTGCAGAGCCCCTTCGACCATTTGACCTGAGTCTCTGGCCTCTGACCTTGTGGCCGCTCCTGTGCCTCATTCCACGGAAAGTCTTG
>JAAZXW010000021.1 GCA_014239955.1 Methanobacteriota archaeon | reverse complement strand
CTCTAATCCAGTATCCGCCTTCGACTTCCGGTGCTTCACTTGCCGCAGGAGGTTCTGCAGCGAGCATGCTGGAGCAAACATCGAGTGCAGCGAGTGCTCGAAGTGATCAGAGGAAAACGCTCTTCTTGTGGGTCGAGGATCCGGGGGAAAGGCCCGCTCGCTTTATCTCGCCAATCATCTCCTTTCCGCTCCTGCTGTGCCCGTACTGGACCTCACCCGGACTCACCTTCCAGTTCCACTGCCGTTCGAAGACCTTCGCATCCTCCAGATTCCGACAAAGTTCTCTGGGGACTGCGTGGAACATCGAAAGGACGTTCTTCTTCCTCCTGAAGTACTTGCCAACAATCTCTGGGAGCAAGTCGCTTAGCCAAGTCTCGCTCACCACCTTGACCTCCCGCTGTATGACGTACCTCGGATTCTCCAGAGGTCCGAGCACCTCCTCCATGGCCTCTGCGAAGATGGCCGACTCTTCTTCCGATGCCTCCTCCAGGTAGGTCCTCATCCAGCCCCCGCCTCTGCTGCCACCTCCAACCTTGACGTCGAACCCGATGTGTCCCAGGGCCTGCAGCGAGGAGGCGACCGCGTCCGCAATCGCCAGGACAAGTGACTCATCGGACCATTGGGCCATCCCGATCCTGCTTGTCGGGGGGAAACCACCTCCAAGCCCACTTCCTTTGATCTCTATTGCTTCCCTGGGAACCGCGCTGAAGGCCTCGCCGATGCCCCATAGGTCTCGGGTACGCCCTCGATTCCTGGATCTCATCAGCATCTCCTCGTTGAAAACGTCCATCGCCTCGGAGACCCCCTCCGGACGAGCCTCGGTGAAGGCGGCGTGGACGTGGCCTACCCCCTTCTCTATTGCACCATCATCACAGACCCCGTAGAGCTGCTTGTGCTTCCTCTTGAATCGCAGGTAGTCGTCGAAACCCTTCTTGAACTCGTCAGCCAGGCAAACGATGTCCCAGTTGTTTGCAACCTTCTCCGGCCAATGCTTGTCCAGCCTGAAAGACCTCCCTCTGAGTTGGTTGATGCTCATGCTGGTCGTGACTGTGGTCAGGTCAACGAGAACGTTGATCCTGCTGGCATCCCATCCCTCTCCCAGTAGCCCCCTTGTTCCCACGAGGCATTTCGTCACCCCCTCCTGGAACATCTCCGTGATCATCATCGTGTAGTAGCGAGGCAACCAGTCCTTGCCCTTGCCCTTGATCTCGAAGTAACCCCCTTTCTCGACATAGTCGAATTTGATTTCCAGGCCCCTTGACTCCACCCATTGCTCGAATCTAGGGAAGATCCTCTCCAACAGGTCGTCGTCGACTAGCACCGTCGTCCCCGTCATTAGCACGGGATCCAGTCTGTCAGTGGCCTCGCTCCCGAGGACCGCCCTGTATGCTGCGACCGCGCCGCCCGCCTCTTTGTCCAGGACCCCTTCGACAAGTGCCGTGGCCGACGTCTTCTCGAAGTCGGTGACTATCACTGCCCTGATTTCGGGACCCAGCGCCTGCATCTCCGATTGCAGGATGTCTCGGAGCGCATCGTACTTCGCGGAACCATATGCCATTACCCTCCCAACCGGTGAGGCACAGGCTCTAGCTCCTCCTTTGGTAATCTGGATTCCGAGCATCCTGAGCTTCTTCTTCGCATCCTCAGCAAGAGCATGGTCCTCTTTGCTCTCCGACCTCATCAGACCGTTCCTGATGTATCGATCGAGTAGCGTGATTAGCGTGTCCATGCTGTTCCCCGCAGCGACCAACTCTGGAGATGGAATTGGGACTCCATCTGGTAGGCTCAGACCTCCAGATGTCAGATATCCCCTAGCCGCATCCGCCAGAGACGGGTCGCTTCGCCTGAATGAATTCCAGTCCTTGGCCTTACGGCCCGGCAGTGACAGCTCGTCCAGAACCCTTGCCAGCCAGACCTCAAGACGAGGGACCCTGCCACTAACATCATCAGGCCCTCTTCTAAGAGACTTGACCAATGATTCGAAGTCTTGATCCACATTCGCAATGTAGCTCAACTCATCAGAGGATGGACGGACGAAGTAAGCCAGGTCCTGATATGGGGAAAGGTTGCTATCCCTGACCAATGCGGGTACTGGGACCTCGTAGTCCACTTCTCCGAAGAGTTCCAGATACCTTCCTATTGAAGGGGCATCACCCTCTTCTGGAGGGGTCGCAGTAAGCCCTAGGATGATCGGATTGCCGAGGAATTCCCTCGCCTCAATGAGCACCTTGCCCCAGTGATCCATTAGGTGATGGCACTCGTCGAGAATGATCAGCCCCACTCCAACATCGGCGAGCTTCATCAAATTCTCCCTAGCTGACTCGTGAAGGACCCATAGCGCATTGCCGTGATCAGCCAGAGAATCTCTCACCTTCTTCCGATAGTGCCCCATGGTCTCTGCGTGATGCTCAGGGTTCTTCTGCTCGAGATCATTGATCCATGCCATGGCGCTCTCCATATCGTCCGCCTCTATCACTCCGGAGTCGGAGGGAGTCATCAGTTTCGAAATCCACATCTCCAGTGCTGACTCGTCCAGATTTTCCCCTCCTCTCTTGGGCAGGGTTACCGACTGGTACGTTAGCGAAGTCAGGATTCCAGGATTCTTAGGGTCAGTGCCAATCTCTGATTCCCTCCCATCTAGGTGGAAGAGCTCCTTCGCCCTCTCGACCCATTGCGCCTGAATTGCCGAGTTTGGACTGAGAACGAGTGTGGGTTTCCTGACTAGGTCGGACCATACGTATAGTCCTAGAACAGTCTTACCAGAGCCCGGCGGGGCTACGATGAGAAGCTCCTTGGAACCTTCTGCCAGGTCTTTCTTGATGATGCTCGATGAAGCGACTTGTGATGGCCTCAGAGTTCCAGAGAAACTGATTTCGCCGAAGTCTTCAGCCATACTAAATCACCCTTATTGGACATAGTGGCCAACAATTTCACCAGCCATAATAGTGCCCTCGGGTATCCTTGCTCCCTTGCCAACCAAGCAATCATTCAGTTTACTTCCTGCACCGACTTCTACTCCATCTAGGATGACAGAGTCGGAGATAGCGGAACCCTCTCCAACGATGGACATAGAGCCCACCGAACTCCCAGTAACCACACCCAAGTTCTTCGAATCTTTCCCGAACCAAGAGTCACCACTTACCGAACCGCTGGAGAACCTACCTTCGGAGATACAAACCTTAGTTGCCTCAACGAAGGAACGAGGGGTTCCCGCATCTACGAACCAACCATCGAAGGGGAATCCGTTTAGACCACCCGTTTCCGCTAGATCCTCGTAGATGTCCCTCTCGATGCTGTGAGCACCATTTGGCATTAACTCGAAGATCCCCGGTTCTAAAATGTAAGTTCCCGCATTAATGAGGTTGGAGAACGCCTCCTCGATCGGAGGCTTCTCTTGGAATCTCATAATCTTGCCAGTTTCTGGCCTGTAGTCAGCGACACCGAAACGTGATGGGTCTTCTACTTCCCAGAGCGAAATGGTTCCAATCCCTCCGTTGCTTCGGTGGAAATCTAGCATCTCCTCGACTCTCAGGCTAGTGATTAGATCTCCATTAATTACGCAGAAAGTGCCACCAGAGAGATGATCCCTGCAGTTCGCAATAGCACCGCCCGTGCCAAGAGGTTCGGTCTCTTCGATAATTTCCACTTCATAGGGGAGTGGGATGTTAGCGAAGTGAGTTCGCATCTTCTCGATGCCATATCCAGCAGCAATTAGGACCCTGTCGACCTGGGATTCCGGGAGGACCTCTACCACGTGCTCTATCATTGATTTATCCAAAATCGGGAGAAGCGGTTTTGGAATGCTTTCGGTCCATGGCCTGAGCCTAGTCCCGAACCCCCCTGCTAGAACGATTACGTCCATGTCACTCCCAGCACCATCCTGCCTTTCATCGCTTCGCGATTTTTCTTCGGAAAATGAGCCGCCGCATCCTTCAAGGGCACACCTCGGTTGGGGCGGCCAATGAATATTCACGAGTATCAGGCAAAGGCCATGTTCAGGGAGTCAGGCGTGTTAGTACAGCAGGGATTTCACTGTACGACCGTCGATCAGGCACTATCTGCCTACGACTCCCTTGGCTCAGATGTTGTCGCAGTAAAAAGCCAGATCCATGCTGGAGGGAGGGGCAAGGGGGACTTGTTCTGCCCTGACTCTGGAGACTTGGTAATGCAGGGAGGGGTGAAGGTGGCCTTCTCCAGGGACGAAGTCGGAGATTTCGCCTCAAATATCCTGGGTCACAGGCTTGTTACCAAGCAGACCGGTCCTTCTGGGAAGATGGTCAGTAACTTGTATGTGGAAGCAGGTTGTGACATAGCTCACGAGTACTATCTGGCATTGCTTGTGGACAGGGAGAGGGACTCCATCCTAATCATGGGATCAACCGAGGGTGGCGTGGATATAGAAGAGGTCGCGGAGACTTCGCCCGAAGCTATCCACAAAGCATGGTTCGATCCATCGGAGGGTCTGGATGAAGAGGTCGCCGGTGCTCTTGGATCCTCTCTGGGGCTCTCGGGGGGTTCTCACAGCTCATTCTTGGAAATGATTGGAAACCTGTCATCTCTGTTCGTCGAAAAGGATTGTTCGATGATCGAAATTAATCCGCTTGTCAGAACTGGAGAGGGGTCTATGGTGGCCTTGGATGCCAAGGTCAGTTTCGATGACAATGCCGCATTCAGGCATCCATGGTGGGACGATCTCCGGGACATCTCAGAAGAGTCAGATGTGGAAGTAAGGGCGCATGAGCATGGCCTATCATATGTCGAGTTGGAGGGCAACATCGGTTGCTTGGTCAATGGTGCTGGTTTGGCAATGGCTACAATGGATGTGATCAAGTTGTACGGAGGAGAGCCAGCAAATTTCCTCGATATCGGAGGCGGTGCTGATAGCGAATCTATCACTGCGGCATTCGGGATAATACTGGAGGATTCTCGTTTAGAAGGAATTCTGGTCAACATATTCGGGGGGATAATCCGATGTGACATGGTTGCTAGGAGCATAATCGAAGCCTCGGAGGAGACTGGCCTACAGATTCCCCTGGTAGTCAGGTTCTCGGGCACAAATCACGAGGAAGGCAGGAAGGTTCTGGAAGAATCAGAACTCGATGTAATCACTGTTAGCACGCTTGGAGACGCGGGCGAAGCAATAGTCAACACGATCGAAGGGGGGTCGTCATGAGCATTTGGATAAATGAGCAGACCAAGGTTCTGATACAGGGAATCACCGGTAGCCAGGGAACATTCCATGGGACCCGAATGGTCGAATACGGGACCGACATTGTTGGTGGCGTGACTCCTGGCAAGGGAGGACAGCTCGTAGAGCTACCCGGGAGGTCAGTCCCAGTTTTCGATACGATGTCAGAAGCAATTTCCTCGACTGGGGCTGAGGCGAGTGTAATCTACGTGCCAGCCCGATTCGCGGCTCCAGCAATAATTGAGGCCGCGGACTCATTCTACGAATTGAACGGAGGCGGCCTAATCGTGTGCATCACCGAGGGAATTCCAACTCTGGACATGGTAAAGGTAGTGTCACACTTGGAAAAAAGACAGGGAGTGAGGCTAATTGGCCCAAATTGCCCCGGGATAATCTCCCCCAGTGTTGATGGTGGTTGCAAGATAGGAATAATGCCCGGTTATATCCATGCAAAAGGTAGGATCGGCATCATTTCCAAGTCTGGCACCCTGACTTACGAGGCCGTTGCTCAAACCATGAGTGTAGGAGAAGGTCAAACTACCTGCGTCGGAATCGGAGGTGATCCAGTTAACGGGACCGGGTTTATCGACTGCCTACAAGCATTCCAGAAAGACCCCGATACCAAGGCAGTTGTGATGATTGGTGAGATAGGCGGTACGGCGGAAGAGGAAGCAGCAGAATGGTCTAAGGATAACTTCTCCAAGCCAATTGTTGGATTTGTAGCTGGAGCCACTGCTCCACCCGGGAAGAGGATGGGCCATGCAGGAGCAATCATTTCAGGAGGAAAGGGTACGGCCGAGGAGAAGTTCGCAGCATTCGAGGATGCGGGCATTCACATCGCTCGCGATCCATCAAAGATTGGCGAGGCACTGGTATCTGCATTGGTTGAAGCGGGCCTGCGAGAGTCTTAGGAACAGGGGCGCCCAGCGAGACTTAGTTGGTATCCATGTCGGGCATCTTCAACTCGGAATTGGACTCGATTCTGGAGGGGACCTCTCGCTCATTCTATCTCTCACTCAAGGAGCTGCCCAAGGCGATTAGGCCCCAGGTTAGCCTTCTGTATATGCTAGCAAGGACCTCGGACACAATCGCCGACTCAGAAGCAGGAGTGCCGGATGAACTCTTGGAGGCACTCGAGTCATACAACGAATTCTCACAGGGGTTAACCGACAGATCACCAGATTTGGTTTCGATAGCAGAATCACAAGGCAACAAATCAGAAGCCTCACTTCTAAAGAAAGTAGAAGAAATCGTATCCAAGATTGGAGACTTCTCGGAATCGGATCAGACATCAATTCGTCTTTGCCTAGGGATTATAATCGGCGGGCAGATTCTCGACTTACAGCGATTCTCGTCCGATGAAAGCTCAATATTGTCATTAGAGAGTGACGAAGAACTGGAGGATTACACCTACCGAGTAGCTGGCAGCGTCGGAGAATTCTGGACTAGGATGTCCCTCGACCACCTATTCAGCCTCAAAGAGGAAAAAAAAGAGTCAGAACTCTTCGAGAAGGGCGTCAGATTCGGCAAGGCTCTTCAGATGATTAACATCCTGAGGGACATCCCAGCAGATTTGTCATTGGGGCGGTGCTACATTCCAAGTAGGAGACTAGCAGAACATGGTATAACTCCGAAAGATCTACTGGAACCTCCTAGCATGGATGTATTCAGACCCCTGTACAATGAATATCTGGATTTGACCGACGAATATCTGACTTCAGCAATCCAGTACATCGAGATGTTGCCCCATTCGCAGTTCCGTCTCAGAGGTGCCTGCATGCTTCCAGTAATAATCGGAAAGCGGACGGTATCTATGCTGAGGGGGAGAAATGTTCTCGATCCTAGCAACAGAATAAAGATTGATAGATCAGAAATAAACGATGTCATCAAGAGGGTGGTTTTCGCAGTCCCATTCAAAGGATCTAGCAAGAAGATCCTAAGCGAGTGATGGTCAGTAAGTCGCTAAATTTCCTTGTCCTAACTAACGATGCAATACACGACCCCATTCGGGAGACATTCAAGTGGGCCAAGACCTCGCCCAATTCTGAGACTACATGGCACAGGGTATCGAATCCGACAGCGCGATCATCATCGATGCGGAGCTCGACGAACACCTCAATTCAGAACCATTGGGACATGATGGAGATCAGATCGACATCGTCAGAGCTGCAGTTGACATCACCAAGGAGGCCGCTAGAGCAATCAGCATTACGGCTCTGGAGGCAGTCCGAGAAAGCGCCCTCTTCATGGGGGTAATCGGATCTAGAGGGGAATTGCTGGACCCCTTCAAGCACATTGACGCTGCCATTTGGACCGAGCCAGAAGTTCCCGAACACATGATTGAGACTTCATACGAATTCTGCGAGGAACTTACTCGCAGGGAAGCAGGAAATTTCTATCACTCTTTCAAGTACCTGCCAGAAGAGAAGCGTCGTTCAATTATGGCGTATTACGCATTTTGCCGCAGGGCGGATGATATTGCCGATGGCGATTTTGTAGATATCTTCCCAGGTGGTTCCTCGGATGACCCCGAATCTGTAAGTTACAGGTTAGACATTGAAAGGCTGAGTCCCGGTGGGCCGGTTCTAGACAGATCGGCATACAACGACAAGATGTCCCAATTGTTTTACTATCGAAAGAAACTCTCTACTGCATATGGTGGTTTCACATCTACCGACCCCATTTTCATTGCCCTCAAGGATACTGTAAGGAAGTACGGAATTCAGAGGCTATTGCTAGACGATATGATAAGTGGGATGGAGAACGACTTCCACAAGAACCGATATCAGACCTTCGAAGAGCTATACTCATACTGCTACCGAGTCGCTTCTACAGTCGGCCTTGTATGTATCGAGATATACGGATACGACGAACCCAAAGCGAAGGAGTACGCCGAGTCTTGGGGAGTCTTCATGCAACTAATCAACATCATCAGGGATGTCTCAGAAGATGCTCAGAGAGATCGGATTTACCTTCCCTTGGAAGATTTGGCACGATGGGGGATATCGGAGGATGACGTCAAGAGTGGGGGGGATTTGCTCAACCATCCCGGTTGGTCGCCGTTTGTGAAGGAATACTTGGAAAGGGCCGATGGCTATAGGCAGCGAGCATTCAAACTCTTCTCCCACCTGGATAAGTCAGCTAGATATTCTCCCGCTGCAATGGCCTCATTCTACCAGTCAATTATGAATAAGATCTCCAAAAAGAATGGCGATGTTTTCACGGAGAGAATACAACTTTCCAAAACCGAGAAGATTCTGCTTGCCGGATACGTGTACGTGAGGTACCGATTCTTCGGATTCTGATGGTAAACGAGTTTGCGTCATCTAACGCATGGAAGATGTATTAGTCAATGGTAAGGAGGGTTAGGTATGAGGGTGGCAGTTCTATTGGAGGAACGCTGCAAGCCTAACAGCAATGCATTTGCCTATCTGAAGAAGTACTCCGCAATGTGCGATAGGGAGTGCATACAGGTAGAGGGATCAAAATGTAAGATTCTCGAGACAGCCTGCCCAGTTTGCTTCACGAGGGCAAAGCACTGCCCGGATGGAGCAGTAAAAATCATCAATCTCCCCGAGGAGCTCGATACCGATTTAACTCACTCCTACGGGGAGAACTCATTCAGACTCTTCAGACTCCCCTCTCCTCGTCAAGACCAGATTGTCGGGATTCTTGGGCCGAATGGTATCGGTAAGTCAACCGCAATCAACCTCCTTTCAGGTACATTCAGACCCAATCTCGGAGACTGGGAAAATCCTTCTCCCGATTGGGAGCAAGTCATAACCACATTCCCAAGAGGGGAATTGAGAGACTATCTGGGGCTGGTGTCAGAGGGAGAAGTTAGCATAGCAGTGAAGCCGCAGTACATCGATAGGCTTCCTCGGATTTTCGAAGGCGAAGTCAATGAACTGCTGGACCGAGTCGACGATCGAGATGAGATTGTGAAATACTCCGGACTCATGGGAATCTCCCACATCTTAGATAGAAAGTTGGATGCTCTATCCGGTGGAGAATTACAGAGGGTTGCCATCTGTGCAACCCTCCTGAAGGAAGCCGATGTATACTTCTTCGATGAGCCATCTTCCTACTTGGACATATATGAGAGGATGAGGATGGTGGGAGTGGTCAGGGATATGGCCGAGAGAGGAAAGAGAGTGCTTGTTGTTGAGCACGACTTGGCAATACTGGATGTACTATGCGACTTGGTCCATGTGATATATGGGGAGCGATCAGCTTACGGAATTTTCACCCCACCTAGATCAACCAGAACTGCAATCAATGCCTACTTGGATGGTTTCCTACCTGAGGAGAATGTCCGGATTAGAGACAAGCCAATTCGATTCCTGAGGGGGCGCACACGTGGCGAGGGGGTAGGAGCTCCCGTACTAAAATGGGGCTCGATTGAGAAAACACTAGGTGACTTCAACCTGAAGACTGGGGAAGGTGAAGTGAAATCAGCCGAAGTTGTGGGCGTAGTAGGACCGAATGCAACGGGAAAGACAACGTTGGTCAAAATCATTGCAGGTGAGATGGACCCTGATGAGGGCTGGTGCACAATGGATGCCAAGGTCTCATACAAGCCCCAGCATGTTAGAACTGATTTCGAAGGGACAGTGCAAGAATGGCTTGATTCAGAACTAGGAAGTAAATGGCGTGGGGGTGAGTTCCACACTCAAGTCACCCGTGCTCTCCAAGTTGACAAGATGCTGGATTTGCATGCTACGAAACTTTCTGGAGGGGAACTTCAAGCTGTTAGCATAGCGATCTGCCTAGGTAAGGAAGCAGATTTGTACTTATTTGACGAACCAAGCGCACATCTCGACGCAAACGCTCGAATGGAGGCAGCAAAGGCCATAAGAAGAACAATGGAAAGCAATGAGAAGGCAGCAATGGTGATCGATCATGACACATATTTCCTAGATATCGTCAGCGATTCGATACTTGTTTTCCAGGGTGAGGGGGGCAACCATGGCCAGGCAGTGGGACCACTCTCTCTCCGAAAGGGGATGAACCTGTTCCTTTCCGATGCCGATGTTACCTTCCGGAGGGACATAGAGTCTCATAGACCAAGGATAAACAAACCCTCGAGTAGGAAGGACCGCGAACAGAAGTCATCTGGAGAATACTTCTACTCCGACTAGCATCGACCATTGGATTCTTGAGGGGCCATTCCAGCCCATTGACGTGAAGGAAGAGATGCCGGACGAAGAAAAAGAGATTTCTGTTCCAGAGGAACCCGATTTCGAATCAAGAGTTTCTGAACTAGAAAAGGAGATTCAGTATGCTAAGGCCGAGACTGCAAACGTCATTCAGAGGGCAGCCAGAGATAGGTCAGAAGCCCTGAAGTATGGTGGCGCTTCTCTCGCAAGGCGACTTATTCCAACTATCGATCACCTATCCAAGGCAGTCGATGCTTCAGAGGGAGAAGATGGATTAGAGTCAGTAATCGAGGGCGTAAAACTAACCCTGGATGGGATCAAGTCATCCCTAGAAGCCGAGGGAATCTCCCAGATTGAAACTCTAGGTAAGAAATTCGACCCTACCTGCATGGAGGCAATAGCAACAGTCCCCTGTCCGGATGGAGAGGAACCAGGTAGCGTCATAGAGGTAATAGAGAGTGGTTACAGGATGCATGATCGTATCCTTAGAGCATCTAGAGTTATTGTCGCCGAGGGTGACTCGTGACCAAGCAAAGCAGACTACCATTGTTTGTATTGGGCCTTGTATCGGTATATTTGGTCTCCATTATTTCCATTCAAATTGCTGCACCGGATGAGGTAATCGAACCCGATTCCTTCCCCGAAAAGTGTTCCAATGATTCGTTAAATTGCTCAATGATAGGTCCCAACACTTACAGGAGTGGAAACCTCACTGAATTGAGACTCAATTCCAGCCTTGAAGATGTAATGGACGAGGTAAGAACTTGGATTGACTCCCAGTCTGGGACTAGTATAATTGGCGACTGGTCCGAACAAACACACTCTGTTTTCCGAACACTAATGTTCAGATTTCCAGATGATTTCGTAGTCAGAGGATTCTGCGAGGATGGCGAAACAGTGCTCCATGTATACTCAAAATCACGTCTAGGAGTTTCCGACCTCGGTGTCAACAAAGCGCGAGTTCAGAGCTTCGCAGAATACATGTCAAACGTCGAAATGGCTACATCGGATTGCGCCTAGGGGTGATTGGCGCTAACCTTGTCCAACCTCATTGATTCAGACATCACGAAGGCTCGAACCCTTCCATCCTCATACTATGTCGATTCCCACAGATTCGCAGAATTGAAACTCGGATTTAGGAAATTATGGCATTTCGCAGCACATAAAAGTCAACTCGCCAATTGCTCCACGATTGAATTGGGCCATATGGGGAACTTAATTGACGAGCCGATGATAATGACAATGGATGGGGAAATCAGATGTCTTTCGAATGTCTGTACCCATCGGGGGATGCTAATCGTCGGTGGAACCTGTTCTAAGAATGCTATCCAGTGCCCCTACCACGGTCGAACATTCGATCTTGATGGGGCGTTGAGGTCAATGCCAGAATTCGATGAAGTAGTAGATTTTCCCAGTGAACTAGATGACTTGAGGAATTTTCCCACTCTCAGTTGGAAGGGGCTCATATTCACGGGAGTCGAGCCTTCAAATCTGAAATCATGCCTAGATGAGATGGAAAAAAGAGTTGGTTGGATGCCAATAGAGACATTTGAATACGATCCTACTCGAAACCGGAGTTACGAAGTCAAAGCAAACTGGGCACTATATGTTGACAACTATCTGGAGGGTTTTCACATACCATTTGTTCACAATGATCTCAATAGGGCATTGGACTACGATAATTATCAGACGGAACTTTTTGAGGGCGGAGTTCTCCAAATTGGAATCGCCCGCGAGGGTGAGTCTACATTTGACATCCCAGAGAACTCTCCCGATTTTGGACTCAGTGTAGCCGCATACTACTATTGGATATTCCCCGGACTGATGTTAAACTTCTATCCATGGGGTCTTTCTGTCAACTTGGTAGTTCCTTTATCAGTCGATCAAACTAGGATAATCTATCACGGTTTTGTCTGGGACAAGAGGATGCTCGGCAAGGGGGCCGGTGGCGACTTGGACAAAGTCGAATCGGAAGATCAGGAAATTGTCGAGGCAACACAGAGAGGCGTTTCCTCTCAAACTTACGATCGGGGTCGGTACTCCCCAACCAAAGAGGCCGGAGTTCATCACTTCCATCAAATCCTCACATCTTAGATTCAATTCATAACCGGTCCTCTGTTCGTAATATTGTGAACCGAATCTCGAAAAGAGCTATCGCAGCATTAATAGTGGCCTCTTTGATACTACCCGGATGCCTAAGTGACGAAGTATCAGAGATTTCAGAAATTGAAGATTGCCAAGACGACTCATCTTGCGAAATTACTGATTCTATTGGCGAGGACGAGGTCATCGAGGACGAGGAAATTTCCATCTCGGGAAACAACTTCTGCGATAATACAAACCCAGACCATTGCCTGCTCCCCTTCCCATCCTCTGCATTTCTTTCGAGTGATTCGACATCATTGACCGGATTCAGAGTAAACATCCCGGGAGAGGCCATTCCGGATTCTGCATCAGCTGTTTCCAAAGAATTCCACATGATCAATTCCAGGGACGGGCACTCCCCCTCGTCTCAGATTTTTACCACCTTCAGTAGTCTTCCAAGCATCTCCAACCTGGCATCTCAGGACAACATTGCACCCTCAATAGCAAATGGACATGGGAGCGTCTTACTAAACATGGATTCCGGCGAAATTGTCGAACACTGGGTTGAGATCTCTTCAAGGACCCAGGAGGGTGAGGCAACTCTGGTCCACATTAGGTCCCTAAGAGGCCTCGAACACAACACACAGTATGCTGTTGCTTTCAGAGGTTTGATTGATTCGGATGGGGCAGAAGTGGAACCATTTGACGCTTTCATGGCACTCAGAGAAGATATCTCTACAGATTCAGACCAAATTGAGAACGCTCGTCTAGGTTACGAGACTATGTTTTCCGCGCTTTCAGAAGTTGGCTTCGAAAGGTCTTCTCTCCAATCAGCATGGTGGTTCCACACAGCATCGAGTCAATCACTGACTGAGAATCTAATCTCTATGCGAAACGATGCAATTCAACGTTTGGGCGATGATGGAATAGGTTGCAACGTTACTTCCGTCGATGAGAACTATGGTAACGATAATTCCACACTCAGAAGAATCAGCGGAACCATCACGACTCCTCACTATCTGGAATCCACTTATCCTCCAACTCCAATGACGCGAGACGAAGTTGGGAAACCAAAATTCAACTTCCTCAGCGAAGTTGTTTTCACACTCACAATTCCAATGTCAGCTGCAGAGAATTCACAACCCGCCCCCCTAGTAGTCCTTGGACATGGATTTTTGGGCGATGGAGAGGGAATGGTTTCAGGATTTAGGGGATGGGCAAATCATTCGGGAGTGGCCACAATAGGAACAGACTTCAAGGGCTGGAGTTCGGATGGAGATTTTGATGCAGTTACCTTTGGATTGATGAATGTGAACTATCTTCAGCACCAGTCCGAAAGGCTTCAGCAGTCTGTGATAAACCATCTAGCAATGATCAAAACGATCAAGGGAGTATGCTCTGAATTGTCAGAATTCTTTCACAATGGCACCAATCTTGTAGACACTTCCGATGTCGATTACATGGGAGTTTCATTGGGTGGCATCAGGGGCCCTTCCATGCTATCACTAATCCCGGAAATAGATCGCGGCGTGCTTTGGGTGGCAGGATCATCTTTCGGATTCATCGCCGAAAGATCAACTCAGTACACCCAGTTCGAGGAGCTATTCGCATCACCTCTGGCATACGAATCAACAATGGATCGCTCAATTCTATTGGCATTGATGCAGTCAATGTGGGACGCTACTGAACCAGAGACATACCTTCCCTTCAGGGATGGGGGCCTGGAGGGGGAGCTCCACCCATTCGAGATTCTCTACTTGGTGTCTATCAATGACGCTCAGGTAACGACTCTCTCCGCGGATAGGGCATCAAGAACTTCGGGGATTCCAGTTCTAGCAAATTCAACATATCACCCTCACAATCTTGATGTGGCCCAGGCTCCAATATCAGGCTCAGCAATTGTGTACTTTGACGGGAACTTCCCCGAAGTTCCCCCAGGAAACATTCAGGGCCCGATGGCTTACCACTCTCTTGCGCATAACCAGGTTCTGGGCTTCGCACCTGCAATTGACTTGGCCACAGGCTATCTTCTCAGTGGAATGGTTACCGATACCTGCTCTGGGCAATGCTACTTCAATGGAACATGGTAGTCAGAAATGGAGTGAATTCACTCCCTCTCTACTTTCTCACCCGAAGTCCAATCGTAGATGCCCCTGCCCGTCTTCTTTCCTAGATATCCCGAATCCACCAACTCACTCAGAAGTGGGTGAGGCCTGTAAGACTCATCATCAAAAGCATCTGCAAGACTGTTCAATATGTCCCTTCTAACGTCCAGGCCCACAAGATCTGACAACTCTAGCGGTCCCATCGGGTGCCGATAGCCCAAGCGCATTGCGGTGTCAATGTCACTTGCCGAAGCCACGCCCTCGGCCAACATCCTGATTGCCTCATTGCCTAGGACCACTCCCAATCTGCTGGTAGCGAATCCTGGTATATCTCGTACGATAATTGTCGTCTTACCCATGGCCTCTCCAACTTCCCTGGCCGTAGAGACTGTACTTTCGTCTACCAATTCATGGCGAACGATTTCCAGAAGCTGCATCAATGGAACCGGGTTAAAGAAATGCATCCCTATCACTCTCTCTGGACAACCTGTATGCGACGCAATCTCCGAGATTGGGAGTCCAGATGTATTCGTTGCAAGTATCGCGCTCGAAGGTGCTAGACCCTCTAATTCGTTGAAAATCGATCTTTTGAGCTCCATCCTTTCCGGAACCGCTTCTATTACAATATCCGAATCTTCCACCGCGTCTGACATTTCACTGGTGGCTCTAAGGTTGGCTGACCAAATCTCCTTCTGCTGGGGACTAGTCTTCCCCTTGGAGATTCCTTTGTCCCAGAATTCGTTAATTTTTTCCATGCCATTCTCCAGTGAATCAGGAAAGGCGTCGAAAAGCCGAGTATCCCATCCAGTCTGAGCACTAACTTGGGCTATTCCTGAACCCATGGTGCCAGCACCTATTACTGCCACTCTGCGAATCGTCATGAGTGCCGGATAGTCTGTCGGGAAATAAGCAGTGCTAACCTTCGCGGCCATATGCAGCCAGAGCAGACTGGAACAGCCTCTGCCGAGGGACGTCGTGCTCTAGGAAGCAGGTGAAAGGGGCGACGTCCTTCAGAAGCTCGATTGAAGAAATGTATGCACCGTAAACGAATGGATCAGCCTCCTCCATCTTTGGTAGGTCAATCCCTAGTCTTCCCAGCCCCTTCCTTGTGTCCTCGTCCCAAATTGAGTATGTGTGATGTGTGAAGTGTAGGTATGCGGAGAGTCTACGGATGTCGGATCTAGCATTGTCAGTGAGACTCTCAATTAGCAGTGTGTCCGGATAGCGGATAGCGTACAGGGATAGAAGAACCTCCCTTTGCGTCTCCGCCCTCCATGCCCTCTCTCCGAGACCCATCCACCGATCAATTGTGTCAAGCATCTCTGGAGTGTATGGGCGATAAACCCTGTACAAGAGACTCTCGTATCCGCTCGGATCCTGCTCCTTGGAGTGGTGATGAGCATGGAATAGCTCAGTTACATTATCGAAGAATGGCCGACAAAGATCCTTGTCGAACACTGTGAGTGCGACGTGTTGCATTCGGTAACCCCCGGGTCAGTTGCCCTTCCATTCCCTGTACTGGATCCACTCCTTCTTCATGTAGTCGTTAACCAGCCTTTCCTCGTCTTCATCCGTTGGAAGGACCGTGATTAGGTATTCCTCCCATTCTTGGTCATTTCCTTCAAAGGGCTCACCCTCTACGGTGAAGTTCTTGCCCGCGTACTTTCCTATGCCCCTTCGGAACTTGTCGGATGGGATGTAGAGCGCTGGCTCTCCCTCCTTGCGTGCCTTGCTGATTCGCCCCATCTCCTCACTTAGTTCTTGGAAGTAGAGGTCCCTGCTGGCCTCGTTCAGGTGCTCTCTGTCTGCTGCTCCCGCTGCCTCCCTCTCATCGTAGCGCCCCTTGATTCCATAGACGTAAGCCCACTGTGCGCTGGCTGAGTCATCTGTTCCGAACAAATCTAGTCCGGTACTGACCCACTTGTTCACATACTTCTGGACGAGAGCACATGGAATCACACCCTTCTTCACGATTCTCCTAAGTCCATTGGCACCTGTCCCTAGATGGAAAGACTCCTCCTTGAGCATCGGTCCCATGCTGGCTGCCAGAGGCTTGAAGGAGGAAGTACTGAGCATCTTAAGCTGATACTTCCCGTCCCTATCAATGAAGTGCGTGAACATGAAGAAGTCGAGCCAGTGATCTATGGGCTCATTGAAAGAACCTAGGATCCTCGTCCCCTCTTGCGCGTTTCTTTCCAGTAGCTTAGCAGCCTCCCTGACCCCCTGCTCTCCGAAGAACGTGCATAGAAGGTAAGCCATCTGCCATCCGTGTCTCTGTTCCTCGCACATTATCCTCATTGCTGACTTCTTGTCGTACTCCGTAGGTGCGGTAGTCAGCAGGTGATTTTGCTGCTCAACGCTTGCGAACTCTGTATCACCTTGCACGCTAACCATGGTGATTATCGCATCCATGATGTTCTGTTGTGGGATTTGCATTCTCCGATCCCACTTGGGCATTCCCTTGAAATCACCGAACTCTAGTTCCTTGCCAGCAGTGTCCCAGTCGAACTTGATGTCAAATCTGTAATCTCCTAACCAAGAGGGGTCGAATCCAATCCTTGTCTGCCACTCGTTGAACTCTTCAATCCATGTTTCGAAGTTGGTCGGGTAACTTTCTACTACCTCCGTTTCTGCCATATTCCTTCCACTCCTTTGCACTATATTAATCACTCTTTGGACCAATTCCCTCATGAAAAATTTAGTCTATAGGGCTCCTCTTCTGATGTCTCCCGGGTATTCGTGAACGATATGATTCTCGATTAGTTGAACCATCTCACACAAGGTCGATTTACTGCCCTTCGAAACGAGGAGTCTGTTTATCGACGTAGGCCTTGATTCCCGTCTTTGCATCATCGGACTGGAACAAGTCAGATTGCAACTCCCTCTCCAAGGCCAAGTGGTACTCGAGTGGTATCTCGAGACCGCTCTGCACGCTACGTTTGATGTTCCCGATGGCCTTTGCCGCAGCGAACGGGAGGGTGAACCGACCAGAGTAGTCGAGTACGTCCCGATGGAATTCCTCGAGAGTCATGCTATCGTAGATGTCATGCACCAAGTCCATGTCCTTTGCTTCCTCGAAGGAGAACTTCCTGCCAGTGACCATGATTTCCATTGCCTTTGCCTTGCCGACCAATCGTGAAAGTCTCGCAGTCCCACCAGTTCCTGCCAGTACTCCCAATGAGACCTCTGGAAGGCCAACCTGGAAGTTTCCCTTCCTAGCGATTCTGATGTCTGCTGCCATGGCGATCTCCAGGCCTCCTCCAACTGTGTGACCATTCAGGGCCGCGATAACTAACTTGGGTGTTTGCTCCAAGCGAGACAGGGTCTCGTTGGCATGCAGACAGAAGAAATATTTGTACCCGGGAGTGAGTTTGTTGAGGTACTTGATGCTAGCTCCCGCGGAAAAGAACTTCTCGCCATGCCCGGTCAGGAGTATCACTGAGACGTCATCATCGAATCTAGCGCTTAGAATCGCGTCGTCAATGTCATGCCACATCTCTCTTGTGTAGGTGTTTACCGATGTCCTCTCCCCCTCCAATGGCTCTCCGTCGGAGTCCGAGACCAGTTCGATAATCGCTACTCCGTTTTCAGTCACTCCGTAGTTTACGAGGCGGTTCTTCATGGGCTTTAGTTCGGGCCACGATGTCATGCTCACTCGAGCGAGTTCCGCCATATCAATCAAACGGAGGCAGAACTATGCTAAGCATCCGACTCTTTGAAGGACAGCGTTCCACCGCCTTTCCTCACCGATTTCCACTGTTCTCTGATTTTTACTGCTTCCACACTTGGCTCCCACGAGTCTCTTTTGAGGGAACGCCTGAATGGCATCCTGTGCACTGTCCTTCCATCGGTGAGAACCTTTCTTCTCAGCATGCCAATTTTCACAATCGGCCACAGTGCCCTTCGCACCAGCCCTGGTTTGTACAGCCAACGCATGAAGCTGAGGCCATCTCCTTTCCTCTTCTGATCCCTCATCCACTGGTTTGCCACCATCTTGAAACCCCTGTCCCCTACTCTGTTCATCAGGAATCGGTTAATTGCACTGGCCCTAACTAGTGGTAATAGGCGCTTCCTGACTTCTTTTTCGTATTCGAACTCTCCAAGTATGGCCTTGGCAGATAGAACCCCGCTAGTAATCGCGTACCTCATCCCGAAACCCCACATGAAGTCCTGCAATCCACCTGCCTCTCCGACGTAGAATCTTCCTTCATGCATGTATTTAGTTGGAAGTCCAAAGTCGCCCTTGCCCCCAACTCTCTTTTTCGGTTTCCTATTCAGTTCGTAGTGTTGCTCATACCATGCAATAGTCTCGTCAAGATAGCGTCCACTATTCCTCTGCTTCCTCCACAGGCATGTGCAAATAAGGCCGACACCATCGATGACGATCAAGTATGAGTACGCCCCTGGGGCCAATTTGTCATTCAGTTGGAAGGCCACGATGTTTCGATGGCTCGTCTCAAAGATTTCACCATACGCAACTGCACTGGATTCTTTCGGTCCAGCAGCAACAATGTCACATTCTTCTGGAGGCCTCCTCACGCCATAGTGGATTATTACGCCCGATTCCAAAGCCATCCTTTTGAATGCCTGGTCTATTGTGTGCCCTGCCGTCCCCCTCTCCACTACTCTGAAGGCCACACCATCAGTCTCTGGGTGGGTTATCACATCATCCGGGTGGATGAGGTCAATTATCCCGAATGCATCGGACTTGAACTCACTAGAATCAAAACCCCAACCTTCCAACTCATCGAAGAAGTCTACTTCGCTAGTCCAATTCTCAATTCCTTGGAAGTCACCATCAAATCTCGCACCGCTGTCTTTCCGAATCTCATGAACATGGACCTCCTTCCCTGATCGCGCAAGTATTGTTGCGGCAGCCAATCCTGATAGTCCGGCACCTAGGACGTGCACTTGGTCGCTCACAATATTGCGAATCATGATGCTCGCTTGAACAGTTGGGTCATCCGTCGATTTCAAGCGAGAAATCTCATGGGGTGCTGTGGCCGTCCATATCGAGGTAGCCAGCAAATCACTCAATATCGCTAAACTGAGGGGCTTGATTGATTCACAAGGTTGTGGAAGTATAGTGAGCTTCGTAGGAGTGACCAGGGGGGAAGAGGATGGCTTTGTTGTGAAGGGTCTAGAATTTGATGCATGGGGGGAAGAACTGCCAAACGTTCTTCATAGACTCGCAAATGAGGCATTATCTGAGTTTGGGGTTAGATCTGTTGTCATTGCCCATCGGATTGGTTCAGTCGAGCCAGGTGAAAACATAGTCTGCATTCATGTTGGTTCCGCTCACAGGGAGGAGGGTTTCTCAGCTTGTGCATGGTTGATTTCTGAGTTAAAGAAACAAGCCCCTCTGTGGAAGAAGGAGATCCGTGAGGACGGTGAGTTCTGGAAGGCTGGTCTGGGATGAGGTATCGGATTCTAGATTCTTGCTTCGACTCCGAGCCTCTGAATAGTGAGTGCCTTCTCGGAGGCATAGTGAGACAATGGACGAGGCTTGGTCTGGAATAGTCGATGTTGGTTCTAAACCAATAGTTGAACGGGAAGCCACCGCTACTGGATTAATACACCTCTCCACCGAGTCTGTTGATTCAGTCATCAATGGAAATTCCCCTAAGGGAGATGTCCGAGAAGCCTCAACAATATCAGCAATCCAAGCCGTCAAGGAGACATCTCGTACTCTTCCTCATTGCCACCCAATCCCTATTGAGGGTTGCAATGTCGATTGGAAAATAGAAGGGAGAAATCTGCGTTGTACAGTTACAGTTCGGACACACTGGACTACGGGAGTGGAGATGGAGGCTCTTTGTGGGGTAAGTGCAGGATTGCTCTGCGCATGGGACATGCTAAAGCCAATTGAGAAGGATGAAAATGGGCAGTATCCTGATGTGTCAATTGAGGATATCAGAGTCTTGAGAAAGAAGAAATCCCACCCACAGGGTTGAATTCCATAACCTCCTCACATGGCTGTGTCAACAGCCGACCTGATACCTGAATTCTTGAAGGCTACAGAGGCCGCAGCCATTGCTGCATCAAAATGGAGGGGACTCGGGGATGGCAAGGCTGCGGATGGAGCAGCAGTTGAAGCAATGCGTGCAGTCTTCGACTCAGTACCATTCGATGGCAGGGTTGCCATTGGTGAAGGGGAGAGGGACGATGCCCCCATGCTATGGATCGGCGAGCCTCTCGGATCAAAACAAGGAGATCCGACCGCCCCTTCGATAGACATTGCAGTCGACCCCCTGGAATGCACAAATCACGTAGCTTCGGATTTACCAAATGCGATGGCTGTACTCGCGGCAGGTCCACGCGGGTCTCTTTTGCATGCTCCAGACTGTTACATGGACAAGATTGCAGGACCCGCGGAAATTTCTGGCGTCACTAGTCTGGAGGCAGACGTCGATTACAACATCGAAGGAGCCTCTGGGGCATTAGGAAAGAGACCTGAGGAAATGCATGTTGTAGTCATGGACAGGCCTAGGCACGAGGGGCTAATCAGGGACTTAAAGGATCTCGGAGTCAAACCTATATTGATTGGCGATGGAGATATCGCTGCAGCTCTAAATGCCGCTGATCCGAATTCAGAAATAGATATGCTAATGGGTATTGGGGCCGCTCCAGAAGGAGTGATCACAGCTACTGCATTGAGGGGTCTAGGGGCCCCCTTCGAAGGACGGCTTGTCTTCAAGAACGATGGACATAGGGAGAGGGCAGAGAAAATGATTGATGGGGATATCGAGAGAATCTGGGCCCGAGACGAACTTTGCTCTACCGACGATTCAGTCTTCATTGGTTCTGGGGTATGTGATGGTAGGACAAAGTGCGTGGAAGTCCTGGAAGATGGCAGACACAGGGTCAATTCAGAGATAATCGATGTGAATTCCAATAATCACTACTTTTCTTCAACAATAGTTCCGTCATAGGATCCGTTTTATGCCTCTGTTTCGCTTGACGATGGTTTCTTTTCTCAGAACGTTTTCCACTTTATCGAGGAAGGCAGATGGATAGGCAATTATTGGAGAAAAATGCGAGAGAATTAGTTTCTCCCGGAAGGGGGATTCTGGCTGCCGACGAGAGCAATGGAACCATGTCAAACCGCCTTGAGGCCGTTGGCGTGAAACCTTCTCCCGATGCCAGAAGGAAATATCGCACAAACCTCTTCTCCGCTGATGGTTATGAGTCGGCAATCAGCGGCGTTATTCTATTTGACGAGACAATTCGTCAATCGATGGATGACGGGACCCCTATTCCCGAAGAACTGTCCCGAAGGGGTATTTTACCCGGGATAAAAGTTGACACTGGGGCAAAGGAACTGGCTAATCATCAAGGTGAGAAGATTACCGAGGGACTAGACGGACTTAGGGAACGATGTGCCGAATACTTCTCTATGGGGGCAAGGTTCGCCAAGTGGCGTGCCGTAATTAGGATCGGTGACGGACTCCCGAGTCCGGCATGCATTTCCACAAATGCCCATGCCCTTGCAAGATATTCTGTAATCTGCCAAGAGCAAGGACTAGTCCCCATCATTGAACCTGAGGTTCTGATGGATGGCGATCATGATGCTAATCGGTGCCAAGAAGTAACATCCTCGATTCTCGATGCTACATTCTCAGAATGTGAGAAACAAGGGGTCCATATTCCTGGAGCACTTCTGAAGCCAAACATGATTATCGCGGGAAAGGGTTGCAATAACCAAATTTCTAGAGAAGAAGTGGCTCGGATGACTGTCGAATGCCTTACGAAACATGTCCCGCATAACCTCCCTGGGATAGTATTCCTTTCAGGCGGGCAGTCGGATGAAGATGCTACAGCACACCTCAATCTGATGAATAAAATGAATGCCGAACATCCTTGGCAACTATCATACTCCTATGGGAGGGCACTTCAGGCCGATGCACTAGGGAAATGGGCCGCAGAAAATGCAGAAGACCCCAGCTCTGCTAGCCGCTCAGCGTTCTCTCATAGGGCGAAGATGAACAGCTTGGCTAGAAGTGGCGATTGGAATGAAGAACTAGAGATCTAGGCCTTTTCATCTAATGCTCCAGGGCGAACCTGCCAGACGCATATTTCGTACCTGCCAGAGAGCGCTCCTCCTCTCTTGGTGGTTGCAACTTTGAGGATGTCCTTGTCTTTAGAAAGTACATTTCCAAGCTGTTGGGGTGTCGTTCCATGCCGCATAGTCGAGTTCACATGCTCGAGTATTTCAGTGGTATTTGCTTCTCCTCTTTCGTCCAAGAATTTCTTGATTTTTTGTCTTAGTCTTGTAGTCCTCATATTTTCACGCTACTCTTTCGGGACTCCCACGTTGTCCACTTTTTACAGGATAGCGGATGGTGATATAATGCTTCTGTATGTATTTCTTCTTCTTGGTTACAAATAATGACACCTTTGTTCCAATATTCTATCTATTTCTTCCAGTGCACATTGGTAGGTTCCATATTTCCACTGGAGATATATAACTAAATGTAACAAAAACGAACATTTTATTACTATCTTCTCCATAGACTTATTCTGAAGGTGTTTATTGATGTCAGAACCTTCCCCTGCCGACAGTCAAAAGACACCTAAAAAAATTAGAAGTAAACACCGTCGAAGACTACTTTCAAGACTAGCACAGGGTGAATCTACGGTGTCCGAACTGTCTTTCGACTCAAATCTGAGGATGCCTCACGTTTCTGCCGAAATTAAGAGGATGAGGGCAGACGGTCTTGCAACTAGTGATCTCCCCCCGGGCTCCAGAGGGGCAAGAATCAGCCTAACCGAGAAGGGATGGGGGATTCTGGAGGGAGATGAGTGGTCTAAAGTATTGGAGTTGCAAGATCTGCCATTAGACAAGGGCAGTTGCTGTGTACTTTCTAGGGACGAAGAAAATCTAACACTGTGTTTTTTGAGTCCTCCAAAGGAAACAATGGTGCAAATTCCAAACCGGATCCAGAAGGTTTCCCCAGAAAATGCAACGTCCACCAGAAACCAATGGGTGTCTTGGAACTGGGCAGTTCTCTCCGAACGATTGCCAAGGTGGTTTGATCGAGTCAATTTGGAGGTTCTAAATGCTCCACCAGAATTAGCAGGTCCGGGAAGTATTGAGTCATATGCCGACAAAACTCCGATTTTTGGAATAGTTAGGGCCAAACTACTCGATTCCCACACAAGCCCAATCATATCGCCCGGAGTTTGGTTTACTCAACCAGATCAGATTCAACGAGCTCCACTAGATGAGCCAACATACCACCGAGGTGAATGGATTCTGGGTTGTCCACATAGTAAATCTCCTGACATTAGGCCTTCTCAGCCAGTTGCTGCGATAATTAAGGAGAGACTCCCTCGTTCAGTGCTACTTAGGTCGGCTAGAGCAAACTCTCTGGTTATTGCCGATTTGAGTGGCTTGGATATGGTTGGCAATGAGTATCCAATTGGTGCTCTGGATTATTGGATTGAGATTGTCCATCCAAGACTTTCAGAAACAGAAAGGAAGAGGCGGCTAAACTCTCTCAGGGATCGTATTTCCACTTCGAGAAGAGTAAAGGTAGAAGAATCAACACTTAGGAAATTCAGAAAGGAATGGGGGAGACGAACTTTCACCATTGATGATTCCAGCATTAGATCAATAGATATCAGGGGGCTCGGTAAAACCGTAACTGAATCCCTAATTCGATGGTCTATCGAGACTAAGGGAACATCTTTGGTAATTGAATTAAAGCACCAATTACCAGAATCGTTGCTATCCAGAATCGCCTCCAATCAGCGTCTCAGATTGATAATTATGGATAATGTGAACAGTCATTTTTCTTCATTCGACACCCTAAAGGTCGATAAAATCAGAACCTTGCCATGGTTGAGCTTCCGCACAAGTTCCGGAGAAACTATTCCCGTCAGAATGGTCGAGCAGGGAAAAACAACAAATCTCACTGAAGAAGTTGATAGTGCAACGATTTCTCCTTGGGAGATCTTGGGAATTTCATCAATGAATGAAGAATTCCAACACGAAATCGAATCTTCATCGATAACGATAGTTAGGTCCGCAATAGCTCAATACCCCATTGGAGATGAAGAGTGGGCAAATCAGATGGAGGCAAGATATCCACTAGCAGCTTGGATTGCATCCCCAATAAAAAACAGGTGGCAAAGATGGCAGCGAGTATCTACAAGATTAGAATCCGAGTGGATGGCACTCTTAGATTTGGACCATCTGCCAATTGAGAGAATTTCCGAACTTGCAGACCAAGCACCAGAATCAGTAAAGCAGATTTTCTCAAAAACAATCACCTCAAAACTTAGAGCAGACCCAGACAATCTTCTCAGATCATGGCCTGCAATAGATCCTACTCAGGCCAATAGTGGGGCAGCTTGGTTAGCTTCTCACTTCATACAAAACTCAGCATGGTTGCCCAAGGAGGTGTATTCGGACATTCTTGGTTGGGCAGTCGAGGCATGGCTATCTCATCCCCCTAGGGAATCCCTAGATGCCCTAACCGGCCTCAAGTGGCTGCATAGGATTGAAAAAAAGCCTCAAGATGAGTTTGACAGAACTGTTCGCCGAATAAGAGACATAGGATCCGGCCTTCCCGAGGGGCACCATCTAAACACTTGGTCCAGACTACACGACCACTCTTCGGGGAAAAAAGAAGCTAACCTAAATGATATTTCACTATTTATTCGCGACCTCCCAAATTCTTGGTGGTCCCCTTTCTCATCAGAATTCTTAGTAATGATATTGAATAGTCCAGATGTGGATGAACTCCTCGACAGCGAAATTCCATGGTGTTCAGCAATCCTCCGTCCGATAGGTGAGATTTCCGAGGCCCCTGGACTTTCTTCAACAATACACCATGGTTGCGATCCCGGATTAGTGGTACCTCTGCAGAACTATCTACGTTCATTTAAGGGGGTTTCAGACCCCTCTCCTCACCTCAATCATCTATGGGATTTGCTTGAAGCCTTGGAATCTGTAAAGGCGGGCAGAACTCCTTCAATTGGCCGATCTCACAAGCTTTCGGGATGGTTGGCACAACCCGATGAGAAATGGCCAAATTTTACAATGACTATGATGATGGACGGGGACATCAATATCTCAGAAAGACTCATTCTGAGAAAGTCTGGCTTCCACTCGGAACTATCAGAAACCGATGTTTCGGTGCAACCGTTGGGTTCTTGAACAAATCTGCCCGCGGAGTATTGCCCAACCGGCAACACCGTGTGGACGAAACCCCCTCGCCGGAGGTGGAGAGTGAAACACGGTACCACGGAATGGGTGACCACCCGTCGAAGACCATCGAGACTCTTCCGAGAGAATGATCGATGGCGCAAATCGGGTGGCCGGATTGCGTATAGGTCCCCTGAGGACGGAATAGAATGAATCAAGGGACTACCCCGCAGTTCGACAGACGTCCTGGGGTGGGTCAGGAGCCTGAGCGAAGCAGTGAAGGTTACCGTTACGCCCCGGGGCACACTTAGAAAATCCACAAATAGGTAGGAAGACGATGCACGGAATCGGACTGATTGGCGGTACTTTCGATCGATTTCATTCAGGTCACATGTCTCTAATTGAAACTGGATTATCTCAGTGTGAAAAGATTGAGGTGTGGATTACAGATGATGAGATTGCCCAGTCAAAGGACAGACTAGTAAAGAATTGGGAAGAAAGAAAGGCCGATTTGGAAAATGCAACATCTACTCACTCATCCAGAATTTCAATTCATTTACTCAGTGACAAACACGGTCCCTCCCTTGAAAATCAGCATGCTACGGCAATAATTTGTACGAATGAGACAATAGACAAATGCCTAGAAATAAATTCACAAAGAGAGGAAAGGGGCCTTGAGCCATTGGAAATCATCTCCGTTGACAGAGTTATATCCTGGAATGGCAACCCAATCTCAAGCTCTCAGATTAGGGCCGGAGTGATGGATAGGGAAGGGGAACCATGGATTCCAGAGTCATTGATAGATTCCGATGCAACACTGACGTCTCGGGTTGAATATGAGTTAAAGAAGCCATTCGGACAACTGATTGAGGGTCCCGAGGAAGATACTTCAATTGCGATAATAGAAGCACTCTCTAAGATTTCACAAGTTACAGATTTCACCGGTCCGATAATAGCGGTGGGCGATGTAACAGTTCTGGGTTTCCAAAAAGTAGGTAGGCCAGCTGATTTGGCATTTATCGATGGGAAAACCAAACGAGTCGAATGGCCAGAGACGAGTGAAATCAATGCCGGATTGTATGATAATCTCCTGGAATGTGCAAGTCCGGCTGGTTCGTTGACAAACTCACTTCTAGAGGCTTGCAAAGCCTCAATCTCATCTTGGCGGGACAATGGTGAAACTAGCCTAATTGTAGTCACCGGTGAAGAAGATCTTGCACCACTTCTTCTGCACCCCTTGGCCCCCATTGGATCAGTAGTAATCTATGGTCAACCAGGCAGTGGCGTGGTGATTAGGTGGTGTGACGAGGACTCCAAGAATAGGTGCAGGAATCTCCTAATGGAATTCGAAATCAATTAATTTTCCGAGGCTGCATCCTGAATCAAATTTAGACCTAACCCAATCATCACGAAGGAAATCATTACCGAGTAAACCCCCGGATCAACCCATGTCGACTCTATTGTACTCCAAACCATGTAATACCCAGCACCCGAAAGAACCATCCAACTAGCTAGAGTTCTCCCAATCCCGTTCTTTGTGGAAAAAAGGCTGGTCAACATCCGATCTTGGGGCAATCCTGAGAACCAACCTCCGAAACCATCTTCCCTGGCCGCACCCATCCCCAGAACTCCAGCACCAATGAGCAAAGAACTCAGTAATCCGAATAGAATATCATCCGGAAATGCCAATGCAATTTCATGAGTTGAACTAGTGTTCTCACCATTGGTGATGAAATCAATCCAATTTACCTTCCTACCGTCGGAATATGCACCTACTGCAATATTAATTATCGTCAGAAAAGCCATCCAAACTCCAACAATAAAAGATCCAGCCGAAAGAGTGCTGCTGGGTCTCATCAGGGCTTCCTTCCATTCTTGACCACCCTCTGACATCGAGCCGCCGTCCTGAAGCCTCGGTTTAATCGTTGCCGGAACTAAACCTAGAGGTGCCCCTGAAGATTGTACTTGGACATCGCCGCCTCATTTACCAGCGATTCACTTTCACTCATCAGGCCGATTGCGTCAATCGCCTTCGGAATCGCCGAGTTAACTTGCTTGCTCCTGCCTCCCCTGCCCTTGCTTACATTCCTAGCCATAATCAGCCCCATTGTGTCCAACTCGTTTAGTAATGAGGAGACTCTCCTGGTGGTCAGTGGTTCTGTGCCAATCTTTGAGCAGGCTTCAGCATAGGTCCTGTAGACCTCGCCTGTTGAAATATTCCTCAACCCATTTTCCTCATTCAGACAAATCGAGAAAAGCACTAATTTTTGATGTAGGGGGAGCGTCTTGATCACTGGCGTCACCTGGTCATATTCTAGTTGGCTCTGCGCCAATCTTACATGCTTGGTGTCCACACTGCCTTCCGACCTCTGTTCTGCTTTCTGTACAGAGATTCTTAGTAGATCCAAAGCCCTCCTTGCATCCCCATGCTCTTGGGCAGCTAGGGCCGAACAAAGTCTGATTACTCCCTCATCGAGAACTCCTTCTTTGATCCCCATTGAAGCCCTCTCACCCAATATGTTCTGAATCTCAGTAGCCACATAGGGATGGAAAACAATGTCTTCCTGACTTAGTCTAGAACTCACACGTGGGTCTAGGTGCTGTGTGAAGTGAAGATCATTGCTAATGCCAATTATTGAGCATCTACCATCCCCCAGTAGGGTGTTGAGGCTAGTCAGCGCATACAGGAGATCATCCCCTCCCTTGTTAACTAGATTGTCTACTTCATCAAGAACGATAATATGGACCCCTCCAACCCTACTCATTCTAGAAACAACTGTCTCAAGAACCCGGTCTGTCGGCCATCCGGTGAATGGAACGGGAGCATCTCCCCTCTGAGCTAACTGAGTTGCAATGGTTTGCACTACTCTATATTTGGTGTCAACGTTCCTACAGTTGATTTCGTAAGTCTTTACAGTCTGCCCCATCTCTAGTCCTTTCTCTCTCAACTGACCAAGAACAAATCTTGTTACCACAGTTTTTCCTGATCCCGGAACTCCATAGAGCAGCATATTGGAAGGAATATGGCCGTTTAACGCATCAACTAGATTCCTAACCAAGGAGTCCACTTCATGCTCCCGATGAGGCAGTCGAGCAGGCTCGAATGCATGGTCAAAGGCCCTCCTATCTACAAAGAGACTATCCTGACCTAGAATCTCTTCGAAAATATTTCCTCTCATTTTTTTTCACGTCTGTAAAAACCTAACAAAATAACATTCTTCCCCCCCATTGGGTTCATTGTTTCTCTTGAGGTTTCCACAGCGACCGTGTTTGCGGTAATAAGAGTGACTCGCTTTCTGAATAGTTGAACATATTTTGATTAGGGAAGGGCATCCAATATCAGATTACTGAATTGTACGAATACGGAAGTCGTCAATTACCCTTAGTATCTCTCTTTTTCAATTATTTATCTGGTGATTTTTCTACATCAAATGGAGATAATATTGATATTCCAGTCAACTAACTTTACATTGAGAAAAATGATTCCAAATTGAGGTCCTAATGTTGCTCACTTCTAACTCAAGACCAGATTTGACGGGAATTCCTCAGCTTCAGATATATATAATGGAAAACATCTCATCCTAATTATTTACAATAAAAATACCATTATCATCAATATCTATGCTATCTCCATCATTCAATTGGACTATCCGGGAGGGCAATTCTGGAATTTCGAAACCAGTTTCGCAATTGGGTGACCTTGCAAAGTTGTGTGTTACCAATACCTTCACGTCTGGAAATCTCTCACTGAATGAAATTACATCAGAAGGTCTGTGATGATGGGGAAACTCTCCGATATCCGGCACCCCCATCTCTAATATTGCAACATCCACGCCATTTGCACGATTTTCTATCTCCGGACATGGGCCGGAATCACCGCAGTGGAGCAAGCGGAATCCGCTTTCATGTACCAACTCATACCCATGTGGATCGGTTTCAGGGGTGTGATGGACTGGAAATCTCTCATACCCCCATCCAGTCTCTCCTAGCGTTGCCGTTTCCTTTTCGTTCCATTCGACTCTAGAGTCGAGCGAATCTCCAAGGCTGCCTGGGAACCCCATTTCACAAAGAACGGAGAGATACTCCCTCCCCCCGGGCCTAAGATGCACCTCCAGGTTGTTCTCTCCAAAAGGATCTGAGATGAATTTCCTATCCAATAGTAAGAATGGAAATCCGAAGGCATGGTCCCCGTGCCAATGCGTGAAAAGTACATGCTGCAATTGCCCAGGCGAAATCCTTGCCCTTCGCAACTGGGGTAGGAGAGTAGGAGGGGCATCAATTAGGACTCTGCTATCCAGTAGTGCCAAAGCATGCATTCTTCCTTGGGGTGAGAAAGCATTCCC
This sequence comes from Methanobacteriota archaeon, assembly GCA_014239955.1. Lineage (GTDB taxonomy): Archaea > Thermoplasmatota > Poseidoniia > Poseidoniales > Thalassarchaeaceae > UBA36. Next base: position 67,127 of record JAAZXW010000021.1, on the reverse strand, counting down.
TGTGCCAAGGAAGTCGATGCGTGCCACATATCTCGGCAGGGGCTTCCAGACTTGACCCCATCGTTTGATGCTCAAAGGGTCATAACCTTACACATTTGTTCATATATCTCAGTTAAGTCGGAAATAACGGAGATATTGGTGGCAGGCAAATCAACTAAATCTGAGTGGTCCGTGAAGAACCCATATTTCACCAACATTACTGATAATTACATTCTAAATGGTGAATCGTCGAAGAAGGAAACCAGGCATATTGTATTCAGTCTTGGTAACTCGGGTTTGGAGTACAAGGTGGGGGATGCTCTTGGAGTCGTCCCAAGATGCCCTCCAGAGTCAGTCGAAGGGATATTGCAGATTTGCGGATTTTCCGGAGAGGAAGAAGTAGAAACTAATCATGGAAAATGCTCACTTAGGGAAGCGTTGACAGATAGATACGAGATTCATCGAGTCTCAAAGAAGTGGCTCAAGGGACTCGCCGAGAGATCCTCCGATTCTCCCGTAAAAATTGAGATTCGAATCTCCTCTAGGAGGAGATTCTCGTCCCTCGACGGAGCATTGATTGTTGACTGGTCAGCCCGTAGTGAACAAGACCTACCAGACGGTTACGTGGAGATGGGGGAATTCGACGATAATTCGATGATCCTCCTTCAGGAACTAACCTCCAACAATGATTCAATGGAGGATTACATTTGGTCTAGGGACTATGTTGATGCATTAGGTGATTTCATTGGTTTGGGCTTCACTCCCCAGCAACTTCTGGAGGGCATGGATAGGCTGAAACCGAGGCTCTACTCTATCGCCAGTAGCCCCGATTTTGAAAAGGGAACAGTCCACCTAACTGTGTCAATAGTTCGGTACAATCACCACGAAAGGGATCGAACTGGACTTTGCACAGGTTTCATGGCCGACAGATGTGAAACCGACACTACTGAGATTGGTGTTTACATGTCTCCAACTCGATCATTCGTCCTACCGGAGGATGGTTCTAAGGACATTATCATGGTCGGTCCGGGAACTGGAATTGCCCCGTTCAGGGCCTTCCTCCAACAGAGAGAAATAAACAAGGATTCAGGGAAGAATTGGCTCTTCTTCGGAGACTGGACTGAGGAGGGGGAGTATCTCTATCGCGAAGAAATGGACGCATGGGAAGCCAGAGGGATAATTTCGAAACATGACCTAGCTTGGTCACGGCAAGGTTCTGAGAAGGTCTATGTCCAACATTTGATGAAGAAGAACGGTGAAGAAATTTGGAAGTGGATTGAAGGCGGGGCATATTTCTACGTCTGTGGAGATAAGCAGTACATGGCCAAAGATGTGCATCTAACTCTGATAAACATCTGTTCCGAATATGGGGGGATGTCTCCCGTTGAGTCCAAGGATTTCGTAGAGAATGGATTGATGAAGTCGGAGAAGCGATATCTGCGAGATGTATATTGACAGGCCGATTCACTCAAACGAAGGCGCACCTAGCATGGTAATGTGTTCCGTCGTGTACTAGTCGCTAACCGTGGCGAGATTGCACTACGGATAGTTAGGTCACTAAGGGAACTTGGCATCGAATCCGTCGTAATCCATGGAAGGGAGGATAGGATGTCCCTCCCGGTTAGACTTGCGGATGAGGGTTACTTCATTCCAAGAGAAGACCCACTAGCGTCCTATCTTGACATAGAGGCGATAATATCTGCTGCCAAAGAGGTGGGTGCCGATGCAGTACATCCGGGCTATGGTTTTCTTTCGGAGAACGCAACCTTTGCACAGCGTCTCGCAGAAGAGGGGATCACCTTCATAGGACCCTCACCTGAATCACTCAGACTCTTAGGAGACAAGATAGCAGCTAGGGAGGCGATGTCAAAGGCTGGAATCCCCATAGCAAAGGGGACCGATCAACCAATTTCTGATTCTAAGGAGGCACTAAAGGTGGCTTCCGAAATCGGCTTCCCAATCATGATAAAAGCAGCCTCTGGGGGAGGGGGGATTGGAATGCAGGTGGTAAATAATGAGTCCGAATTCGACTCAGCTCTGAGACTATGCCAAGGTAGGGCTGAGTCAGCCTTTGGCGATAGTAGAGTTTTCATCGAGGAGTATGTAAGCTCAGCAGAGCATATTGAATTCCAAGTTGTCGGGGATGGCTCGAAAGCAATCCATCTTGGAGAAAGATTCTGCTCCATTCAGAGAAGGCACCAGAAGATTCTCGAAGAGGGTCCATGGATTAGTCGGGAAGAAAGAGAAGATATTGGATCAAGGGTCGTAGCAGGAGCGGAGGCTATCGGTTACAGGGGTCTGGCTACATTTGAATTCCTAAGGAACTCAGAGGGAGAATTCTACTTCATGGAGGTGAATCCACGGGTCCAAGTGGAACACACGGTAACTGAGATGTTAACAGGAATTGACCTCGTCTCTCTTGGAATCATCGTTTCTTCTGGAGCCGATCTACCAATTACCCAAGAAGAAGTGGTATTGAATGGTCATGCTATCCAGGTTCGTATAAACGCAGAGAACCCAGTAACTCTCGAACCTTCTCCGGGAAAATTGTGGGAATGTCATTGGCCAGGAGGTCCCGGCATCAGAGTCGACTCTCATGGATTCTCAGGTTATGCGATGCCCGAAGCATTTGACTCGTTGCTCGCCAAGATAGTTTCTTGGGCTCCGAACAGGAACCAAGCAATAGGAAGGTTAGACTCTGCTTTGGAAGAGACTATTCTTCTTGGATTAGATACTTTGATCCCCCTTCACAGAGCGATATTGCAGGAATCAGACTTCATAGAAAGGAAAATAAAAACTGACTACCTAGAAACCCATGCAGATTTGCTAGTTGGTGATGGTTAGTTGGATTTGGTTATTGTTGGCAGCATCGGTTATGATGACATAGAAACACCAATTGCCACAGGATCGGATGTCCTCGGGGGTTCTGCAGTTCACGCCGGCGTCTCAGCCGCCTTTCATCTTCCAGAGACTCCCGGCGGGGTCCGTCGTGTGGGGTTGGTGGCACCAGTCGGGAAAGACTTCTCCAATTCGCACCAGTCCAAACTAGAAGGCCTGGGCATCGACTTCTCCGGTGTGGAAAGGTTACCAGGTAAGACATTTCGTTGGTCGGGAAGATACTCGGGTACGATGGAGAACGTTGAAACAATTTCTACAGAGGTCAACGTCCTAGGTGATTTTTCTCCTGAAATCCCACAACCATGGAGGTCACCAAATATTCTCTTCTGTGCCAATACCCATCCAGCATCCCAGGTTATGGTTCTTGATCAGTGTCCTAGCTCAGAGATTACAGCAATTGACACATTCATGTTGTGGATAGAGACTGAGTTCGAGGACCTCTCTGCTGCTCTCAGAAAGGCAGATTTGGCAATTCTCAATGAAGAAGAGGTATGTGCTATCTCTGGTGAGGAAATTTTCATGAAGGCTATCAAACCAATATTGTCAGGAGCTTGCCTTCACGGGGGTGAATCCGCAGGACAAGGGCCAAGGGGATTGGTAATCAAACGAGGATCTTCTGGAGTTTTTGCACATCTCCCATGTGGAATCATTGCCCTCCCATCTTATCCAATTACTGAAGTTATTGACCCAACCGGGTGCGGGGATTCCTTTGCCGGGGCACTCTTAGCGAATATGTCTGGAAGAAAAGGAATCTTGCAGGATTTAGAATCAATGAGGGATGCTATGATTCACGCGACTGTGTCTTCTTCGTTTACAATTCAAGGACTAGGTACGAACAAACTTCAGGGTCTCGAGAGAGGCCTCTATCATGCAAGAATGGATAGTTATCGCAGAATCGTAGGACTGTGATCATCCCAATCTTCTGAGCCCTGGAAGGGGGTGTGGGTCTTCCCTAGAAGAGGTCGGTTTTAGTTGATTGAACCTCAATGAATCATTTGACCCATCGAGTAGACGAGGGGTGTCTTCTTCTCCCGAAAGACTCCTGACAATTGAATCGAGTTTGTCCCGAGCGGTGGAGGAATGATTGTTTTTCCTCATTTCCCTCAAACGAGAACTAACATCGGCTTGGTGTTCTTGGTCACTTCTCAGCCTCATGTGTTGGGTGGTCTGGAATCTCTCCGTTTCTATCTCATTGGTTGAATCTGAGTTCCCATCCTTACCCCTATTGGTGGCGCTACCCGGTCTCAGAAGACGCGATAGCCACCCTCCAGATACCGGAACTTTTGATTTCACACCAGACGACCTGCCTCCAGACATAGTAGATGCAAGCCCCTTCAAGGCCGGATAGTCATCCAAATTTGCAGCCTGCACACCCCCCAGTCCATCCAAGTTCTGCGTTCTTAACTCCTGCCTCGCCTTTGCCTGTCTAACTACCCCTGCTTTGCACTCCTCTCTAACTGCCTCTTCGGTAGGTGGGGGTAGCAAGGAATTCGAGAACGGTTCAGTCGGAGCCCCAAATTCTTGATGAGCCTGTTTAATCATCTGAGCACTCGAATGCGCCCTCTCAACTGGTTCCGGAGAATGAGGGTTGAACTCAAAATCGAAAAGGTCCATGTCATTTGTATTGGAGGTTTCTGAGACTGAATTAGAGTCGAATAGTCCACCCGGGGAGAACATGTCTAGACCCTCTGCAGCGTCAGAGAAAGCAGAATCGATCCTAGTGCTCCCGTTTGAATCAGACTCCTTCTCCTTGTACCAACTAGGTGCCTCTTGCACTCCCCACGCTCTCTCGTATGCATTCTGCTTGGATGTATTAGAGACAGACACCCCTCCCCAATCATCCCCTTCCTTCACTAATTCTGGAGCTTCTGGAGATAAGGGGGAGTCGAATATATTCAAATTATAATCTGTTTGGATTCCTAGAATCGACTCGTGATTTTGCTCCTTATTGACTACTGTGTTTGTTTTACTCGTGATTGGTAACCCAACTAAAGGGGCCTGCCCTAACTGCCCAGTTGCATCTCTGAGTGCGGGGAAAGTTGGAAGTTCGGATTCTAGATTCTCTAGACCCAGCAAAGCCTCTTGCATATCGCTACCATGCCTTACTCTATCAACAATCAGACATAATTTCAGGAGATTTGCCTCACTGCCAGATACTAGGTGCCTGTCACCAGCACCAGTTTCTATGGCTAGGATGGAATATCGAGAAATTATGTTCGCAATGATTACGGATGCTCCCAGTCCAACCGCCAACCAACTCATCGGTGCAAATATTGTTGTTATTCCTAGGTAAATCGAAATAATTCCTAGAATTACTGTGCCTGATGGGAGCACCGGGATCTTGAGATGCCTCATTCTCTCAATTGCAGCCAAATCAAGTCTGACGCCCTTTCCATCGAACCTTTCTATGGTAAGCTGGCGCTCAGTAATTACTGCACAAAACTTCCCTCTCGCTCCGACCAAGTAGAGGCCGCCGATTAACTCGGCTTCCCTCTTCTCAGTCGAGCCATATGGCTCGGCCGATCCCATCCGAACCGCCGAGCGATTTATTCACGGTATAAGTTCATGGGGGATAACCATTGAAATCGTTTCACTTGGAGGTGCTCCATATTTCGCCGCATCTCTCTTCAACGCATGGCGTTCCTAGCATCGTTTGCTAGTGCCCACATCTCCTTCTCATCATCTGACTTTGGTTCAAATTGCGGAATCTCAACTGGCTTCATAGACTCGTCAATGGCTACCATGAAGAAAAATCCCGAACAGATTTCCTCTCCCACCCATTCAGAACGGGATAGTCTACAGGAGGTCACATGAACCCCAACAGTTCGTGGTGAAGTCCAAACCACTCTAGACGTAGTCCTGATTATGTCTCCTTGGAAAGCCGGTCTCTTGAACTTCAAAGCGTCTACAGAAACGGTTACGAAAACCCTGTGTGCGAACTTCGAGGCAACCATTCCCGCCGATGTATCCATGATGGCCATTAGTCTGCCACCGAATAGGGTGTTAAGCGCATTTGTGTGGCTGGGAAAAACCTCATCCAGTACCACTACTGGTTCGTCTGAGAATGGTCTGTCACTATCCATCAAACACTCTCAGTAAGACACACCCCTTGAATCCTACAGTTTCAGGGACAACAAAATGGAGGTTTACCGCTGACTTCAATCGAACGATGCATCTCGGAGAATCATGGGAGTACCAGATCTCAGGTGGGAAACTTCTGTCTTTCGGGATCCAAATGGCGGTTCTGTTTTGCTCTGGCCCTATCTTCCATGTGTGCGCATGCCCTCGAAGATGAGGCCAAGAGATTGGGATGGTTTAGCACTACTGTCCTCAGCCGACGAACTAGTTTCTCTGAAGGAGGAAGAGGAGCAGGATAAGTCCAGCCCGGGAGTACACATGGTGTCTGCAGCCGCATCTGGAACGACTCTTGGAATGCTTGTTCGAGATCTCTCGGAACTAGATCTGGATGGCCCATCTATCCCTGATCCAGAGAGGATCAGACTTCTCAGACACGCTGAGAACTCTAGAGGTGGTATGCCCATTTACGCTATAGAACCGGGAATAGATGACTCAGAGTGGGCAGATTGGCAATCCAGATGGGCCGATGAACAAGTCAGATTTAGAAATCTACTTGCCACAATAGGAAGATCTAGGAGATGGTCCAAGATTCGAAAGGAGGCCATTAAAAAGGTCGCTCATTCAAGGCTAGCAAATCCAGATTTAGGTGCCGCGTCAACAGTGTGCGCTGCTTGGTGGACAGAAGAGTCACTATGTTTGACCGAGGAACTAGTCAAGGAGAGGGATTCAAGATTTTCCTCCAGGATTAGAGGGGCACTCTCTAATCTCAGAGATAGCGGAGCAAGAGATTGGGGGGAAGGCGGTCCAAACCTTCTAGTCCCAGTTCAGCAGGCTCATGTGCCAACTCTAGAGAATAGCCTATTTGCCTGTGAGTCCGTCGAGACACTGGAGATGGAGCAATGAGTGGCCCTGAAATCAATATTGAGACTCAGTCATTCCGAGTAATTCCCTCCGAACCGATCATATTAGCAGATGCTGTGAGGTTAGCAGGGGCGAGGAGCAACGGGGCATTCGCAGTTATTGAGCACGAGGAACCCAGAGCCCTCATTGTCGTTGACACCGATGGATCATTACTGATTCATGGAATTTCCAACCCCGAAGCAGCCTCGTTAATCGCCGAGGAGACTCTTCTCAGTATCGGCATCTCCGAAAAGGGACTTGTGGTAGAAATGGGAGAGGTTCTTGCTAGTTTCTCCATTGGAAGAGTCGTATTGATCAGTCTGGCAGCAGCACGATTCAAGGATGCAGAACACGACCTCAGGCTAGATGCTCTCCGAATTACAGCAAAGAGGCATAACTGTACAATCCTTCTTTTCAACAACGGCAAAGGAATTGTGACGGGCCAGTCATCTCGGAAGGTCGCTGAAATGGCTGCCTCGTATTGGGTCTCGAAATTGTCCGAAGAAGGCGCTTTGGCGTGAGAAAATGTTGGATAAAGGAAAGTGGAATGGGCCGATTTTTGATCAACATATGCATCTTGATCGGTCACATCGATTCCTAGATGCAGTGTCCGACTTCTCAAAATCCGGTGGAACCGGACTCATGCTCGTACACAAACCGGCATTCTCTCAATCATTGCCATCAGACATTTCAGGGTACAGGGAAGTCTATTCAGAAACAATTTCCATGGCTGAAGAGATTCGTAGGAACCACGACCTAGATGTGGGTGTTGTTCTCGGGCCACATCCAGTGGCTTGGGAGAATCAGATAGCAGAATTGGGATTGGAGAAATCTTCAGAGTTACACTTGCAAGCAGTCGATTTAGCATTGGAATACATTGATTCGGGGGATGCTCATTGTCTCGGAGAGGTTGGGAGGCCACATTACGCAGTTGAGGAGGAAACTTGGTACGAAGCAAACGAAATGCTGTTGGAGATACTCTCAATGGCATCTTCAGCTAAGACATCGGTCCAACTACACGTCGAGGACAATGGTAGGGACACATGTTTCGAGTTGAGCCAACTATGTAGGGCATCAGGACTCCGTTTGGATCGTGCTATACGACATTATGCCCCTCCCGATATTAGCTCCGACTTCACTCATGGCCTCTCTGCTACTGTCAATGTTGGAAAGGGCAGCGTTGCAACTCTGACCAAAACAGTCAGTATGGCAAGCGCTCCTTGGGGGATGGAAACAGACTATCTCGATGATAGTAATAGGCCAGGGGCAGTTTTGGGTCCAAAGACAGTCCCAAAAAGAACTCACGAATTGAGTTCCAGTCTACTCTCGTCGGGATGGACAGAATCCGAGGTTGAGTCTTTGCTGATAAAGGTCCATTCAGAATGGCCAAAATCACTCTATGGAGTCTGAGCGTAATCTCATTCTTGGTGTGAAGATCATCAATAAACCGACAATGAACATGACAAGGGATAATCCTAGGAACTGTAATTCTCCCATCGGAAGCGGCATTCCTCTTGATTCCATTAGCATCCTCAACAAAGGCCCATTTATTGGAAGGAAAAATAATATCAGAAAAATACCAAACCTCTGCCTGAGCATCATGACAATCCGTGCAGGCACTCACTTTTCAAATTCCTCAGTAAACCGAATCGATTTAGAGATGCCATACGTCCGCCGAGTTTAGGCGCCTGTAGTGAAGGGGTTATCACAAGAGGTTTCCAACCTCTTGTCCCGGGTTCGAATCCCGGCGGGCGCACCATTTTCCTTTCCATGGCGTAGAAATTAGTTAATTGAGACTGAAGCATTGAAACACTCCTTGCTTTACGAAACTCTGTGTCAGCAACCGAGCAAGAAGGGGGCGCAGTAGGTGCGTCACTAAGCAAAGACATGTCGGAGATGACAGATGACAGCCAAGTAGTCGGCAGAAAGATATGGAGGGTTGTTCCGTACATCACCAGATACTGGAAAAGGGCACTTGGGGGAATTCTGGCAAACGCTGGCGCCCGGGCATTCGATCTAATTCCGTTCATCGCAATCGGAATGGCCGCAGACTATTACGAATCCAAGACATTCACTAACTCCACAATCGAGGGACTAGTAAAATGGGGGGCAATCCCAGACTTTGGACCAATCGATTCCATAGAACTGGGATTCGGGCTCCTGATCATGGTCTGTTTCACTTTCCTAGCGTTTTTCCAAGGCCTTAGCAATCAACTGTGGCAATCCACGGCATATATGGCACAGCATGATATTCGAATGGATGCAACAAACTCGCTATTGAATATGGAAGCATCGTACTTTGAGAGCAGACAAACTGGTAATCTGATGTCCGTCCTCTCTGCAGATGTCGCTCAACTAGAGGACATCATCTCAGATGCGAGTACTAGCATGATACGAATCTCAATCACATTCTCAACTGCATTCATCATCATGTTCTGGATGTCTCCAAAACTGGCTGTAATCCTTTTCGCCCCATTGGTAATCATTGTCCCCATGGTCATCTGGTTCTCCACTAGGGTCCAGAGGAAGTACAGGAAGCAGAGAGAGAGTACCGGGGGCATCGTCGCAATTTTGGAGAATGTTCTTACTGGCGTTACTGTCGTTCAGGCGTATAACGCCAAGGAGTTCGAGATTTCAAGAATCGGAAGGCAGAGTGGGGATTACCGAGACGCAGCTGTTCAAGCTGCATTCGTTCGAAACCGATTTATCCCTGGGATATACGTGGTTGCAGGTATTTCATTCGGCCTGCTCACCTCAGCAGGTGGTTGGGTTATGGAATCGGGTGAGATTACTGTGGGGCAGTTCGTTACATTCCTCCTCATCTCCACCAGGATGACCATGCCGATGTTTATTCTTGGAATGCTGATAAACCAAATCCAGAAAGGAGAGGCTTCATCCAAGAGGGTTTTTGCTATAATAGACTTGGAACCCTCAATTTTTGACAAGGAAGGAGCAGTTCCTCTTGAGGGGCCAATCGAATCCATTCGTTTCGATGACGTCTCCTTCGCATATCCGACATCGGAGAATAATGTCCTAAATGGGATAACACTCACAGCCTCCTCCGGAGAGTTCCTTGGAGTGATGGGGCATACCGGGGCAGGTAAGAGCACGATACTGAAACTGGTTGAGAGATTTTACGAGCCACAGGGGGGAAGAGTGATGATTAATGACAGGGACATCAACGAATTCCAGATAGAATCGATTAGGGAAAGAATAGGTTTCGTCTCACAAGATCCCTTTCTTTTCTTTGGAACCATAGGTGAGAATGTGGCTTACGCTAGCGAATCTACCGATGAGCAGATTCTCAGTGCTCTAGAAGCCGCTGGCGCAACTGAGTTTGTTTCCAACCTTAACGATGGTTTGGATACGATGGTGGGTGATAGGGGCGTGATGCTTTCAGGAGGTCAGAGGGCGAGAATCAGCTTGGCCCGAGCACTACTAAAAGATCCAGACCTACTCATTCTTGATGAGGCCAGCGCAGCTCTTGATGCAGAGACGGAGAAACGCATTCAGGAGTCTCTTTTCGGAAACTCAAATGGTGGAAATAAGAGAATAACGATTGCAGTAGCACATCGTCTCGCAACCATCAGGAATGCCGATGAGATCGTTGCACTGGTTGACGGTGCAATTGTTGAGCGCGGATCACACAGCGATTTGATCGAGAATGACAACGTCTACGCGTCTCAGTGGTCAATACAGACCGGAGAACTAGATTCCTTGGGTGGATAATCTTGGACGAAACCCAGATTCCCTGGGTTTTCGTTGAACCAGGTTCGGTTTTGGTCGGTTCCGATAATCGCTCAATTCTGTTCGGGGGGATAGGCCCCCGCCACGAAGTCATCGTAGAATACCCATTCCGAATTTCGGAACGGCCGCTGAATTTCGAAGAAGCCATCAGTCTTGCAGAGGATTCTGAGATGGAACTTGTATCCGATTCCGAATGGCAGTTGGCATACTCAAGAGGCCTATTGTCGGGAGAAGACGGATTCTCAGAATCTTTGGCAGACTCGGCCCAAGACTACTGGGGAAAGGCCTGTGATGGCAGACCTTTCGTAAACGATAGCCAAAGTCCCAAGATAATTCGAAGATGGAAATCGGGCCATGCAGAAACACTCACCGCATTCACTCAGAGCAGTGCCGAAGGGACAGTTACCGATGGAGTCAGGTTGGTAGTCAGAGAACATTCTGGATGGGGCGGTAATCCCATAGAAGTCCCCAGAGTCAATTACTCAAGTATACTGATTGAGGAGATATTGCTTTGTCTAATAGTGGGAATTTTCCCTTCTTTCATTTGGGCTTTCTTCAATGCTAGCCCTGGATACATCCAAGAAGGTTGGTTGAATCTGATTCTAGGAGGGGCATTCTTCAGCATCTTCACAATGCTATTCTGGCGTCCGAAGCAGCCTACTTGGTATATTGAATCTGGACGTATGGTCCCTAGACGGAATAAGAAATAACTCGATTGACTAGTCTCTATCTCTGTCGTCAATCTGGGAAGTGGGGCTTCCTGTCACTATACTAATTCTGGCTTTGTTTATTCCAATGCTGTAATCCCACAGTAGTATGAATGAGACTATCGATGAAAGAATTACAGTAGCAGGGTTCTTGTTAGGGGACGGTCCTAACATTGCTCCGGACCATGCAATGATATTGAACAAAACTGCCAGTGTAGGAAATTGATGGACCGATGCCCTTTCTATTCCAAGTGGAACTGAATCTGTGGAGATATCCCAGAATGACGGCCAGGCCAGGCCCCCATTGAGGCAACCCCAAACGAATGTGGCTAGGGAAATGCATACAAGAACCGGGAATACAGAAACCAACCTGTGGCTCCAACCCCATAGGCTGGGATATCTTCTTCCCGCCAGAGCCCTAACTAGACCATAGTTCCTAATCTGCTTCCTGGCCCTTCCGAGATTCCTTCTCCGGTGCCATATGGTTGCACTCCCATCTGACCAGAGTCTATGTTCAGATGACTTGATTCGGTGGTCAAGCATTACATCTTCAGCCCCTATTGCTCCTGGATCGAATCCACCAACTTCTTCCAATACCTTTCTTCTGTATGCAGAGTTCACACCCGGTAGTTGCTCCACCTCCTCAAGATCTCGTTCCGACCTTCTTCCGTAATTCGTCCCAGCAGTGAGGAATTTGTTGCAGAAAGCAACATCAATTGCCATCTGCCACATGGTGGATTCGTCAATAGGTGCAAAATTTGGCCCGCCCACCCCCGAAACCTCTGGGCGTTCGAACCACCTCTCCAGTTTTTCTATCCAGTCCCGAGGGACAATAACATCATCATCAGTGAAGAAGACCAATTCTGACTCTGTCTCTCTGATGGCTACGTTACAGGCATCTGCTCTATTCCTAGAACCTTTGTCATCGATATATCTGAATCCCCTTTCTTCAGTCACCTGTTTTCCAGGGTCTTCTGCCGGCCCAACAACTGCCACCACCACTTCTTGGAATGTCTGTTTCGACAGGCCATCCAACACTACTGCCAGTTCTGTGGAGTTGTCCACTGTGGGGATGATGACGCAAACCCTGCTTGACACGAGAAGTCCGGAGAGGGATTCATTGATGAGTTCACGGGTCAGTCATTGACAATTCGTGGCGCTAGGAAGTAGGTCCACCTCGCTCCACCTTCGTTACTCATCCAAGTAAGCCTGAGGGGGTACTTCTCCTCGAACTCAAGAGAGACCTCATTCGTGAAACCCCCGGCAAGCTTCTTTGTCAACTCTCCTAGGTACTGTAGTGAGTACGTTGAATGGGTGGGCGATGCGCAGATGAGATCACTCAACTCTCCCGACTCGAACTTCACATTCACCCCCTCGCCCGCCTCAACCGTGACAGACACAGTAAGTTGATTCTTGTCCATGCTAAGATCCACTTCCCCTCCTACAAACTTCGCAGCCCTCAAAGCCCTCGAAAGCTTCTCGGAGTCAATAGTTGCCTTTGACTTGAATTCCAGATTAGGCTGGTTGGGATTGTCCATCGTACTGGTATCAATTCCTCTTAGAATCATTAGAACCTCGCCAACTCTGATGTTTATTGCTCCAACTGCATCGTCGTAATCCATCTCAACGAGATCACTCGGTCCTGCAAGTGTGAGTAGGTCCCGCATCTTCTGAAGGTCAAGACCAATCTCTACAGGCTCGACTTCGTACGTTTCGAAGCACTCGTCTGCAATCGTGGCTGACAGAAGCGCGACGTGCGAACCATCCACTACGGATACGCTAAGCCCCTTTTCTCCCCAAACCAATTTTGCCTCAGATGTCAGGACTGATAGGATGTCCACTATTTCTCTCATTAGTTGCTGCTTGGCAGTAATCCTCAGCATGTGCTCACCACGATTCTCATCTACTGCATAGGGGGTTCTTGATGCTTATTGGCACCAAGCCAGCATAATCTACTGGTACTCCCTCCACCTATGCTTGCACTCAAGATTTGCGCAAGTGCAGAACTTGGTCTCCGGTTCGTCAGAGGATCTGGTTTGCTGCAAGTGGACGTAGGCATTCCTCTCATTGCACTTAGGGCAGATGTAGTCGCCCTCTCTAAGAGTTCCCTGCGGTCCATCCTCTTCGACGACTTCAGTCAGATGCTTCAGAGACTTTGAATCGGTGGTGGCCATGGTCTTGGATAGATCGATTGTCTTTCCTGTCATGGGGTCGGTAAATTCCGAACCCTTTCCATCTTCGCCTGAGAGGGGTCCTTCATAGCCACATTTGTAATCTGGGCACTTTATCCAGCCTCTATTATCAGGATATGAAAGCGAACCACATTCGGGACAAAACATCTCTCTCACCTTACCGAATTAACGAGAACCGAACATCGCTGAGCCTGCCGACTATTCAACTATTCGTCTATTCTTTCATACATAATCCGCACCGTTCAAGCCATCGTGCTGTTTGGGAGGGCTATGGAAATTCACTTCGATTGGCGTCTGTCACGTGTAGTCGATGATCAGGGAAACATTGTCGATGAGATAGTATGGGACGGCCCAATGTCCCCATCTGGCGTGGCTAAACGACTATTGAAGATCCAACAAGGTCGAAAACTTCCAGAGGTTATCACACTTGCCGGGAGATTCCCAGATGCCGCAATAGATCCCCTTGGTTCTCTATCAGATCCAAATTGGCCGAAGGCGGAAGAACCGGATGAACTCTTCCGGAGAGCCACACTGACATTAGCGAAGATGGGAGTCGCCGAATCTTCTGGAGACATGGATAGGAGGCTTGACATGCTAGTCTCAGCAACTCTGGAAGCAAGATCCTCTTGGACGACTTCAGAATCACGTTGTATTGAGTGGGCCGGATTATTCATCACCGAGGCTGACCTTGATTCTCAGAGGGACGAGATTCCCTCTGCTATCTCCTCTTCACAATCCATCGCCGAAGCATCAGAGAAACTCGGAGTAAACCCGCCAAAGCACCTCCCTTCAGATTCCGAATGGTCATCTATGGTTTCACATGCTTTAGCCGTGTCCTCTTCTTCTGACATACTCGAACAATTGGAGGTCTCAATTAGGGAAATAGCAACCATTCACGTCCCATCCCTAAGCGCCCTTCTGGGACCAATATCTGCTGCCAAGCTGATCGCCCTAGCCGGAGGGAGGGAGAGGCTAGCCCGAATGCCTTCTGGCTCACTCCAGGTTCTCGGTGCTCATGCTGCCATGTCTGCACACAGAAGGGGAGCACCCCCTCCAAAACACGGGTCTGTACTATTCTCCATGCCACAAGTGAGCCGATCTCCCAGGTGGGTCCGGGGAAAGATTGCACGATATCTAGCGGGAAAGGCAAGCATTGCGGTGAGAGTCGACCACTTCGATGGAGAGGCTTGGGGGAAATCTCAGATAGATGAGATAAATGGTGAGATTGAGGCAATAAAGACAAAGTTCCCTAAACCCCCTAAGAGGAGATGAGGAATGGCTAACAAGGCAAAATCTATTGTTTGGGGAGTCCGAAGGGAAGGACGAACCCTTTGGACTAGGAATGCCGTGAAAGGAATTTCAGTAAGGGGTGAAAGGAGGAAAAGAGATGGTAGAATTGAGTGGAGGCGATGGGATCCTACCAAGTCTAAGGTAGCCGCTGCATTACTCAGAACCAGTTCCGAACCATCTTCTCTTCTACCAGATCCGGGATCAACATGCCTGTATCTCGGTGCTTCCAGCGGTGGGACTGTCAGTCACATACACGATTTTGTTTGTGGTGCCGATAACCATCATGGTGGACAGGTGGTAGCAGTGGAGATATCTCCTCGTATGGTCCGGGATCTCGTAACTCTCTCTGATAGGAGAGCGGGGCTGGTTCCAGTATTAGGCGATGCAAGGAAGCCCGCACAGGTCGCCGCATTCATCAGAGGGAAGGCAAATTGGATTCATCAGGATCTCAGCATAGCAGACCAGGCCCAGACTTTCGTAAGAATGGCAACTACCTTTCTCACTCCTGGGGGGATCGGCATTCTTAGCTTGAAGGCAGCAAGCGAGAGGTCATCCGAGGGCAATGACAACTTAAGGTTCCAGAAGGCGGAGCGGATACTAAGAGAGTCTGATCTAGTTCTGTTAGAGAGAATCGACTTGACTGGATTGGAAGAGCAACATGTGGTATTCTCTTGCGCTCAGGCTTCTGATGCGATTACGGCTGCAAACAGCACCCCATAGAACAACACAACCAGTATGAATAGGCCAATGCCTATCCAAGAGATAATCTTTGCAGCCTTTGCCATTCCTTGGTCGGGATGTCCGGGGTATTGATTCGTTGTTGCGAGAGCCCCATTTGCTAGGATTAGGCCTGGCACTGCAGTGCATACCGAGCACATCACTAAGCCCAGAATACCAAAGACTAGGGCCAGAACTGCATTAGTCTGAGGGGGGATCATCCCGGGACCACCATGCCCCTGGACGTAGATTTGCTCAGGGGCTTGGTTCGAAACAGCCGGACTCCCTTCAAGAATCACGGTCTCAGGGGGATTCTCCGTTGACCCTTCTGAAGAAACCCAATCTGGGACATCACCCTCTTCCATGAAAATACGGACAGGTATTGGGGGATAACGTTGTCGAATATATTCCGAAAGGTAATGGCCCACCTCTATGACCAATATGCGTGCCAGAGTTACCTGAAGTCGAGACTGTCCGACTTGGTTTGGAAAGACATCTTCTAGGACAAAAGATTTCAGCTGTCGACCTCAGACGTAGTGACCTGAGGTTTCCTTTCCCGAGAGATTTCTCTTCATCACTTCGAGGTCGCTTGAGCCAGTCAGTGGATCGTCGAGCAAAGTATCTGCTAATTCGTCTAGAAGGTGACCTAACGTGGCTCTGCCACTTGGGCATGTCTGGTAGATGGACACTAATCGGAGAAGGAATAGAGAGCAAACCCGGGAGATTCTCTAATGGAGCTCCGATCGGTAGCGGGGACGGCCCTCATGATTGGGTGGTCGTCCACCTAGATAACGGAAGCAAGGCGGTCTACTCCGATCATCGAAGATTTGGCTTCATGGACTGCTTCCCTACATCAAAACAAGACAGCCACAAAATGCTCTCCAACCTTGGTCCCGAACCAACTCCAAATCATCTTGTTCCAGGGGAACTAGGCGATGGACTCAGGGGGAAGAGTACACCAATCAAGTCGGCCCTTCTGGACCAGCGAGTTGTTGCCGGGCTCGGGAATATCTACGTTTGTGAGATTCTGCACAGAGCAGGGGTCTCCCCTAGGAGAAAGGCGAGCAGCGTAGCCGGTCAATCCGGAGTCTCACGCAGAGTGGAAAGGATAACGGCAGCTACCCATGATGTGATTACCGAGGCTATCGATGCGGGTGGCTCGACTCTGCAAGACTTCAGAGGCGTAGATGGCGAAGAAGCGATGGGATATTTCGTCCATAA
The DNA here is from genome assembly GCA_014239955.1 of Methanobacteriota archaeon. Classification (GTDB taxonomy): domain Archaea; phylum Thermoplasmatota; class Poseidoniia; order Poseidoniales; family Thalassarchaeaceae; genus UBA36. The sequence continues at coordinate 50,398 of JAAZXW010000021.1, read as the reverse complement.
CTTCCAAGTCTATGGGAGAGAGGGCCTGGGGTGCATAAAGGAAGATTGCCTCGGAACCATCAAGAGAATTGTTCAGTCTAACAGGTCGACCTTCTATTGCTCATCCTGCCAACGCTGATGCCTCTTATTCATGGTGCTGGGACATCTCAATACCCCTCACCAGTGCAAGAAGAACCTCGTTCCTAGGGGTTGGGATTCCAAGTTTCTCGCCCTTTGAAACTACTGCCCCACAAAGAAAATCGATCTCTGTTTTCCTTCCTGCCATCAGATCTTGCAGCATCGAGACTCTATTCTCAGAAGTAGCAGTAACGACTTTCCTCAGGTATTCCTCGTTGTCCATCACCCCCAAGTCAATCCCAGATGCTCGTGCAACAGACCCTGCTTCCCTCATCGCCTCGAGAGATTGTGCCCATAGCTCAGGGATTTGGGACAGAGCCCCGTTCCTAACACCTGCAATCGCACATATTGGGTTAATCGCGACGTTGATCATCAGTTTCCTCCAGATTTCTTTCTCGATGTCGGATGACCATTTGGGATTCAAACCAGCCTCTTCCAGAAGAGAAACAAACTCTGATGTAGTCGGATCCGGCTCGGATCCATCCATAGTGCCTAGGAAAATAGAACCTCTTCCAGTCCAATGCACGCTACCTTCCCCATCTCTCCAAGCCGAGTGAGTGGTGGACCCTCCAATCACACTGTCCCAACCAACTCTGCTAGCAATAATTTCTGCATGTCCAAGACCGTTTTGGATGCTTACTGCAACTCCATTTTCCGACAGTATGTCTTCTGCTATGGAAGAAAGTGAAGATGTTGAATTTGCCTTTCCGGCGACAATAGCCACATCACAAGAACCGCACACAATCTCCTCCAGTGGCCCCTTCTCACTATCAATTAGGAAATATCGCTCCCCGGGTATCATCTCCATAGGTCCTTCTGGTGTGAAAATCGCTAGTCCGGATTCGATAAGTTCAGCTGATCTTCCTCGGGATACGCATACCAACTCGGCACGAGTATCCGCTAAGCAACCAGCAATGACGCCACCCAGAGCACCAGTTCCCAGGATAGCGACTTTCACTCAGCACCCCTCCGAGGGGCATCTCGCTGAAAGATGAACCGTAATTCCCGTCTCATCAGCCGTGACCCACACCGCTCTCTCGAGACTTGAAAGACCCACCTCATTCACTGTAATCAAAGTGCTTTCGCCCGATTCAACCCAGTCGCTGATGCCGACTTCCCAAATTCCGCTTTGTGGAGAGTCGCCATGCCACTCTACAGAAAGATCCATCCTTCCAGATGCCCTGTTGAAGACCATGATTTCCTCTACATCAAGTCCACGATACAATCCATTGGGATGGACATAGACATCTACCGACTCTCTAATGCTGAATGCCTCCATGGCTCCGTCATTGTGACATAATGCAAGCCACCCCTCCGCCCCAATACCAATCTCCCCTTCACCACTAAGATTTCCCGTGATCCTCATAGCAGTGTAGTTACCCATCTCTACGGACCAGTTCGAACTCGTATTAATTTGCGCTGCAACATCGCTAGAAGGGCAGAATGGAGAGCCCGAGTCTGAGTGGTAGAGAACGTCCCCTACTGTTACAAATTCACTCGGAACTACCCATAGCCCACCCTCAACATGGATTAATGGCTCTGTACCATCAATTGGAATTGCCCAAGGGCCACTTGTCGAATTTTCCCTGACCAAGTAAACCCCAGGGCCAAAGGCCCTACCTTGGTCGTCGAATAAATCAGAGTTCTGAATTGCCCCCTCATGACCCCTGAGGCACACTTCCTGCACACCAGAACTCAGATTACTACCATTCAATAGTTCCCAGTAAGAACCTCCAATGGAAATCACACCACCTTCTCCAGTATGCATCTCAGAACAAATAATGGGATTCTCGGAGTCTTCTCTTAGGTCCCAAAAAGAATCAACAAAACCCTCATCACCGTGGCTTGAGAGTTTTATCAGATGCTCCGTCTCGAAGCCAGATATCTCAATAATTATCTTGAGTAAGTGAGGGGTAAAATCTTCTTCGGGAGGTGTGATTACTATTGGGAGTTCAATGATCTCATTCTGCGTCAATCCATCGAATCTGCATACTTCAGAAAACTCCGAACACGAGTAGTCCAGCCCCCAACCATCTGGTTCCGAACCTTCGACTCTGAACTGTATCCAGCCCGATACTGGCATCACACCCCAAGGTTCCAGAATTAGGAGAACCTCCTCTCCGACCCCTGCTTCGAAATACAACTCATCTGGCCACTCATCGGTATGGATTCCAGCAATGTAGTCTTCCATTTCGTACGAAGGGACGGTTCCGGGCAATCCTGCCAGCAGAACGATTGCTGCAATTGCTACGAAACGACTTCTGTATCTCTCTTCCAGTCCGATGTGTTCGTCCAGGATTATTGGTTGAGGCAGACTGTCGGGATTGAATCTCTGCCATGCAGCTACAAATGCTAGGAAAATCCAAGGGGTCCACTTAGCGGTTGCGAATACCATTACCATGACAAAGAGAACCAAAAGGAAAATCGAGGTCTGTGTACGCCCGCTCCTCATCTCGGATGGTCCGATAATTGCGTACAGCAACCTATCTCCAGGTAGTCCCGGGATCGGGAGCATCAACCCCCAACCAACGATGGAAAGGCCAACCCCAGCAATTCCAATCGGATGCAACCATTGTAGCCTAATTGCCAATTCACTTCCCATCCAAGTCTCGACCAGATAACCCGTGAGTAGGTTCGTGTCGAAGACTGTAGGGGCTGCAGTGAGTTCTGGAGGGCTACTTGACGTCATCATGAGCCCCAAAACGGTCAGAATGCTACCAGCCAAGAAAAGAACGATTGGGACCGCAACTTCGATAGAGCCCAGGACCCTTCTATTCGGCATTGGGACAAGCTCCGGTTTCCTCTGCCCCAGAGCTCCAACAATTCCGAACGGCCACCAAGTAGGGATCGGGAAGACAATCGGGGTAATGTGTCCAATCTCAATTCCATTCTTTCTTGCCACTAATATCCTGCAATAGCTAGCTAGGATGAATGAAAGCATCACTGGAATTGTGAAGAAGAGGAATGACTGGGAGATTTCGCTTATCCCAGATCCCCCCCCATACTCGTATTCAGAAACCCAATGCGATCCCACTAGAGTCATGAATGCCACCATCACAGCCCATAGCACGATTTGCTGATAGTTTTCCATTACCGAGCTTCCCGAAGGCACTCTTGAAATCGTCATTACCGGGGGGTTGCTGTCCTCTAGTGAACCGATTAATCCCATTGGGCCCAAGTGCATATTGAGTTGGAGCAGTTGTCCCCCCACTTCTCGTTCGTCTATTCCCTGAACTTCCCAGGAATTAGGATAAGCACCTTCACTTCCAAGATCGAAGAATCTTGAGGCAATCACCTCTAGAAGCTCACGCGTGCCCCAAGTCTCAGTATCGAGCAAGATTTCTTCGGGCATGCTGCTCACTTCCTGCCCCTCCTCGAGGGATGTCAGTTTTGACCCCTACTCTTGTCCAAATCACTTGTTCTTGAAGCGCTTCAGACGGAAGGTCTCCTCCCTTTCCATCTCCTCAAGTCTTAGCTGGATGAAGGTCTGAGCCTCTTTCATCTCTGGTATGACCTTGAATTCAAGCGCATTGACTCTCCTCTTTGTAGCCTCTATCTCTTCCAATAGCCTCTTCAGAGTCGCTTCCATCTCGGCCGCCTTGACGACTTTCTCCACCAAGAGGGAGTATGAGTCGGCTGCCTCGTCGATATAGGGCGAGCCCCCCACCATCCCAAGGCCTCTATCCTCTGCTGAGAGCTTCAGGTTCTGCCCCTCGACCTTCGGTACCACCACTCCCATTATGTTGCGCCTTGAAACCTCTACCTCAGGATGCTTGGATGAGGCTATTGCCGCGCTCTTGACGGATAAACCACCCTCTATCGAGGATGCCAGGTTGATTGCCTGAACTGCATCCCTGAAGGTAACAACCAATTCCTCCCTAGCAGAAATCATCTCAGAAAGTAGGATCCGGAACTCGTGGAATAGCCCATCCCTCTTCATCTTCAGGAGATTGTATCCACTTGAGGTCTGCTTGATTCTCCTCTTGAGGTTGATCAACTCAGATCTGGTCGGTTTGATGTCTAGGGCCATGTGGCATTCTCCTTGTTATCTCACTCTTCCTTCTTGTCCGTAGGGTGATACTTGTCAATCCATTTCTGGTCTAGTCTCACTAGGAACTTGGTATCGATGTTCGACAATAGGTTCCAAGCAAGGTCAAGGGTTCCTTCTTGGATGGGCCTGTCCTCGTCCCTACCCTGCCTCAGGAATTGATCCTCGAATATATCGGCGAACTTGAGTAACTGTAGATCTCTCTCATTCAATGCGTCCTCGCCGACAATTGCCACCAGACCTCTGAGTTCTCTTCCTTGTGCATAGGCTGCGTAAAGCTGATCAGAAACTGACTTGTGGTCCTCACGGGTCTTACCGGGTCCAATTCCGGCATTCATCAGACGACTTAGAGAAGGAAGGACGTTTATCGGCGGATAAATTCCCTTCTGATGCAACTCTCTCGAGATGACGATCTGTCCTTCAGTGATGTATCCTGATAGGTCTGGGATTGGATGCGTGATGTCGTCTCCGGGCATGGTTAGGATGGGGAACTGTGTGATGGATCCCTTCTTGCCTTTGACTAGCCCCGCTCTCTCGTATAGCATTGCAAGATCCGTGTACATGTATCCTGGGTATCCGCGTCTACCGGGAACTTCTTCTCTAGCCGCTCCAATTTGTCGCAGGGACTCGCAATAGTTCGTCATGTCCGTGTAGATTACGAGAACGTGGTAGTCGTGCTCGAAGGCTAGGTACTCGGCAGCTGTTAGTGCCAGTCTAGGGGTAATCAGCCTCTCCACGGCTGGGTCATCTGCCAGGTTGACAAAGAGGGCCGCGTTCTCCAGTGCCCCCGTTCTCTCTAGGTCGTGAACGAAGAAGTTGTACTCTTCCGCTGTGATCCCCATTGCACAGAAGACGACCACGAAGTCATCATCGCTGTCCACTAGCTTGGCCTGCCTTGCAATCTGCAATGCGATGTCGTTGTGCGGCAATCCGCTGGCACTGAAGATTGGTAGTTTTTGACCTCTGACTAGTGATGTGCAGGCATCAATTGCTGAAATCCCAGTCTGTATGAAAGACTCAGGACTCTGTCGCGAGTATGGGTTTATTGCAGCCCCAATTATGTCGGCCATATCATCGGCAACGATCTCTGGCCCACCATCCCTCGGTCTACCCGCTCCATCAAGGATTCTCCCGATTAGCCCCTTGCTTACAGGCAGCTTGAACACGTCTCCCAGGAACTTAACCCCTGTCTGTCTGTCAACTGACGCTGTCCCTTCGAAGACTTGTACAATGACCTGATCATCAGATGTGTCCAGAACTTGTCCGTTTTTCATTGATCCATCGCTGAGCCTTAGCTGCACTATCTCTCCAAAAGACACTGGTTCAGTCTTATTTAGGAACACTAGTGGCCCCTTTACGTCTGTAATCGTTCTGTATTCCTTTCCACTCATTGTATCACCTCAGTTTGCCTCCATGCTAGCAGAAATCTGCTTACTCATCTCTGACACCAATTCTCCTATTTTGTCGCTGTATCCCTTCTCGAAGCGACCCCTCATCAGGTCAGTCCTCGCTGGAACGTTAACTACATCTTCGAGCTGAGCTCCACCAGCGATAGCCTTCTTTGCTTCCTCTTGGAAGCTCAGAATAGCTCTCGCCATGTCGTATTGGAGCTTCAGATCGCTGTACGTATCCACATCATGGAAAGCGTTCTGCTGTAGGAAGTACTCCCGAATCATTCTGGCAACTTCAAGAGTCAACTGTTGATCAATTGGCAATGCATCCGATCCGACTAGCTGAACAATCTCCTGCAACTCTGCTTCAACTTGTAGCAGAGTGCTAATTTCTGTCCTTACTTCTGGGAAGTCGGATGCTATGTTGTCCCTGTACCACTGGTCTAAGGCCTGCGGGTATAGGCTGTAAGAGCTCAACCAGTTGATAGCTGGGAAGTGACGTTGTCTTGCTAGTCCAGCATCCAATCCCCAGAAAACCTTCACAATCCTCAATGTCCCCTGACTCACTGGCTCTGAGATATCCCCGCCGGGGGGCGAAACAGCCCCTATAACTGAAACGGAGCCATCATCACCCGCTAGGGTCTGAACCCTGCCAGCTCTCTCGTAGAACTCTGCAAGTCTGCTGGAAAGGTATGCGGGATACCCCTCCTCGCCGGGCATCTCCTCTAGTCTGGAAGAAATCTCCCTCATGGCCTCTGCCCATCTGCTAGTGGAGTCAGCCATCAGGGCTACGTTGTAACCCATGTCACGGAAGTACTCAGCAATCGTTACTCCTGTATACACCGACGCCTCTCTAGCAGCCACTGGCATGTTTGATGTGTTTGCAATCATCACAGTCCTATTCATCAGAGGCTTGTTTGTATTCGGATCAATTAGGTGCGGGAACTCATCGAGGACTTCCGTCATCTCGTTACCCCTTTCCCCACATCCTATGTAGACCACTATTTGTGCATCTGACCACTTGGCAAGCTGTTGCTGTGTCACCGTTTTTCCTGAACCAAAAGGACCAGGAATTCCAGCCGTTCCGCCCTTAGCTAGTGGGAATAGGAAGTCGAGAATCCTCTGCCCAGTCATCAGTGGGACGTCAGGAGCGTACTTCTGGATGAATGGTCTTGGATGTCTTACTGGCCATTCCTGCATCATCGCTATCTCTGTTCCGTCCTCTAGCTTGCACACTGTCTCGGTGATATTGAATGAACCCGACTCAACACTCCTGACAACACCACTCTTTCCAGGGGGGATCATCACTCTGTGTTCGATAGTCTCGGTTTCCTGGACAATCCCAATGACATGTCCTGCGGAAACTTCGTCTCCAGCCTTAACTTTCGGGTTGAAATCCCACTTCTTCTCGAGGTCTAGTCCATCCGCGTCAACACCTCTGGTGATGAAGACACCCATTGTCTCCTCCAGCTTCGGCAGAGGTCTCTGTATTCCATCGTAGATCTGTGTCAGAAGTCCAGGGCCTAGTTGTACTGAAAGGGTCTGACCCGTCCTCAAAACTGGCTCCCCAGGCCTGATTCCAGATGTCTCTTCGTACACCTGAATCACTGATTGGTCGCCATGCAGTTCGATCACTTCTCCCATCAAACCTTCATTCCCGACTCTTACCACCTCGTACATTCGAGGTGCTATCCCTATCGCTGTCACAACTGGTCCGGAAATCCGGTATATTACTCCATTTTCTTCACTCATTTTTTTCACTTCCTTTTTTGTTCGAATCTTATTTCCAAAGGTCGACACCAAGTGCCGACTTGATTGACTCTCGGAGGGTATTGTCCTCCTCGGTCCCTATGCCCAATACAGTGGGCGTAATGCTCTCAGAGAGTTGCAAACGCAACCTCTCCGGGAGTCTCATTAAATCGAAGTTGTCCACTACAACAACTCCTACTTCTGCCTGATTGAGGAGATTCCGGAGAATCTCCGCCATCTCTTCGTCATCAGACGGGTTGTACAGGTTTTCTACGCCTGCGAGTTGGAATCCTAGTGTGAATTCCAAAGGGCCTACTACTGCAATTTCCATCTCATCACCTCAGTAGTCCATATGCGCTTCCAGTACTTCGTTCGATAGGCCAACTGCTTTGCCACGCACAAGCAAACGCAGATTCCTTACTTCCAGAGTCTTCCTCTCAATATAGTGTATAATCGGGAAAGGGGAGATCGGACTAAGGTGGGCGAACCTCTTCAGAATCCTGTGCTTCTGATGGGAGAGAAGTTCTGCATACGGGTCTAAACTACCCATTCTTTCCGATTCTGCCATTGCCTCATCAAATCCAGAGTCATCGAACGAGCTACTTCTTCGAAGTGTCTCGATTAGTTCTTCGTCGCTCTCTGCCTGACAGGCCTGTCTCATTGTCCCGGGATCAATCTTCCCTCCGGGGATAACCATAGATTGACGCTTTTCGATCGTCATCCCCATCCTAATGGCTCGGAATTCGTTTATTACATTCCTGTGGTCTATCTCCATTCTGAGATATTTCCTGAGTCTAGGTCCACCATCTCTTCCTTTCACAGACTTCAGAGCATCGGAAAAATATTGCAAGTCCAATGCATTTTCCATATCCTCTAGAGTAGAATCAGCATCGAGTTTGGACAACGTCCTCCCCCATGGTGTTCCTGACATCGCCTCGACCGCCTCCTGAAGCCCTTCGGTATTTCTAACAATATTCAACCAGGGGGTGTTCCTTGGATTCTCAGAAGGGAGTATCTGGGCCTCAATAATTTCATCCGATGCTCCACCATTTATCGCTCTGAGAACTGTCTTAGCCTTCTCGTAGTCAAACCTCTCTACGTAAATCGCAACTAGGGATTTCAGGTGCCCCTGGCAGAATTTCAAGACTCCTGCCAGATCGTTGTCAAGATTGTGGAAGAGCGCTGCTTCTATCGCATCCGCCCCACTCATCCTTGAACCGTAGATGTCCATCTCCGCCCTGTAACCCATCTCACCAATGCTGGCTCCAATGGAGTCTGGACCTTGTTGTACAAGTTGACGCATCCTTGTCGTATCAATCAGCGAAGCCTTGCGTGCCTTAGCCCGCGCAGAAGCGTTGTATAGATTTGAACGACCGTTCAGTGCCCTTGACATCCCTCTCCCTCACTGTTCTCCGAATAGGATCCTGTATACTTCCCCAAGGCTAGATTTCCATGCTGCTTCCAATCGGAAGTCGAACCTGAAATCCAACACTGTAGAACCGTCTTTTGATTCTAGGACGAAACCACCTAGGCCATCGATGTCGTCACCCATGGTGAAACCACTCTTGGACAGAGTCGCTCTGTCCGAAGAAACAGGCCTCATAACCATTCCAGACTTCGATTTGCTAGCCTCTTTGACCAAAGAGTCTAGAATCTGCTTCCTCCCCTTCATTTTAGGCGAGCCAACCTCTTCTTTCACAGTCTCCCATGTGGCATCCAATTCCTCTCTCTGAGCGATTAGCGCCCTCTTCTGATTCGCTTGTCTAGCAGAGGCAACTACCTCGACAGACAACTGCGCGCTCTCTCTTTCCGCCTTGTCCGAAGAAATAGAGGATGCCTCAGAGACCTCACTCCGGGCATTATCCTCGATTCTTTTCGCCTCCGCTTGAGCCACCTCTACAATGGCTTTAGCCTCCCCTTCTGCCTGGTTGGAAATCTCGGTCGCTAATTCATCAAGTGTCATATTCTAACCTCCTAATCCGTATTGGATACTGCACACACTGCTCAGAGCAGGAATAGTGCAAGGAATCCAAACAGTACGATGGTCTCTGGTAGGGCGGTGAAGATCAGCCCAGTAACGAACTTGCTCGAATCCTCGGCAATCATTCCTACTGCTGCTGCTCCAATCGGCCCTTGGCTTAGCCCGGTACCGACTCCTGCTAGTCCTAGTGCTATTCCAGCGCCAAGCTTTGCTGCATCCCAGTGATACGACGTCGTATCTACATCTCCCTCTGCTGCCGAAACCACGGATGCAAACATTGCAAACGAGAATAGGGCAATCAGGGTACTCCTTCCAGTCATTGTTTTTCTGTTGTTCATTCTTTTTTCCTCCTTATTTTGTCAAGCCTAGGCTTGGAATCTGATCTAGTCAACCTCCACATATTGTGTTCTGAGGCCGAATGGGTTGAAAGCCTCCCCGCTTGAGTCGTAGTACTGTCTCATCCACTCTACAAAGTGCAGTCTTGCAGCGTGAATGTTTGGACTGAAGACCCCCAGTCCCCAAGCGAAGAACTGTACCGCCATCCAGCCTATTAAGAGGCCAATGGCCATCAACGGTTCGTCAAAGCTGATCTTGTCGAATAGCATGTTATTGCCCGTCTCCGCAATCTTGACTCCCACAACTCCGACCGCAAACAATCTGACATAAGATATCACCGTGGGCATCATTCCAACAGCTTCTATGGGAGCGAGACCAATGTTGATCGGGAACGGTACTCCGTGATACTTGTACAGGGTCCACATTAGCATTATGGTGGCCAAAATCGCAATTGCTGCTCCCGGTTGCATCATCCACTCGGCCGGCCCGATGAAGCCATATGCAAACATGAAGCCACCAACGAGCAGAATCATCCAGGTCCCCTTCTCAAAGAAGGCACAGACTAATCCGAAACCGCCATGACCGTTTCCGAACAGCATTATGTCCCTGAATCCGATCACTAGTCCTAGGAATACGTGAATTACACCCAAGTAGATGGTTAGTAGGATCAGATGCTCTAGATTTCCATGATCATCGACCATTACCACTCTGTGGAACGGGAAAGCCAACTCTATCCCAAGTGGGAGGGAAGCATCCCATGCGTGGTACATCCCCTCCGGAATACTTGGATAGAGAATTTGGAGCACTTCGGCCGGGTTGGAACCGTGATGTGGGAAAATTTCCCATCCAGCAAACTCTGCGTACAAGTATCCGAAGACAATGGTTCCGAATCCAATGTACATCAGGAATTTTCCGCCCAACTTGAGCATCTCGTTAGTGCCAGACCTCCCTACTAGAAATGCACCCAATCCCATGGTGACGAGGCCATATGCCATATCCCCTAGCATGATTCCGAAGAATATCGGATATGTGATGAACATGAAGATGGTTGGATCAATTCTTCCGTAGGCAGGTCTGCCCACTGCATCGGTGAGAAGCTCCATTGGTCTGCTGGAACTTCTCTCCTGGAATGCTATCGGGGGCATCTTCTGACTGTGATGGTGGTCAGAATGGCCATGACCGCCCCCACCTGCTTCCATTTCGAACGGGGTGACCTCGGTGAATAGACAAACCTCCTTTAGGGAACTTTGCACTTCTTCCGACCTTCCCATTGCTACCCAACCATCGATGACGAATGCATGTTCAGAAACTGCGATTCTAACTGGGGCTGTCAATACATCGTGATCCCTTTCCAGGACCTCCAATCCGCACAGTAGCATCTCTCCATTCGATTTGCTCCATTGGGCTATCCTCTTTTCCAAATCGTACTTCTCCCCTTCTAGAGTGCCCTTGGCCTTCCTGACTTCTGATAGGCGAGCAGAGGCGGGCCCTTCTCCCTCGGGAATCTGAATTGATTCGAAGCCAGCTTGTTCTAGTTTCATCGAAGCTTGCCCAGAATCCTCATTCCTCACGAAGGCCGCCACTAATCCAGACTTGCCTGCTTTCCCTTCGATGATTAGTCCGGAACCAACTGCCTCTCTGGCTTCAAGCATGTTCTCCACCGTACCCACGAAGGAAGTAATCGACTCGTATCCACCGAGTAGTTCGAGGTCTATACCCAGGGGGGCTATTTGTGAGAGGCCGGTCTCCTCTTCTAGGAGGGAGGAGATTTCATTATCCAAGTCATCAATTCTTGAGCTATCTGAAAGCACCTCATCTATCTTGGCGGGAAGATCACTCCCCAGCGAATCCCTGACCGGGCCCTCTGGAACTGGACTTGCCGGCCCCGATGTCTCCACTACCGAGGCAGCAGCTCTTGCCTTGACTAGGCCTCGTCCCACCTCCTCCGATCCTTTTTCTGGTGACCCTAATGAGAATCCATCTTCGCTACCATCGTAATCGATGATGTGCATAGCCTCAAGACGAGCTAGAATCTCCACTACCTTTCCTAATTTCTCTTTGTTCCCAGCAGCAACCATTCGGCCCATCTGCTGGGTATTTACTTGTGACATCTAATTCCTCTAGAATTTCAGGACTTGAAGGCATCAAGAACCACGTTCACTGCTACTTCTCTACTTCCCTCTCCGCCATCATGAATCGAACCGATTGTCGAGTCTCCTTCTTTGGAGACTTCCTGCGCCTCGCTCTCGGCCGCACTCCTCGCTTCCGAAATCATAGTTTGAGTATTGGTTTCCGAGTCTGTTCTTCCGGCTTGCATAATCTCCGTGGCTGCCAGTCTTGCCTTGGCAACAATCTCTGAGGCCTTTGACTCTGCATTGGCTATTGTTTCCTTTGCCTCACTCTCGGCTTGTCTTATTGCTCGTAGAACCTCTTCTCGTCCCATTTCCATACACCTACGGTGCATTGGCGACAGTTGAGGAGTTTATGATGATAACCTCGCGCATTACACTAGTTTGACTCCGCTCACGCACCCTCTCGGGAACCTTCCAAATATGGCCATCTCTGAGGTGGGGCCATGGACGCACATGGAATGGGTGCCGAGGATTGGGGGGAACTCCAGAGAAATCTATTAGCCACCATTCCCGTCTATGACCGAATCAATCGCTTCGCTACTCTGGGCCAGGTCTCTAGATGGCGTCGAATGGTGAGGGAAATGCTGCCCGACGGCAAGGTCTTGGAAGTGGGATGCGGGCCCGGAAGCTTCGCCGAGGACGTCGTTGGCAGAGAACTAGTTTGCCTCGATCCAATCCCAGAGATGCTAGCTGCAGCAGAGGAAAGAGTAAACACGTCACGAAAGGAAAGAGGGGATGATCCGGCAATTTTCGTCGAGGGCACCGCCGAAGAACTCCCCTTCGAGGACGATTCCTTCGATGCACTGTGCTCATTGTTCTCATTCAGGGACTGGTATGACAAGAAAACCGGACTCTCTGAGTCTCTGAGGGTCCTCCGGCCCGGTTCCAAAATCATCATTGTAGACCCAGCGAAGATTAACCGAGTCCACGGTTTCCTAGGGATTCTGTGGATGAGGGTCTGGGTGGGTGCATACGCCAGGGTTGTATGCGGCCAGAGAGACCACCCATGGAAGTGGCTCACCAAGACTTACTCTGAATTCGGAACAACTAGGGATTATGTCTCGATGTTGAAGGAGGTCGGGTTCGTCGATGTCAGAGCCAGAGTGATTTTCCCAGGAATGGCAACAATATGGTCCGCTCGCGCGCCTTAGAATAGCCAGAAGACTCTTCGACAGGTCACGGCCCTCCAAATCATCCCCTTTGTCAGGCGATTTAATGCAATATTCAGAACCCAATCGGGAAATCTGAACATCAGGTTCCCAATGCGAAAAGCTCTCTTTGAGTTCCGCATCACACTCCCCATCTGGATTTTCCATCTCTTCTCATATTCCTTCAGATCCAAGCCGTCATTGATGTGCTCAGAAATCACTTCTCCTGCAATTCTGCCCCCTATCATGGCGATAGTGATGCCTGCTCCGTTTGATGGCAGGACCATCCCTGCAGAGTCTCCGACTAGCATGTATTTTCCTTTGACAAATGAACGGATAGTGCCTGACATCGGCAGATATCCGGCTCCTCTGAATGTCTCCGCTCCTTCGAAGCGGTCAATGAAATGGTTTGCGTAAACCTCCAGACTCTTTCCCTTGGACGCCCCCCTCTGTATCCCCAAGCCAATATTAGAGCCTGATTCTTTGGGGAAGATCCAGGCATATCCGCCCGGTGCCACAGAGCCGAAGTGCAACTCCAGAGCATCGGAATGATTTCCATCCTTTAGGGCGAATTTGACCGGGATATTCAGAGACTTCTCACTCCAGTATCGCTTTCTTATTGGGTCATTGTGCCCACCAGCCCCAACTATCACCCTACCTCTCAATTTCACACCATTGGATAGTAAAACTGAATCTTCCTCGACACGCTTGACGCGGTTTCCTAGGAGATACTCTGCACCCTTTGAGGCAGCAAGCTTGACCAAAGCCTCATCATGCGCGACTCTGTCTAGAACCAACCCCTCAAAATCGAATTCCATCCCCATTCCATTTGGCTTGACGACCCTCATCTTCTTGGAGGTGTTAGAGATTGCATTCTCGGGAGTTCTGAACAAATCGTCCATTTCTGGAACATTCGGACACAGTCTCTTCATCTCCTCGTTAGTTGGCACCAATTCTCCGCATTGTAGTGGCGAACCGATGGGATCTCTCGCATCAATAACTAAGACACTCAACCCCCCTTCTGCAGCATATCTTGCAACAGTACTGCCTGCAGGGCCCCCTCCGATGATTATCGCATCCCAGTACTCCTCCTCGGCCAAGGGAAGTTCCTCCGTTAGTTTGTTCTGGACTCCGAGATCATTGCGATCTCCCTCAGTAAGTCCTTCTCATCTGACGCGGGTAGTGTTTCGATATGGGCCAGTGCTCTTTCGACATGGTTGGAAACCAGTAATTTCCCATATTCGAATGAACCCGCCCGTTCAAGGAGTTCGACCAACTCATGCAGCCGATCATCCCCGAAGTTGGTTAGGACATCCTTGAGGTGTTCTCTATCGGTTCCATGCAGCATTGTGAGTGCGTAGATGATCGGCAGCGTCATCTTCCCTTCGTGGACATCCGTTCCCCGAGGTTTGCCGATGAGGTCATCCCCGATCAAGTCAAGAATGTCATCCACAAGTTGGAAGGCCCTGCCCAGTTCCATACCGTAACTCTCCAATGCATTGAATATTTCCTCATTTGATCCTGCAATCATTGCAGCGGACGAACACCCATAGGCGAAGGGCCCCGCTGTCTTCCCATCGATAATCTCGTAGTAGTCTTCTGGACTGGTATTGAGGTCATGGATGTGCTCGAACTGTCGAATCTCTCCAGATGCTATCCCTGCGCATTTGTCCCTTACCTTGCCAGTCACTCTTTCGTCGTATTTGGCCCCGAATTCGAAACCCAGTGCGAATAGGTAGTCTCCCGAGATAATTGCATGCGAGATTCCGTGAGTGGTGTGGATAGTCGGTTTACCCCGCCTCATTTTTGACTGGTCGTATACGTCGTCGTGAACCAGGGTTGCTGTGTGTATTAACTCTGAAGACAAAGCGAGATCTAGTACCTCTCTGTGATCCTTTCCCCCTGCAGCTTTGTAAGCCAGGATAGCTAGTATGGGGCGGTATCTCTTTCCACCCCCGAGGAGGACGTCCCTAGCAATTGACATCACCGGACGATCGAGAGGGGAGCTAATTTTCTCGAGAACTAAATCTTCGATGGCCTCCTCGACGAAGTTCTTGACCGAATCTAGCGTCATTGACTCGATATTCTCCGCTTCCATGTTGTCTCAGCCTATGGGTCGCATATATCAACGGGTGCGCACGCCGCTCAGAATGGGTACGAGGCGTGCCCCCTCCCTTGAGGTGGATGCGATGGAAAACAGGATAGTTGTGGGAACTCTGAATTCGCCTTCTTGCCAAGTATCATCGCAGGTCTCCGCTCACTTCGAAACTATGGAGGTTGAAGGGCTCGAGCACTCTGTTACTTCAGTTCAGGATTTCGAGTCAGGTATTGAGTCTCTTTCCGAGGGCAACCTCGATCTCTTTGCAATCCCAGCGACTGAAATCTTCGGAAGGGAGGGGGAGATTTCAGCTAAGGGGTGCCAGGTTATCGGAGCCAGGACCCCTAGGAGGCCAAGTCTGGTTCTAGTTTCTCCAGATCGTCTGATGTACCAGCCAAAGTCCGCAATAATCGTCTCCGATTCGGGATTGGTCCGTAGACAGCT
Source organism: Methanobacteriota archaeon (assembly GCA_014239955.1). Taxonomy (GTDB): domain Archaea; phylum Thermoplasmatota; class Poseidoniia; order Poseidoniales; family Thalassarchaeaceae; genus UBA36. The sequence continues at coordinate 34,954 of JAAZXW010000021.1, read as the reverse complement.
GCTCAGAGCCCGTCCAGACTTGCAGGCAGTCTCCTCTGAAAAATTGGGAGGCATTGTCCATGGATTCAAACTCCCTGCCGATCCCAGAGACCTCCCAAGAAAGTTGGCCGAACTACTGGAGGGAGGAGAAATCGACGGCTTCGTGATTTCCAGATCCGAATACGATGGGTCAGGGCAGACCGAGAGGAGGCACACGCTAATGCCCCAACCGAAGGAGAGAGGCGCACCTCACTTCTTACCCAGTCCATATTCCGACCTAATCGCCGTAGTTTCTCGAGTGGGGTTCCCGAATCGCCTAGCTGCAATTCTCACTGAATCAGAAGGCAATACCGTACTATGGGTACAGAGCAGGATAATGGGAGACTTTGACCCCTCAATTCACGATTTCGTAGGCCTGGAAGTGAGACATAGGCAGGTAGGGGCGATCCTCAGGCAGGCAGAGGCGAATCGCGATTTGGTCTTGGAGCAATCCTGCCATGATCCAGACGGAGAAATATACCATGACGAAGTCAGGGTCGAGATACGAATCGAAACCATTTCTCAAGATGGGAGGAGAACGCTATCATTAGAGAGGCTGGTAGCCATGAGCGAGTACCAGAGGGCCGTAATCGCGCTTCTGATGGACTGGAGGGTCTTGGTCACCGAATCCACTCGAGATGTCCCCCGGGATCATCCCACTGACGATGAAGCACCCCCTTTCATTCCCGAGTAGTCAGTCGCCACTATCGAGCACAACTCAAACCCGCATTTTCATGTCTAGTTCAGGGCAATCGATAACTAAGGAACCCTCACGAGGGGTGATTGTAATCATGAGGGTTGACTCGAATTTGCTGAACTCGTTATTCACCGAGCGTCTTCAGAATCTGAGGCAGAGGGCGGAGAGTTCAGGAATTTCCAAGTCCGGCTCAGTAGAGGTTCTCCGAGCACGTTTGATCAGCAGCCAGGTCCTCTCTGATTTGGATCTGTCATGGGAAGGAATCCAAGCGATGTCTCACAAGGAGATGGGGGACGTCCTGAAGATTTTCGGAATCAAGTCCTCGGGCTCTCACAAGGAGAGGAGGCAACGACTATGGTTGCATTTGAATTACGACTCAAGGAGGATGACCATCGAGAATCTGGCCGAGATGAACAGGGATGACTTACATGAGATGTCCAAGAAACTAGAGTTGGATCTGACTGGCAATAGAACCGTACTGATGGGGAGGGTGGCTGGAGTGCTGACAAGTCAGATGAATGGCTGGGGGAGAATCAAGCGTAGTCTGAGGAGGAACGGCCTCCAATCTCCGTTGCCCCAGAGTCTCGAATCAGAAGTCAAGGTGGTCGAGGCAACAATTCCCGAGAGAGTGAGTGAGCTTTTCCATGCAGCTCCGGCGGAAGCCTTGCTTGAGGATGCCAGCGACTCGTTATTGATCGGATTGGACAACCAACCTAGCCAAGTGCAGGGGGACCTCCTGACCATCCATGCAAGGGTGGGTGACTTGGAGAGAATGGTGGGTACCATTCTTCGAGGCCATGGGGGATCTTGGGGTGAGTCGGAGAAGGACCTTCTTCTGCGCTTGGCAGATAGGAGAGGGTGGCCTATCAATGAACAATTCATCAGACACAGAGTAATCATGGTAGCGACTAACATTGCTGAGGTCAAGGGAGCAGCACTGGTATCGGGTGATGGATCTAACCCACTAGTGGAAGACTCGGAGACCACAATCAATAGGGTCAGATCGAAATTATCTTCACTAGATTCTAAAAATGACTAGGAAAAAAATCACGAGGAAACCGAGAAGAAACCGAAACGCGGTTCAGAGATTTCCATACTGACGTCCTTGAGGTTCTCTATAGTGTCCTCCGCCTCCTCTCTTGATGAACCAGCAGAAATGCAAGCCCCAACAAGAGCGTCGTATTCCACTAGATCCTCCCCATTTGAGGCTAGTATTCCTAAGATTACGTCTCTTGGATCAGCGCTATCAGTTGCCTGTTTCGGCGTTCCCTCTTCTGGTTCCGAAACATTACCAATGGTCACTTCCAATGATTCCTCTGCCCTCCCAAGGGCCCTTGAAAATGCTTTGAGAATCCATACCTTGTAGGCCTCGGTATCAAACTCAGAGTAATGTTCTCGAGACTTCATCAATCCAGTCAATAGATCATCCGGAATTCCTGCGTCCCTGAAACTCTCCTTAGTCAACTCCACCCCTTGGGATGCAGAATAGGCATCGAGTCTTCTTAGGGTGGCATCAGCAGCCTCCACCATCCATGACTTGTAGGCTTCGAGATCTATTTCAGTGAAACTTTCGGCCCGTATTGAGGTGAAAATTCCACCATCCTCCGACTCGTTTGCCTTCTGTCTACCTACTATGGAGACAAGAATTGAGTCCCCCGTCTCGAATCTGGCTAGCAACTCCTCTGCATCAGGATGAAGTTCAGGCTGGAAAGGGGCCACATCGAAGTAATGGGTGCCCGAAGGGTCCCTGATCTGACCTCGATAGAAAGGTCCAGAGTCACCATCTCTTCTCTCCATCCTCTCCAGTCCCCCGCAGACTAGGCATCGATTCACCTTGGCTCCTAACTTGGTGATAACGAAACTAGGGTCGTATTCACCAACCCCCCTCTCAATCAGTGACGACTCCGAGTATTCCTGAGCAAAAATGCGAATCGCACTCTGCCTCCCTCTTCGACTCCCGGATTCAGACATCAAAGTACCACCTCCCATCTTTCCATCACTTCTTTGGCCTCTTCTGCCGGCTTCGGATCCACTATCTCAACCCTATCGGCAAACAACATCGCCCCTTGGCCATCAACCGAGCATCTCCCATGCACTAACATCTTTCGAGCTAGAACTCGACTCTTCAGATTGGAAACGAAAACCTCCCTACCAATGCTAGATATCTCACTCTTGACTTCTTCCATACTCATTCCGAGGAATTCCTCTGCGGGTTCCTTGCCGAGGAATAAGTTTGCATTTGCAACTCCATTATCTAATACAAAGCGGAGACGCAAATCTTCTTCTCCCCTCTGAGGCCCATGTTCTGAGCAAGAACCATCCCTTAGCATCCTTCTGCAATCCGGGCACCTCTCTATTATCCCCGAACCACTGTTTATCGCTACAATCGTTCCGGCCGTTGAAATCCCCCTACGTGAACCTCCTTGTGTAACACTTGTCAAATCGACCTCGACCCAGTGATTCTCTGGATCTATCTTTTCCCACGGGGCATCCGAAAGACTTGAGACCTGGTCGAGGTTATCGATTACCAAATCCGGAGAGCCCTGCCAAAATTGCACCCTTCCACCTTCAATCCTAATGGAATCTCCTGGTTTTGGGTCAAATTCACACCAAGCTGTGAGCCTACATCTTCCAGTAGGATCCATTACGTCACCACTTCTCACGGTTTTGGAACTGCCATCCTGACTTTCGAACGTCCTCTGGGCCCAACTCTCAACCTGTAAGGTAATCGTGATTTCCCTCATCCCATTCCTTAGATCGGCAATACTCACCTTCTCCGACTCAACTAATTCACTAACATCTGGGAATGCTGTATCGTGATACGTTTCAATCACAGTACCATCGTTGATTTGAATTTCCGGAGTTTCACGGAACTTCCTGACAGAAGCCCCTACAATCTTCACCAACGACCCTACTTCATGCTCGAAATCCTTCCAAGACAGGAAACCGATACTGCCTGAAGAATCAGAAATCTTCCCCCTAACTATTGGGATCTCACCACTTCCGTCTTTCCTTACGATGACATCAGGCTTGGCAGATAGAACTCTCCCGACTACATTGACGAATCCATCCACTTCAGAGGCCCTATCGATACTCAGTGGCTCATTTCCGGTCGGAGGGGCAGAACCACCTCCTTCCTTCAGGACAGTAACTCTGGTGGTTCTGTTGACGTTGATAGATCGCTTGTCATTCCATTCGTTAACCGAGGCCCCTTCTAGTCGGACCACAGAGCCCGGAATCATGGTCTCGCCCTTGTTACCCCAGTCCTTGTAGTCCCACCTAACTCTCTCTGAACTCGCTTCCCATGGATTGTCCTCGATCCAACCGAAAGCTATCTGTTTCTCCTCCCCTCTCACCATCTGAGTTCTAGGTGTGTACGAAACCACCGCAACCTCGATTGCCACATTCCTGTCATCAGCTCCTAACTCCGAGAATCTCTGGACCTTTTTCTCCTCGCGCACGGGCGTGGAAGTATTGGCCGTGATTTCTACTCCAGCGGCCGCCTGGAACTTCCTGATTACGGACCTCAAAGCATCCTCTGGAGGAATTAGGAAATCCTTCTCATACCTCGCGAACTCCTTGCCTATCTCTCCTTCATCGGCATCCGGGCACTCTTGCTTCACTACTGCGATCTGGTTTGCATACGTCGTCTGGTCACTCATGTCTATCACTCTTGTCAGAGATTGGGTGACGAGACTATTTCAACCAACGATTCATTTGGCCAGAAATGCACCAGACAAGACGTTGCTAGGGAAACGATTGTCAGTGCGTGTTGGGGAAGACTCGGCACCTCATTACCTCCGGAGATGCCCCTTCAAATCGACGGTCTTTGAACGTGCCCATGAGATTCCAGTGGTACCGACGGCGTTTTCTCTAGGTGCCTCTACGGATTGGCAATGGACGATTCTGAACCATGTCTTTTCGGAGTGTTGACTGCATCTGATAGGGCTAGCTCGGGAGAGTACGATGATATCGGTGGACCGGCCATCGAATCATTCCTCCGCGATGCCGTGACATCACAGTGGAAAGCTGTTAGAAGGCTTGTAGCCGATGACAAGGAGATCATAGAGGGTGCCCTCACCGATCTAATCGATAATCAGGGCTGCTCAGTAGTTGTGACCACTGGTGGCACAGGCCCCTCTCCAAGAGACGTAACACCCGAGGCAACTGCGTCAGTTTGCGATCGGATGTTACCCGGTTTCGGAGAACAGATGCGTGCCGTTTCGATGCAGTATGTTCCCACTGCGATGCTTTCGAGGCAGACGGCTGGAGTCAGGGGCTCCTCATTGATCATCAACCTCCCAGGTGCTCCAAGATCTATCCGGGAGATTCTGGACTCAATTTTTGCTGCTGTTCCCTACTGTGTGGACTTGATCGGTGGCCCCTACATCACGACCAACCCTGAGGTCGTGGACTCCTTCCGGCCCCCTCATGCACGACGCGAATGATTCATCCGGGGAACTGGTTTCGCATGGTTATGGCGAAGGTGAAGACAGGCGTGGGTAATACCGAAAGAGAAAACGATGAGATCAGGGAAATCGAGGTCAAGCTAGACTTCACCCCCAATGCACTCGCATCCCTGCTTTACCACCAGGGAAATACCCAGGTCCTGGTATGCGTCACTAAGGCTCCATCACTCCCAAGATGGTTCCCACGGGATTCAGATCGAGGCTGGGTTCATGCCGAATACTCTCTATTGCCAGGATCAACCGATACCCGATTCCGCAGGGAACGCAGCGGGGCCAAGGGTAGGACTATGGAGATTGAGAGACTGGTGGCAAGATCGCTAAGGGGGGCAGTAGACCTTGATCATCTTGGCCCCATTGCCCTAACTGTGGACTGTGACATTCTGAATGCTGACGGAGGGACCAGATGCGCATCTATCACGGCTGCAAACATCGCACTCAGGCTCGCTGTGAGGAGGCTCATTTCCTCTGGTGAGTGCCTTCCGAAGGAAAAGAGACTGTCTCGGGAGGAGATTAGAAAGGGGGCGAAGAAGGAAACCCTCAGCCAGCAAGAGATGGACTCCCACGAGATGTCAGTGATGCCCAATGATGTGGCCGCTCTCAGCGTGGGAATGGTCGATGGGCAGGTCTGGACCGATTTGGATTACATCCTGGACAGTAATGCGGATGTGGATATGAACGTGGTGATGACCAGTGCAGGAGACTTCATTGAGGTCCAGGGAACGGGAGAGGAGGCAACATACTCCAGGAAGGAACTGGATTCACTAATCGATGCGGCAGAGGCAGGCATATCCAAGCTGCACAAACTACAGTCCGACATCATCTCGGATGCAAGTTGATGGTGGGACTGGCCGGACTTGAACCAGCGGCCTCCGCATCTTCAGTGCGGCGCTCTCCCAGCTGAGCTACAGTCCCGTAGCATCCTCGCCACCACCGTCCCGACTTCAAGCCTTCCTAGTCCAAGGAATGGGGGACTTCCTCGTTCCGGCGCTAAGTAGAAAACCCCACCCACATAAGAAAGGGTATGAGCCAGAGTCCAGAAAACACAATTCTACGTTCGGATTACGATGCGTCGATCGTCGGCCTATACGCATCTTTGGTAGCTGGCGGGCTAATGCTAGCCTATGCGATATACTACGTCACGGTAGTCAATGTCACTGACGACTACTCGTTTCTGACTCTCGGGATAATAACTGGAGCCACTGCGATGTCTGTGATTGGGATGCACGAGTGGTTCAGGTACCAACACGGAGCTGAAAGGGTGGAGAACCCGATTGAGGAGTACGGAGGGGCTATCGCAGTTCTGATGGGCTCCCTCTCTGCCGTGTGGCTGTCTCGCTTCGCAGTATTCTATGCAGGACCGGAGGAGATGGGCTGGATTGAGAACGGGTACCAAGAAGGGGATGTGTGGATGCCAGTCTGGTTGGCAGCACTACAAACAGTAGCCATACTATTGGTGATGGAGGTCAGCACCCGCTCAATCCGCAGGCACTCTCTGGGGACCCTCCCTAGAACGGTGGTAGTGATAGCGCCGTTAGCCGTAGTTTTCAGCGGGGTGAAGATATGGCTAGAATACTCCAGAGGAGAATTGGAGTGGTTCATCACACTCTCGGTAGTTCTACTGACTGGTTCCGCGGTCCTGTATTCCCTCAGGCTAGATCGAGCCGTCCTCTACCTGCTCTCCTCGGGAGCCGCAGTCGGACTCCCGATATTCATGTCTCTGAGCTCATGGGGAGAAACTGAGCACGCCAGCCTACTGGTGCCCGCAGTGGTTCTTGTCGGCATCACAGCCACTGATCGCAGTCTCTCGAAGCGAATGATTGAGAACGGGTCAGGAGCGGTAGTGGCAGCGGTCTTATTCTGTCAGATTATCGCCGCCGACGAGACGCAGTTCGTCATCGCGGGGCAGACGATTTCCCAACACCCATTCGGACTGACATTCTGGCTCTGGGTGGCCCTGCTCGTGGGCTGGTTCGCCGCGACCACGATGCAGAGGACCCCTGCGATGCCTGTCGGACTTGCCCTGGCACTGGCCTTGCTCTCCGACGAGGCGGCAATGGTCGCATGGTTCGTGGGGATCTCCGCCTTCGTCTACCTGGAGACCCGACCACAGGCTAGGGACTGGGTCGTCAGAGCCACATACGTCGCCATGGTGGTTTCATGGACCGTTTCCTCGTTCATCGGGGCGAGCAGAGAGGGCAATATCCTCGAAATCGGAGGTTTCTCCTTGGGTATCGTCGATGGACTCTCCCTAGTCCTGTTCCCAGCTGTATTGGCTCTAGGGATTTGGGCCCAATTAAGAGGGAGACTGAGGTTCTACGAGGGTCCCTCAGTCCTCCTCTTGCTAGCATCCTTCAATGTAGTTTTGATAGAGGAGGCACACCTACTATTCGTAGTCATCATTTCAATTTCTGTCCTTTATCAAATGAACTCGTTCCTGAGGCTCAGAACCGAAAGGGAGGATGGACTCCTGAATTGGGGGACGGAATTTGCGTATCTGACATTGATGGTGGCGCCACTGGCCCTGTCAATTTTCTTCGTAACTCCCCATTTCATTCTCGAGACGATTGAGCAGGACGTCATTGCTAGGGGGCTCCCATTAATTGCCGCAGTATCCCTCTTCGCAGTTTGCCATAGATGGAGGATTGCAAATGAGAGTCTGTCCTTGAGGCCCGAGATGGCTGTCATGCTCTTCCTGATCCTAGTTTTCCTAATACTCAACATCGAAGTCACTCCCACCGAGTCAGTCAGGTTGACTCTTGCATGCTCTGCCCTATCGGTGGCACTTCTTGCATTCGAAGGGGGTGCCGCATTTCGCACTACGCCGCTGGAGAGGCTGGTTGGAATCTCCTACCTCTCTATAGTCTCCCTCATCACTGCTTTGATAATGGCATTCGAGGATGCTGACGTCCTGGCAAGATCAGCGAGGGATCTCTTGATCATCTCAGCACCCGCTCTAGTCAATTTCCGTCTGAAGACCCTGGTGGACCTCTCTCAGGAGGCACGCAACTTCGGAACCCTAACCCTGTTGGTTCTGCTGATGATTGGGATGACGGATTCTTCCGGTGGGTTACTCGCCATCCCCGTTTTCGGTATTGCGGTTCAGAGGGCAGCTAAGCATGTTTCCACTCCCATACTGGCCTCTCTTCCAGTCTTCGCTATTTTGTATGCATCCTTCTTCGAGTGGAGCCATGACCCAGAGGGTGACATTCTCTGGCCACTCATGTCGGGGTTGTCATATCTAGGGGGCACAACCGATATGCTATCCTTCGATACCCCTCGCTGGGCATCCATCCTCCTGTTCTCGATCCCAGCAGTAGTTGCATTCTACCTTCCCTCCGAGAGGGAGCGTGAGGGTGGATCACGATATGGCCCCGAGCAGCTCTTCGGACCCGCTTTGGCCTTGCTTCTGGCTATCGCCTTCCTCCTGCCCGACACCAGAACGGCACCGATCATGATCGTGGCAGTACTCTCCTTCGGGGCTTGGAAAAAGGGAGTCGTGCAATGGTTCTGGGTCTCCCCAATCGCATGGTTCTGGGCATCGTCGCAGCTTATCGAGTACATCAGTTGGGGGTCGGGCGTAGATTCGTCGGGAGCAATCGACCCTCACTTCGCTCAGGTCATCGGGGGCTTGTCCGGACTAATCCAGTACATCCTCTACGAGAAGGGTGTGCTGTTGCAGAACTCCCATAGGGATGAGTCCCTGGATCAACGGTTCTATGACTACCTTGGTTCGGCATCACGCGGGTACGGGTACGTCTTCTTCCTCCTTTCAGGCGGTATCACCGGTGCCCTGCCGTTCCTCGCGGCCTTGATTGCAGGTTGGGACGGACTTCGGAACGGCATCCCAATGATGCTCCACTGTTCCGTCTTCGTACAGGCAGTGACGCTTTGGCTTTGGGTGGATGATGACTTCGGCATCCACCCGGACAACGCACTGCTCTGGCCGATAATTGCCGGTTTGGCCATGGTATATCTCTCATGGTCGGGGAAGGGCCCCTATGGCTCCGAAATCAAGTCCATGGTCACATTTCTCCCCGAGCAATCTGAAGGCGACTCCTTCGACATGGAGAAGGACTTCGGCCTGTTCGGCTCCGCTTTCTTCCTCGTTGCGATGCTGCCCTACTCTGGATATATAGAATTGGAATTTGTATTCGGACTTTCGATCGTCGTAATATCGCTCCATCACGTGGTCGTGGGATTCAGCCGCGATCATGGTTGGAGGAGGATGATCAGCCTTGTCGGCATGCCATCGGGACTGATTTACACTGGTTACGAAAAAGACGGACTTACTCTGGTCGTAATGCTCTTCCTAGCTGCCTTGACCCTTATCGGCCAGGCGGTGCTCTATGCCTCCAGAGGCGGGCTAGAGATAGGCAGTACCATCGAAGGGGCCAAACCATTTGTCTCTGAAGTCGGCGTACCCGACTCCGAGTCAGAGGAGAATCCATCCGACGAAAGAGACATTCCCGAGCGGGAATCATCGGAATTGTCTGACGATCATGATGCTGCTCGTCAAGAGGAGGAAGAAGCCCCGTTCAAACCGAAAACCGTTGAAACTCGCAAACCTTCCCCACTATTCGCATCTGTCGAAGCCCCCTTCGGCATCAGATTGGACCCCTCACTGGTCTCCAACCTCAGGGCCATGATAGTAGCGAACAATTCCGTCGACTTCAGCAAGTGGTCACCAGTTCTGGGAATAAGTGCCAACGGAGCAATAGTGCTGAATTGGGAAAAGACTGGCATAGAGGAAGAGTGAGGAAGGGCCTCTTAGAGGGGCCCTATCGCCCTATCCTGGGCACAGGATTACTCTTCTTCTGCGTCGCCGATCTTCCTGACGTTGACCGCATTCGGGCCCTTATCACTTTCACCAACTTCAAACTCAACCAAGTCTCCCTCGCCTATTCTTCCGTTTACTTCGGTTGTATGAACGAAGAGGTCATCACCATCTTCCCGTCCAATGAACCCAAATCCTTTCACATAGTTGAACCACTTCACAGTTCCTGTCGCCATGAACCCACGGCCCCAAAACAGGTTATTGAACTAGACTGCTGATTGGGGTCACTGAAGCTAGAACACGTCATCTTCGTCTGAAGACTCGTCAATTGCTATCATTCCACTGGATTTACTGGCCTTTCCCTCGGTCTGGGCCTTCTTGGCAGGTGCCTTCGCAGGTGCCTTCTTGGGTGGATTTTCCAATTCGCTGGTTAGCTGGGATTTCCTAGCCGCCGCAGCCTCCTCCTCCCTCCTCTTCAGCTCCTCCGGGTCAATGCCTTGCTGGGCTGCTAACTTTGCCCTCCTCTCGTCACGAGCCCTGATCTCTAGCAGGCGCTGCCTCGCTTTGTCATAGTGCTGGAGCATGTACATTGCATCATGCTCCAGGAGCGGCGAGTCCGATATTATCGTGATGTCCATCCAGTCGCCTTCCTCCGCGAGATACTCCGCGAACGGCTCGAACTTCAAGTCAGACTTCTTGATCTGGGTGTAATGGAGTGCATTCCCCATCCTGTGCTCGACTCCTGCGAAGTGACAGTAGAATGTGGATCCACCATAGGTTTCTCTGGCCTGGTCGAATAGCTCTGCGTAGTCCTCGCTGGTCCTGAGCCTGCCATGGCCCCGGGCGTGAATGTGGCCCATGTTCAGCACGGGCACAGTCCCTTCTACGTGGTTGCAGACTTCTAGGACCTCCTCTACTGTCCCCCAAAGCTCCTGTCTCCCGGAGGTCTCAATCCCAACTAGGGAAGGCTCCGACTCGTGGACCCATGGGAATGCAGCGTAATCCTCTTCCTCCTCTTCGTCTCCCCAGACCTCTCTGACCCTCTCGACTACTCCTGACATGACGTTCGCGACCTGTTCGTTTGCCTCAGGACCCGGATCATACTCCCCATATGGGCCTACATGGAATGTAAGGTGCCTCGCGTTGACTATCTTCCCAGCTTGAAGGCTCGTTTCCATCTTCGAGAGGGTCCTGTTCCTCTCCCTTTTGCTCCCAAGAAGCTCCGCGTAGTAGGGCCCGTGCATATTCATCTCGAAGTCAGACTTCCAAGATAGGATCCCCGCTTGCCAGTATTGATCGAAGTGTTGAGGTTGGATGGTTCGCACAGTCTGCACCTCCATTGCATCCAGTCCCAACACCGTGATGTCATCCATCCCCTCAACAATGGTACGGCCCTTGCAAGAGAGGGGGACTCCTGCAGGCCCTAGTTTGAGTGGCATCCCTTTGGCCTCGCGGGTCCGGCGGAAAGGGTGCCCCTTCAAAAGGGGTTTCAGGTGGTAACTTCGCCGGAAGTAGGATTAGCCTTGTTAGGACCGGGCCGCAGATGCGATTCCAGACGCACCAGGGCCTGATTCCGGTAGCCTGCAAAGGAATCCTGCGAGCCATCTCTCCAAAACCATTCTCTCTTCTACTTTCACAATATCGTGCCCAAGCGAGTGATAAACACGCGCGACCCCTTCCTCCGGGTCGAACGAGCAGACTATTGGAACGAGACTTCTGCGTCTGATCTCATCCAGTAGGAGTTCTTCTTCCGTTCCTTCCAGCTCTGACAGGGCCTTCATTACCTCAGGGTCAATGAAGAGGAGGTGGATTTGCCTGATTCGTTCTACGACCGACCCCCATGCCTCATCTAGGCGACTCGAGTCTTCGGGCATATCGATGACCATAGCCGTCTTGCAACCCTCCAGCTCTGCGAATGTCAGGGATGATCCCCATGCCCATTTCATCGAATCTCCATCGAGAGGGCCAGAAGACGACAGTACGAGCCAATGATTCGACTCAAGCATCCCTCTCCAGTCTATCATCCCATGGTCGAATTCCCTTATCTCGCTACGATCGATGATGAATTGGGCATCCGCCCCGATCTCAAGGGAAGCCTCGACGACGGCGGAAGCAATGTCACTTCTGTCTTGGCGGCCTAGTCCAACCATCCTTACAGAGGTCTGGGTCATGAAGCCCCCTCTACATGTCCGTGAAGAGGGTTGCCTATTCCAACTTCCATCTCAGAAGGGCGATTGCACCGCCCATTCCTTGGAGCTGTTTGCCCGCATCGTGCTCTGTCGAAGCTTGAATCACCTTCCCACTAGAACTCTCGACTGCTTCCACTATCGGCTCCCAGTCGGAGCGGCCTTCTTCTGCCCGCAAGAGTCCCGCCTCTATGACCAATGTCTCGACAGCACCCTGTGCTGCAGCATCGGACACCGCCCCCATCCCATAGGTGACAGCACCATCCGTCGAGACTCTCTTCAAGCACTCCTCTATCGCTCTGACCTGTTCCACGATTGCGTGCTCTCCTAGGAGTGAGTCGGCCAAACCCTCTGCTAGTACCTCGTTCGCAGCAGACCTCCCGCCTATCGTTGTCGGCGCATTGACGATCTTGTTCTGCGCCCCCAACCCCCTCAGTAGGGATTCAAAGCCCTCCCTCGCCATCCCCGGTCCGCAGAGAATCAGAGGCATCTCATCTGGAAAGACCATCTTGGTTTCCTTGGCAACCTTCTCGAAGAACTCATTCCGAACTGCAGTTGAGTCTCCTGTCCTCTTCCCCCCGCCTCGCAAGTTGAACTGCGACACGTCACGAATCCCATGGACGGCTACTTCGAAGATCAGGACCTCGTCGTTCTCGACAACAACTAACCCGGAACGGGCCTTTCTTCCCGAGGAGATCGCCTCTTTGATCAAAGCAGAATCGACTCTGGACAAACCCCCTTCCCGGGTCAACTCGATCTCATCACCCGAGGAAATGACATGAGTGTGGTGGCTGCCGATGTCGAGCTTCGCCTCCTTGATCACCCCATGCACCCTGAGATTGTCAGTGAATGGTTGGAAAGCGGTCTCAGACGATTCCAGCACTATCCACATGGGTTTCCTCTCAGCGCTCTTAGCCCTGCCATCCTCTTTCGTCCTCCCGGTCGTAGAGTCCCTTCGATGGGACAGCATCCCCACTAGGCAACCCGTGCCGCATACCTGGGATAGCACCCACAGGTCGTCCTCGCTCTCGATCCTTAGCCTCAGACCCTCATCCAGCCTCTTGACGCGACGCATTGCTCTTACCCCCGGCACTCTCGGTGACGGGGCGCTCTTGAAACCTTCATCGGCAATAACCCCGGGCGAGAGCCATGAGTAGCCCGGCATTCTGGGGTATAGCAGGGAGCCCAATCTCCCACTCGCTAACGCCCAGACTCTTCTCGATAGTCGGTGCTTACATGGGGGTGGAACCGTCTGAGCAGGTCTTCATCGAGGCGACCAGCATCGAAGAGTTCGAGTCACGGGTGTCATCTCTGGAAGGAGAACTGTGGCTATCGTGCACCGCTCCACTGAAGCACTCGCCACAGGAAAGACTCGGTGTCAAGGGACCCGAGGGGGTCAATGCGATCAACCAACTGAGGAGATCTGGTGGAAAGTGGTTGGGCACTAGCACCGATGGCCTAGGTTTCGTCTCAGCCTGCAGGCATATTGGGATCGACCCCGAGGGGTCGGTACTCAGAATGAGGGGCGGCGGTTCAGCAGCACGCTCAATCGCGGCCGCTTGGTCGTCGCAAGGCGGTTCGATAATTCCAGAAGTGGGCCGCAGGGAGTTGATTAGTGGCCCATGGGATGGCAGCATAGTGATCAACGGTCATTCCGATCTAGCAGTCGATCTCGATGCGGAACCAGCCGGGGGGGGATCTATAGAGATGGACTCTGATAAACAGGTATCGATATCCTATGGGGGAGGTGCGTCTACTGACGATTTCGCTGTGGTGATGGTCGCTGCCCAGCACCTCGAGGCTTGGAAACTCCTCTTCGCCCCGTCAAGGGCAGAAGAAATGCCCAGCCTAAGCGAGGTCCTTTCGGTAATCTGATACTATTCTTCGGAGTCCGAAGAATCGCTGCTCATATCGTATGCGATGCAAGGAGACAGCGTAATAATGCCAATAAACCCGAGAATCATGAGATAATCCATCGGCGACTGTGCGGGCGCTCCTTCTCCCACGGACCAGAGATATTGGGAGATTATGATGGCAACCGCTACCATTGCGCCACCATGCCAAGGACGCATTTGTCCTACCTCCATGCCCATTACGGCCGTCAGTAGGAACCCCAGAACCCCGATTACGCCCAATGCCAGTCCGCCCTGTGCGATCGTCTGCTGGGTAGAGTCTAGTACGATGGTGAATTCATCATCATCACCATTGTCTTCTGTGTATTCGCCCTCCGTAGCCATATCTGCGATACCTGACATCATGAATATCATTAACAGAGCGAAGGCGATCCAAAGTATGCTCAGCCTCTGCAGCCTGGTCTCGTCATCTAGGCCCAATGTAGGATCGCCAGTCGCCATTGCTGGAATGTAGGCAATTGGACCTATCATGATCATCATGAAAACAGCCCAGAACATCATATCATTCTCGCCCGTAGCCAATCCAATTACGATCATCAATGCTGGAATCCCCAAGGTTACCCCAATCCTCGCGTTTGGGACTGAAAGGAAGAGTGCCAAACCGGCACCCGCCATCATCACCAGAAAGAGGTATTGCATATTGTCCTCCACTCCATCCTCCACCGACCAGTACGCGAAAACAGCAAAAATTGCCAACTGAGATAGCATCAGAAGGGATTTCACCGAAAGGTCAATTGTTGGTATTTTGTACATGGCATTGTCATCCATGCAAACATCGGGAAAACCATCCTATATTACTGGGGGTTGTGGTTTTTTTTCACAGGGGGATGTTTCCGTGCTTCTTGGGGAGGACTAACTCCCTCTTGGAGAGCAGAGGCCGCAGTGCTTTGACCAGGGCCATCCTCGTCTGGTGCGGCTCGATCACATCGTCCAGCCAGCCATGCCTGGCAGCAACGTAGGGATCGCCGAACTTCTCTCTGTACTCGTCAACCAGCTCCGAGTGCCTCTCGGACCTGTCATCCGACTCGGCTAGCTCTGTCCTGTGGATGATGTTGACCGCGCCCTCCGCGCCCATTACGGCTAGCTCCCCAGTTGGCCATGCCACGTTGTAGTCGGACCCTAGGTGCTTGCAGCTCATCGCTAGGTATGCCCCCCCGTAGGCCTTCCTTGTTACCACGGCTAGCTTGGGCACGGTCGCCTCGGCGTAAGCGTACAGAAGCTTGGCCCCATGCCTGATGATGCCCCCCCACTCTTGGACAGTACCGGGAAGGAATCCCGGGACGTCCACGAAGGTCACGACTGGGACGTTGAAGCAGTCGCAGGTCCTGATGAACCGGGCTGCCTTCACGGATGCATCGATGTCCAGGCATCCTGCGAGAACCGATGGCTGGTTCCCGATGACTCCTACTGAATGCCCATCGAGCCTAGCGAATCCAATGACCACGTTCTCGGCATAGGACGGAAACATCTCGAGGAAGCGCTTGTCATCGAACACTTGGCCGATGACGTCCCTCATGTCATACGGTCGGTCAGAGTCCTGAGGCACGAGCTTGCCCATCCCCTTGCACTTTCTGTCCCACTTGTCCCCAGTTCTCAGTACAGGTGGCTCAGACATCGTGTGGTCTGGCATGTGGGAGAGTATCTCTGCGACCATGTCGAAGGCCTCACTTTCGCTTTCCGAGACCATGCACGCAACACCGCTCCTGCTGGCATGGTGAGCCGCCCCGCCCAGGGTGTCCTCGTCCACTTCTCCTGAGACAATCTCAGGGATAACATACGGGCTGCGCATGAACATCTTTCCCCGCTGCCTCCCCAGAATCACGAAGTCAGAGAGGCCAGCCGCTAGTGCGCTTGTGCCTGACACGGTCCCCAGGACGACCGAGATCATCGGAACCTTCCCGGAGCATGATACGAGGATGTCCAGCAGCTCGCCGTTCGGGCCAAGTGAGGTGACGCCTTCGTGGGCACGTTGACCATCCCCGTCCCAGATGCCTATTATGGGGAGGCGTGCCTTCTCCGCGAACTCGGCAATCTTGCAGATCTTCTTCGCATGCATCTCCCCCATTGTCCCGGAGAAGACCGAGAAGTCCTGGGAGAAGCAAGCCACCCTCCTACCGTCAAGCTTTCCGTGACCAGCCACGACTCCATCGCCCAGAGGTGTGTGAAGGTGCATTCCGTGATCGCCGGACCTGTGTCTGACGAACGCATCAACCTCGACGAAGCTGTCATCATCCAGTAGGCCGAGAATCCTCTCCCTTGCCGTCTGTGATCCCGACTCTCTCATCTCTTTGATCACGCTTCGATCGCCTGGAGACATCGAATCCTGCCTGATCGCATCTAAATTGTCGCTGGGAGAGGGGCCTGTCACGAACTACCCAAGTGCAAGTCGGTCCATCAGCAAACCGGAGTCCCTAGGACATGGAGAACGGGGGGTTCTCCCCCACCAGGTCCAGCTCCCATCCCCTCTCAACCGATTTCTTACCTCCAACCGAGAGTAGGTGGTGGAGCTTGACCAAGGCCGACCCGGGCGGGCATAGCGAGCCGTGCCCGATGATCCCGATCTCCTGTTGGGCTCGTCCCTTGGAGTAGACGTTCATGTTGACGGGGCCGTGAATCGCATTCGTCACTATGACAACGACGCCTCCGTTCGCTATGTGGTCCTCAAGCATCATTCGCAGTCTGGTGTTCTCCAGGCTATCCTCCTCTGGATTCGAGATCGGTAGGTGTCCCAAGCCTGTCCCATGGAAGAGCAAGGCGTCGAAGCCAGAGTCTATTGCCCCCTGGACTTGGTCTGGATGCAAGTGGGGGTCGGAGATGAATTGAGCTATACGTATTGACTCGTCGAAAGGCTTCGGAGCAATTGCTTCGATCCTGGCGTCATGAGCCTCTGGCGAGTAGTCTATCCTCGCTCCACTGCTATCGATAGAAACGTGCCCCAGTACCTCTTGGTTGATCGGCTTGAAGGCGTCTCTGCGTGATGAGTGGTACTTCCTGCAGGCGCACCCCGGCAGCACGGCGCAGCTCCCATCCGACGAGCTCGCATGGACGATAACCACGGACGAGTCCCGGTATCCCGAGGGGGCAGGTCCGTGGGCTGCCCATTGTACTGAAGCAATGAGATTCTCAGCAGCATCAGAAGAGCCCCTATCCGGGGACCTCTGGGAGCCGGTGAGGACGATTCTGCCTGGCGGCCTTCCCCCTTGCCCCGACCATCCGTACGACATCGCTGCAGCCGAAAGGTGCAGGGTGTCCGTTCCATGGGTGATTACGCAGCCAACTGCGCCTTCAGCGAAGGCCTCCTCGGTGGCTTTCAGCATTCTATTCCAGTGCCTTGGCCGAAGGTCGTCTGACCACATGTTTCCGAGTTTCACCGCGCGAATCCGCGCTATGCCACGCAGCTCAGGAACAGCATCTAGGAGCTCGTGGGGATCGAATCTGGCGGTGACTGCCCCTGTCGCATAGTCCACCTTACTGGCTATCGTCCCGCCGGTGTGAATGAGGTGGACAAGAGGCAGGGACTCATCCTGGGGGGTGGTTTCCTCGACCTCCTCTTCGATCACAGGCATCTCATCAAGGACTTCGAACGAGTCGACGTATGATTCCGGGAATGAAACGTTGTAGCCGTTCTGCAGTTTCATCGTGATCAGCTTGTTCCCAGAACTGGGGAGGGCAATTCCGGAATGCTCCGCCCTCCCGGCCCACGTCTTCACCACTAGTTTGACGGGAGTTCCGGGCTTTGGCCAACCCTCCATGCTAGCGGGCAGAGCGCGTCGGCCCATCAAAGGCTCGCTTGTGTTTGGTATTGGTGCCGGGAGCGGGACTTGAACCCGCGACCTTCGGATGTCTCAGACATTTTCGGCTAGGCATGATGCGCTCATCGTTCGCGTCAGCAGAGAAATCTCCGCTAACTGTTCCCTATGAGTCCGACGCGCTACCAACTACGCCACCCCGGCATACCCTCAAGGCGGGCGAAGAGGCCATTTGAGCATTGCCAGTAATGCAACAGCAACTTTTCCCCCACACGCAGGGTTGATGTGTCGCCCTCTCTCGCCATAACCATCTATGGTCGATGTTGATACTGCCCTTCGCGCAAGCGCATATTCAGGCAAGAAGGGCAGCGGTTCGAAGGGAGGGGAAAAGAAGCCATCTACTCTGGAGCCGTTCGACCCATCGTCCCACGCAGAGAAGGAGAAGGCAGATGCGATTTCCATGTGGCTGGTCATTGTCTTCGGCCTCACAGTTGCGTTGGTGATGCGGTTCTACATGATGCCAGGGATGAACAGTTCGCAGCAGATACTCTGGCTCCTACCTGTGTTGATGGTTGCTCTCATTCGCCCTCTGCACCAACTAGCGGTCCCCGATCGGTTCTTCGAACTGTTCACTACCGGGAACTGGGTCAGGGCATCGTTCCTCTATCTCTTCACCTGGCTCGCGCTCTCCTTCGTCCTCGTGAATCCACCAATCGCTGACATCGCAGCTCCACATCTCGCTGATGCAATAGACATTGCCAACAGCGAGGGGATTTCTGACTTTGATTTGGATGGAAATGTGTACGAGATCAGGATTTCCCAGGATTCAATCCCGATTATCCTCGGCCTAGGCGTTAGGGACAACGTCGACGCTCAGAATTCCACGATGAACCTCACAGTTCACAAGGTAGGGCAGATGGACCCTATAGTCAGCGTTTCCGGATTGGTTTCCGAAATTGCAGACGACGGGCCGTCGGATACTTTCGACACAGTTGATCCCGACGACTGGGTCAGGGGGCTGAAGAAGAACTCACTCACCGGGGAGTTCTCCGGACCCAAGGTCGCGCCCCACTCGGAGGACGTCTCTATGGCATGGGACTTGTGTCCAGATGGTTGTGACCCAGGGGAATATCTCGTTCACATCTCCCTTGTAGAGGAGGGAGAAATGATTCCATGGCAGGACGGGGACAACACCTGGGAGAGGGAGTACACCCTCAGCATCATACAGTCTTCTTCCTAGTTCCCGAGCAGTCCGCAGATCCTAGCGGCCATGGCATCTAGTTGCAATGCCTCTCCGCCCCCCTCAACCATTCTGAAGTCGCATTCTGCCATTGCCTCAGTAGCCGCAAGTTTCTGCATCTCGTCTAGGAATGTGACGCCACCCAGCTCCCTGTGAAGCTGGTTGACTAGGTCTGTCCCGGCTAGCCCGAACCTGTCGAGAATGCCCCTCATCCTGCGTCTAGCTGGTTGGAAGCCATCTTCCTTGCAGGCAAGGAAGAACCCATGCAGTTCCTCCGGAGGGGCGGTTGCAGTGGTTTCGTAGACTAGCTCCCTGGTCACGTGAGAGTCTAGCGATGCGGCTACTTGCAGTGACGTAATCGCCTTCCTTAGGTCACCTAGGCTTACTTTGGCTATTGCCTGTGCTGCTTCTTGCTCAAGCTCCACTCCCTCGCTACTTGCGACCTCGACCACCTTCTCAAGGACCTTCTCGGTGTCCAGCGGTCTGAACCTGAAGACCGCGCATCTGGATTGGATCGCCTCGACTATCTTGGATGAGTAATTGCATGACAGGATGAATCTGCAGGTCTCAGAGAATTGCTCCATTATTCTCCTCAGTGCCCCTTGGGCATCGGGCGTCAGCGCATCGGCCTCATCCAGGAAAATCACCTTGAACGTGGTACCGGGCATAGGGGCTGTTCGGGCAAATTGCTTGACCTTGGTTCTGATGGACTCCAGTTTTCTCTCGTCACTGGCATTCATCTCGAGAAGGTTGCTCCTGAAACCCTCTCCGAATACATCCCTGGTCAGAGCCAGAGCTGCTGTTGTTTTCCCCGTCCCGGGTGGCCCAGCGAACATTAGGTGCGGGAAAGTTCTGGACTTGGAGTAGGCCTTCAGCCTGTCAACCACTGCTTTCTGTCCCTTCATCTCACTGACAGAACGCGGTCTGTGCCTCTCAACCCACAACTCGCTCATGATGACCTTACCCTACCCGTTGGCGGGCGTCCTTGAAGGTTGGGGGGACATTTTTCCTCCGTATCAGTAGCTCTCGTCTTCGGAGGGGAAATCCCCTTTCCTGACATCTCCGATGTAGTCCTTCACTGCTCTGTCCACTGACTCCCCCACATCCGCGTAGCGTCGCAGGAATCTCGGAGAGAAGTCCTTGGTAATTCCAAGCATGTCGTGCAGGACTAGGACCTGGCCGTCGCAATCTGCCCCGGCCCCTATGCCTATGGTGGGTATGTCTAGTGATTCGCTCACCCGTTTTGCCAGGTCTGCAGGGATCTTCTCGAAGACTATGGAAAAGCATCCAGCATCCTGGAGGGCAATCGCATCCTCCAAGAGCTTCTCGGCCTCATCCTCTTCCTTGGCTCGGACCGAATAGGTTCCGAACTTGTAAATCGACTGCGGTGTCAGACCTAGATGACCCATCACCGGGATCCCGGCAGTGAGGATTCTCTTGACCGAGTCGACGATTTCATTCCCACCCTCTATCTTGACTGCATGGCCCCCAGATTCTTTCATGATCCTGATCGCACTCTTCAGAGCCAGCTTTGAATCACCCTGATAGCTGCCGAAAGGCATGTCCACCACCACGAGGGCCCTGTCTACCGCGTTAACTACGCATTGCGCATGGTAGATCATGTGATCGAGGGTTATTGGAACCGTGGTGTCGTTGCCAGCCATCACGTTCGAGGCAGAGTCGCCGACTAGGATAACGTCAACTCCGGCCCCATCAACTAGTCTAGCCAGGGAGTAGTCGTAAGCAGTCAACATCGCAATTTTCTCGCCTGAGCGCTTCATTTCCTGTAGGACATGTGTCGTCACTTTCTTTGCTCGACTGGAAACCAAATGCTCACCCGGTGCTACCCCCAGTACGGTTGCAGACTTCAATCACACGCCCAGTGATTCAATCCTCTGGCCCGATTTCTTCAGCCACTGCCAGGAACTCCTCGATGTCGATCAGCCCGTCCGCATCTCCGTCCCCCCAGTGAAATAGATCGCGAATCAACCGATTCCTTCTAGATTTGCGATTTCCTGGGACCACTATCGATTCATCGGGGATGTTCGGTCCCCCTCCGACAATGTATCCAAGAGCCTTGAACGCACTGACGAACTCATCCAGATTCAGTTTCCCAGTTCCCTCCGTGTCAGCGGCATGGAAGGCTGCGTGGATTCGCCTCTTCTCGACCTCGTCCGGATCTGTTAGCATCTTCTTAGTGGTCTCCCAGGGGGTGATCTCGTCCACGACCCTATTAATTCCATAGCTCCTGAAGAGGATGGTCCCCAGAACGATTGCAGCAATTGCTCCGACGAGCGACTTAGTTCCCATGTAGTACAGTAGGACTCCACCTCCAAAAATTCCGAACAACTGGACGAGTGGATAGAGTGGCCATGGCGTCTTCCAATCCGGATGGTACCATGCATGTGACTCGGAGGAGCTTCGAAGAATGATCACGCAGGCATTGATTAGCATGAATATCATTATCTGGAACCCAGAGGCTAGTTCGGCTACGTCATGTACTGGCAGGAATGTGATTGCCAGCGCCATTGATATTCCAGTACCGATAATTGCCCAATGTGGCGTCCCATACTTTCCATGGACATTCTCAAGGAATTGTGGTAGCAGCTTGTCCCTAGCCATGGCGAAGGGAAACCGCGAAGATGCCAGAATTCCCGCGAGTGCCATTGAAGTCATTGTCACAACCGCTAGAATAGCAGCAACCACCCCAACAACCTCTCCCCCGACCGCTTCTGCGAATATGTATATCGGGTCCTCTCTAGCACCGTGATCGCCACCCATGTAATCCGTTGGGGCCACTGTTACTGTCATGACCATGGTTACTGAGACATAGAGAATGCAACCGAACAGTAGAGACAGCAGAATCCCGTACGGCATGTTTCTCGCTGGGTCCTTGATCTCGCCACCCACCGCAGCTATCTTCGTCACACCAGCATAGGATACGAACACGAATGCTGAGGTTGATGCTATGTCGCTCCAGTTACCGAAGGAATCCTCCGATGTCGCTACGCTCCAATCGAGTTCCTGAGTCGCCACGGCATATACGCATAGTGAAAGCAGGTAGAGGGTCGAGAACATGACAATTGGGGTCTGAATCTTCTTGATTCTCTTCACACCCATGATGTTGATTCCTACAATCAGAACTAGGAGAGCCATGGAGGCTAACTCGAGGTCGATGTCGATGCCGATTATATCCTCGATTACCCAGAGATAAGCCTTGAAACCAATCAATGCGAAGGCAGATTTCAGCATGAAGTTGGCCCACAGCCCCAGACCTGCTATTGTTCCGACATATGGTCCGAACGTCCTCTCAACGTATACGTAAGACCCACCGGAAGAGGGCATCGCCGTGGAGAGCTCTGACTTCGAGATCGCACCTGGTAGGACCAACAGCGCTGCAACCAGATATGCTAGCCAAACGCCTCCTAAGGGGTGAGACCCCCCTCCCATCTCCAGCATCGCAAGAGCGGGAAGCACGAACAAACCAGAACCGATCATCGCCGACAGGGAGATGATCACGACTGAGAATAGCCCCAGTTTCCTCTCAAGAGTGTCAGAGACCGCCTCTATGGGGGTCAGTACGATGCCCACCAGGTCCTTTGGACCGTAGCTCCGCATGTTTTACCGGCCAACACACCCCAGTTGAAGGTTATCCCCACCCAACAGGTTAGATACTGGCCCCACTGGCCCCCGGTCATGAGCGATACAGTAGAGCAGGACACGGTAGCATCGGTGCATTACACCGGGACATTCGTAGATGGAGCAGAATTCGACAGCAGCGAGGGCAAGGACCCCTTGACCTTCCTGGTCGGGCACGGGCAAATGATATCAGGTTTCGAGCAAGAGGTCCTCGGCGCAAAGGTGGGAGAGAAGAGGGAGTTCACACTCACCCCTGATCGAGCCTACGGGGAGAGGGATGACGACGCCATCCAGGAGATAGAGAGAAGCCAGTTCCCAGAGGGCATGGAACTGGAAGTGGGGATGGTCGTAGGGGCGCATAGCGACCAAGGACCAATCCAATTCACCATCACCGAGATTGACGGTGACGTAGTTTCGGCCGACTTCAACCATCAGATGGCCGGCAAGACTCTCCGCTTCGAGGTAGAGGTCGTCGAGGTTCGCCCTTCCACCGATGAAGAGCTGGCGCATGGGCACGTCCACGGCCCAGGCGGACATCATCACTAAACCATTCAGAAGTGTTATCTCCTCCTCCAATAATTCGACCAGGATGAGGAAGCAAGCCCCGTTGGTCGTGACAATGATGGTCATGGCGTCTCTAACTGGGTGCCTAGGCTCCGATTCGGGCAATGGAATCTTCGGAGATACGGAGAAAGAACCACTCAGAATTAATCATATCCAGATGAAGGGGACTCACAACTCATACCACATTGAGCCACTGATTTCTCCCACTAGGGAGTACATGTACACGCACCAGCCTCTGGATTTCCAGGCATCACAGCAGGGGGTCAGACAGTTTGAGATCGATGTCTGGTGGGATATTAGGGAGGGTCTCAGGGTCTACCACAACCAGTACGACTCGGGCACGACGTGCCCGACATTCGAGAATTGCCTTGAAACGCTCCTCGGATGGTCGAACGAGAACCCGCTGCACCATCCGCTCTTCATTTGGATTGAGCCCAAGGACTGGCCCGAGCAAGCCACTGACGTGACAACCACTCTGGAGATTTCGGGCCTACTGGAAGACATCGAGCATGAGATTTCCCAATTCTGGCCTCTGAACAAGACGATCACGCCAGATGACGTGAGGGGAGGGAGTGCCACCCTGAAGGATGCGGTAATCACGAATGGCTGGCCATTGCTGGAAGAGAGCAGAGGGAAGGCGATTTTCGTCCTGCTAGCTAGTGGGGAGTCCAGGGACCTGTATGCAGACGCGCATCCGGGACTATTGGGGGCTCGTATGTTCACACTGTCCGACGAGGGTAGCAACGAGGCCGTCATCTTCTCGCTAACAGATCCAATTGGCAGTGGTGAAGAGATTACCAGACTCGTTAGCGAGGGTTACATCGTCCGGAGTAGGGCGGACAGCGGAGGGGAGGAGGCTGACAACAATGACACAACGAGACGAGACGCAGCCCTTGCATCCGGTGCTCACAGCATCTCGACCGATTATCCCGCACAAGTGGAGGGGGTAGACTACTGGGTCGAGATACCCGAAGGGACTCCAAGCAGGTGCAATCCTATTGCATCTCCAACTTGGTGCACTTCCGATGCAATAGAAGATTAGGAACCCTGATCACGCCCTTGCGATAACCTTCAGCTCGATCGCAATCGAAGTCGGGAGTGCATCCACCGATACGGTCGTCCTTGCTGGAAGGGTCTCGGAGAAGTACTCGGCGTATACCTCGTTGTACCCGTTGAAATCGCGTTCCATGTCAGTCAGGAAAACAAGGACGTCCACCACATTCTCAAGTCCAGAACCGTATTCCTCAAGAATCACTCTAATGTTGTTGATAACCGCGTGAGTCTGTGCCCTGATGTCGTAATCCATAGGATTCCCCTCACCATCCTTGATTGGTCCACCCGGGATTTCATTGGTTCCCGGCTGACGAGGCCCCATTCCACTTACTAGAATCAAATCACCCACTCTCTGCAAGTGGGGGTACGCCCCCACTGCAGATGGGCCACCCTCGGCGACGAAGGGCCCGTCTTCGCTCGTTAACTTTCCAGCCGCCTTCCTCCCCACTACTGCGCCCACTACTCCTCCAACCGGGCCCCCAACTGCTATCCCTGCTGCTGCCCCAATGGCTCCTCCGGCCGACCTGGCCAATGACTTGCCCACCTCGTCATATATTCTCTCGACCGCATCAGTCGGTGCTGTGACGATATCATCAATCAAGCTCTTTCGCTTTTCTTCGTGAGTCATTTCGTCTTCAGTCGACATCACAACATCCCCTTGTCTAAGACTCCGCGATCCCCATGGTAGTGTTCAACGTCATCTTCGTCAAACTCCTTGTCGCCAACCGATCCCGAGGCGGGAGTCAGCATCACCACAGCCCCTCCGGAGCCATGGAGGGCTTCGTATGCCAAGACCTCTCCAGTGTAGTTGTTATGCTGGCCCATTGTGGCCGACATCCACCAAGCTGGCTTGTACGCAACTACCTTCTGCACTCTGATCTGCCCGTGTATTTCCCTCGAGAGCTGACTCAGATCCTCCAACCTGCCGTCATCGAAGAACTCTAGGATCTTACGATTCCACTCATCGTCCTTGGCAGAGTGAATCCTGTCCTCGGAGGGATCGATGTGCTCAGTGAACATCCTGTTAGACAGGCTCGATACTACAACGACTACGACTTTCTTCCCCTGCTCCTGAATCGCATCACGCGCAGACTTTCCCAGGACAATTGTCTCGGCCCTGTTTGCATACATGTTGCTGGAAACGATACATGCCGGTATCCGGTTTTCTGGGTTCAGG
This sequence comes from Methanobacteriota archaeon, assembly GCA_014239955.1. Taxonomy (GTDB): domain Archaea; phylum Thermoplasmatota; class Poseidoniia; order Poseidoniales; family Thalassarchaeaceae; genus UBA36. Next base: position 9,475 of record JAAZXW010000021.1, on the reverse strand, counting down.
AGTTTGAGAGCGACGACCGACCCCGTGTCAATTGGGAACCCATCGTACGCGACCGTCCTGGATTGCAGTCCCCTAGATTCAGCAGCATTCTTGAACGCATCAGCGAACTCTACATCCATCCTGAACTTGTAAGGCATGCTGCCTAGGAAGTGGAAGTCGTCGTCTACGTGAACCCATTCCGGTTCTGGATGCGCCTGAATCTGATGCCCGATTATGCTCGGCCATGTCGTGGAGTAGACCAGAATCAGGTCCGCCTCGCTCTCTTCGATTCTCTTCCTACATGTTTCGTAGGCATCCCTCAGTTTTCCATAGCCCTCACTGGCTTCCGGGGAGAGGAGGGGTTGCGGGTGAGGGGGGCAATAAATGCCGAATAGGATCTCTGGCTCCGTCAAACAAACACCTCAGAGGACAATCTCGCGTGTGGCTTCCATGGGATCCCATGCAGCAATCAGGTTTCCTGTCCCAATTACTGACTGGTATCCGTAAATCTCGGCAGGATAGTTTGGATATCCCATTGCGGACATCATCCAAGTCAGGCCACCCCCCTCGGTCTCAGCAATGGTCTGCTCGGTGAATTCAGGCATGATATCGATCACCTCTCTCATCTTGCCACTCCTCATCAGATCTACGAGCTTCATGTCCCAGACATATTGGCTGTGATTGTATATGTGCTCCCGACTCATGTCTTCAGGCAAGGGTGACTCAGTAACGAAGTGTCTGTGTGAAAGGCTGTGACTGCTGATTAGGACCACCTTCTTGCCACTCTCTTCTATGGCCCTTGCACAGGCATCTCCCAATGCACTGGCTTGCTCGTTCATTACCTCAGCAGAGTAGTAGTGAGCATTCCTATTGCTGCTGATGGTAACGAGTGGTTTGTCCCAATCTGGATTGAGCATATGACAAGATGTAATCGTGCCGTAGTCGATCCTGAAGTCGGGATTTCGCATCATCTTGGTAACGATTCCCGACTCACCGGCAACCTCACACATCTTCTCAGCCAGATCCACATCTACCGAGATGTCGTAGTTGAAGCGGAAGATGTTCGGGAAAACCGGGTCAACAGACTTAGACTTGAATTCCGGCAGCCCCAGGAAGTGCGTTCCGATGTAAGTCTGCCAATGAGGGGTGAAGATTACCATTGCATCGTAATCAATCGTTTTCAGTTTCCTAGCCAGTCTGTTGTAACCCCATCTCAGAGTCTCCCATCCCCCTTCCGAGAAAGCCTCGTTCTGTTCTGGGTTCTCAGCATACACAACATGTGGCGGGTGCGGTGCGAGGCAACCAAGCACAATCTCTCCCTTCGCCATGTTACCGCGAGGTCGTGAAATCCAAAGAAAACCTTCCGGCCCAACTAGTAGACTTCATGGGGGTCATGGGGGACGACTCGCCATGAAGTGGGACGAACCCCCTCTGTGGCCTGTAGTCTTACCGAGCCTAGTCGGATTTGCTGCTGCTTGTACCCCTCACCTCATTAGTGGAATACCTCGACCTTTCGGCTGGATCCTGCCTGCACCCTTCATCGGATTGGTGCTACTTAGTCCGCTACTGTATTTTTCTCCGAAGCCAGCTGGGGGGAGAGTCGAGTTGGTCATTGGTGCAAATGTTGCAATGCTTCTCGCATTAATCCCACAGCTATTTTTATTCGTCTGGTTCATCGTAGTAATCCTGATCTGGATTTACCAATCAATGTACATTTGGAGGCATAACTACCCTGCTTTCCGAATCGGTACTTGGATAGGTTTGGGGGCAGTATCAGGACTCTTCATTGGAGATTTCTTCGCTCACTTCATCCTCTGAGAAATACAATTCACCTATGACGAGACCGGTTATTGCGAAGGCAGGAACGGAAGAGATGATGGCAGACCACAGGAGGCTCCCGTCCACGTACTCTATGCTGATTCTGACCTCTCCGACCCCATAATCTCCTTGGTGTGTGACCAATACGTAATGACCGTCAAACACCGAAGGCGTTTCCACTTGCTCGCTAAGGATTTCCCCCGGTCCCAGAACGTGCACGTCACCGCCAGATAGGGGCAACCAGTCGATCCTCCCATCCTTGGCGTGGTCTTCTACCGCGTCCCTGTGGATGATGAGAACCTGGACTATTTCACCCCCAACGTTCCTGATCTCTACATCTGCCGGGTGCCACAGGCTGTGAACCTCGATAACATCGAGATTCACATCTCCAGGACCGACCCTCATTGTCGGCACCTCATCATCCGTCCCGGGCCCATCGACTACCACTGTGAGCAGTATCAAGGTCCCTAGCAAGGAGAATGCAGCCGAAGTGTATGCCACTCTCTTGGATGGGGCTAACGAAGGCCAGCCGTTCTCCCGCACGCCTCTCAGTTTGGGTTGGATCATTTGGGTGAAAAGAGCACAGATAATGGCAAGGATTGCCCCTGGAATCACATCTGAGACCCAGTGTATCCCGAGGTACTGGATGCTGAAAAGGTAGATCGGGATATTCGCCGCCACGAACAGATCGAACTCTCTGTGACGCCATTCTCCAATCTTGATTCCGAGCTCTCTAACATGCAGCCTGTTGATTATCAGGAGGCCAATCGGGATTCCCACGTGCAGACTAGGGAACCCATTGTCAAGAGGATCGACTTCGGTGAAGAAGAACAGGTTCCACGACTTGTGGTACATCAGAGCATCCATGCCCGGGACGAAGGAGGATGTGACTTCGACGTTGAAGAATAGGTAGAGGGGAACAGCTAGAACGTAGATAACGAAGTAGTTCAGCACCGCCTTGTCGGCCATCACCTCGTCCCTGCAAAGAATGTAATACATCGGTCCGAACCATATCAGGAACATGTAAACGAAGAGATAGTGGAAAGAAAGAACATCGCTGAGCAGGTCGTTTCTGAAGGTCTCTTGGATCCAGAGTGTGACCCCTCCCTCGAGCCCATGGACGTAGTGGGTGAATCCGCCAACCCTGGGCTTGATTGCCTCGTTGTGCTGGTCAATGAATGCCTTGAATCCGTACATTACCAGGTAAACAGAGATGTGCCACTTGTACCCCCTCTCTCGGATTTCCTCGAGTAGATCAGAGAATGCGACCCTCATCTCTGGCTCGTCTCTGGTCAGTAGCCTCTGCAGTGGGATGGTCATCAGGAGAATGATTCCCATCACCGTCTCGTAAGGTCCGAACGGCCACACCATGGCCTCTCCCGATTACCACCGAGTCATGAAAGTTACACAGGCGCGTCGTCCATTTCTCAAGTTCGTTGCTCCCCAACCCATAAGTCGTGATACTTTGGGCGAATTCCATGGATGGCCACGAACTATGGCTCTCGCAGTGCGAGAAAATCGGCTTCTCGCCATCCCCCAGGAAGTACGATGAGGGCACCAGAACTTCTCAGGACGCAGCGGATCAGTTAGGATGCGAAGTCGCCCACATCGCCAAATCCATTGTCTTCGAAGGGCCAGAGGGAGCAGTTGTCGTGATTACCTCTGGTTCGAACAGGGTCGAGAGGAAGAGGAAACTGAAGCGAATTCTGGGTTTCAAACCTGGGATGGCCAGTCCCGAATATGTCTTGAAAAGTACGGGATTCGCAATCGGTGGCGTTCCGCCCTTCGGGCACACTAATCCAGTAACTGTCCTGATGGACGAGGATCTGATGCAATACGATATGGTCTGGGGGGCCGGGGGGACATCACAAACAGTTTTCCCAATTGCCCCCAAAGAACTCAGTGACATTGCAGGTGCTTTGCTCGGGGATGTGAAGCAATAGATGGCCGAGGCAATTGAGGGGCTGATCCGAGCTGCATCCGGACTGAGGGACGATGCCCAAGCCTTCGCCCGCCGCCTGGAATCCGAAGGTGTCGCAGACTACGTTTACAACCCGCTGATGTATGCTTGGGGCGTCCATGAGGAATTCATTCGCCGATCAGGGGGGCACGGTGCCAAGGTCATTCTGCTGGGGATGAACCCTGGTCCCCATGGGATGGGCCAGATGGGAGTCCCGTTCGCCGCTACCTCGGTCGTGAGGGATCTGCTGGGAATATCTGGGATTGAGGTGGGTCAACCGGTTAGTCCGCATCCCAACAGGCCTGTTAACGGTCTCAGCCATCCCAAGGAGGAAGTCTCCGGAACAAGGCTTTGGGGCCTTCTACAGCAGAGGTATGGCGACGCAAGCCAGATATTCCAGAAGGTGTTCATCATCAACCACTGCCCGTTGATGATCCTTGATGGCCCGAGGGGCACTAACGTGACTCCCAACAACATCAGCGGATCTGTGATGAATGAATTGTTGGAGAGGTGCGATCAACACCTCATAGAGGCAGCCGTGGCATTGGGTGCGGTGGAGGTCATAGGCATTGGGAAGTACGCAGAGAAGAGGGCTCATGACGCAGTCACGGGATTGGGCATCCGAGTCAAATCGTGCTGGCACCCATCCCCAGCATCCCCCCTCGCCAATCGGAATGGAGGGGCCGACTGGCGGGAGAACATCAGCGCCGTTCTCCCCTGAAGGTTGTTTTTGCAACACTTAATTCCCTAGACAACAGTTAAGTTTCCGGATGCATTGTCCAAGCCCATGTCAGCGAAGACTACGCCCCAATACCTGATTGATAACGCGGAAAATTACCCAGACGAGGCCGCAATCTCCTCCAAGGATGAGAACGGCAACTGGGACGTCACTTCTTGGTCCGAGTTCTTGGACGACGTGATGGGCCTCTCCAAGGCACTGATTGCACATGACTTCCAGAAGGGGGACAAGCTCAGCATCTACTCGTACAATCGGAAGGAGTGGTACGCCGCGTACTCCGCTGCCAACATGTGCAACGGGGCTGCGGTCGGAGTCTACCACACTTGCTCGCCAGAGGAGGTGGAGTGGGTGGTAGGAAACTCCGACTCCAAGATAGTCTTTGTCGGGAACAATCCAATGGACGGGGGCGATCCCGAGAAGATGTGCGCCCATCGGCTGCACGAGGCGCTCGCATCCTTGGACAAGGTTGAGTCAGTTGTGGTGATGGATGGCGTCGACATGCCGGATCACCCGAAATCCATATCGTGGAGAGATTTCGTTTCCGCCGGTAGGGAGACCGAAGACTCCGAGGTGATGGAGAGGCTCTCTAGCATCCAACCAGACGACACCGCATCTCTGATCTACACCTCTGGGACTACTGGCAACCCCAAGGGAGTCGAGCTCACCCACGACAACTTCGAGGCTGAGATAGCAGGAGTGTCGGCCATCGCCAAGTTCAACCAGGGCGATGGTTACGTCTCCTGGCTTCCATGCGCACACGTGTTCGGCCAGTTGGCCGACAACCACATCTGGGTGAGGGACGCCATGCACATGCGCGTAGTCAGCTCGCCACTGGATTCGATAGACTACGCAAAGGAGGTAGAACCATCCCTCTTCATCGGAGTCCCACGGATCTACGAGAAGGTATACTCGAACTTAGTGGCCGGACTCGGTAGCAAGGTGAAGTGGCTAAGCCTGCCTATCCTGAAGGGGATCGTCAGGAAGAAGGCGAAGCAGAAGATAGGCTTCTCCAAACTGACGTACGCAATCACGGGTGCAGCCCCGATCAATCCCGATATACTGCACCTCTTCCACAAGTTGGACATCCCGCTTTTCGAGGGTTACGGCATGACGGAGACCACGGCAGGCGCGACAATCGGGTTCGAGGGCAACAACAAGATAGGAACTGTCGGTAAGCCATTCGTCGGCGAGCTGAGGATTCACGACCCCAACGAGAAGGGCGACGGGGAGATACAGTTCCGCGGCCGGCACATCATGAAGGGATACTACAACAACCCCAAGGCGACTGCAGAGACGATGACCGAGGACGGCTGGCTCAAGTCAGGCGACCTAGGCCGAGAGGACTCCCAGGGATACATCAGCGTGACCGGACGGATCAAGGAGATCTACGTGAGCTCGGCAGGCAAGAACATCGCACCCCTGGTGATAGAGGAGACGATGAAGTCAATCCCCCTAGTGTCCCAGTGTATGCTCATAGGCGACAACAGGAAGTACTGCAGCGCGCTCTTCACGCTGGACGTCAGCGTGATCCTCAGGGACAAGCACGGCATGGACGGGGCCAAGGTCCCCAAGGACCCTGCGGAGCAGCTGGCGAAGCTGAAGGAGTTCGGCCACGACCTCAGCGAGTACACCGACAGCCCGGAGGTATACGCCGAACTCCAGGAGCACGTCGACAGGCTCAACGGACAGTTCTCCAACCCAGAGCAGCTGAAGAAGTTCACAATCCTGCCCAGGGACCTCAGCGTTGACCATGGTGAGCTGACACCCACTCTGAAGATCCGCAGAATCCAGATCAGGGAGAACTGGGCCGACGAGATCGAGTCCATGTACGCAGGCGCCTAGTCGGTGAGGCAATGGAACCTAGCGCATGGTTCGCCCTAGCCACGGTCTTCACGTTGGGGGCCATGAGCCCTGGACCGTCACTGGCAGTGGTTCTGAGGAACACCATGGCAGGTGGCCGCAGCCAGGGCATTTCCACAGGGATAGGGCACGGCATAGGGTTCGGTATCTACGCGTTCCTGGCGGCCCTCGGGATAGCCACGGCTCTTGCGGCCAATGAGGACGTCGAACTCTTCCTCAGGGGAGGGGGGGTGCTGATACTCCTGTGGTTGGGGACCAAGTTCCTGCGCCAGGCCATGGCTGGTCCGAGGCAGGACTCGGGCCCCGATGAATCGCATGGTCCATCGGACAGGGCCGGCTTCGTCCAGGGCTTCTCTATAGCGCTCCTCAATCCCAAGATAATGGCTTGGATGCTGGCCCTGTACGCCCCCTTCATCGAAGCCGACTCCTCGCTTGAGACACTACTTGGGATGGGCATGCTGGGGATGGTGATAGATGGGACATGGTACGTGACCGTGGCCACCGTCCTGACTGCTGGGGGTAGGGCCGAGTTGCTCAGGTCCAAGGCGCACATCATCGATGGGGCGATGGGCCTGCTGATGTTCCTCTTCGCCTACATCCTCGTGAACGCTTTCTGATTATCAAAAGACCCCCACTGAGATCAATAAGGCAATCACAGCGAGGAACAATACTGCCGGAACTCCGACCAAAGCCGTTAGAAGTCCATATGCGAAGTATTTGTTGCCTCTCGTGAAGCTCCAAACCAACCCGCCAATCAGGCCAACGGGCCAGAGTAACCAAGCTAGAAGGTAGAATATTTCGTCCGGGCCGTAAGGCATTTCGTCCCCTATGATTAACAGGATGAAAGAAACAAACCACATTGCACCAGGGGCCAAAATCAAACCAATTGCGAACCATGCTCCGTTAGGAAGCCCCTTGCTTTCCATGCCGGGTTCCGCCCAATAGGGGGATTCGTTCCCCTCGCCTCCGAACGAGGCTACATTCCCGCTGAGAAGAGTCCCGCTTGGCTCTGAGTCCGAGCCTCCACCCCAAGGGCCCCCATCATCGCCCGAGGAAATTTCAATCGCTTCAGGGCGCTCTTCCACTTTATCTTGGAATTCTCTACCAGTCTTGAATCATGTCCCGGAAATGCCCAAGACAACGCATTATCCAGTCAACGCATTCTTGTGGAGTCATGTTTTCGGGTTGGCGTGGAAAACAGCCCCGGGAGCGGTGCAACCGATGCCCAAATCACGGCCTCAGGCGGGAAAATGCCCATTCGCGTTATCACCGCAGCCGCCATTTTCGATGGCCACGACGCGGCCATAGGCATCTTCAGGAGAATCCTCCAGAGCCAGGGTTGCGAGGTAATCCACCTTGGGCATGACAGGGGTGCCGACGAGGTCGCGCGTGCGGCCGTCCAGGAGGACGCACATGCAGTCGCAATCACCTCCTACCAAGGCGGAGCCGTTGAGATGTTCACCCACACCAAGGAGATCCTGGATGAGGAGGGCTTTGGCCACGTGTTCTTGTTCGGAGGGGGAGGGGGGACCATCCTCCCACATGAGATTGAGCATCTCAGAGGTAATGGTATCTCGCGGATATACTCGCCAGACGATGGCAGGGAACTTGGCCTAGTCGGGATGGTGCGGGACGCAATGAACCAGGCATCGGGGATTGACCTCCTAGATGGATCCAGGTTCGACTCGATATCCGGGCCGGTCGATGCCGACGATCATGGGATGGTATCTCTGCTCCTGACGATGGCTGAGAACTCCCAACCAGACGAGTTCTATGATGCACTCTCCAAGGCCCGCTCCAGAGACTCGGAATCAGGGTGCCCCGTTGTCGGTATCACTGGGACGGGCGGGGCGGGCAAGTCTAGCCTGATGGACGAGGTTATGCTCAGGATTCGCAGGGACAACCCGGATGCTCGGGTGGCACTGCTAGCCACGGATCCAACTAGGAAGAAGACGGGCGGGGCTTTACTCGGGGACAGAATAAGGATGAACTCCCTTTCCGACCATAAGCTGTTCATGCGCTCCTTCGCGAGCAGGGACAGTGGTAGAGAGATAGCCGAGTGCGTCGATCGAGCCGTCGAAGTCTGCAAGGCAGTGGGCTTCGACTTGGTCATCGTCGAGACGAGCGGTATCGGTCAGGGGAACGATGCCATCACCGAGGTGGCAGACACCTCTATCTATGTCACAACCAGGGAGTACGGTGCACCGAGCCAGCTAGAGAAGTTAGCCGCCCTGGACTTCGCCGACATCGTGGTGCTGAACAAGTTCGACAGGCCAGGTGCGGAGGACGCACTGACCGAGATCCGCAAGCAGTTCCTGAGGAACCGAGAGGCCTTCGACGAGAACCCTGAATCAATGCCGGTTGTGCCCACAATAGCCAGCCAGTTCGCCGATGCGGGGGTGGATCGCCTCTGGGAGATGATGTCAGCCCTGCTGAACGAGAGGTTTGGGACCGACTTCTCCGCCAGCGAACCACGTTTGGATCCAGACGGACTGCCGAATCGCGATACCCCGATCCCCCCCAAGCGTCAGGGGTACCTCGCCGAGGTCGCCTCAACAGTGAGGGACTACCACAAGAGGTCAGAAGAAGTAGCGAGATCCGTCCGGCAGGTCCAGCAACTCGAAGCAGCGGCCAAACTGCTGAAATCCCCCAGTAAGGGAGGTACTCGCCAGGAATTACTCAACGAGGCAAACGAGATCAGGAGCTCAATACCCGAAGCAGCATGGGCGTCCCTGGATGAGTTTGATTCGAAGTCCGAGGCATATCGCTCCGGCCAGGCGAGCTACACAGTGCGAGGGAAGGAAATCCCAGTCAAGACGACCCACGAGACGCTATCGGGGACTCGGGTGCCGAGAGTCGCCCTACCCACGACCGAGGACTGGGGGGACAAGCTCCTTTGGATCCGCAAAGAGAATATCCCGGGGTCATTCCCATACAGGCTAGGGGAGTCGAATGCGACTGAGAGCCTGTTGAACGGCTGGTCCTTTGACAGGAAGTGGTAGCGCTTGTTGGTCCTCTCTGCGCTGCCCTCTCCGGCGAACATCCTGACTGGGAGCTCGTCCTCCCTCCTGAATGGGAAGACTCCACCCGTGTAGGGGAATGACCCCGGGACGTTCTCT
>JAAZXW010000001.1 GCA_014239955.1 Methanobacteriota archaeon | reverse complement strand
GATCCTCGACCCACAAGAAGAGCGTTTTCCTCTGATCACTTCGAGCACTCGCTGCACTCGATGTTTGCTCCAGCATGCTCGCTGCAGAACCTCCTGCGGCAAGTGAAGCACCGGAAGTCGAAGGCGGATACTGGATTAGAGCACTGTGGGTCTCCACATGAATCCCCAGAAGGGTCTGTTTTCAGGGTTGATTTTTCTGTTCCTTCTTCGTAACCCTCCTCCCACCAGTCATCGCCAATCTTCTTCGAATAGTCCGAAATGTCTCTCGGAGAACTGGTCGCCTCTTCTGAATCGGCATTCTCCCCCCCAAGACCCAGAGTAGCGATAACATAGGGGCTGGAGAAGAAATTCTTCGCATCCGAGACTATTCCTCGATCAGACTGCTTTATCCTCTCGAAGCTAGATATCCCTTCCTCGATTGACGTGATGGGGGGTTCATCCGTGGAGCCCTGGAACCCCATGTAGCCGATCAAATTGTTATATCCATCGATTCGACTAGGCGAAATTCCGTAAATTTTCGATGCCTTCATGGTTTCACTACTACGGATACTACGAGTCCCGGAGTAGGAAGCAGATCCCGTGGCATCGCCGGAACCGGAGACCATGAACCAGAAGAAAATCAGTAGAGCAATTACTGTGAGAGCCTGCACTTCCGGACCTCCCTCGCCACTGAGCCCCCATAGTATGGCTCCGCAGCAGTACAAAGCCGCCTCGAATTCTGACATGTTCACCACTAGTGGATTGGACTCGGCGCTGTCCCGGCGCCGAGGCCGGTGAAGTACCTTCAATGCTGGCGTAGCCAAACAGTCATCGCCCTTGCGGGCTCCTTCACTGGGACATGTCGTTAGTATGGCAGGGAGGACATAAACTCAGCGCCGGATTGCTGCTCTGATGGAGGGTTCTTTGGCCCCCGATACTTCCCCTTCCATTGGCCCGATTGGCAGCCCTACTCGCTTGCAGAGCTCTAGGTGTGGGGCTGACCAAGGGTGGGAGCAGCGTTTGCTGGCCTCGTACCCGAGAACCGTGATTGGCTCGAGTTCGCTCTGCCAATCCCCGTTCTGCATCCTGCCGGAGATTCTGACCCAGGAATGGTCGAACCTCCTAGTCTCGTGTTCGAACTTCCTCAATCCTGCCTTCCCCAACCTACTCAGCAGGAAGTCCCTGGGGATGGCTCGTGGGACTATGGCTAGGACCTCGCTGCCATCGAACATGTAGGCGACAGGCCCCAGATCCATCGAGTCGAACAACTCCTGCGCCCTATCGACCGCCTCTCTGGGCTCGCCCCATCTCTCCGGGAGCCAGGCAATCACAGCTGACCTGTCTCTGGTCCCCTTGACATGGCTGCTGACCTCCAGGCTGAGGTGCTCTTCCCTATCTCCCTTCCTCGTCTCGAGAAAGACCCTTGGACGCATCCTAAACCTGAAACTGGGGAGTTTTATCGGTGGCCTCTTGGGGATGCTTACGGCCGAATGATGCCTGGGGATTTCACCTATCCAGTCCTTCACTGGGTTCTCTATCAGGCCGTTTTCCAAAATGGTGCAAGCAAATCCGGTGGAGCCGTGTAGTGTTCCGGGTAGCCTGATTATTCTGCGGGTGTCCGGAGTCACGACCGGATCGACCGGATGGCCAGCCTCGAGTGCCTGATCCAGTAGCGTCCTCCTCTGCTCCCTTACCATCTCCTCCCTCCTGATAGTATCTGGTTCCGAGAAGGCGGACCTGTCGGGGTCTCGGGCGATTAGGTGGAATCCCTTACCTCCAGAGAATGAGATATGCTGAAGATCGAGATCAGTAGCCTCAGAAATCCATTCTCTCAGCCTCATGGCTGCTACTCTTGCATCCTCTAGCCTTCTGATGCAGAAAGGTCGCATGTCTATGTCGAATACGACCATGTGATCCAGGAGAATCGGTGGTGGTTTTTTGCCATCCTTGAGTCGAGGCAGGTTGACGGGGTCGAGCCATGATGAGGTCGAAACGAAGACGTCTCTCGGCATTGATCCCTTGAAGCCCTTGACAAGCGACTGACCGGACGAAATCCTCCTCCTAGATGTGACCCAAGGTCCCTTTATCGTCCGCCATCTGAATTGGTGCCTGGTTGGCTTGCCTAACCACGAAAGATCGATTCTAGACCCATCTGAGTAGTGCTCAGAGAGGCTACTCTCTGTCCAATCTGGAGCCTCTGCCATAGGCCCCAGAACTAGTTCTAGGTATTGGACTAATCCCAACACGGTCAAAGAGGCCGGACGACTCGGGGTACTGTGAGCGACCATCTTGTAGTTGTGAACTTCAAGACATACCAGACTGCCCACGGTGCTTCGGCTGAGGATCTTGCTCGGGCTATGGAAAGCATAGAAACAGATGCCAGGATGATTGCAGCCGTCTCTGCGTTTGACTTGTCCGCTGTCGTGGCTGCAGCTCCAAATCTGGAGGTCTGGTGCCAACACCTAGATCCCGTTGGATTTGGCTCCAACACCGGATGGTTACATCCCTCAACCGCAATTGAGAGGGGGGCCTCGGGCACACTCATCAATCATGCAGAACACAAGGTCAGTCTCGAGCATGTGGCAATGCTGCTTGAACAGGTTCCGGAAGATTTCGAGGTGTGCGCATGTGCTGCTGATGTAGAGGAGGCGAGGGCTCTCGCGGCTTTGGAACCAGGATTCGTCGCCGTGGAACCGCCTGAATTGATTGGTGGAGATGTCTCCGTGACTAGTGCTGATCCAGAGATTGTCAGTGGGACTGCTCAAGCAGTGAAGGATGTTTCAGGGTCTGTTGGAATTCTTTGTGGGGCTGGCGTGAAGACCGGTGCTGACGTTGCCAAGGCGAATGACCTTGGGGCTTCGGGGGTTCTTCTGGCTAGTGGAGTGACAAAATCAGACGACCCGGTCGCGTCATTGAAGGATCTTGTCAGCCTGCTATAGGCGTGTGATTTCTGGAAAATTATGACCAGAGGGCTTTTGTCACAGACGGTCATGGAAGGCTGATTGCAATGGGCGACAAGGGGAGCGAGAAAATCGAGAGGATTGGCAAGAAGAAGTACAGTGCGGAGTTGTTCAGACTCCAGCTTGAGTTGATCAAGCTGCAGGAGTGGGTGAAGGCAAAGGGGCTGAAGGTCGTTGTTGTCTTCGAAGGCAGGGATGCTGCTGGCAAGGGAGGCGTGATCAAGAGGATCTCGCAGTACCTCAATCCAAGGGTTGTGAGAGTCGCCGCTCTTCCTGCACCGACAGAGAGACAGAAGACCGAGTGGTACTTCCAAAGGTACGTCAACCATCTTCCCGCGGCCGGAGAGATAGTGATGTTCGACAGGAGTTGGTACAACAGGTCAGGGGTCGAGAGGGTGATGGGGTTCTGTGATGAGGACGAATATGACGAGTTCATGAGATCCTGCCCTATGTTCGAGAGGATGCTGATGAGATCAGGGACGATACTGATCAAGTACTGGTTCTCGGTCTCCGATGACGAGCAATTGAATCGCTTCAAGGCAAGACTAGCCGAACCGCACAAGAGGTGGAAGCTAAGTCCAATGGACCTAGAGTCGCTTACCCGTTGGGAAGACTACTCCGAGGCGAAGGACGTGATGTTCGCTCATACGGACACCAAGCAGTCTCCATGGTTCGTGGTAAACTCCGATATCAAGAGGCATGCGCACTTGAATTGCATCAGTCACTTTCTCTCAATGATTGAATACGAGGACCTTACTCCTGAGCCAATTGAGCTCCCAAATCGGAAGAATGCTAGAGGGTATGTCAGGCCACCGATGACGGAGCAGACCTTCGTTCCGAACCATCACGAGACGGTAATGGATTGAAATCTCTAGGTGTATCGAAACGCAGAGCTGGGACGATGCATGAAAAACTTGGTTCGCTATTATTGTGCGCTCTACTCATTACTTCGGGTTGCATGGAGAAATCTCCTCCCGACATGGATGGAGATGGGATTAGAGATTCCGAGGATAATGACGTCGATGGAGACGGATGGGAAAATTCCGTGGAGTTGAACTGCACTTCCGACCCCAATAATGGCGATGACATCCCAACAGACACCGATGGGGATTCAGTTTGCGACATATTGGATGAAGACGACGATGGGGATTCCTGGACCGATGATGCCGAGGTGGAATGTGGCACCGATTCGCTTGACAGTTATTCTATCCCCGAGGATCTGGATGGAGACATGATATGCGACGAGTGGGACGATGATGCCGACGGGGATGGCCTTCCAAACGAATGGGAGTTGGAAAGGGGTTTCGACCCGATGGATTCCGAGGATTTCATGACATGCCATGGAATCTCTGTATTCTGTCTCAGGACCTATGATGACTTCACCTTTGCAGAGACCCACAACGCGTACTCGACGTTGGAGGACCAGATTCTTGTTGGGGTGAATCACTACACTGGACTTCAGCGACAGTGGGATGACGGCATCAGAGCATTCATGGTAGACTCGCATCACAGGAACTACGACAATACATCTGCTGAGGACGTGAGGTTCTGCCACAGTACTGGCCAGTTCTTCCATCCCTGTAATTTCGGCGAGGTAAATGCGTTCCAATGGCTGGATCTCCTGAATTCCCTGATGAACAACTCCAGTGGAGATGTTGTCACCCTCCTAATTGAAAACTACGTCCCAGCATCTCACCTGCAGTTCCTATTCAACGAGACTGGAATGGCTAATCGGATTTACACCCATACCCTAGGTGAGGAATGGCCAAGCTTGGGGGACATGGTGCTTGATGGAAAGGACCTGGTCGTCTTCTGGGAACAATCGCAGAACGATGACTACCCCTGGCTGCACGACTTTGGGATGTTCGGTTGGACTACCAACTATGCCGAAGGCAGTGAGGAGGAGATGTCTTGCACAGTGCATCGAGGAGATGGCTCGCAACCAGTTTGGCACCTGAATAACTGGCTGGCTAGCATATATGGGCTCCCTGACCCTGTATTGGCAAATGAGGTGAACGAATATGAGACCCTGCTCAACAGAACCCTGGAGTGTTGGGGAGAGATGGACAATAGGCCGACCTTCATTGCTGTTGATTACTGGGAAGAAGGTGAGGTGACTAACGTAACAATCACCCTCAACAAGATGTCACACTGGTCGGAAGAGGTCCCAGCGCACCCCTGACTACTGAATCTCCTTGGGCCGAATGACTTCCTTGACTACCCAATTACCTCTCGATTCGGCTAATAGAACTGCAGTCGCAGTTGGCATCGAATGCCACTCTCCAGAAAGATTGTTGACCAGAATCTCCGATCCAGGGTTGTGCCCTAGTATCATTGTCGTTCCTTCTTGAACCATATCCTCTAGCTCTAGCAAGAGGTCATTTACGGTGGCATGGTAGATTCCGGGTCTGATCTGGGATGGTACTCGGCCAAACCTGTGAGACATCCCCGAAAGGGTCTGAAGCGTCCTTTTCGAACTGCTGACAAGTATCAAATCGGGAGACCATGCCCTTTCATGGATGGAATCGGCCATTCTTGGAGCATCTCTGGATCCCCTCTTGTTCAATGGGCGATCATGGTCATCGAGACCGGACTCTTTCCAGCTACTCTTGGCATGACGCATTACAATGAGCCTTCGGGGCAATCTACTCCTCCTCTTTGGCTCCAAACGAAGGTTCCCTCTTTTCCTTGAAGGATCTGACGCCTTCTGCGAAGTCGGCGGTCTTGGAAGAGGCGACCATGAGGGACTGCTCGAACTGGAGCTGTGTTTCGAAG
The DNA here is from genome assembly GCA_014239955.1 of Methanobacteriota archaeon. Taxonomy (GTDB): domain Archaea; phylum Thermoplasmatota; class Poseidoniia; order Poseidoniales; family Thalassarchaeaceae; genus UBA36. Next base: position 48,825 of record JAAZXW010000001.1, on the reverse strand, counting down.
AATGTCGAAGTGGATGCATCAAGCAACTGCTTCGTACCCCTTCTGCTGTTTACTGACCACTTCCCCCATTCTCTGGCGACTTCCAAGGCCCTATCGACGAGGAGGCTTTCGTCCACTATTTCATCCACGGCACCCACCTCCAGTGCCTTTTCACCGGACCAAACCTCCGAGTTGAAGAGGAATCTCTTTGCCACCTGATTGCCGACCAAACGCGGAAGCAACCAAGTCATCCCCCCATCAGGAGAAAGTCCGAGACGGAAGAACGCGGAGGCTAGCTTTGCCCGGGGTATACAGATCCGGTAGTCGGAGGCCAAAGCTAAGCCGAATCCACCACCAGCAACCGATCCGTTTATTGCGCAAACGAAGACTGTCTCCGAGGTTCTCATTCTCAATAGCAGAGGATGCAGTTTGTCAGTCATCTCTTGGACTCTGTCTCCAATCTCTCCGGTCTCGATTCCATTGGAGAAATCGTCAATGTTACCCCCCGCAGAGAAAAAACGCCCTGAACCGGTAATCACCACTGATCTGCATGATAGGTCGATCATGAGTTCATCTAATGATGAAAGGAGGGACTCAAAGTTGGCCGGAGCAAATGTGTCTGAGGAAGCATCGGGAGACAGTGTTACCAACCCAACCCCTCCCTCCAGCATGTCGGTAGAAACTGGCATGGCACTCGGGCAGGGCACACTCTATTGAATTTGCATGAATATCATAAGATGACGCAGTTTGGGTAAGACATGCACGAACGCCAGCACCTCTACATCAATGGATCTTGGATCGAACCGAATGGCGAAGGCACCATTGAAGTGGTCAATCCGGCTACGGAACAAATCATTGGCTCGGTCCCAGTAGGCAACGAGTCAGATGCAAACGCTGCTGTAGAAGCCGCAAGGGCTGCCTTCACTAATTGGTCCGCATCAACGGTGGAGGAGAGATCAAATTACCTCAATCTGCTTTCCTCGGCGATAAAGGACAGGGGGGAAGAAATAGCCGAATTAATCACCTCAGAGGTAGGAACTCCGATTGAGTACTCCCGTATGGCGATGGTCGGGACTCCCAGGGTAGTCTCAAGGTCATATGCCAAGATTCTCGACGGTTATGTCTGGGAGGAGGAGGTCAGGAACTCAATCGTAGTGAAGGAGGCAATAGGAGTAGTAGCAATGATCACTCCGTGGAACTTCCCCCTGCACCAGATTATTGGAAAGGTCGCTCCTGCGATTGCGGCTGGGTGCACAATGGTGCTGAAGCCTTCCAAGGAAGCACCTCTGAATGCATTTGTCCTAGCAGACATTCTGGACGAAATTGGCCTTCCGAAGGGAGTCTTCAATCTGATTTCTGGGCATGGCAGGGAAATTGGGGAGACTCTGGCTAGTCATGCCGAAGTGGACATGGTTAGCTTCACTGGTTCGACTAATGCTGGCATCAGGGTGTCCGAGTTAGCAGCACCTAGCGTGAAGAGGGTGACGTTGGAGCTTGGAGGGAAGAGTGCGAACATCATTCTTGACGACGCCGACATCCCAAGCGCCGCCTCTTCGGCAATCTACTCCTGCTTCGGCAACTCCGGGCAAGAGTGCTCGGCACTGACGAGGTTGTTGGTTCCAGAAGATTCCAGAGAAGAGGTAGTTGATATCATCGCAAGCAAGATTGGCCGCTACACAGTTGGGGATCCAATGGATGGAACCAGCAAGTGCGGGCCGCTAGTCTCAAAGAAGCAGCAAGAGAGTGTTTCCACATACATCTCAACAGGTATTGACGAGGGTGCCACTTTAGTCGCCGGCGGAGAGGGGATGCCAGACGGATTGGATTCAGGCTTCTACGTGAAGCCAACCGTCTTTGCCGATGTGACTTCAGAAATGACTATCTTCAGAGAGGAGATTTTCGGACCTGTCCTCTGCATAACCACATACTCCAACGAAGAGGAGGCTATCGAACTAGCCAACGACTCAGAATATGGACTCTCGGGAGGGGTTTGGTCTGGAGACGAAGAGAGGGGGATGGAGGTCGCTAGAAAGTTGAGGACTGGTCAAGTCAGCATCAACGGCGGTGCGTTCAATGTTTCAGCCCCTTTCGGCGGCTACAAGAAATCTGGACTGGGGAGAGAATTGGGAGTTCATGGGATGGAAGAGTTCCTCGAGACGAAGTCAATTCAGCGTTAGGTGATTCGATGGTAGTCCCAAGACTCCTAATCATCGTGGGAACTAGCGGTGTGGGAAAATCGACCATGTCTGCAAAACTTGCTTCTTCCCTCGAGTTCAGCAAAGTTGCCTCCACGGATACGGTGAGAGAGGTCCTCAGGACACAACTCACATCTTTGGAAAGGCCATCACTACACAGATCTTCATTTGAGTCGGCTGGTGGTTCAGCAGTTGAGGACTGGGAGGAGACCGTCGGAGCGGTGTTCGAAGGAGTGCAGGCAGTCATCGGAAGAGCACTCGAGAAGGGAGGTGACCTGCTTCTCGAGGGAGTGCATTATTTCCCAAACAAGCAGATAATTGACGAATGGCGCGATGCTGGGGGAATAGCCACAGGAGTGGTGCTCTACGTCACTAGCGAGAGTATGCACAGGGGGATGATAGCTAACCGAGAGAAGCACAATGGGAAACAAGTAGATCATTACTTGGGCAACTTGGATAGAATCAGGGACATCCAAGAAGATCTGGTTGTTTCTGGTTCGCAGTCAGAATGGCTACTCATCGACCCTACAAAGGAAAGCGGTGCGGTTGGAATAATCTCCAATAGTCTCAGTTGAGCGAATCTAGCGTCCGACCCAATCTGCTTCAGACCGTTCCAAGAATGATCGAACACCAATTTCCTTGTCCTCGGTGTCAAACAAAGCTACGAACTCCGAGCGTTCCATTAGAATCCCTTCGGAGAAGGGGAGTTCCAACGCGCCTCGGACTACGCGCTTTGCGACCTTTGTTGTGTATGGGGACTTACGAGAGATCTCCTCTGCTAGATTCATGGTTTCGGATTCTAGATCTTCTGAGGGGACCATCCTGTTGACAATTCCCATTTTAAGGGCATCCTCTGCCTTTACCATCCCTCCCGAGAGGACAATCTCCATGGTTCTGCCATAACCAATTAGCCTGCAGAGCCTCTGGGTACCGCCACCACCTGGAATCAGGCCAAGATTGATCTCGGGCTGCCCGAATGTGGACCTATCTGATGCAATGCGAATGTCACAGGAGAGGGCTAGCTCAGTACCCCCTCCAAGTGCGAACCCATCAACCATAGCGATAGTTGGCTTGGAGATGCCCCAAACCGCCTCCCAAGCGTTATCCTCGAAGAATGGGCGGACGTCATCGGAGTCCTTACCTGCGAACTCCGAGATATCCGCCCCCGCTGCGAATGCAGGTGGCTTCGGCCTCTTGCCCTCATCTGGTTCGATGGGAGGGGAGCCTCGAATGACCACACATCGGACCGAGTCGTCGGCGTTTGCTCTTGCAGCAGCCTCCTTAATTGCCCTGTGCGAGTCTGCATTTAGCGCATTGAGTTTATCGGGTCTATTGAGTGACCAAACCGAAATCACCCCACCCTCAGGGCTGGAGCCTTCGACATTGACGTCCTCGACAGTCAACACATCGTCCGTCATGTTATGCCGAGCGAGGCATGTCGCTTCAACGTATCACAGAGCTAGTCTTCGGGCTCAATAGGGGGAGGAAGGTCTGGCAAGGGAAGAGGTGGCATAGGCATCCCAGAAGTAGGGAGTGGTGGAATCGAATCAACTGCTGGTGCTTCAATCATTTCTTCTTCAGAAGAGGTTTCGACAGACCTAGGGACGTCCAACGAAACCCTGGCCTTCAGAACCCTCTCATCGTCAATCCTCACATAAGAAATTCCCTGAGGTATGGATGGGTCTGGTTCCTCTGGCTCGTAAAAGACCGCTAAACCATGACCCGGGATACTTGTGAGCGTGGAAAGATCCTCCCCCTCCTCAACATGAGTCCACTTTCTGACTTCATCGGCTACTCGCTTGGACATTTCTAGCCGCCTTTCACGATGTAGCCTCTCTCTGAAGACTTCCCTCCTCCCTCTCTGCTGGGCGAGGTACTGGTCGACCTCGGCTTCGGCTTGGAGCTCTGGGTCAGATTTAGCGATGTGGACTCTGGCCATCCCTTCAACATCTTCATCGGGTACGATTGGGATTTGAATGGAATCGAGTGAAATACCAGGAGATTGGATTGGAAGAGTATCGGGAATCACTGGTTCAGGAGGATCTGAGAATTTCTTCCTGCCCCTACTCCTTCGAATCTTTGAGTCGCGAACCTCTGAAATGCTCTCCTCAGAGTGAACCGGGGGTGGGAGTTCTATATCTCCAAAATCCGACTCTTGATCGATGAAAACTGGGGAGTTTTTCTTGGATAGAGGGATTGGTCCCCTCCCAGTGAAAAGAATCGTTGAGACCATTAGCAGAATCAAAACGGCCCCTGCGGCCTGCATAATCAGTCCCTCCGGGACAATAAAAACGAGATAAATGGGTATTGAAACAATGCTCATTATGATCAGAAGGAGTCTAGTTGCCGTAACCATTCTAGTGCGGCACGGAGGAGTTCTTCTATTCACTTTGACGGGGGATTAAGTAGTTCTGAGACCGCCTTCAGAGCCCTACCCCTATGTGAGATGGATGATTTATCGAAAGAAGACATCTCTCCACACGTTCTTCCATCACCATCCTCTGGGATGAAAATTGGATCGTATCCAAAACCCATGTCTCCTGAAAATTGTTCGGAGATCTTACCTCTGCAGATTCCAGTTGCTGTAACAGTATTTCCTTCAATGGAGATTGCTGTAATGGCTCTGAACTCTGCCCCCCTTTCGGACTCTGCTGACATTAACTGAAGAATTCCAGACAGGCCGATAGTACTCTCGACATATGAGGAATAGGGTCCCGGAAACCCCCCAAGAGCGTCTATGAAAAGTCCTGAATCCTCGACCAGGATGATCGAATCCTCTAGTTTCGTCCCCATCACCAACTCCCTCGCCTGCTCAATCTTTGAAAGTGCCACTTCCACTATTCCTTCGGCCTGGGGCTCGATGAAATCCGGAGGCTTTCCTTGGATCAACAATGGCTCCACTTCATGCCCCAGAGGAGCAAGTATTGCAGCTGCCTCTGAAATCTTGTGTTCGTTACCGGTAGCGAATAGAATGCGCATATTGTCAACCCTAACCGTGATATCTGACTCTTCCTGCTATCTTTCTGAATCTGCCCACTACATTTTCCGCAGTCTCAGAACCATTGTTGGGCACCTCAGCATCTAGGTACCCTTCGCAGACCTTGTCAATAGCGTCAGGGATGGTCGAATGACTTGCTCCCAGACACTCCCTCAGTACCTGGAGGTCGAGACCCATGTGCTCCAATTCCGGCGAAATTCTAGACAGCCCAAAGTCAATGAGGTGAAGTGCCCCGGAAGTAGTTACCATGACATTGTTCGTAGTCAGGTCGCCATGCGAGATTCCAATCTCATGGAGTCTTCGAATTAAACCGCCGAGAGAGAGAAGCTCGTCTCCGGAAGCATCATCGGACTTGAGCAAGTCGTGAAGAGTCCTTCCTTCGATCCTAGACAAGAGCATGGATGATTTTCGCTGATCTAGGAACAAGAGTTTCGGAGAAGGGAATCCAGTTGAAGAAAGTCGGGATAAGATCCTCACCTCCGCCGCCAGTCTTTGCCTCGTTAGTCTGCGATCGAGATCCGGGTGCCTGTAACCTCTTGCTCTACGGGATTTCAGTACTGCTTTCTTTCCTAGCCAAGAGCCGCTAGTTACAGTGGCCTCGGCACCCTCATGGAGAAAAAATTCAGGCTTCCACATTGGAATCCCCACACTCGCCATGCAAATCCGATGCTAGATGACTTGAAAGCGGTTGCACTCGGACGATTGTTTGGTTGACATGGTTCTGGACATGCCCTCAGCCCCGGTTCCGAGGGTATTCTTGGGTAATTTCGGTTATTCAGAATTGGAGATAGACAGGGAAGCAGTAAGGCTGCAATATGCAATTAAGCAGCCCATGCGATGGAGCATGGAGGTATGCAGATCCCTAGCCCCTCTAACGCTTGAAATCAATCGTCTAAAGAAGGAAAGGGACGTGTTCCTGATTGCGCATTCATATCAGACACCAGACATCACCTATGGAGTAGCCGACTCTGTTGCTGATAGTTATGCTCTTTCCAAGGAGGCCAGGGACGCACCACAACAGACGATACTCTTCTCTAGTGTTCGATTCATGGCAGAGACAGCGAAGATCGTCAGCCCTAACAAGACTGTGCTGCATCCTTCCCCGGATGCTGGTTGCTCACTAAGTGACAGCATTGATGCCGAAGACGTGATCAGGATGAAGGAAGACAATCCGGGAGTTCCTGTCGTTTGCTACATCAACACTAGTGCAGCAGTAAAGGCCGAGTGTGATGTATGCGTGACCAGTAGCAATTACCTTAGAATATGTGAGAGATTGCCAGGAGAAAGGCTAATCTTCGTACCTGACAAATTTATGGGAAAGCATCTGCAGAATTCACTCAGAGGTAAGAAGGAAGTAATTCTCTATGATGGGGAATGCGAGGTTCATGCAGAGTTCACGGGACCAAAAATAAGGAACTGGAAGAAGAGCATGTCCGAGAATGGAATTGATCTTATGGTTCTAAGCCACCCGGAATGTGATTCGGAGGTACTCGACGAGAGTGACTTCGTTGGAAGCAGCGAGTTGTTGATCAATGAGGCGATTCGTCTAGCCAGCATAGGTAAGAAGGACATGATGCTGATTACAGAATGCGGAACGGCCGATAGAGTCCTAGCTGAGACTGAGGATAACCTGAATTTGATGGGGGCATGTGTGATGTGCAAACACATGAAGAAGACGCAGTTAGAGGACATACTTCAGGCGCTAATCGACCCTTATCCGGAGCAGATTGTGGAGGTCTCCGGGGAAACACTCAGAAGAGCCTCGAAGAGCCTCGAAGAGATGTTCAGACTCGCTGAGTAATCTTCTCGATGCCGTAGGACTGTAGTGTCCACAAGAATATCAGTGGAATCATGGCCAAGATAGAAGCCTGGAGGAGCAAGGAGTTCCTTGGCTCGATGGTATCGGTGAACGAAAATAGTTTCAGTTCCTTCTCGCCATTTTCATTGAGGTCGATCCAGGCTAATCTCTCAAGCAATATCTGTGGCTGGGCCTGATTCACTTCTTCGTCAAATGTGTATTGCTTGGTCTCACCGGATTCCAATTCGTGAACGTAGACATCGTTGTTCCTCTCAGAAGAGCTTGCAGTTGAGATGATGTCATCTCTCGTTACCTGGAGGAAAGCGACCCTCCCCTCTCCGATACTAGGTGATGAAGAGTCCCAACGTGGATTGGAAATGAGAGTCTGGTTGATGGAAAGCGTATCGACTAGGATAGTTCTGTTGAATGGGCCTACATCGACTGTTGCGACGAGCCAATTCGACTCCATCACGAGCTCAACTATCGAAGAATTCAGGAAATCTAGTGAAGTCCCCGAGTTAAGAATTGAATTTTCGATTCGTTCTGATGATCTGGGGTCCAGAAGAATAGAAATAGTGAGGTCTGATTCAATGGAAGTAATATTCACGAGTGGCCCTGCTTCGGAGGTTTTTGGAATTGCCACAAGGGACCCGGATGATGCAATCACCGAAGAGTTGGAATCCAAGTCAACAATCCTAATTGACTGATCCAACGCGTCAATTAGTCGCAGATTCTGAGGTGAGAGTATTGCGAGATGGTTACCCCCATTTGAGTCGGTCGGAATTGCAATGCCGACAATTGGTTCATCTGAGTTCACAATGAAAATAGGCTGCAGTACTCCCGACTCTTGGTTATGCTCAAAATAATCGGTCCTGTGTTCATCGAAAACCACGAAATTTTCTACTGAGGAAACCACACTGGGTGCGGTTGCCCAAGGACCCCCTCCCACGGTCCGGTTGGCCTCTGAGGTCACATTTACTGCAGTAATTGTCACCTCTCCTTCCGACTCTTCGACCCAGACCAGCCACTCTCCGGAACCGGAAGCAGATGTGGGGGAATCGGCCTCATCGATCGATATTTTCCTGTGCGTTACGTCCCAAAGTAATACTGAGCCGGTCAAAATCATGAGTGCGAGGATGAGTGCGCCGGTCTGATTCTTCCCGGGTTCCTTTACAGGGTCGATAGTACCGAGTAAAGAGCGTAGGGTTCGCTTCATTGAGCCGCTTGGATCGTCAAGAGTCCTGGCTAACCTCCTGGTGAAAAGTCGCTCGTCTGCGACCCGCCAAATTGGTTCATGCGTCCTCGCAGTGATATTCACGGCCAAGATTGCAACCAACATCCCCCCAATTATGTCGACGAACCAGTGAATTCCCAAGTAGACTATTGAAACCGAAGTCAATGTGATGAAGAATATCAGGAAGAGCCGGAACCTCTCCCATCTGCCGTCCTCGTCCCACCTATGCATGGAGAGCCAAATTGCGAACGGTAGGCCGATGTGAAGACTCGGCATTCCATTGGTAAAGGGGTCAATCCGATTGAACCAATTATGAATCTCTGGAGTGAGATCGTATGCAATTGTCTCCATCCCTTCGACATAGTTGCCAGTCACCTTGACGTTTAGGAACAAGTAGAATGGTATCGCCAGTATGTATACCCAGAACATCGAAAGGGACACTCTGTCGGCCATGTGCCTGTCATCGAAGTAGATCGGATAGACGAATGAGGCGAATGTTGCAGTCATGAATCCCATGACATAGAAATGAGTCATGAATACGTCCAGAAAGTCGTTCCTAAGTCCTTCTTGGACCCAAAGGACTGTGTCCCCCTCGATTGCATACACTAGGAAGGTCATGTCTAGTTGGGTGTTCGCCATCAATACCCTATCGAGACCATCAAGCAGATCCTTCCAGAGGTAGACCGAAAAGACGACGATCATGTGTGCCCAGTATCGTCTGAACATGTCGATGAAGCCGTCTGCACTGATTCTTGCATAGGGTGGTTTGAAAATTGGAATCATTGCTATGCTAATCAGAATAGCCCCGGTCACCCATGTGATGTAGATGCCTGTTTCAGCAACCATTACGACCTTGTGGGAATGAGTCTATGTCATCAAGCCAACGCAAAGATGGGGCATCAGATTATCCTTAGAGTACGCTGAGAGCCTTTGTCAAGTTGCTCTTGGACCTTTTTCACGATTGATTCGAAAGCTCTGGCCGTTTCTCCTTCTGGATCGGCAATAATTCTGTGCACCCCATCGTCACCGCCCCTGACAATCCCGGGATCGAAGGGGAGCGCACCTAGGAACGGGACCTCCATCTCTTTCGATGATTCTTCTACACCACCAGACTTGAAGACGTCAAGGGTAATTTCCCACTTGCCCTCTTCGTCAGACTCGGATTCAATAGGAACTCCTCCGGGGCCCATTACAGAAATATTCGAGTTTGGTGTAGATGTCCCTCTCAGAGTGTATCCACTCATGTTCTCAACAACTCCGAGAACAGGGACCGAAATTGTTTTGGCGAAATTAATGGATTTGCGACTGTCGAGGAGAGCTACCTCTTGAGGGGTCGTAACTATTACGACTCCATCAATTCCTGGAAGACTCTGGCTCACAGTAAGAGGCTCGTCGCTTGTTCCCGGTGGAAAATCAATAATCAGAGCGTCCAACTCGCCCCATGCGACGTCACCAATGAATTGCTGAATTGCACCCAGCTTTATTGGTCCGCGCCAAATTACTGGCTTGTCTGGATCCTCAAGTAAGAATGCCATCGAGATGACCTTCAGACCGTTTGGGCCATCAGCAGGATGAATCTGCCCGTCCTCAACGTTTAGATCGGCGTCCTCTAGACCCAACATCTTTGGGACGTTAGGGCCGGTGATATCGATATCCATCAGGCCGACCTTCTTTCCCTGGCGGGCCAGAGACAGGGCCAATCCAGTGGCAACTGTTGATTTTCCTACTCCCCCTTTACCTGAGAGAACCATGATCTTGTGCTTAATCTGCTCGTCCATCTTGCTGATCCTCATCTTCCTCTGCATCTGCTGGTATGCCTGTTCCATCTGAGCCCTCTGCTCATTGGAGGCATCCGAATTGGGAGCTTCAGGGGGATCCCCGCCTGCACGATGGTGCGATACCGGAGAGTCAGCCATATTACTCCGTTTGATAGGGGACTATTGAAACCTATTCTGGGTGAATTCTTCCTAATGACAATATTGTGAATTGGTTAATTAGGCACCCTTTAGCACAAGAGTTGCGTGAATCTCTTATTCGTTTGCGTAGGCAATACCTGTCGGAGCCAAATGGCCGAGGCCATTGCAAGAGACCTTGGCCATCATGCTGCTTCTGCCGGAACCCATCCACCGAGGTCCGGAGGGATTGCCAAGAATGCTATAGAAGTGCTTGAGGAGATTGGGGTTGAGACAAGTGACCTTCATCCGAAATCAGTAGACTCAGTACACTCCGAGGATTATGATATGATAATCAGCATGGGATGCGGTGTTAGCTGTCCTTCCCTGCCAATAGACGAAGACTGGGGTTTGGAAGACCCCTTAGGAGGGGAAAAAGAAGTGTACAGAAAAACACGAGACACGATACAGATACTGGTCTCTAAGCTCGTCGAGTCTAATACCGACGCTTAGAAAAGCCAATCTGGTTTGCAAAAGACTACGCGAGTGTAGTGTAGCGGTTATCACCCCACGTTGCCAACGTGGGAACCCGGGTTCAAATCCCGGCACTCGCACCATTACTACTCGAGTTCCGAGTTCCTGACGATGTGGATGAATGTACCCACCCCAATTGAAATCAGAGCAAACATGGAAACCAGAATTATCCCCGTTGAATTGTCCGAAACCCATGAATTGCCTGATGAACCGGACTCTGACTTGAGTATAGTGATATTATGCGACTGTTCTGAAACTGGAGTGGAGGATAGGAATACATCAGTTGCTCGAATCATTAGGGACATCTCACCCTCGCTCAACGATGATCTGGCAGAGAATGAGAGGGAGAAGATCCCATCTTGAGCAACTCTGTCAGGTCCACTTCCATCATCGACCATCAGCAGCCATGATTCAGATTTCCCAATTGGGGCTAATCGGCCTATCTTTGCTTGGGCCGATGATATGCCATCATAATCTTGGATTGCAACCTCCATCGAATAATTCACCTGACCGCCTGATTCCAGGGATGTTACTTGGGTTACCTCGACACCATCCTTTAGGAAAGTTAGATTGGAAATCGATGGAGGTTGGTTCTCGATCAGGACCTTCTCAGCCTGATGGGCGGGGATGCTGGAATGGACACTCCCAATTAGAGTAGTCGAGATGGAAGCTCCATCCTTATCTTCGAGAAGAATCGGGATGTTCTGCCTTCCTGGAGACATGCTCGGAGGGACTTCAAAAATACCGGACCACGTCTCTATAGTATCAGTCCGTTGCTCGCCTGCAAACTGCCAACTCCAGTCCTCCTGTCCAGTATGACTCAATGGGACCAGAGTACCCCCCATTGACTGCAAGTTCACTGATACCGACTTAATCCCATGGCCATCGTATGCCCCTATGTTTACTTGGATCTCCTCTCCCCTGAATGTGCTATCCGGCGAGAAGTCGGCGTACAGCACTCTGGGGGGTGTGTTTGCTATCTGGATGCTGGTTTCCTGCTGAATAGATACCCAGTAATCCTCCATTGTGACGGAGAGTGGGAGGTCTCCGTTCTGAAGCCCGTTATGGACAATTCGAACCGTCCAAACGTCATCGTGAATCACCAGGTCCCCCTGCAGACCGGAATCGGAAAGGTCAACGATGCCGAGACCTAGCGAGGAGAGGTCTACGCTAACCGACTTGGTATCTGTGTCTACATCATTCACCAAAACTTCGAGGTGCGCCACACCTCCCTCGGTTGATATGGAGGATTCACGGAACCTTACCGGGGAGCCAGTGCCCTCCGATAGTGAAGGGGGCGTGTTCTCATCAAATGTGACTATCGATGGGGAAAGGATTCTATCCATTCTCTGGTTCTCGATGAATGAGACTTCCGAGTTTTCTCCGATATCTATGCTGACTAACCTGCTAATTTCATTCAGAAGTCCCGATAGTGGGCCTTCGTTGATGATGCTGCCATTTGCCGAACTCATTTCTCCAAAGGATCCTTCCCATTCAGCTACCGAGACGTCGTGTCCATCTATCGAATAGATGTTGCTCCCGGATACAGATACCTCCAGAATCATGGCCATGTTTCCGATCAGGGGGAATGAGTCGCCGATGGATAGAATCTGAGGGCATACTCCTGTCTCCCTGGAGATATGATTGGAGAAAATCGAACTGGCCTCCGGGGCTTCGGGGTTCTGAATTATCGGAGAGTTTTCGGGAAATTCGTCCTCCGTAGAGCCATTGTCTTCTACGAATGTATAGCGAATTGTTCGGTTTAGCCAGTCAACCTGGGGGACTACATACTCGTATGTCAGATTGTGCTCTGCCCCCCACTCCTGATCAATCGGCCCAAAAGGAGTAGCAGAGACATTGAACCAGAACTCGTTTCTGATTTTGTCTGCCTCGAAGGGAGCTCCGACTGCATTCTCATAGACTCCTGATTCAATAATCTGGCGCACTAAACCAAAGGTTCCCTCCGCATCGCCATCATACGTTCCATCGACAATGAGTGTTTCGGAAACCGTTTCTCCGCCCTCTGATTGGAAGTGAATCAATGGTATCGTCCCGTTGACTTCTATGTACGGAGACTCCTCGGAAGCAATGAAATCGAACTGTCCGCTTCCGAATATCCTTGAGTACTGATCCGTTCGTATACCCTCTTCCCATTTCTCTCTGAAAATGAGTTCGTCGAGTTCGAATGAGAAGAGCTCCCCTGCGGCAGAAATTCTCGCTGAGGCGTTTGCCTCCACCTGGAGATCCTGCAATCTGCGGAATCCGTCCTCGTCCCATGTCTCGAAGTACAGTAAGAAGACCTCCCCGTAAACCCCGCCTGAGCTCTCGTTATCCCCCCCGTCGATAGAAATCGACCCGTTCCCCTCGAACATCATCCTCTCGGTGACTTTGCCATCTTGGTACGATCTGAGGACGTAAGCGTCGTTTACATCGGCATTGATGGTCGTTCCCTCGTCGCCGTCATCAGTGTTGATGGCAAGCCCCCCTGAGCCAATCATCTCGAAATCCTGTCTCATCAGTTCTGTCCCATCGTACGACTCATTGAGCCAAATCCTATCCAGTTTGAGATCTATCAATGCACCTTCTGATTCATTTGACATGTCAAGTAAAAGAGTCCCATTTCCAAGCTCGTTTGACTCCAACAAGCTGCCTGTTCTCTTTTGCCAGCCTCGTCCGTCAAAGGTGATTCCTTGTTCGTTCCCTTCCATTCCCGATAAGGACCAATGAGTCTCCCTAGTGACCTCGTGATCAGATATTGGTTGGTTCCAATTTGTGATATTTAGAGATCGGTTGCAAGAAGATTCGGTAGATTGGACGGATATTGAAATCGAGTCTCCGAATTGTGGATTTTCTTCTAGGATAATGTCTATTTCCCCACCAGCGACAAAGACAGAGGTATTTGCTACCGAAATCCCCGAACCCCCCCTGGAGTGATGTATGGTAGTATTGACGTCTGTTGGGGACGAACCATTGGAGTAAGGAGGATCGAAAACTACCCTATATCTGTGAATCAACGAGATTTCCGAGTCGCCTTCATCGGACCATTGCCACTGCTGCCCCCAATCAGCGAGTATTTCGCAACTTGTTGGCTGGTTCTCTTGGGCCAAGGCAAGAGAAGATGGTATGCACATAGCCAGCATGGATATCACGGCAAATACCGATAATCCCCTGGTCATGAACGGCTCCACACGCCGGGGCATTTCAAACAATTCCCGACATGCTGATTCGAATTACTAGAACAGGGGCTCTTCGTAGTCGTCGTCGACCCCTGACCTCTCTCTCCAGAGACCAGCGGGCATCCCGTCATAGATGTCAGCATAGGGGTCATCGTCACCCTTGTCCTTCTCGTTCTGAATAGCCAGATTCGCGAAGTTCTCCGCGTTTGGTTTGAATTTCCAATAATGAATTCGCCATTCCCTCCCATCCCAAAGAGTGGTCTCCTCTGACTCAGTCGTAAGCAGGTCATAGTCCTGTAATTGGTAGAACATGTTTCTATCCGTTGGTTCGAGGGCATTATCGATGATTCTATTGGAGAAGCCGAAGAAACCCAAAGCGTGCTCCGCGATGGACTCCGCCACATGAGTCTCCATGCTGGTGTCCACCTTGCTCTTGATTGCCTGAGTCAGTTGCGCCAAGGTCAGTCCCATCTTCCCACCGGGCTTCGTTAGATGCCGAGGTTATATCAAACATCTTGCTAATTGCTCTGATTCTCTGGTCCCGACCACCCGAAGCGGTTAATCTTGACGCGCTTCTCGAATACTCATGGAAGATTCCGATTCCACTACTTTCCTAGGCCTCAAGGAATCTGATTCTGGGCCATGGGACATCGTGATTTTACAAATTCCCCTTGAGATGACTTCCAGCTATGGAGAGGGGACCCAATATGGTCCAAAGGCATGTATTGAGGCTAGCTCCCAGGTCGAGCTCTATTACCCAATACTTTCGGGGGAGCTCCCGTGCGGAGCGGCGATTCATACTGCAGAGCCCTGGACATCGGATGCCCCTAGCCTAAGGGAACAGTTGGACTCAATCAGGGATTATGTCGGAGCATGGGTAGTTGGCGACCAATTCCCCTTAGTTCTTGGAGGGGAGCATGGTATCCTTCTTCCGATCGTGGAGTCGCTTTCCGAACATCATCTGTTATCTGATCTCTCAGAGCTTACAATCGTACAGGTCGATGCTCATGCAGACCTGAGGGACGAGTTGAACGGGGAGAAGTTCTCACATGGAACCGTGATCCGTAGGGCTCTTGATCTAGGGGTGGGGAGAGTAATCCAGATTGGAGTCAGAGCTTTCAGCCTCGAGGAGGAAGCCCTGATGGAGTCCGAAGAGAGGATTCAGACGTGGTTTGCAAAGAGTCTCCTTGCCGTTTCCGATGGCAATTCAGAGTGGGAGAGTATGATAAGCAGTCTTGGAGAGATAACAGGTCCGGTTTGGGTGACCTTCGATGTGGATGGTTTGGATGGTTCCTTAGTCCCATCTACGGGAACCCCGGTCCCTGGTGGATTGAGCCATTGGGGCTCGGTTGAAGTTATCGAGAGGCTTTTCTCATCGGAGAAATGCGAAGTAATCGGTGCCGATGTCAACGAGATTGTCCCTGGCACAGAGGGTAACCTGACCCAGTTCAGCGCAGCATTGATCGCTACAAAGATGGTATCTTGCTACATCGCTAAATCTTCGAACATAAGGGGAGAATGATTGTAGCGTATGACGCTATAGCGGCGCTATGCGCCGCTTACTAGCCACCTTAGTCCTTGCTTCGTTAACCATTGCATCGGCATCGCCAATGGTTGCTGCCCAGGTGGGACAGCCGGACATTGTTCAGGAGCATTGGTACCACTCATATGCCACACTCACACTTGATGTGAACGAATGGGCAGATGATTATCCAGAGATTGTGGATTTGATCGTTGCAGGACAAACCGAGCTTGGTAGGAACCTCTGGGTCCTACGTATTTCAGACTGGAGTGAGGAGAACAAGCCCGATGGAACGGAGAAAGACGTGGTGTACATCGATGGGGGTCACCATGGAAATGAGCATCTGGGTACTGAGCTTGCATTCCTGACTGCTGAGTTCTACATCGAGGGATGGGAAGCGGGGGATCAAGAAGTAATTGACGTACTTACTACTACGGAACTTCACATTCTAATCATGCTCAATGCGGATGGGAACGACATGGACACGCGTTGGAATATCAACCAAGTAGACTTGAATCGGAATTATGACCATTACTGGAATAACTGCCCTCCGAATAATCCTACTCAGCCGGGAAGTGGCCCTTTCAGCGAGTCTGAAACGCTTGCAAATTCCATCTACATGAACACAGTTGTCCCTGATGCCGACCTATACGTCACGATGCATACTGGGGTTTGGATAATGTTGTACCCATGGGGGAGATGGCCAGAACAGCCCTCGGACTGGGAGCTTTTCCATTTCATCAGGGATGACGTCAATTCAAACATCTCAGAAATCCCGATTCGCAATGCGAATCAAGGCCTGTATCCAAACTGTGGAACTAGTCGTGACTATGGGTACGGCGTGATGGGTTTTCCAACCTTTACCTTCGAGACCGATGACGAGCAGTGGTTGTTGGGAACCATAGAGGCATTGTCAGATAGGCTTGGAGAAGAATTGGACGTGATGAGGTACCTGATAGAGAATGTCTGGTATTGGAGAGCTCGGCTTGTTGTCGATTCACTGGTGGTGGATAATGGGGAAGTGCATGTCAACGTATCCAACCTAGGGCGATCTAGTACGGCGAATGCCACTCTAACCTACGTAACGGGGGAAGGGGAAACTTGGCTACCGAGTGGTTCTGATCCTGGAGAATCACCTTGCGAAAGTGAGGAAACAGTGTACAACTACTCCTCCCCTGGATGCGGTTTTGGAGTGAATGCCACAAATAGTACCAAGGTTACTCTTGATTTCGGAAACGCGCCCATTTCTAGTACCGAGGGGCAGTTCTTCCTATTCTACCAAAAGAGGGTTATCGATGCGTCGACTTGGGTTTCGGAACCAGTTAACGAATCTATGGTCGAATTCGATAATCGGATCGAGGGGACACTGTCCTCTCCATCCGTATTTCTCAGCATAGTCTGTGTTTTTCTGGCTGCATTTAAGAATAGAGAAGAGAACTAATCTAGAAAATTCTTATTCTTCTCTGAAATGGTGATTTTTCAGTGGAATTGTTTGTAAACTGACCACTAATCGGACAGTTGGGTCTATTTATGGAAATAAGCAATGGTGAATTTACGGAATTGGGGGCGCAGCTAGTTCTGCCCCTCTTCGAAGGAAGCGACAAGCCGCCAAACAACTCCCTCAGTGGCCTTAGCAGGAGTCAGAGGGGCCTCGTCAGGGACGCACTGGCCTCCGATGGCTTCGATGGCAAGAAGGGAAAGAGGATGACGCTGTGGACGCCTGGTTGCAACATTATCCTGGTTGGGATGGGGGCCAAGGAATCACTAGGCCACAAGAGGTCCAGGAACACGGGTGCGAGGTTAATTGCATCCATGTCCAAGAAGAAGGGGCTTGATGTCACGGTCAGATTCACTTCCGGCTGGCCTTCCAAGCGAATGATAGACTTCGCAGAGGGGATGATGCTCCGTGATTACGAGTTCCTCTCGCACCAGGAGATCCCAGATGACCACATCGGGGACCCTTGGAGAGTCCAGTTTCAAGCTAGCAGTAGGCATCAAGAGAGACTCTCGGAAGGCCTTAGCATTACTCACTCGATCGTTGGAGGGGTTCACCTGGCACGAGATCTGGGCAACGAGCCAGCCAACGTCCTCTACCCCATGGAGTATGCCAGAAGGGCTGTGGAATGGTCCAAGGGGAAGGACGATGTAGAGGTCGAAGTATACGACTGGGACAAGCTACAGGAACTGGGGATGGGTGGCCTCATCAACGTAGGCAAGGGCAGTGAGAGAAAGCCATGTATGGTTCTCTTCACGTTGAATCCAGATTCCGATGAAGGGATTCAGAGGCCCTGCATCGTTGGAAAGGGGATTACTTTCGATACAGGAGGAATCTCGATCAAGCCAACCGGAGGGATGTGGGATATGAAGTACGACATGTGCGGTGCTGCGACGGTCTTCGGACTGATGGACGCTCTCCAATCGACTCGTTATGAGCGGAGAGTGAACGGTATTGCCTGTCTCGCTGAGAACATGCCAGGTTCTGGAGCCTATCGACCGGGCGACGTTTTCAAAACATACTCCGGGAAGACAATCGAGGTCTTCAGCACAGATGCCGAAGGGAGAAATGTGCTTTCCGATGGACTATGGAAGGCCGGTGAGATGGATCCGGAGTACATCGTAGACCTAGCAACTCTGACGGGTGCAGTGGTGACTGCCCTAGGAAATCAAATCTCTGGCATGTGGGCAAACGAAGAGGGGATCGCCAAGCGACTCAAAGCCGCTTCTATGAGAAGTGGGGAGCCTGTCTGGAGAATGCCTCTGAATGCGCAGTTCCGCAAATACATGACTGATTCTGCCTTTGCCGATATCAGAAACGGTTCGATAGGGGGTCGTGCTGGATCTTCGAACACAGCTGCTTCATTCCTCGAGTTCTTCGTCCCCCACAGGGGATTCGACGAAGAAGCTGGGAAGATTCCGTGGGTGCATCTGGACATTGCAGGGACGGCTTGGGGTCCCGGTTCCAAGGCTCGATCTGAGGGGGCGAATCCACTCTTCCAGTACGGTACTTCTGGAGTTCATGTGAGGACTCTGCACAGGCTTATCACCGAAGAGTGATCAGTCTTGGTCCTCTTCATCCGAGTCGACGACCTCGAAGTCGGCGTCGACGACCCCATCGTCTCCATCCTCTTCCTTATCCTCGGCCATCTCGGCGGCGGCTGCTTCGTAGAGCTTGGTAGAGATTGCATGCATCGACTGCTCCAGTTCGGCCATCTTTGCCTGGATTGCAGCCTCATCGATGTCATCCAATGGGATTGGAGTCTCGTCCTTGACTATCAGAGACTCGAGTTCATCTAGCTTCTCAATAACAGGCTTGGTATCATCCTCTGAGAGCTTCTCCTCATTTTCATCGATCATCTTCCTTGTCTGGTAGACTATACTGTCTGCTGAATTCCTCATCTCTACCTTTGCCTTTCTCCTCTTGTCCTCGTCAGCGAACTTCTCCGCATCCTCAATCTTCTGCTTGATTTCATCCTCTGACAGAGAGGTCTGGCTCTCTATCTTGATCGATTGCTCCGTCCCTGTTCCAAGATCCTTGGCTGAGACATCGACGATCCCGTTCGCATCGATATCGAATGTCACCTCAATCTGAGGAATACCGCGTGGAGCTGCTGGGATCCCCATCAAGTGGAATCTCCCGAGAGTGATGTTGTCCTTGGCGAACTCCCTCTCCCCCTGCAATACGTGGATCTCGACTGCTGGCTGATTGTCTGCAGCGGTGGAGAATGTCTCTGACCTCCTTGAGGGGATGGTTGTGTTTCTCTCGATCATAGTGGTGGTAACTCCACCAAGTGTCTCAATCCCCAATGTGAGAGGTGTCACATCGAGTAGGAGAACATCGGTAACACCCTCGTCACCGACAATTATCCCTGCCTGAAGTGCGGCGCCCATGGCAACGGCCTCATCGGGGTTGATTCCCTTGAACGGAGCCTTTCCGACCTCCTTCTCGATGGCTTGCTGTACTGCTGGGCCTCTGGTTGAGCCTCCGACAAGCAAGACCTTGTCCACGTCACCCTTCTTTATGCTTGCATCCTTCATGGCCTGGCGAGTCGGTGACATCGTCCTCTCGACCAAGGAGGAGGTTAGCTTCTCAAACTTCGAGCGGGAAAGTGACATGTCAAGATGCTCTGGCTGACCGTCTCTCATGGTAATGAATGGTAGATTTATCTGGGTTGATGGTGTTCCGGAAAGCTCGATCTTAGCCTTCTCTGCAGCTTCACGGATCCGGCTGATGGCCTGCAGATCCTTCTCGAGATCGATCCCAGTCGTCTTCTTGAACTCAGAGACTATCCAGCCCATTACAGCCTCGTCGAAGTCGTCTCCACCGAGCCTGTTGTCTCCACTGGTTGCTTTGACTTCGATCTGTGGTTGGCCATCGACTTGGTAAATCTCCAGGATGGACACATCGAAGGTCCCTCCACCGAGATCGTATACAAGGACGGTCTGATCCTCCTCCTTGTCCACACCATAGGCTAGTGCAGCTGCGGTTGGTTCGTTGATAATTCTTAGAACCTCTAGTCCTGCTATCCTGCCAGCGTCCTTCGTAGCCTTCCTCTGAGAGTCAGAGAAGTAGGCAGGACAAGTCACTACTGCTTGCTTCACCTCTGTGCCTAGGTACTCTTCGGCATCGGCCTTCAGCTTCTGGAGAATGAATGCAGAAATCTCCTGGGGAGAATAGGTGTCATCATCTATATCCTTAGTCCAATCTGTGCCCATTTCTCTCTTTACAGAGATGATTGTCCTCTCAGAGTTGGTTACTGCCTGTCTCTTGGCGGTGACGCCCACTAGGCGCTCCCCTTCCTTGGTGAATGCCACTACGCTGGGTGTAGTCCTGGAACCCTCCGAGTTGGGGATTACTACTGCCTTCCCTCCTTCTATTGTCGCTACGCAACTGTTTGTCGTTCCTAAGTCAATTCCGATTACTGCAGATCCCATTTCCATTTCTCCTATTCTGTTTTCCAAACTACTTCAGTTCGAATGTGATGTCAAGAATACCGTTATTTATCTCCCATTGGAGATCACCTGATGATGCATTTGGGAGTACGAATGTTCTGAACGGCCTAATCTGATTAGTCCTAAGCATCTGTAGAACCTCCCCCTCCCCAGTAAGGCTCAACTCAAGGTTGTCAGGACCGAGGTCATCGTACTTGGAAACGTCGATGGTCACGAACATCTGATTATCCTGGACGTACACGTCTTCCTCGGGAATCGAGTCGTCTTTCGATGTGTGCTGGCCTTCGTCTACATCGACTCTAACCTCAGATACCGAGGGCTTGATATGAATATCTACACCCATCTTCTTCAGAAACTCACCTAAACCCTGAGGTCCACTTAGCATAGATTCGAAGTTCTTCATGAGTTCCTCT
The DNA here is from genome assembly GCA_014239955.1 of Methanobacteriota archaeon. Taxonomy (GTDB): domain Archaea; phylum Thermoplasmatota; class Poseidoniia; order Poseidoniales; family Thalassarchaeaceae; genus UBA36. Next base: position 28,134 of record JAAZXW010000001.1, on the reverse strand, counting down.
GGATCGGAGTTTAGTCCTAGTTTGACTTCACTCATGGATACCTTCTCTGGATCTATTCCCATTTCCTCGAATTGACTTCTGACTTGTTTGATCATTGATTTCAGGGTTTTAACGTCGATGGGCATGCCCATTTGTTCGAACATCCTGACCATCTCATCCATGGCTTCCTCGTCGAAATCGTCCCAATTTTCTCCAGTCATGATATCACTAGTCAACCTTTAGTTGTATAGTGCGATGGATGGGTGGTATTTGAATGAAACGGATGCCCCTCGACGAGATTGTGTCAAATTACGTATGAGCGTATTGAAAAAAGAGGCCTGAGTGGGTAATTACAGAATGGTCGAATCTGATCACGATGTAGCTCTGGAAGATACAGACAGAATTCACGGAAGGACTGCTTTAGTCAACAACGTCAAGGCTGCTTCATCTCTTGCTGGGGCGATTCGTTCCACACTGGGCCCGAAGGGCCTTGACAAGATGCTTGTGGACGGGGACGGTACTGCTTTGGTTACAAACGATGGAGTCACAGTTCTGGAGAAGGCAAACGTAGAACATCCCACAGCGAGGCTACTAATCGATGCCTCTTCGTCTCAAGATAGATCTGCTCGAGACGGGACTACTACGACGGTCCTTCTTGTTGCGGAGATGTTGCAGAACGCTCTGGAGCTAGTGAGAATGGGGGTTCATCCCTCCATTATCGTAAATGGCTACTCAATTGCATTGGAGGAATCAATCAGCGAGATTGAGAGAGTCTCGAGAGAATCTGATGAGGTTCAGAGGTCGCAAGTCGTGAAAACGTCCTTGCAGGGCAAGGGAGATTCTTCGATATGTGGACTGATTGCAAATCTGGCAGTTGAGGCTGCAAACGGACTAGTGGGTACGGAGGGCGGGGATGACTTGGAAAGAATGGTGGTGAAGCGCCTACAGATTAGAGAAGGTAGTGTCATGGACTCCTCGTTGGTCAATGGTTTGATGCTACTAAAATCAAGAGTCGATGCAACCAGTCCAGCGAATTCTGAAGGAGGTGTGGTCGCTATCATTGACTGGGGGTTGGAACAGCCCAAGCTAGAGGCAAACGCATCGATCGAGGTGAGCAGCCTCGGAGTTCTCCAGGAGTTCCACGAAAGGTCTCGAGAGAATATGCAAAAGCAAGTTGAGCACCTCGCATCCCTTGGGATAGATTTGCTCATAGTTAGGGACGGAATAGCTGACGAAGCGATAACGCAACTGACTGAGGCGGGGATTGTGGCATACCGGAGGTTTGAGAGGGATGACATGGATCTATTGTCTAGAATTTCTGGAGCTAAGCCTGCCAGAAACGCAAGTGCTTTGGGGATGGGGGACCTAGGAACTTATTCAAAGAGGTCAGAGGAAAGCATCGCAGATGTCAAGCACACCATTATCGAAGGTGATGGAGTTGGGATGACTCTGGTAGTCAGAGGATCATCACCTGCGGTAAGGGAGGAAGCAATCAGAATTTTCGACGATGCAATTGGAGTTGCTCATCGTCTTAACAGCAGACCCGGGATCCTACCTGGGGGAGGGGCCATACAGTCTCACCTAGCTAGGCATCTGAGGCCTTTCTCTCAGACTCAGTCGGGCAGAGAGCAGCTTGCCATTGAGGCATATGCTTCAGCGCTTGAGTCGATTCCAAGGATTCTTGCTGAAAACGCAGGAAGGGACCCAGTGGAAGTGATCCTCTCTCTATCGGCCGATCAGAAGAAATCGGGTGCATGGATAGGTTTCGATCTTCAGAGGGGAGAGAACTGTGATATGGCAGAGATGGGTATCTTGGACACTGAATTCGTAGTGAAGCACGCACTTTCCGGGGCGACAGAAGCTGCAATCGGTGTGCTCAGAATTGACGATGTGCTCTGGGCTCGAACTGATCCTAGCACTCCTGATTGGGAAGGGGAAGATGAGGACTAGGAACTCGAGATTCCCCTCAGCATTTCGTCGACCAATGAACTAAGATCGAAATCTGGGGACCAAAACCACTCACTCTCAGCAACAGAACCATCGATAGAATCTGGCCATGAGTCAGCATATTCCTGCCTAACATCGGGGACGAAATCACAAGTGAATCCCTCGACTCTTTCTGATATTGCGTTCGCCAGCTCCTCTGCTGAGAAAGAAAGACATGGGATATTGTATCCAGCTCTGGACTCTCCGAGAGAGTCGCCACGAGAATCCATCAGAGTGAGCGTGGCATCGATTGCATCATCCATGTAGAGCATTGGTAGGCGGGTTTCCGGACGTACGAAGCACTCGTAGTGACCTTCCTTTAGTGCGGCATGGAATATTTCCACCGCATAGTCTGTTGTACCCCCTCCTGGAGGAGCCTTGTATGATATTAAGCCTGGATAACGAATGCCTCGAGCGTCGACTCCGAAGCGTCCTAGATATTCACGGGCCAAGGCTTCCCCTGTAACCTTCGTCTCACCATAAACCGTTGTGGGATTGAGTACTGCACCCTGGGTGGCATGCTTTGGTGAGTCTGGGCCAAAAACCGCTATTGATGATGGTGAGTACACCTTGAGGTTGCAAACCTTGGCTGCCTCTAGTACTGAAATTGTCCCACCTACATTTATCCTGCGACATAAATCCGGATCACGTTCCCCTACTGCAGATAGAAGTGCTGCAAGATGGTATATTGTGCCAACCCCCTCATTTTGGCATATTCTGGAAATCCCGTCAGTGTCAAGAACGTCCAGAATAATGAATGGGCCCCCTTCGACGGAAGAGTGCCCATCTGATTCTCTAATGTCGGTGGCGATTACCGACTCGTTTCCGTGCCTTTCGCGAAGTGCCTGAACCAAATCCGTACCAATCTGGCCCAGTGCCCCTGTGACGAGCACCTTGTCCCCCGTGGTGCCCGACATGTGTAACCGTAATTCTGACGCTACTTGAAATTAAAGAATCGGCAAACAGGATTTTATTGGCCAATGTTGATAGGGGATGGACAACTGATTCTAACCCCGTTGATGAGATGAAGTATGTCGTTGTGACGGGTGGAGTGATCTCCGGATTAGGCAAAGGGGTTACTGCGAGTAGCATTGGTGTTCTTCTAAAAAGCGCTGGACTGAGAGTAACTGCAGTCAAGATTGACCCATATCTGAATACAGACGCGGGAACGATGTCGCCGTTCGAACACGGAGAGGTCTTCGTGCTTGACGATGGTGGAGAGGTTGATCTAGACCTGGGAAACTACGAAAGATTCCTTGACGTGTGTCTGACGAGAGAGAACAACATCACCACAGGAAAGGTGTATGATAACGTAATTCAGAAGGAGAGGAGGGGAGACTACCTCGGCAAGACTGTGCAGGTAATCCCCCACATCACAAATGAGATTCAGGACTGGATAGAGAGGGTGGCCCATACTCCGAGTGATGGTAACGGGAAGGAACCGGATGCCTGTGTGATTGAGTTGGGCGGGACTGTTGGGGACATCGAAAGTGCGCCTTTCATCGAAGCACTGCGACAGTTCCAATTCAGAGTCGGGCAAGAGAACGTTTGCTTTGTTCATGTCAGCCTGATTCCAGTAATGGGCCCAGTCGGGGAGCAGAAGACGAAGCCGACCCAACATACCGTGAAAGATCTCAGGGGTCTTGGCATTAATCCGCATATGCTAGTCTGCAGATCAAAGAGTCCCTTGATTGACGATACCCGTCAGAAGATTTCCGCATTCTGTCACGTACCTCCGGAGGCGGTTGTCTCAGCACACGATATTTCGAACATCTACCAAGTCCCGATAATGCTTGAGAGACAAGGGGTAACTAGGATGCTCTCGGAGAGGTTTGGTTTCGAAATCCCAGCTAGAAGGAAAATTCTGGAAGATTGGAAAAAGCTGGCCGATCACGTCGACTCCCTAGAGGATGCAGAGGAGGTGCACATTGCAGTTGCTGGAAAGTATACCGACCTCTCGGACTCTTATCTCAGTGTAATCAAGGCCCTCCAACATGCATCTTTCAAGGTGGACAGAAAGCTGGTTATCGATTGGATTGAATCATCTGTGCTGGACGAGAATGCGAGGAAGACAGACCAGGAATCGCATGACAAGGCTTGGGAAACCCTTAGGGCAGCAGATGGAATTCTCGTACCTGGGGGATTCGGCATCAGGGGGATAGAGGGCAAGATAAAGGCTGCAGAGTACGCCAGAGAGAATAATATCCCCTACTTGGGTGTTTGTCTAGGCTTGCAAGTAGCGACTATCGAGTTCTGCAGGAACGTTTTGGGCATGGAGGGGGCGAATTCCGCCGAATTCGAGGAAGAGGCCCCTCACGCTGCCATTGTCTTCATGCCAGAGATATCCAAGACCCACATGGGTGGGACAATGAGGCTTGGGACAAAGCCAACTCCATTCCTAGTGGATGACTGCAAAATCAAGCGCCTGTACGGAGGGGTAGGGCACGTGGATGAGAGGCACAGGCACAGATACGAAGTTAATCCCGAACTAATCGAGGATATTGAGAGCTCAGGATTAGTGTACGTGGGCAAGGACGAGACTGGGGAGCGTTGCGAGATTATGGAGCTAGAAGGACATCCATATTTCGTCGGCACCCAGTACCATCCGGAGTTCAAATCGAGGCCTGATCGGCCAAGTCCTCCGTTCCTTGGCCTACTGATGGCAGCTTCAGGGATGGAAATCTAATCGACAGAAACTGGCAGGATCCTTGTCGTCCGAAATCCCTGTAGTACCTTCATGTACCTCTTGAATGCGAATTCTTGGTCGAGATCATCGTCCCCAGTCTCAATCCTTAGTGCTCTGACTGTTAGGAGTTTTGCAGGTGTCACCACTCCGAGGATGTTGTCGATACCTATCGATTCAAGCACGTCTGGAGAAAGTTGCAGATTTCCCCTCCCGATTAGGAAACCCTGACCCCCCATTGGCGAGAGGAGGAGCGTGGTGGATCCCGCATGAGAGTCTAGAAGCGCGAGTATTCCCGATTCATCCAGGTCTGTGCCGACTTGCTCTCCACCAATGGTAGCATCAATTCCAAGAGTCGTCAATTCAAAGCCAATGTTGTCCGCTATCGCTCGGAGAGTCCCACCAGAACCCCAGATGATTAGACGGTCGTCACTTACTAGGGAATCCTCGATATGGTCTGAAATGCCAATGATGATTTCTTCCTCTGATTCTGTCTCAATAAGCTGTTTAGATCCTTGCATCCATCTCGGAGAATTTGGGGAGAAGGCCTCAGCATAGAGGCGAACTACCCATTTTCCCTTTCTGTAGAGTTCCTCGTCTAGATCCAGTACTTCTGTGGAAGATACTAGGAGATCTCCATGAAGCCATGCTGAAAGAACCTCGGCGGCTGCCTTGGGTGAGCTGGCGAAGCAACCCGAGTGCATCTTCACCCCAGAGGGGACGCCAATAATCGGTAGTTCAGAGGATTGTAAATCGTCTAGAGAAGCGACGATGTCCCTAGTTGTCCCATCTCCTCCGGAGTAGACTAGCAAATCTATTCCATTCTCAAGAAGCCTCTCAACAGCATCTTCAGTGTCGGTAGCCGAAGTTTCGCCAGACGACTCATGGACCTCAGAAATAGTTCCAGTCTGAAGTTCCGCGGGAATCCAGTCGGTTCCCATCCTACCTCTGCTGGTTATCCACTCTAGCTGACTTGATTCTCCCCTGTGAATATTAGAGAAATGCCTTAGCATTGATTCTAGACGGGGCCCTGACCTATCCTCAGCCCCCTTCGAACGAGCCAACTCAGCCTGGCCATCGGAGCCTTTGAGGCCTAGTCTACCCCCTAGTCCGGCATCGGGATTTGCTAGTAGGCCAATGCGCACCATGACTCGCCCAGAGGGAGCGTGTTCTTATCGGTTCACGCTCGGGACACTGTTCAATGAGGGTCGTGGTCGCACTTGGGGGAAACGCGCTTCTCAAGAGGGGAGAGGAGCCGACTTCGGAGAATCAGAGGAGAAACGTAAGATCGGCCTGCAGGTCTCTAGTACCTCTTGCAGAGAAGCACCAACTTGTAATCACACATGGAAATGGCCCCCAAGTGGGACTTCTCGCAATGCAGTCTGCTTCGTACAAGGGAGTAGAGGAATACCCATTGGATGTCCTTGGGGCCCAGACAGAGGGGATGCTCGGCTATTACATCGAACAGGAACTGGGCAATATGATGCCAACAGAGGCTGCTTTCGCGACGATCCTGACTATGGTTGAAGTTGATCCCGATGATCCTGCATTCCAGAACCCCACCAAACCAATTGGACTGCTATACGGTGAGGAGAAGGCGAAGAAAGTAGCGAAAGAGAGAGGTTGGTCGATAGCCAGAGACGGTGATGGCTGGAGGAGGGTGGTGCCCTCGCCCGAACCTCACAGAATTTTCGAGTTGCGACCCATCCACTGGCTTCTCGAGAAGGGGGTTGTGGTGATTTGTGCTGGAGGTGGTGGGATTCCGACTGCATACAACTCAGAGGGGACGCTGGAAGGAATCGAGGTCGTCATAGACAAAGACCGGGCAAGTGCACTACTCGCTAGACAGCTAGGGGCCAGGCTACTGATCCTTGCGACGGATGCAGATGGCGTGTACGATGTCTGGGGGAGCGACGAAGCGAAAATGATCCGGAGGACGACTCCGGAGGAGATGTCCGGGCGAGAGTTTGATGCGGGCTCAATGGGGCCAAAGGTAGAGGCGGCATGTGACTTCGTCCGTAGAACCGGTGAGCGTGCCGTAATCGGTTCGCTATCTGAAATAACTGGAATGGTAGACGGGACGTCGGGCACACAAATCACCATTGAATGAGGGTTTTTGTCTCAATTTACGGCCAAGGCCTTCATATCGGCTGGACGTCGGCGAAGCCGAAGAGGGACACCAGTGAGCATGATTTCCGTCGAAGTTGGCGAGGACGGGCCCCATGAGTATGCAAGTGGAATTAGCGCAGGGGAGGTAATCAAAAATGTACATGGAAGGAAGTCCGGAGCCGTAGCCGCATTGGTTGACGGGGAAGAGCGGGATATGTCTTACGCTCTGGAGGAAAACTGCAAGGTCGATCCAATACTGGGTGACTCCGAGAAGGGGCTCTACATCCTGAGGCACAGCTGCGCCCACCTACTCGCTCAAGCTGTGACTCAGCTTTACCCGGATGCAAAGCCGACAATTGGCCCTCCGATAGAACACGGATTCTACTATGACTTCCACATGGACCCTATTGGTGAAGATGGACTCCGTGAGATAGAGAAGAGGATGAGGGATCTGGTCAAATCGAACATAGCAATAGAGCGAGAGGAGTACGACAACGACTCACTAAGGGAGTTGTTCGGTGCGAATTCCTTCAAGTTGGAGATAATGGATGACAAGATTGGCCATGATGTGGGCTCTTCCGCATATCGACAGGGAGAGTTCGTCGATCTGTGCAGGGGACCTCACGTTTCCCTCACTTCACAGTTGAGGTGGTTCAAGCTAACTAGCACTAGCCAGGCCTACTGGAGAGCAGACAGGAATCGCGAATCACTAGTCAGGATTTACGGAATGTGCTATTCCTCCAAGGAAGGACTCAAGCAGAGGGAAAGACAGATCGAAGAGGCCACCAGAAGGGATCACAAGAAGATCGGGAGGGAAATGAGCCTCTACATGATTGACGAGCTAATCGGCAAGGGCCTGCCTGTATGGCTACCCAATGGCGAGATCCTGAAATCCGAGATAGAGAAGTTCGCTGTAGAGACGGAGAAGTCCTATGGCTACGTCAGAGTGACCACCCCTGTCTTGGGGAAGAAAGAGTTGTTCGAAATGAGCGGGCACCTGCCTCACTACTCCGATGGGATGTACCCCCCCATGAAGATGGACGACGGGGAGTACTACCTCAAGTCGATGAACTGCCCGATGCATCATCTGGTTTTCTCCAACAGCAAGCGTTCATACAGGGAGTTGCCGATTAGGATTGCTGAGTACGGAACCGTGTACAGGAACGAGCTATCCGGCACCCTAGCAGGGCTTCTCAGAGTCAGGATGCTGTCGATGAATGACGCTCATATCTACTGTACATTGGATCAGGTTGCAGGGGAGGTTGGGAGCAATGTTCGTATGGCACAGGAATACTACGAAACATTCGGTTTCGAGGACTATGACTTCCGCTTATCCCTGTGGGATCCAGAGAACAAGGACAAGTACATCGATCAACCCGAGAACTGGGAGGCCACCCAGGACCATCTCAGACGCATAATGGATGACTTGGATGTTGATTACACCGAAGCAGTCGGGGAGGCAGCATTCTACGGGCCGAAAATAGACATTCAATTCAGAACGGCCCTTGGAAGGGAGGAGTCTCTGGCCACTATTCAGCTGGACTTCGCAGCCAAGGATAGGTTCGGCCTATCGTACATGGATGAGACGGGTAACGAGAATGGCGAGGTCTTCGTGATCCATCGGGCACCCCTTTCGACGCACGAGAGATTCGTGGCTTTCCTCCTCGAACAGTGGGCGGGCAATCTTCCAACCTGGCTCTCACCATTGCAGGCACAGGTAATCACCATCTCCGAGAAGCACAGGAAATACGCAGACCGAGTGAGGGATTCCCTAGAGCTCGCTGGAGTAAGGGTGAGCGTGGATGACTCGGACAATACGATTGGGAAGAAGATTAGGATGCACAGGAAGAATCGGCCTGCCTACATGTTAATCCTAGGGGACGAGGAGATGAGTAGCGGTACCGTCTCGATTAGGGGGCGGAGTGGGAGTCAAAAGAACGGTGTGAAACTGGAAGAGTTCGTTTCGGACATCTCTGCCGAGATTTCCAATCGGAGTAGAGAGCTTTCACTGGACGAGTGAAGTATCAATACTGGACCCCATCTAGGGATATCCGCAATGGTCACCAAGGATGGCATCGGAAACTCCGATAACTCGGAGGCGATGCTGTCGACAGCACGTTCTGTGATTCGCACGTGCCTCCAAGTCAGGAGGGAGGAAGATGTCCTAGTAATCACCGATCCGGATACTGCGGAGGTGGGTCAGGCGCTGTACGAGGAGGCTGCGAGGGTAACGGACCGGATACTCCTGGTAATGATGCCACCGACCCAGAAAACTGGGAAGGAGCCCCCTCTCCCAGTATCGGACATAATGAGGAAGAATAGGGTGATCATCATTGCAACCAAGGATTCGCTCACCCACACCAGGGCAAGGCAGCAGGCGACCAGAGAGGGGGCTAGGATAGTCTCCATGCCCGGAATTGGTAGGGTCGCATTCGAGTCTGGTGGCATGACTGCTGACTACAACGCCCTGCAAAGGGAGATCAGCGGGATGGGATCAGTCTTCAGGAGGAAGAGGAGGATCAGAGTCGAGTCAGAAGCAGGGACAGATGTGGAGTTCATCACCGGTGACAGGTGGATTCTGGAAGACAACGGGATTTGCAACAGGCCTGGGCAGATAGCCAACCTACCAGCAGGAAAGGTGTTCGTCCTCCCCAAAGAGAAGAGCATGAATGGCACCATTGTAATCGATGGTTCGTGGGATGGAAGGCTGCTGGAAGGCCCACTCGAGTTCCAAATCGAAGAAGGCCTGGTTACCGGCATCTCCGGCGGGGAGCTGGCCGAGGAAATCAGCGAGGTTTTCGAAGTTGCGAAATCTGGAGTGAGGGTCACCAGGAGAGATCTGGTGTGGACCGTTGCTGAGTTCGGATTCGGCATGAATCCGAAAGCCACGGAACTGGTAGGGAACAAAGTCGAGGATCTTGTTGTCAGGGGGTCATCGTATTTCGGATTCGGTGACAATTCCCACATCGGTGGCGGTGCCAGAGTCGGGATTCACCTCAGGGGTTCGCTCATTGGCCCTGAGATAACTCTAGAGGATTCCGTGATTGTTTCCGAAGGGAAGATCTCTGTTCGGTAGGTGACCTATGCGTGCAGTACTCTGGTGCAACGGCTCGATGCCCCCCTCAGCGGTAATTGACTCGGTAATCTCCGGCGATGTACCAGTATTCGGAGTGGATGGTGGTGGTGATCGCGCCACTGAATACGGCATTGGAGTTGAAGAGGTTCTCGGCGACCTGGACTCTGTGGACGTTCTTTCCTGGGAGGGGAGGACTGTGGAGATGGCCGAGCAAATGACCAGCGATCTGGCAAAATCGCTCGTCCTTCTGATCGACCGAGGATTCGATGAGATCGACATTGTCGGTGCCGATGGTGGAGAGCCCGCCCATGTCCTCGGAAACTGGGCTGCGTTGCATGATGCCCCCTCGGGGGCCATCATCCGCGTCCATCACGAGAACCATGTCACCACGAGGTTACATCCCGAAGAGGGGGAAGTATTGATGGAAATCGGACTGGGGGAGGTTTTCTCGGTTTTCGCCCTTGAGCCTAGCAAGGTGTGGATATCAGGGGCCAAGTGGGAGATGTCAGGAGGCTTACTTTCCCTATCCACAAGGGGACTTCACAACGAAGGGATGGGCGGCATGGTCTCAGTTAGAGGCGATGGGGTTCTAGCGATCATCTCGCTGCGGTGACTACTCTTCCTCGTGGACTTTCATAGCTAGCATCAGGGCAATCGGACGGGTTCTCTCGTCCTCCTCGAGTGCTATTCGTGCAATTATCATTATTGGAACTCCAATTATTGCCCCGGAAATACCCCACACTGAGGCGCTAACCATGACTGTTAGGAGGAGGACCAGCGGCGAAATACCAAGTCTCTGCCCAGAGAGGTTTGGCTCTATGAAGGAGCCGAAGAGTTGCTGGTTGCCGATCATGGCTACTCCGAGAAGCAGGGCTTGGATTGGGTCCAATACTATCAGGGCGATCATCATCGGTGGTATGGTGGCTAGAAGTGCCCCGAGTATGGGGATGAAGTCTAGCAGGAAGCATAGGACTCCGAACAAAAACCAACCTGGAATTTCCATGGTCCAGAGAAGGAAGGTCAGAACGATCGCTTGGCCGGCGCTACAAGTGGCCTTCGAAATGACATAAGTCGATATTGCCTCTGATGAGTTCGAGACGATGTTCCTGACCCTTCCATATGAGCTTGGGAAGGCAGCCTTGAATCTTCCAGGGAGGCTCTTCTCCTCAAGGATCAGGAATATGACAAAGATTGCTACTGTGATCATTGTGGTCATGAATGAAGCGAGATCGGCGAGTATGTTTGTGGCGAAATCCTGGATGTTCTGAGGGTCCAGGACATTCTCGATGGTTTCCTGGCTGGTAATCACATCTTCGAAACCATAGAGGTTTGTCTCACCCAGATTTATCCACTTTTCGTCGAACTTGTCAATCAAACCCCCCTCCTTGTTCATCTCATCTTTGAATTGGTCGATATTTCTGTACAGCAGTATAGAAACGGCATACGAGGCCACTGCACCGAAGGCAAGGATTACCCCATAAGCCAGCATTGGCATTCTTGATACCACATCGAACCTCTCGATTAGGTACTGTTCAGGTGCCCTGATTAGGAAATAGATGAGGATTGCAATTGCGAGGGGCATCAGGATTGGTTTCAGATTAACCAGTACGAGATAGCCCACTAGGGTGATGATGGAAAAATTAGCTATCGTAGCGCTATTCGATCTCCGCGGTGAAGCAATTCGACTCTCCATCGAGCAGCGGAAGGAGGATTAGCAATCAAGAGTTTCCCCGGACGTATCAGGATATGGCTCGTCGATAAACCGCTAGGAAGTCCTCCGCGTTGCCATCGAGGGTGAACTGATCGAGGACTCTTCTCCTCCCCTCTGCGCCTTTCTTGAGCAAGGATTGCTTAGAAGATGCCTCAGAAGTAATGGCTTTGGCGAGAGAGTCTACTGAGCCGATTTCGAACAGTGCCCCGACACTGTCGTCCACCATCTCGGGCAGAGGGCCGTGGTCAACCGTCACGACTGGTGTGCCAGAGCTCATGGCCTCCAGTGGGATTAGGCCCTGTCCCTCGTAGTATGAAGGGTAAATCACCAGATCAGATGCCCTGTACATCTCGGAGATTTGCTCGAAATCCATCCCGGACTCGATGGTGACCCTGTGGCTAATCCCCAACTTGGCAGCCAGTCGGTTTAGCTTCCTCCAAAGAAAACCACGCCCAATAATAACCATGTGTGAATCGGTGGATTCGGCAGCCCTGGCAAATGCTCTCAGAAGCAACCCATGCCCCTTCCGAGCAGCAAGTCTACCTACAGCAAGTAGGAGGAGAGTATCGGATCCAAGACCGTACTTCCTCCTGATCTCGTTCTTCTTGTGGGAGTCTTCCTCGCTATCCAGATGCATGGGGACGAACATGCTCGTATCCACCCCCCAATGGATGACCTCGCAATCCCAATCCGAGGGTGCGTCGTACCTAGATTCAAGGTCCAACTTTGTTGCTCTGGAGTTTGGAACCACCACTGCTGAATGTCGGATTGCGGACTTCTCAAAACGGGCATACCTGCCTGCCATGAAGCGAATTGCTATGTCGTTGGGGTTAGACCACACCGCTGGTTCCCCGAAACTCGCTGCTAGGGTCAGTCCGTCTCTCTCCCCTAGCCAAGTTCCGTGCATTGATGATACCACGGGCGCTACTTCTCTCCGACATCTTTCGAATTGTTTGGAAGACCAAGATACCATGGGGCAATGGAGGTGAACGACGTCAACTGGTTCATCTGCATGAAGGCGGACCAAATCCTTCAGGGCCGACTTGCCGTAGGAGCGCGTGAATTCAAGGGGTATCTTGATCCATGGAACCTCAATGATGCTGACTCCTTCAAGAATGGGAGAGTTTCCTCTTGATTTTCTAGTAATGACCGAAATCCTGTGCCCCATGGCCGCCAGTTTGGATGACAGGTGGTATACAGTGGACCCCATCCCCCCCCATCTAGGTGGGTACTCCCCCGATATCATCGCTATGTGCATGGCTCCACCGGTAAACCGGTCTAGGGAGGCGTTATTGAAGAGAACGGGAGTGGAAATGCCTCTACAATGGTTCAAAAATAGCCCCATGATGGGGAATTCCATGGAAGGTCCACTGCCAGTCCACGTGACCGTGGTAATTCCTACGAGAAACGAGGAGGAGGCAATTGTGGATACCATTCGATCGGTCCCGAACGACGGCTGGTGCAGGGAGCTTGACTTCCTGGTAATCGACGGAAATTCCGAGGACCGTACTCGCGAGCTCGCTGAGGAAGAAGGGGCTGAGGTGTATCTCGAGGCGAGGAAGGGGTATGGGAGAGCCTACAAGACGGGTTTCGCCATTGCCCCCGGGGAAATAATCGTCACAATGGATGCTGATTGCACATATCCCGGAGAGGAGGTGCCGAGACTAGTTAGGAAGCTAATCGAAGAGAACCTCAAGTTCATCACATGCGATCGTCTGAAGAGGGCTGAGGACGGAGCGATGTCCGGCCTCCATGGATTCGGCAATTGGGCTCTCTCATTCACTGCGAAGATGCTGTTCTTCTATGGCATTCACGACTCCCAGTCAGGGATGTGGGTCTTCCGCAAGGAGATTATGGAAAACCCTAGGATGCGCCCAACTAACGATGGGATGCCCCTCTCCGAGGAGATGAAGATAAACGCCAGGAAATGCTTCGGTCGTGATGAGGCAGTGGAGATCTCCGTCCCATATAGGCCCAGAGTGGGGACCGCTGAAATCCACACTTGGGCTGATGGGTGGAAGAACTTCAAGTTCCTATTCTCTAAGAGGGTCGGTCTGAACAGGGAGAGGACCCCCTGGGGACCTGAGAACTAGTCTTCGGAGTCGAACTCCTCGTCCATCTCCCTAGGGTCGAACGATGACCAAGACTCGATGACCTGCATGTCCTTGGCTATCTCTGCCATCTTCATCCGCCTGTATGCAATTCCCGCCATCGAAAGAGATGCCACGGTGATTACGAGCAAGGGAATGCCCAGAGATGAGACCCATGCCTCCAGGCCATTATCCGAATCAACGATAGGGACCGTGTGAACCGCACCGGGAGATACTAGATCAGCGTCTACGGCCCAGACTTCGACCCTCGCCCAAGAACCCCCGGAGACCACCCAGGAAAACCTCGACGTCCATATGCCATCGCCCTCCACCGAGTCCCCGTTTGTTCCATCGTCGTAGAAGTACATGGAAACAGATACTCCACCAGCAATTAGTTCCCCGCGAACGATCTCGGTAGTCCCATCTGCATCCTGAACTCGGACCGTGGTAGTTACCTCTGTGGGAACGCCGTCCTCAACCCTGATCACGGATACCATCAGGTCGAATACTTCCGGAGCACTGGAGCCAACTGTTAGATTGACTGACGAGACAGATGTTTCACCCCTGGAGTCCTTGACCAGCAAGTCCACCCTGACTGGCCCGGGCTGGAATGAGATGTTGAGGGATGTGCTATCGCTGACAAGCTGCCCGTCGACTCGCCATTCGTAAAGCACGATGTCACCATCATAGTCAAAGGAGTCTGCAGCGCTTAGAACGGCTTCTTGACCGGGGGGCAAGTATTGGCCATCATCCATTCCGGAGATGACTGCAACCGGACCCGTCTCTAGGACGGTGATGCTCTGTGAGTGAGTTCGCTCCATCCCTTTCTCGTCGATTAGCAGGAATGTCAGGTTGTGAACACCATGAGATAGGTAGTCATTGTACCAGTAGGCAGCGCTCTTGGAATCTAGTATAGTTCCGTCCAGGTCAGAAGTGACCGTGACGGAGAAATCGTCACCATCCATGTCGACTGACTCTCTGAAGTCGAAGAGGATGGGGAGGTTTGAGTAGACTTGCGCATTCGGAACTGGAGAGTCTAGAATCAACAATGGTGCAGACTCGGACACGATTATCTCAATCTGGTCCGATTCTGGACCACTCCCATCATCTAGGGTTAGGGTGATGGTGTGCTCACCAGCAGGGAGTCTTGTCATCACATCCCAACTGCTTCCAATGGGATCCACCATCTGGTCTGACTCCCATAGAACAGAGACCAGGTCGCTACTAGTTACTGACCCTGGATTGCACAATAGCCCACTACCGTTGTCTGGAAGTTCTGAGCAAGAAAGGTCCCAGTCTCCAGAGCCGGTAGAGTCGAGGGCAATCAACTCCGACGAATCCGTATAAGTCCCAGTAAGGGGGTTAGAAATTATGGCATTTGGAACTGAGTTGATCACTTCCAGAATCTCGGAGTGGGTTTTCCAATTGGTATAGTGCTCCCCCCTGGTATCACTGACTTTCATGGTGACAGTGTGAGTCCCCTTGCTGAGGGTACCTATCCACTCGAGTAGTTCTGGGGACGCCCCTGCCCCTAGGAGCCCATCGATGTCACTGTGAAACTCGAACCTGATGTCATCCCCCTCAGGGTCGAAGGTCTCGTAACCGGTCAACGCCACCCAGTCTACTGAGGTTTGGCCGTTTCTAGAAATCTCCATCACCGGTTCTGGGATCTCGTTGTATAGCTCTACTCTGAATGTCCATGAAATTACGTTGTTGACACCGTCCCATGCATTCACTGTCACGGTGAAGGTGTCCTCGGGAGCCCCTGTGAAAGACCTGGCAATCTCCATCGGGCAATTCGGGTTTTCGGGGTCGGGGTCGGGGTCTGACTCGTACGATGCGGTTACCCAGCACCACAGGTCCCCTCCCTCAGGATCGTAGGTCCCATCCAGATCGATGGTCACGTTCGCTGTTTGCCCCAAGGGGAGAGTGCCATTTGATGAGATTGAGGGTGATGTGTCCACAGTAAGTACCGGAGGGAGATTCACCAATTCCAACTCACGGGTCTCGTTTACGCACTGGCCTTCCGAGTCACATAGCTCCAGGGTGATGACGTGGCTCCCATCTGAGAGGCATGGCTCCGATTCGTTTAGGTTCGCAATGAAGAATGAGTTGTTGCTTGATTGGAGATAGCATGCTGATCCTATGTCCCCATCGATGCTGCTCGTCCAACTGTAAGTGAGGGAGTCGAAGTCCAGATCCCAGCTCTCCCTGGCATCGAAAGTAATCTCGCTCTCGCTAGAGTACTCCATCTCTTCCAATGGCGACTCCCAAAGGATGAATGGAGGCTGATTGCTGAGTTCGAGTCTGCAGTAGACCCTCTTGTCGTCATCCATCTGCATTGGCTCGGAGTCATTGTGAACCCCGTCGTAATCGCATCCCACGTAGGCTGTATTGGTGGATGACCATCCCTGAAGAGGGGTCCATCTCTCACCCACGAATGGCCCGTATTCGAACATCCCCTGATAGGGCTGAGTCGCCAAGACCTCGCTCTCGAATTCCTGGAAGGAGATGTTTACCGAGGCCAATGGTATGTTGAGGAGGTTCTGATTGATTGTGTGGACATCGACCATCCACATGACATCCATAATGACATCATCCTCAGAGTTCTCTGGGGTGAGGATGTTCCCAGAGGATATCCAACGCAGGTGAGAGCTGGTGTTCAATGAGAATGTGCTCGGTGAGCCCGAGCGCTTGGCCAGGGAGGAGTCCGTGAAATTGACTGAGCTATGGTCGATCCGGGGAAGTGCGTCGCAGATTAGCGAGACGCCGTCGGCGATCAACTCGGTGTGCGAGTCTAGGTCCAGACAGTTTGACGGGCTGTCCCATATCACACTGTTAGAGATTCTAGATGGGAGTGATCCCTTCGCCTCCCAGTACATCCCCCCGCCATCCCCACTGAGGTCAAGGCCGCTAATCTCGGCATCTACGCCCTCGAGCCTGACCGAGTAGTTAGGGGAGGGGGAGTGGATTGCGATATCGTCGATGATGACGATTCCTGGGAACAGGTTCCCACTGTTGTTGATGTCCAGAGCCGGTCCGGATAGTGATCCTTCGACGGTAGTGGATATCAATTGCAAATCGATGCTGTCCCTGACAACTATCCCCCTCTGATCTCCATCTGATGAGCAGGAGTGGCATGAGACGTTCTTCCCTCCGCTCATGACGTAGTTAGACTCCTGAAAGTATAGCCCGGCTGCATCAGAGGAGCCGATCCCGTTTCCAGAGGTGTGAACATTGGAGAGTTCCACGTTGCTGGAATCGATAACGGAAACTCCGTTCCCGGCGTTTTCCTCGCTGACCAGGTTTTCCACCTTGGGATGGAATTCCACGAAGGAGACGCCATCTGCGGCATTGTCCCGGATTGTCCAGTTGCTTCCGATGGCCCCGCCCTTGGCCATCACGACTCCTGACCCAGAGGAGTTCTCCACGACTAAGTCGGAGATCTCAGCTGGCCCCTTGCTGGTCCAGCCGGTGCTACGGAAGAGTATGCCCGCGCCTTCGTGGGCGTTGGAAGGCGACTCGGGGCCGTTGTTGCGGATGGTGATGTTTGCCAGGGATGTGGAGGAGTCTGTCGTGTAAGCCCTGAATCCCACAATGGCGTTGTCCTCGATTACGGCATCGGTAACTTTGGCTCCGGATGTGTTGACGTCGAAGGCTGCACCGATGCCGAGCCCGGGAGTCTTTGCATTGGGGCCCCCAGTTCCCCGTATCTCGAGTCCGGTGAACACTACGTTGGTTTGCAGGTTGGAGTAGTTCGTGTGGTCAAGGCGCTCTACGAGAACCCCCCTGTACTGGCAGTCCTCGACTTTCGTGTTGATGAAAGTGGGCCTGGTTGTCGTTTCTGAGATGTGCCTGACGATGATCCCGTTGTCGGAGTTGGAGACGTTTAAGTCCGTGAAGAGTGGGATTGAGTCCTCCACCCAGATTCCGGCTGCTGCAGCCAACGTCGCCCCTGACACGTTGGTGATGGAGATGTCACTCCAGAGCCCACCGGAGTTGTACCAGAGGTTAACTCCGCGAGTCACCAGATCCCCTATCGTGGCACCCTGGACAATCGGTGCGGATGAGGCTCCCGCGGAGATCCCGATCCCGTATCTCCACGTAGTGGATGACCCGTGCACGTCCTGTCCGCCCCCGTCGATTACGATGTCCCTGAGCGTTGGTGATGCGCTGTCGAAGAGATCGATCGCGACCTTGTCTGCATTGTTTACTCGGAGGTTGCTGATTACCGGGTTGCTTCCGTAAATCGTGATTCCGTACTCGCCATCTGAGATCGTGAGGTTGTCCAGAGTCGAGCCCTTGTTGTTCGAGGTGGAGTTGAAAATTACCCCCTGATGGTCCCCTGAGATGGAACCGATGGAAACCGGTGAGGACTCCGTGCCCTCCATCGTAATCCTGCCATCCACACCCAGCCTCTCCCCATCACCCAGGAGGATGGTGGTTCCTGCTTGGATCACAAGGACCTGGTTGGACTGCACCAAATATCCCTCCTCTAGGGAAACCGTCCCACTCCAGACTGTTGTCACCCGGGATGATCCGGTAGATACGGCGGAGAGCATGGGTGCCATGAGGAGCATCAGCACCAGCGTGATTCCCAAGCGCATGGGCCCTGCCGTTGGCAATCAGCGTTAATCACTTGCGTGGTTTGACCCCTTCCTGAATATGCCACAGTAGGAGTCATAAGCGTCCAGTTGGGCCCAACGTACGAATGACGTCACTGGCGTGGATTCTGATTTCATGCGAGCCCGGAAGGGAGAGGGACGTGTACCTCCAGCTTCTGGACATGCCAGTGGTGTCGGAGGTCTCGATCGTATACGGGGAACTCGACCTGGTTGCGAGGATTGACTTCGAGAGCGAGAAGCAGATGTCCAAGACCCTGATCGAGGACATGAGGCACGTGGAAGGGATCAGGAAGACTGAGACCCTGATCGCTGTGGAGGTGTGAGATTTGGCTGTGGGATTCGTTCTGATCACTACCGAGCCCGGAAAGGAGATCAGCGTGAGGAAGAAGGTCGCAGAGATAGATTGCGTCAAGGGCATCTGGGTCGTCTTCGGCAACTTCGACTGCTTCGTCAAGGTGGAGGCTGATGACGAGGCGGAGCTGACTGAGGCGATAGTCCAGGGCATCAGGTCGGTCCCAGGGATAGTCGACACGAGGACCCTTATCGGCGCCGAGATCTAGAGCTCCCTGCTGAGCCTGCGAGTCAACTCCCTCGATGCCTGGCCGCAACCCGTGGAACGAAGTCGGACGATGGCCTCCTTCCAGCTGGAGAGCCTCTCTTCCCTGCTGACCACGCCCCTCCAGTACCACCAGTGCGCCTCGGCACGGCGATGGGGGGCTAGTGAGTCCCTCAGGGATCCGGGGTCGAAGTCGGAATGGGCATCTATGAGCCACTTCGGGGGTTCGGAGCAAGCCTCGAGTGCCATGTGCATGGAACGCAGCTTGTCGAAGGGGTCTGTCGTCGAACCGATGTGCGACCTTGCTGCCTCTAGTGCCTCGTCGAGGAACTCCTCCGCCTCCGCACCAGCGGATAGCCGGGACCTGAGGTCCAGGGCTGGCAGCCTTGGATCCTCGGGACCCATCCGACTCTCTATGGAATCGCGAGTTCGTGAGGCTTCCCCCAGGTTACCTGATTCCAGGGCGAGCGAGTGCCTCAGCAGATCCAGGACCAGGGAGGCAAGCTCCCTATCCTCTGGGTCCAGATCGGATAGGTTCACCGAATCCGCCCCGGACAACAGAGTCTGAGCGATGGCCCCGCTATCGGAACCCGGGAGCCTGTCGTCGTACTTCCGGACCAATGAGGAGATCTCGGCCCTGACCCTGTCTCCTGGGTCCAATCTAGAAATCGCAGAGGCCTCGAGCTCGTCAGCACGATCCCATTCTCCCTCGGCCCTAGCTAGCCTAGCCGACCTCAGGTCCTTTCTGGGGCCATCGCCCATCGAATCGATGTACTCCGAAGCTATCGTCGGCTCCCCCCTCTCTAATGCGATGTCCACGGCCAACTCGAAGAGCTCCTCCTCGGGGTTTGCCGAGATAGCCTGCTGGAGCACAACTGCGGCAGCTGCCGAGTCTTCGCTAACGATCTCACTGATGCTCTCCGCGATCCATGTCGGTTCGACCTCGGTGCCTGACTCCAGCCTGTGATGCGCCTCCATCCTCTTTGCCCTGGGGCCGACCCTCTTCGACCACATCTCAGCGAGCTTCGAGTGCATTTCCTCTGCGCCCCCATCTACGAGGGAGGCCCTCCTGACATTTCGAACCAGGTGATGGGGTTCGACGAGAGATCCGGCCCAACGAAGAATGGCTGACTCGTCCAACTCCTCGGTGCCGTCTGGTTCGAGCATCTCGTCCACCCCCAAGGGGAGGGGGGACAGGGAGAGCTCGTCCAATGACGATGCCCCGGACTGGCTCAGTCGTCGGAGGACCTGGGACTCGATGTACTCCTGAACGGCACCCGAGCCCGGTAGCTCGTCATCGGGCGACCATAGCTTGATCCCCAGTGGGTGGCCATCCATCGCCTCGCACACTTCGATGGCCTCGTCGTCGGGCATCTCCTCTGGGAGGAGCTCCCTGGCCAGGGTGGTTTCCAGGCCCTCCAGCCTAATCGAATCGAAGCCAGAGATCTCCGGAAATGGGTTGGGTGCCCTAGTGACGACCAGAATCACGGCTGATGTCCCTGAACAGGCTTCGAGCAACTCCCGTACCCCCGCCACCAGCCTATCGCTGGATTGCTGTGCCTCGTCGAGTACGAGAAGGGTCTTCTTCGAGTCGACTCTAGTGACTATTGCATCCTTCGAGGACGGTGCGCGGCCACCTAGCCACATTCTTGCTATCGATGATGAGTCGGAGTCGGTCTGGCAGGTAGCCCACCTGACTAGCCACCCGTCATCGAGCAGGGACTGGGAGACTGCACTGGCAACGCTGGTCTTCCCTATCCCCGGTAGCCCCTCGAGCAGGTAGCTCGACCCCTTCGATAGGCCGGAGGAGATGCTGCTGACGACCTCGTCCCTGCCATGGAGTGTGATCGAGTATGGCGCTGGGCCCACGGACCTCCCCCTGGACTTCCTAGTCTGGCTCGAGCCGTCCCTCGCCTTCTCCCTGCCCCTATCAGTCAGGTGGTACACCTTCCTGCGCCGGGGCGCTCCGATCACGTGAGCGGTCCTGGAGGAAACCAGCCCCTCTGACTCCAGATACTTCAGCGGGGGGTGGAGGGCCGATCGGACGACCCCCAGGTGCTCGGCCAGGCCGGCGAGCGAGATCGCCCTGGGCACGTCCCATGACACCTCGAGGTCCCTCCCGAAGTCGGATAGGTAGACCAGAATGGCGAGTTGGCGCTGGTTGGGCACGGTGCTCCGTCTTGCAAAGTGTAAATCAAACCCGGCGGCCGTCGCTTCACTTGTCCATGGGCATAGACCACAGCAACTTGGAGCTCCCGAGGGAGCCGGGGGTGTACCTGTTCAAGCGATCGGACGACAGGGTCCTGTACGTCGGGAAGGCGACTGACCTCAGGTCGAGGGTCAGGTCGTACTTCTCCAAGAACCCGGACAGGGAGATGGTACCGAGGCTCGTCAAGGAGTCCGACAAGGTAGACTTCATCGTCACGCAGAGCCCCTCCGAGGCACTCGTCCTGGAGAGGGAGCTGATCAGGTCCAACCAACCGAGGTACAACTCCATGCTGAAGGACGGGAAGTCGTTCCCTTTCATCGCGATGACCGCGCACGAGAAGCCTCGCATCATGTACACCAGGCACCCGCCGAAGGACGCGCGGATATGGGGGCCCTTCCCTGATGCCGGGGCAGCCAAGCTAGTGGTGAAGCTCCTGCGTCGCCACTTCGGAATGCGGGACAAGACCGACAAGGCCCCCTTCGGGTTCGTCGAGACGGGCGGGGACGAGGGGTACGCCGAGAGGGTCAGGGCGGTCGAGAGCGTCCTGGACGGGAATGCTGGGGCCCTGATCGAGAGGCTGCAGTCCGAGATGGACGAGGCATCGGAGAGGCTGGACTACGAGAGGGCAGCCAGGGTGAGGGACATGATCGGCTCGGTCCAGGGGGCGAAGTCGGAGAACGTGGTATCCAGCAGGTTCTACCAGGACTGCGATGCAGTCGGCTTCTCATCGAGCGGCGACAGCGGGTGCCTGGTAATCCTCCATGCGAAGGGGGGCATTATTCGCGGCCAGGTCGAGTACCAGCTGATCCATCGGGGGGACGTATCGGACTCGGTATCGCTGGTCCTTTCCGAGCACTATGCGAACAGGCGGCCCCCGAAGAGCCTGCTAGTCCCCTCGCCCCTCGGCGACTCGATGGCGGAATGGCTGTCAAAGAGGAGGTCGTCGTCCGTCGAGGTCAGGGTCCCCGTGCGAGGGGAGCTTGCGAAGCTCAGGACGATGGCGGACAGGAACGCCGAGATACACCTCATCAGGAGCTCCCGGGCAGGCGACCTGGAGAAGTCGGCTGCCGACGAGGGCGCCGCCCTGCTGGGCCTCGATACCCTTGACCACATAGTCTGCTTCGACATGTCCCAGACCCTCGGCAAGGAGAGGGTTGGGGCGTCGGTCGTCATGAGGGGGGGAAGGCCCTCCAAGGAGGAGTACAGGACCTACAGGGTCAGGTCGGATGCACAGGACGACCTCAGGATGATGTCGGAGGTGGTGGCACGGTGGGCGAAGAGGCAGGACGTGTGGCCCGACCTGCTTCTGCTGGACGGCGGGGGGACCCACCTTTCCGCGATCGAGCGGACGCTCGATGAGATGGGGCTGCTGGGGATGTTCCCGATAGCGGCACTCGCGAAGAGGGAGGAGACCCTCCACATGAGGGGCATCGAGCCCATGCTGCTAGACCGCAGGGGGAGGGCCCTGGTCCACGCCCGCGACGAGGCGCACAGGTTCTCCAACACATTCCACAAGAAGCGCCGGGGCAAGGGGGCCCTGGCCGACCCGCTCGAGGAGGTGGAGGGCCTGGGCGCGAAGAAGATCCAGTCCCTGCTCCGGCACTTCGGCGGGAGGAGGGGCATCGAGCACGCCAGCGCCAAGGACCTGCGCGGCGTCCCGGGGATAGGCAAGGAGATGGCCGAGAGGATCCGCGCCCATCTGGAGAGGTGATCCGATGCAGGGGAACGGCCCACACGCGATGCTCGAGGAGGCCGTTTCGGAATTGTACGACGGGAGCCTCCCGGGAAAGCTGCCAAGCCGCTGGGAGCTCTTCTCCGACGTGGCGATCATGCCGCGGGGGTCCTTCGAGGGACCCGATTGGGACCAGGACGAGACGCTGTGGGAGGCCGTGGCGCGAGCCCTTGGAGTCGAGCGCCTCGCTCGGATGGGCGAGGTGAGCGGGGAGTTCCGCGAGAGCGGGGTCGAGATGCTCCTGGGCGAGGACGACTGGGTCGTGCGCAGGGAGAGCGGGGTCGACTACGGGTACGCGATGACCCGCTGCATGTTCTCCGCTGGAAACGTGAACGAGAGGCGGAGGATGGGCGAGGTCGCTGGAGAGGGCGAGGTGATCGTGGACCTCTATGCTGGGATAGGGTACTACACGCTGCCCGCACTGGTGCACGGCGGGGCATCGGTCCACGCCTGCGAGTGGAACCCCGAGGCCGCCAGGGCGCTGAGATGGGGTTTGGAGGCGAACGGGGTCGAGGGCCGCTGCGTGGTCCACGAGGGGGACAACAGGGTCACGGCCGAATCGCTGGAGGGAGCCGCCGACCGGGTCATCCTCGGCCTCCTGCCGAGCTCCGAGGAGGGCCTCGGGGCCGCCCTCAGGGTGCTGGCGCACGGGGGCGGGACGCTCCACGTGCACGGCCTCGCCCCGTCCAAGGACCACGCCCCGTGGGTCGCGGGCGTGCTTTCGCCCGTCTCCGACGCCAGGCCCGGCTCGACCATCGGCCACGCGCTCACCAGGGTGAAGTCGTACGCCCCCCACTGGGACCACGTGGTGCTGGACATATCGGTGGCGTAGGCTCAAACGCGGCCACGCAAGCGGCAAATCATGAGTGACTGGCTGCTGGAGGCCGCCGCGTCGTACAACCGGGACTCCTACGAGCAGAGGGAGAGGTACTCCACGCACCTGCTGATCCCCATCGAGACGATGAGTACGGTGATCCGATGGAGCATGGAGTCGATACCCGACGAGGTGCTAATCGGGTTCGACCCCGACCCGGAGAGGGCGAACCCGGAGGACGTTGAGATGGTCTTCGGACCGTCCCAGACGACCTTCTCGGGATGCGGTTTCCTGCTGGGGACTCCCCACATCGTCAACATAGGGGACTCGTACAGCGTCCACCACGTCCCGGAGGAGTGGACCGACGAGGTATTCTCCGAGGAGCGTGGCGCGAGGGGGTCCAGGTTCTCCAGCTTCCTGCACAGCCACCCCAACGCCTACGCCCACCCGAGCCAGGCCGATGCCGAGGCAGCGGACTGGACAGAGGGGGTGGAGATGATCCTCGGAGTCAGGTTCAGCCCGGCGCCGCTCGGCCTCGAGTGGTACGACCAGGAGGACGGGCACAGGAGGGACCTGAATCCCGATCAGGGGGGGAGCCTCCCGGTCCTGGCCAGGGTCGCTGGCAGGAAGGTGCATGGCTTCGAGCTGATAGGCTACCTGCGCAATGGGGAGGGGGTCAACCTCCTGATAACGACTGAAGATGGCTCGCCGATAGGGCTGGACCTGGCTCAGGGCTGATCCGGGTCGAGGCGGATGTAGTTCCGCACGTAGAACCTCAACTCATCCAGGCTCCCCTTGGCATCTGCCAGGGCAGTGTGGTCGCTCCTCTTGTAGAATCTGGGCCCGTTCGGCGCGACCCTCCTGAGGAGCTCCTTGAGCGAGCTCACGTCGATGATCCGGAAGGTGCAGAAGTCCGCCACCACCGGCATCTCGCGCCTGATGAAGCGCATGTCGTGATGCACGCTGTTGCCGGCGATAATCGCACCCTTCGCCATGTGCTCCCTCAGCAGCTCCATGACGGCATCCTCGGCCTCTCCTATCGAGACGCCATTCTCCCTCACCCTGCGAACCAGGCCGGATTCCCCGTGCGTCCTGGTGTTCCACTCGTCCATGGCGTCCAGGACACCGGGGTCGTCGGGCATCACAGGCAGGCACATCTCGGCACCCGGGACGGGAGTCAGATCGGCCTCGACGACAAAACATGCCACCTCGATAATCCGCTCACTGTCGGGGTCCAGCCCCGACATCTCAAGGTCAAGCAGACAGATGCGCGATTCCTTCACGGACCCGCCATCGGAAACCCGCACTTATTCATGTTGGCTGGAGGATGACAGTGATAGGACCGTTGTCGTGCGGAGGCCGTGACCTCACTGGGATACATCCAGTTCCTGCGACGCAACAGGAGCTTCCGAAAACTGTTCATCAGCGACATGGTGATGTTCACCGGGGACTGGTTCTCCGTAATCGCGATGTTCCTCCTGGCAGCGGAGGCCACTGACAACTCGCCGCTCGCCATAGCAGGGGTGCTCGTCGCTCGTAGCTTCACCTTCGCACCCCTCGAGCCAATCACCGGGATGCTCGCCGACCGCTACTCGCGCAAGGCCCTGATGCTCGGCTCGAACCTCCTGTCGTTCTGCATCCTCTGCACCTTCCTGGCCCTGGACCTGATGGGTAGCCTGATCTCCGTCTACCTCCTGGCGATGGCCCTAGTCGTGGGAAGGGCTGTGTACGACCCAGCCCAGACCGCATACCTGCCGAACGTGTGCACCAAGGATGAGTTGCTCACCGCTAACGCACTCGTCTCAGGGGGATGGTCGGCCTCGATGGGTTTCGGGGCCGGTATCGGCGGCCTTGTCATCTCCCAGTACGGCATCGAGGTCGGTTTGATGATTGACTCGGTTACCTTCCTGTTCGCGGCCCTGATTATCTCGACCCTTCCTCAGGGCGGGCCGGATCGGTCGGAGAAGAGGTCGTCCAGCCCTATCGAGATGTTCGGGGAGATTCTCGCCGGATGGCGCTACATCCTCGCCCGTCCGCACATCAGGAGGCTCCTCCTGGCGAAGGGCGGATGGGCCACTGGTGGGGGAGCCCAGGTGTTCCTGCTGATCCTGATTGGCATGGAGGCTGGCTTCGGGGAGGTGGCTGCCGGGATAGGGATCGTCTACCTGTGCCGTGGATTCGGCTCGGGCTTCGGTCCGATGGTCGCACGCCCGTTGATGGCCGTGCCTCGTGTCATGCCGTACCTGATCGGCTTCGCGCTCGTCGGATCGGGACTCCTCTACATCGGCGTCTCTACCTTCGAGTGGGGGATGCTGACGCTCGTCTGCATCTTCTTCAGCCACGGATGCTCCGGAGTCTCCTGGGTCTTCTCGACCACCCTCCTGCAGAGGCGCTCCGATAACGAATGGATGGGTCGCGTCGCAGGGACGGACAGCCTGGTCATCACTCTGACCATGGGGGTGTCCACGATCTTCGCGGGTCTGGCCATGGAGCACGAGGTGGTGACGCTGAGGGAGATGCTACTGATCACTGCGGGCATCCAGATCTCGGTCGGGATGCTCTGGCTGCTGCTGGCCTCCCCTGGGGAGAGGTCGTACATGGCCACTACAGAAGCTTAGGCAGGCCCAGCAGAACTACTAGCGGGAAGACTGCGAACAGCGTTCCCACCATCATCGACCGCTTCGAGGCCTGGACCCTCTCCTGGATCCTGGACTGTATCTCGGAGTCTATCTTGTCGACCGCATCACCCGCTGGGACTCTGACCTGGTCCAGTGCCATGTCTAGCACGTCGGCTCCCAGATCCAAGACCGAGGAGACCGCTCCGAACACCGAGTAGCCGCCCTGCTCCTCTTCGGGTTCCGGCTCCCCCTTCCATGGTCGGGGTATGGAGAAGCTGCGCAGGGACTTCAGGAAGTCTCGGCCTGTCACGGCGGTGTCGACCGCCTGCTTCGCGTTGTCTATGTCGACCGTGGCCAACCTGCGCACGTCGCTTCTCGTCCTGGCCACTCTGGTGAAGTCGAACCCCACCCAAACCAGTCCGGCCATGACGAGGAGGGTCAGCCCGAGGAACGGGATCTCCCAGCTCTCCCACCCTATGGGCCCCATGTATACGCGCGCTGCCAGGGCTATCGCGCCCGGGAGTAGTATGGCCAGCATCTCGTTGAGCACGATGAGCCAGAACCTCTCAGCGTTCAGTCTCTTGATGCGGTCGAGCACCCACCTCGCGTGCTTGGCCCTGTCCTCCTTCGGCATCAGCTTGTGAGATAGGTCGAGCAGCGGGGGGGCGACGAAGATGAGTCGCATCAGGAACGGCAGGACGATGATGATCGTGTAGGCCTCGAAGGGGCTGACCGGGGGGAC
The DNA here is from genome assembly GCA_014239955.1 of Methanobacteriota archaeon. Taxonomy (GTDB): domain Archaea; phylum Thermoplasmatota; class Poseidoniia; order Poseidoniales; family Thalassarchaeaceae; genus UBA36. The sequence goes on along the minus strand of JAAZXW010000001.1, from coordinate 1,204 downwards.
TGAGGGTAAGATTGCCTCGGACATGTCACTGTTCACCTTGGCCCATGCAATCAATCTACTCCCGTTGATGGGTAATCAGCACGTTGGACCCGTCCCTGTCAATCAGGGGGAGCGACAGCACGCTGTCGTCGATGATGTGAACGTGGACGGGGCACATAGCCCCACAGGCAGGAGCGAGGTAGTCCTTGCCAGAAGTGGTCATCACTAGCTTGATCCCCGAACCGGAGAGGAGCAGGTGGTCTATTCCCTGGAATTCCATCATCATGGTCACGGTCTCTCCGGGTATGACTCCCGTGGGCTCGTTGCCGCCCTCATGGTAGCGGATGTCCATGGTGGCGTGTCCGATCCTGGTGCCGGTGGCTGAGTCCTGCATCTCGACGAACACCTGACCGCCGTCGAAGACTGCGGACGCCAGCAGGTGGAGTCTGACCAGCCCTGCGATGTGGATGTCCTCGTCGAATGGCGGGCACTCGACCACGACCTCGGATATGCCCCCAATCACGGGGGCCCCACCGACCCAGTTGTTGCCCATGTTGGTGCATTCGCCCATGGGGACGTCGAGCCACTGAACATCTGTCGGCGGCCAAGTCTCCTCGATCCTCCACTCGCCGTCCGAGCGCTGGATCTGCGCCGTGAGGTCGGGCTTTGGCCCCTTGTCCTTGAGGTAGTACTCGAACCACTCGAAGAGGTCCTGCGCCCAGTCCCACCGAGTCATGTTGTCTCGGGCCTCCAGGCCGTTTCCGCTGCTGACACCGTCGTGGCTCGACACCTGGTCGGGGTAGTGGTGACCCCACTGCCCGATCATCCCGCGGACGTCGAAGCCCGCGTCGACGTAGTGCTGGTACCAGTTGACCCCAGTAGGGCCCCCGAAGACCTGGTGGGGGTCCACGTTCCAGTCCTGCATCCCCTGGATCCAGTAGACTGAACCGTTCCAGTTCTCGAATGCCTTGTCGATGTGACTCCTGTCGTCGTAATAGTTCTGCATGTAGGGGTCCATCTCGCCCCCGATGTATGTCACGGGGCCAGCGAACAGGCCCTCTGCGATGTCCGGGCAGACGTTGTCAAGGTCGTCCTCGTTGTAGTCCACCGTGCTCGAGAAGTAATTCATGTGCATCACCTGGCTCCTAGCCTCGGCACTGCCGTTCTTGTACAGCAACGGGTGGAGCGCTGTGGTCCCAGATATGGGCACGATCGTCTTCAGGTG
>JAAZXW010000002.1 GCA_014239955.1 Methanobacteriota archaeon | reverse complement strand
GATTGTTGGTCATGAAGTACAGGCGATTACTCATGGAGAGTCATCGGTTCGTGCAATTGACTACTTTGATGGGTGGGTGGTTGGATTGGATTCAGGTTTTGTTTCCTCAAGCGAATTTTTTGGATCTTGGTCTGTTGATCTACATGGTGTAATCGATATTGTCAGTTTCGGGCCATCATTGGGTGATGGGAAGGGAGTTTGGGCCTCTTCATGGGAAAAAGAATCCAAGATTTGTCTAATTGATTCTTCGGATGGAAGTGTGGAATTGGAGATTTCACATCATTCTAGAATTCGATCTTCTTTCGGTATTGGAAATGTAATTTGCTTCGGTGATTCTTCTGGTTGCGTCTATGTAGTCGAGGAGGATGTGCTCCGGCGTCGGTTCTCTATTCCAGTGGAAGAAATATCAGAGGAAGATCGGAGTTCAGAGATGCGGAGGAAAATACGTGGACTGCGAGGAGGGTGATTTGCAGTGGAAAAACACTCCCAAAGACCCTTATTTCCAGTGAACTGCGACAATATTAGCGAAATGTTTATGAGCCATCCATTACCCTGTGTTCTTTGCCGCTCCGGGGGAGTGGTGTGAGGGCGCTTCGGCGCGACTCGCGGGCCACAAAAACTGAGCCTCGAAACCGAGGCGGTAGAACCGAGAAACGAAAGGATCTCGGGGAAAGACTGGAGCGAATGTGAACGCGAAGGTCGCGGCGAATAAATCGGACGAACTGGAGGAAACGAAGGGGAGAGCGAGATAGGAGTTGAAGAGATACATGTGCGTAGGGGGAAGAGAATAATCCTGGGTCACGTGGATGGGGAACGAAGTGGAGAAAACCGGAGGAAACGAAGGGGAAGGAAACTGAGGGAAACATCAGGCAACAAGGGCGGGGAGACCCGTGGAGAAGCCAGTATCGAGACGTGGAAGGGAAAGCGGAGACGAAGTACCAGAAGCGGATGCGGCGATTAGGAGGGAGATCTCTTGAAAGTCGGAAAATGGCAAAGGAAGAGCATGAAGTTCCGGAGTCGTCTACCCGGGGAAACCTGGGCCTTCGGGCCCAGGTGACACCCGGACCCTGCGGAGTTAACAGGGGGGGAAACTCCCCCATGTGTGGAACCCCCTGTTGCTCCCACCTGAATTCGGCCCATACCATTTTACGACCTTGAACGTAGTCTTCGTCGAGGGATTTCTCTACAGGCTCGGACCTGTCATGTCACTGGGTTTTACCCATTCTGAAAACTGATCTTCATTGAGCAGTTTCAGTTGGATAGCACTCTCTTTGAGAGTTAGGCCTTTCTCGTGGGCATTCTTGGCAATCTTTGCTGCGTTGTCGTAACCTATGTGGGGGTTTAGAGCAGTCACTAACATCAATGAGTTCTCTAGGTGGTCTGAGATTTTCTCTTCGTTTGCCTTCAAACCAGTTACACACTTATCAGAGAATGATACGCAAGTGTCGGAAAGTAGTCTTATGCTGTGCAAGAGATTGTGAATCATCATTGGCTTGAATACATTCAACTCGAAGTTCCCTTGACTTCCACCTATAGAAATTGCAGTGTGATTACCCATTACCTGGCAGCAAACCATTGTCATCGCTTCTGATTGGGTTGGATTCACCTTTCCAGGCATGATACTTGATCCTGGCTCATTAGCTGGAAGAGCGAGTTCTCCAAATCCGCACCTGGGCCCAGAACCTAGCCATCGAATATCATTGGCGATTTTCATGAGAGATGCTGAGAGGGTGTTGAGTGCCCCTGAGGCAGCGACTATGGCATCGTGTGCAGCGAGTTGGGCGAACTTGTTTTCGGCACTAATGAAAGGAAGGCCGGTCTTCTCGGCTATCTTCTTGGCGACCAAGTCTGCGAAGTCGGGATGGGTGTTCAGCCCCGTACCAACGGCAGTTCCACCTAATGCGAGTTCAAGTAGGTCATTCAGTGCTGTTTGGATCCTAATTAGGCCAGCATCCAACATCGAAACATATGCTCCGAACTCTTGGCCTAGAGTTAGCGGGACGGCATCCATCAGATGAGTTCGTCCGATCTTGACGATATGCACGAACTCATCTGCCTTTTCGGCCAGGGAAGTTCGAAGTTTCTGTACAGATGGGATGAGTCGGTGCTGTATCTCCTCTGCTGCAGCGATATGCATTGCAGTTGGGAATGTGTCATTGCTCGACTGGGCACGGTTAACGTGGTCATTAGGGTGGACAGGGGATTTACTTCCCAGCTTCCCTCCTGAAGACTCTATGGCTCTGTTTGCAATTACCTCATTTGCATTCATGTTAGTCTGGGTTCCCGAACCGGTCTGCCAAACCCTGAGTGGGAAATGGTCGTCAAGAGACCCAGAAATTACCTCTTCGCATGCCTCTGAAATGAGAGTTCCAACATCATCGTCGAGAGTTCCCAGAAATACGTTTGTCTCGGCGGCTGCCTGCTTAAGAATCCCAAACGCTCGGATGACTGAGCGGGGCATCTGGTCTTCACCGATATCGAAGTTGATTAGCGACCTAGCAGTTTGTGCACCGAAATATCTGTCTGTTGGCACCTCAACCTCCCCCATAGTGTCTAGCTCAATCCTAACCTTCCCACGGACACCCTTGGGGACCCTTGAAACGGGTGATTTGGTAGCGATCTGATGGGCATTGCCCCCAGTGAGCGAGGTCTCAATCATCTTGGAGATAGTTGCCGATCTGCCCTTCTCACGTCCCTGACCGACCCGTGCATCCAATCTTCTAGCCAAATCCTCTGGAATGCTGACGGTTATTATTCTACGATCGCCGACTCTATGCTTTGCCATGTTGTCTCTATTAATAACTTATTAATAAATTTATTCTTTCTTGGTTTCAGACTCGTTCTACCTTGATAATCTTCTGAGGTGAGGACGGCCTGTCACCAGGAAGTGTCTCTGTGGATTCGATTGCCCTCACCACTTCCATTCCCTTGGCGACTTCTCCGAATACTGCATGTCTACCGTCAAGCCACGGAGTGACTACGGTGGTGAGGAAGAATTGTGACCCCCCGGTGTTCGGACCTGAATTTGCCATTGAGAAGATGCCTGGCTTGTCATGCTTCTTTCCCAATGCTGAGGGCTCGCAGGGAATTTTCCAACCCGGGCCCCCAGTCCCAGCTCTTCCATTGTTTGCATCACTGGAGTGAGGGCATCCTCCTTGGATCATGAAGTCCTTGATGACACGGTGAAAGTGTAATCCGTCATAGAATCCGTCGTCCACCAATTTTAGAAAATTCCCAGTAGTATCTGGGCATTCATCAGTATACAACTCTATGTCAATTTCTCCAGCGCTTGTAGTCATCCTCACGTATGTCATATTGTGTATCGGTCGTTCCAAGTTCAATATGGTATGGTTGGTGGCTATGCTACCGTTGAACCGGGAGGTGTCCCTTCTGGAAGCTCCAGAAGCCTAACAGTTCCGTCTGCATCGAGAGCACCCAGAATAAGGAATTGGGAAACGAACCCTGTCGGTAGTGTCTTTTCTCCAAGATTTATCGCGGCTACTACTGATCTGCCGATTAGCTGGGATCGGGAATAGTTTGTGATTTGTGCAGAGCTCCATAGTTTTCCTACCACGGGTCCGAAATCCACTCTAATCTTGTAAGACGGCTTTCTCATCTCCGGGAACTCTTGAACATCATCGATAACTCCAGACCTCATATCTATGGAGAAGAACTCCCCTATCCCGATGTACTCCTTTCGATCTAGCTTGGAGGGATGATAAGGTAGGCTCTCAGAATCTATTTCATGCTGCCCCATTTCTTCAACTCGCGATTTCGGACTTAAGAGTGAGAGGTATTAGGGGGATTCCTGCTTCTTCGAATGCTTCTGAACCACCCTCCTGCCTATCTAATATGGTGATGCAGGATGCCACATCACATCCCATTTCCATAAGCCTCTGCGCTGCCTTCAATGCGGATCCTCCAGTAGTGGTCACATCTTCCAAGAGTACTATTCTGTGGCCCCTCTCAAGACTTGAGCCTTCTATTCCAGGGGGATTTCCTGTTTTCCTACCCCCTCTACCCTTGGGTTCCTTCCTCACAATGAATCCCTTGAGAGATGATCCTCGACCGGCTTTGGCGATTGCTATCCCCGTGAGTGGGACGGCCCCCAATTCGAGTCCCCCCACTGCATCGACTTGGCCGATATTCTCAATTTGGCTGTGAATCAACACTCCTAGAAGGTGCGCACACCCAGGATCCATCATCACTGGTTTCATGTCGAAGAAGTGCTTGCTCTTCCTTCCACTAGCTAGGGTAAAATCTTCTTTTTCTGAGTAAAGATAAGCCAATTCGCGAATCCGCACAATCAGAATTTCTCTCGCCTGCTCCACCGTAGTTGATGCCATTATACCTGTTCTGGCCTAGACGAAATGGCATGAAGGTTGCCTTTGTTGTGGTGGACATAGCCCGAGATGACGGTCAATGTTCTTGGACGGCCGTGTCCGAGTAGGGGCTGTAGCGAGGAAGAGTCATGCCCAATAGCCCCAAAATTGCGGAAATGGATATCGACAGGCTTGAGTCTGAGCGCTCTTCATACTACGAAATACTGGACGAACGGATAGAGGGGGCTTATGCCATTGCTACAGAAGCAAAGAAGAAGGGTTTGGACTTTTCAGAGTCGGTTGAAATTCCTAGAGCGTCAGATCTAGCAAGTAGAACGGAGAGGCTCCTCGAAGACCCGTATCTATTCGTCGATCCAATAAAGCGTGAACATCCGCCACTGAAGATCGAGAGTCAATTGAGGGGCCTCCTTCAGGAGCACGATAGGGAAACGGCTGCAATCATGATTGCGATTTCTGTGACAAAAGAGATGCATGCTGCGACCGGTGATAGGAGGAGGGCGATAGACTCGGGCCTAAGAGTCGGTCTTGCAGTGCTTACCGAAGCCGTTCTAGTTGCTCCTTTGGATGGAATCGGAGAAGTCAGGATCATGAACAACGCTGACGGTTCTGAGTTTCTTTCGATCGACTTCTGCGGCCCTATTAGGGCCGCAGGAGGGACCGCACAGGCCCTGGGGGTGCTCATTGGAGATATTCTTCGAAGAGAAATAGGCGTAGGCAGGTACCTTCCCACGATTCCTGAAGTAGAGAGAGTGAAAGAAGAGTTTGGACTATATCGTGCCAACCTCCAATACAAACCACCACCGGAAGAGACGGAGGTAATCGTCAACGAGTGCCCTGTGATGATTAACGGTGAAGAGACCGAGAAGTTGGAGTGTGCTGGCTACAAAGAAGTCAGGAATATAGTGAATGAAAATGGGACCTTCAGAACAAGAGTGAGAGGTGGTGTGATGCTGGTAATTGGGGAGGGTCTTTGCCTCAAGGCGCCAAAAATCCAGACCCATACAGAGAGGCTGGGCGTCCCTGGTTGGGAGTTCATTTCGAAGTTCGTTGATAAGAAAAAGGGAGGTGATTCGAATGATTCCGAGAAGAAGCGAAGATCGATCCAAAAAGAAGGCAGGTACATGGAAGACGTGATTGCTGGGAGACCGGTCTTCGGTGAACCGCGTGAGCCTGGTGGGTTCAGGCTCAGATACGGCAGAAGCAGGGCAACGGGACTTGCGGCGGCCGGCCTAAATCCGATTACAATGGAAGCTATGGGAGGATTTCTTTCTGTAGGTACTCAGATGAAGATTGAGGGTCCAGGGAAAGCCTGTGCTGTCACCCCATGCATTGAGATTGACGGTCCCACGGTGCTTCTGAAAGACGGCGAATTCCTCAGGGTCAGGACCGAAGAAGAGTGGGGGAAGTGTGAAGGAGAGCTGGCCTCAATCTGGGATGCCGGCGAGATTCTTCTTGGGTTTGGTGAATTCCTGGAGAACAACAAATCTCTGGTACCCTCCTCCTATTCCGTTGATTGGTGGTCGGTTGACGTTGCCGATTCACTTGACACACATGATAAGGTCGAGGAATTAGCTGAGATAATTGGGGTTCGGAGGGACGAGTTCCCCTTGGGGATGCCCTTCAATGGGGCAATAAAACGCGGAGGAGAATCTACTGTGAAGAGGTCATGGAGGCGAAGAGAATGGATTTCTTATCTCAAGACATTGGATCTTTCTTGGATTCAGATCCAGAAAATCTCCGAGCGTTTCGGAACTGCAGTCCCCCCTCCATGGAACCATTGGTGGTCTGATCTGCCAATCCAGTTCGTTCCCCCATTAGTTGATTCAATAATAGAGAAAGGGTCTATCGAAGATTCATCGCTTAGGATTAGAGAAGCGGTCAATGGATGGCCTTTCTCGTTGGGAAGCAATTCACTTGAAATTGGTCAACCAATCTTGGGGGAGTGGCCTCGTTGGACGGAAGTATCGCGTCACGGATTGGTCAAATCATCGCTAATGACACTTGGAATAGAGCATCGTCACGAAGGCACAGACATATTGATTCCAAAGAACTGGGAGAGTCTACTAGATGGGTTGGGCATAGGGACCTCACAAGGACGAGCGGTTATCAGAAGTGATGTGAAGCCAATCGTTGCTGAGATTGTAGGCAGAGTATCCAAATGCTTTGAGATCATTCAATCGTCTGATGATGCAGAAGGAGAAAACCCCGAAGAGTCGAGAGCACGGAGTAAGGTAGACGATTACCTAGTTGAGCGCTCACTCCAACTGGTCAGGAGAGTTTCTAATCTTCCCAGGTGGGAGGACTCGGTCCCTTGCAGAATTGGGGCGAGGATGGGCAGACCGGAGAAGTCAGGAGCTAGGGAGATGAAACCACTCGTCCACTCGATCTTCCCCATTGGCGAGAACGGTGGTCCACAGAGACTGATATCAGAAGCCTCCTCAAAGGGGACTATTAGAGTCACAGTTGGACCAAGAATATGTCAGACCTGCGGTAAGGAGACACCACAAATCACATGCCATCACAGACCTAACCCTGATGAGCCAGTGGAATGCGGAGGGAGAACCGTCAGCTCTCCGAGAAAGCGAAGAGGCAGGAGGAAGGGAGAGAGGACTGCGGTCAATCTTGGTTCAATTATCGAGGTTAAGAGGAGGAAGCTTGGGCTTGATAGAATCCCAAAGAAGATCAAAGCCGTCAAAGGATTGATCTCGGAAGAGCAGTCTCCAGAGCAGTTGGAGAAGGGAATCCTGAGAGGTCTGCACGGAGTTTCCGTTTTCAGGGACGGGACTTCCAGATTAGACATGAGCGATGTCCCAGTAACTCACTTCCGACCATCAGAGATCGGCACCCCATGGAAGAGGATGGTGAAATTGGGGTACACTCATGATTTCTTGGGGGAACCATTGAGAAATGATGGTCAGATTCTGGAGTTGTTCCCTCAGGACTTCATTCCCTCTAGCCTTGGTTCGGATCACCTTCTGTCCACTTGCTCGTTTGTCGATGACCTGCTCGTTAGGTTCTATGGAATGAGTCCTTTCTACAAAACGAAGAGCCTGCAAGACCTCGTGGGCCATATCGCCATTGGGCTCGCCCCCCATACCTCAGGAGGCGTTGCATGCAGGATCATCGGGTGGACAGGTGCCTCTGCTGGATATGCCCACCCCCTCTTCCATGCTGCAAAGAGAAGGAACTGCGATGGTGACGAAGATAGCATTATGATGCTAATGGATGGTTTGCTAAACTTCACTCAGACGATCCTCCCGGCGAACAGGGGCGGCAGAATGGATGCCCCCCTGGTCCTCACAACTAGACTGAATCCCAGTGAAATTGACAAGGAGGCATTGAACGTCGATTGCTCATGGTGCTACAGTAGAGAGTTCTACGAGGCGACTCTTGGCCAGCCGCACTCAAAGGAAGTCAGGGGATTGGTGGACCTAGTTGAGAACAGACTTGGGATGATTGGGGAGATTCGTGGTTATGGGTGGACTCACGATTCGGGACCATTGGATGCGGGTCCAGAAAACTCCTCGTATAAGACCCTCGTCACCATGAAGGACAAGCTAGACAGTCAATTGAGCCTAGGGAGGGTCCTGCGTCCTGTTGCTGCTGAGAGAGTTGCAAAGCAAGTGATTGAGTCACACTTCCTACCAGACATGAGAGGAAATCTGATGGCATACACGAGACAGAAGATTCGATGCGTGAAATGCGGTGAGTCGTATCGAAGGATGCCGTTGGCAGGGAAATGCATCAAACAGAAGTCTAGGCCTTCGGGCGGTTTCACAGGAGGGGTCATAGACTCCGGTTGTGGAGGCAACGTGGTGCTCACAGTTTCAGAAGGAGCGGTGAGAAAATATATCCAGATCACTGAAGAAGTCATGGAGGAATATGGCGTGGATGACTACACCAAGCATAGAGTCGGATGGATGTCCTCGAGCGTAGACTCGTTATTCAACAACGACAGAGTCACCGTGATGACTCTCGAGGATTTCATCTGATAAGATATGCTAGAGGGTCACCGAGGAGAAGCATCGGCAGAATCGCCAAGAACAGATACACTAGGAAGGGGTGCTTCCTAGTTATCCAGACGCTATCTATCCCCAATTCCTCCAGAAGTGACAATTCTGCTTCTTTCGCCCTGTCAAAGGTCGACTTTCGAGATGGTAGTATTCGGTTCACAACGGTGTTCTCACCATTCTTCTGGATGACCTCCGTGAGTATCCATGAAGGATTATCGTCCATTTCTGAGGTTTCCCCGAGTTCTGAGATGCTCTTCTTGGTCGCGTGCCACGCCATCTTCAGATCGGAGATCGAGCCTATATTCCCCCTCGTCGCATTGTGGACGAAAATAACTGGTGGTGCAATGAGGAAGGCGGCTGCAGCCCAAATGAACATCACCATCGACGGTGGCATCCTGAATATTGGTTCTTCGGCTAGTGGGTATATCTGCTCAGGGACGAAAGCCCACGAGGGGAAGAAGAGTGTGACTAGAATTAGTGCCTTCACATCCGCCCCCCCCTGGATAAGGCCTAGCCTCCACGAGAAGTAGAAGACGGTTGAAGTCAGCAATGCACCCACCATGCTCCACCAGAGTGTAGTGTTTTGGGCCTCATCCCCGAGGACCAAATCGACGAAGTCTGTTTCGGAGTAGGAGACAGCCCCTCCGACGAGTCCTGCCATTCCTAGGGCATAGGCTATTGAGAGAATCTTCTCTTGTCCGCTCCACTCTCTGAGATTCCTGGGGTCGGGGGGATCTGCGAAGCATACGGAGAAAATGGAAACAATGGCCATAGCCATGCAGATGTTAGCGAAACCAGCGTCATCTGAGGCCATCTCAATAATCAGGATTAGCGCGGCTGGGATTGACCATCTAATCCAGTGGCTATCTCTGACAGAAAGTGTCTGGAAGTCCGACCGGGCCGCAGTTGCCATGCAAAGGATGAGAAATGAAATCCTGAGAGTGGAGAATAGGGGGTCGGCCATGCCAAGAGGCAACGGGCTGGCGACATCAAGGCTTCTGCGCTATCGCTATCCGCCGGACGAGAACAGCCCGACCGATTGGTCGAGTATCCAAGCGCTGAAGAAATTCGCTATGCCGGCTATCCACATCATCTGGATCATCTGCCCCAGAACTAGGGTTGTTCCCCCTCCCCTAATTCTCGCAGTGATTAGGCCAAGAACCAAAATTGTAATGACGATGAGTCCCGAACCCATGTAGTTGAAGACTGCAATGTTCTGTTCTATGCCACCTGTCTCGGCTAGGGCCGGCAGAGCCACGTCAACCCCACCGGACGCGGTTCCTACCTCACCTGTGCTATCCACTAGCCCCTGGGCAACCGATGCGATGGTCTCTCCCAGGCCGGAGATGATGGAGGTGGTGATGTTCAGCGCGATTATCATGGCAATCAGCAGACCGTAGGATACGCTTCTCATCACGTTGGCCGAAATCTCCCTCCTCTGACGTAGTCCGAGGAGGGTGGTCGTGCTCTGGGAGACCATGTCGCCCACCAGACCCGGCATACCGGTCGAGGAAGAGCCCTCGATGAACACTCTTGTGAAACGCGAGACGAGCATCGAGTTGTTGTCCGCTGCGAACCAATCCCATGAGTAGTCGCTGTCGATCCTCATCGATAGCCTCTTTTCCAAATTTGAGATGGAATCGTCGAGGGCCCCGAAGTCGATCCCCGAGAGTGCCTTCACCATTGCGCTCGGCTCCTGCGCCCTAGCCTGAGCCGTCCCTCCGAAAGCCCTGATGAACTCGGGGAATGCATCGTCCCTCCTCCTAACTCGCGTCTCCTCCTGGGAGGTGATCATTGAGGGTGCGAGGAGCGGGGACATCATTGCTGCGATAACCAGCAGACCGTAGTATTTCCATTGGGCGAAAAGGATGTCTGTCCCGAAAAAGATGAACACTGTAATGATTAGAGTGAACATCATGATTGCAAGAATGCCAGCGAAAATCCACGATCGTCGCATGTCAATCGCTTGATCGGTGTTGAAGCCGTGCTTGGCGAACAGGTCCTCATCCGGAATCACTAGAGTGAAGAGGTACCATGCGCCTATCTGTAGCATGCCGAATAGGGTCCCGGCCAGCAGGACCCATCTGGCTCTGAAGGCCACTTCGAACCAGTTGTCTGTCTCTGACCCGGTCTGGAAGAGGATAAGGTGCAGACCAGCGACCACAAGAAGGAGGAGTCCTGTGGTGGTCAGTGAGACGAAGGTCTCCCTCAGGGTGTCCAACTGCTCCAGCCTGGCGTCGTATATGGTGGTGTAGGCCTGCTCGAAGGTCTCGTTCTCGCTGGTGAAGAACTCCCCTATTGGCTGGCCGACCTCCACTGAGAACGCCATCCTGTCGAGGAAATCGCTCCAGATTTCGGATGGGCTCTGACGGCCCACTATCCTAGCAGCCTCTGGGAGGTTTGTGTGCCACTTGGTGACTAACGTCTCGATCGCTTGTATCTCGTGTGCGAGCGCACCGTAGTCACCCATCTCCTTGAGGACGTCGAACATACCCTTCTCGGCTGACTCGCCCATGGAGAGGATTCCCATCCTGGTCATGAACATGTGCATGTCCTGCTCAATCTGGATTGCCTCAGCGGAGACCTGTGCCACTGGGTATGCTATCGTTCCAGCGAAGGCGAGAAGCGGGAACATCAGAACCAATGCGATGGCAGACACTCCTCCGATGGTATCGCTTACCGATAACCAAACAGATAACCCTGCTATTAGGCCGATGATTACTGCTGGCAGGGAGAAGTACGTCAGATACCTGCTGAAGGGCATCCCGAGTCGCAGGAGAGCGATTTCCCACGTGCTGGCCTTTGACTCCACCTTCACCCGCCCCCCTAGTGATTAATTCCCGTCCAAGTCTCCAGTGAAGAGATGAATCTGTCCCATCCTTCCTTGAAGTAAATGTCCAGGAGGTCGAACACATCGTCGTAGTGGGTCAGATCGCGATCGCACATCCTCTGTATTGCCTCGGTTCTCCGTTGGAGTTCGTCGTAGATGTCCCTCTTACTGCGGAACCCCATCCTAGGGGCTATTTTGTTTTCGAGCATGTCCGATTGGAACATCCCCCTGAAGTAGACCTCGTCTGCAACTGGATCCCACTCGAACATGTTCCTGGTCAAGATGCCGTCTGCGGTTTTGTCGAAGCCGATGACCTCACTGACCCCAGTAATCCTCCTGGCTATTCCCCCTCCCGGGGCCTCGACGACCTCTTGGAAGATCGCGAAATTGAGATTGTCGAAGAAACGTGCGGGGACGTTGATTGGGTCTCCGGTGAACCTCTGGATGAGCTTCACAATATTGGATGCGTGGAAGGTCCCGACGACAGGGTGTCCGGTCTGCATAGCTTGGAAGGCGATTGCCCCCTCGACTCCTCGAATCTCCCCGATGATGATGTATCTGGGCCTAGATCTTAGTGCCGCCTTCAGCAGGTCGAACATCTCGACACGGGAGTCCTCGTTCTTCGATTCCCTAGTTATCAGTCGCTGCCAGATGGTGTGGGCCACCTTGACCTCGGGTGTGTCCTCGGCGGTGTAGATCTTGACGTTGTGATCGATGAATGGGAGAATTGCATTAAGGGTCGTGGTCTTTCCGGATGCCGTCTCTCCAGAGACGAGCATGGACATCCCCGACTCGAGCCCCAGCCAGAGATATGCGGCCATCTGAGCCGAGAGGGTCTTCCACTTGATCAGCTGGATAATCGAGATTGTCTCCTCCGCGAACTTCCTAATCGTGAACGAAGAGCCTTGGATTGAGACATCGTCGCTGTAGATAATATTGATTCTCGAGCCATCCAGCAGGGCACCGTCGACAATTGGTTTGCTGTCGGAAACTGGCCTCCCGATCCTCTCCGACATGGATCTGAGATACTTGGTAAGGAGATCCTGGTCCTTGAATGCGATATTGGATGTGAGCATAGGGAAGACCTTGTGGTCCATGTTGATCCTCGAGAGGCCGATGGAGTGAATGTCCTCCAGCATCTCGTCGGCTAGTAGCGTCTCAAGGGGACCGTTGTTCACCAGATCCCTCACAACCACGTACTTCAGGCGATCCAGCTGCTCAGGCGTTACCTTCAATGGGGCCTCGCCCAGGCCAATGAGTTCCCTAGCTTGGTTGATAAATGGATTCGACAGGAATGACGAGGTCGTGGTGGTGGTCATCTCATCCATCATCTCGTGAATCATTATGATGAATTCCTCGTCGTCATCGAATCTCTCCTTCTGGGGGGCGTCTCGGAGGAGGCGCTCCACGATATTGTCCCGGATTTCCTCCTCATCCGCTGTGATGGTTGGCTCGAGGCCGAACCAGAAGGTGTTTCCTGCTCCCTCGGCCCCCTCCGGAGGGGAGTAAACGTGTGCGAAGCATGGTGGCTTGGTTGAATAAATCAGGTTCCGAGGACTGACGCTCTTTGCATCCCTATCGAGTGGTCCGTAGTATATCGGCCTAGAACCGTGCTTTGCTTCGAAGTCCTCGATCCATTCCCGGATGTGTGGGTATTCTGCCATCAAGCCACCCAAATCCCCCGGTTGTATGTTGAAGGTAGGCTTCTCGGGTTTTTCTTCGCCTGCTTCCTGCTCCGTTACCATTCAAACCCCTCCTCAAGCAACTGCTGTGATGTCCACGATGAAACCCATCTCAGGCATCACCTTCCAACCTATTCTCTCGGTTAGTGGTCCGGCGGCCCTGAGGAACCTAGTTACCCCCACCGTCCTAACCAACTGCCCTCCAACGACTGACGTCATCATGTCCAAGACGACCTCGGCGGAGTTCTTCATGCCCCTGAGGGTGTCATTGTCCATCTCATCTGGATCGATCGTGAGAATCAGGGTACGGCCCTCTGATGTGAATTTCCTCAGTAACAACATTAGCTCTTTGCAGGGCATCCCCTCTGGCATTAGCTCAGATGCCCTGTCGATTATGACGACCTCGGCATCCTTGGAGGCAGGGGAATCCAGTATATCCAACAGAGTGACGTTCTCCTCGGTGGGTTCGGCGATGACCCCGAGGCTGGAAATCAAATGGAAGGTGCCTTCGTCTATTCTCTTGTCCATGTAGTACCCGATGCTGGCAACCTGCTCGAGCCAGCCTCTGGTGGTTAGTTCGGTTGTGTACAGTGCGACCCTGACGTCATTGGCCGTCAACCCGAATGACATTCGCTGGCCTATGATGCTCTTGCCGGATCCTATCCCCCCACCCACGAGCATGAGTGCCCTGTTTGGGATTGCTGTGCCCATGCTCTGAGCCAAGCTGTCCTGTATTACTCCGAAATCGAAGTTGTCCACGTTAGGCTGGCTTGACAATTCGGACTTCCTCCCTAAGTGTGTCTAGACCCGTGTAACCGGTTGCTGTCGAGGAGGCGCTGACTGTCATTAATAGGTCATTGTCACCCACGATTAGCGAGCCGTGGAGGCCGCCATTGGTGAGTGTGAACTGGACCGTTTCGCCCGGTAGCCATTCCGTAGTAATCCCATCAGTGATTGTAACGGTCATGGTTGTGCCCGCTAGTGCAGCACCGACCGAGTTGACGTCCAAGAAGGTGTCCCCCGAGTTCTGGAGGTGTATCTTCACATTATTGCTATCCTCCCAAGCTATGTTGATCGGGTCGCTGACCAGTGACACGCGCGTCCTGACGTCCTCCGCACCCTGCTTGCCCCGCTCGTCGAGGACGTCATCCATGTCATCCCATGTCCCTAGAAGGATGCCAGAGACCAGTGCTGCAACAATCAGACCAGTACTGAGGAGGATTATCTCTGAAGGTCCGCTTGTCATTTTCTCTCCTCACGTTATGGTTACGGTCTCCGCGTCGTTGTAGTCGTATATAGCAAGGAAGGCCCTGTCTGGGTCGTCGGTGATTGCGAATCCGTGGGTGTTGGAATCCAGGGGGAATGCATCCGTAGATAGTTGCTCTCCGGGGAATAGGTACAGGTTAGTGCCGGAATAGTGGGTAACGAAGGGGATGAATGGGATTCCCTGGGCTTTGGTCGCCGTGTCTGAGAAGGTGATGAAGATGTGTGAGAGATCAACCGTTTCAGAACCAGTATTCCTGATGTTTATGGTGTTCTTATCGTGGAGGGAAGCTATTGTCCCGGTTGCGTCGCCATTTCCGCATCCGGAAATGGTGATTACGTTGCCAATCGCGTATTCTGATCCTGGTTGTACTACAGAAATCGAGTCTACCAAACCCGCGGTTTGAGCTACTGACACCACTAGACCGGTTCCGTCTCCCCCAGTTGTAGTACTACAACTCCCCCCAGTGGCATATCCAGAACCACTGGAGCTGACTGAAAGAGAAATGACAGGACCTGTCGATTCGACCTTGTCCGTCACTGATACGAGAGATATCTGTGGATCTGGAAGTTCGAACTCTGAGTTCTTCACCGACTCGTCGATGCTCTCGACCATGGTCACAGTTGCCATTCCGAACACCAATATGAAAACGGTGCCGACAACCATTGCACCGACGCTGGACCCAGACAATCAAATCCCCCCCCTAGGGAGTCCCCGGGGTTCTCCAAGCCTCGATCATCGCAGCGAATGTCAGTAGAGTCCTGTTGTTCACGGATGGTGCTCCCTCGGAACCCTCTCCGGGCTCTGCGAGGGTCGCAATGGAGCTGAGTGCCTTCTCTTCGGCTGAAGTGATGACGCCTGACTTCGAGGCGGCCTTCAGGAAGCTGAGGGCGTCTGCGCCGTTCATGTGATCTAGCAGGAGGGCGACTATCTTGGTGGGGTCGACGCTCGGTCCGTGCATCAGGGCATCGGCCTCGGAGCTCTTCAGGAACGGGTTAACCGCGAGGGACTGTGCCTCGTATAGGTCGAGGAGCCCGGGTCCTCCTGGCAACCCTCCAGCAGTGAGGTTCCCCCCTCCGGAAGGGGGACCGTCAACTGGTCGGCTAGTGACTTCCCCATCATCTCCCACGGTGTGGATTACGTCCTGAGAATCGCCACCCCCTCCGCCTGAAGGAGCGGATGCGCTGGAAACCGACTCGGCGGCGATCTTTGCCGTCTGCTGGGCGGTCATCTTGATGTTGGCCTCCATGAGGTCCATGGCCGTCTCCAGCCTCTCGAACCTGTCCTTAACCATGTCCACTAGCTCGGGGATCATGTCCTGTCCCTTGTTGGCCTGTGGGTCACCGAGTACACCGACCCTCGTTCCCGAGGGGGCAAACAGCCACGCCTCGAGGTCTGTTGGTCTGAACTCAGTTGGTATGTCCACGTGTTCAACGGACAGTTTGGCGACCTTGTCTAGTCGGGAGGCCATGCCCGGATCGGCGGAGGAGTCAGAGGAGGGACGGAACCTGTCCATTATCCCCATCGTAACACCTCATTGCGCCATCCCCAGTCAATCATGCCTCTTCGCGAGCTTTGCCTCACATTACCGACTTGCCAAGGGTAAGAGACGATACCTTCAGGTTGGCTAGCGTTTCACCGCCACCAGCTACGACGACCCTGAGTTCTAGCTCTTGGTCGGGACCGGCTTCTGCGTCGCACCCGGGCGTGACGGCTGTTGCGAAGTCATCGCCATCGAGTGCATCGTCGGCGTCCACATCCGATACGGTCAGGTCGATCACGAACTTGAACGTGGTACCCGCGGTCATCTCCTGACCGTCGGTGATGTCCGTGCCGTCGAGCTGCAGTGAGTCGGCCTCGGCGGTATCGACAACGGCGAAGGTGGTTCCGACGCTAGCGCCGCCCACGAAAGTCAGCTTGCATGTGACGTACCACGTGATGTCTCCCTCCTGGACGTTCAGCGAACCGGATGAGACCCTAGCGATTACGGTCATAGTGTCGACGTCAGTATCTGCACCTCCGGCCAACGGGTCGTGGGTCGTCGTGATGTACACGTCGGCGACCGAGACCTTCCCGGATATCTGCTGCCTGGTGTCCGAGCTGGTGTTCTCTGCGTTCTGCTGCAGCTCCTCCGCGGTCTTGATGATGATCGTGGATGCCACTGCTGCGACTAGGATGAGCGCGATGAACACGATCATCGCCCCGATACCGATCGATCCCTCTGTGTCCCTCCTGTCTGGAGTCGTTGGTTCGGTAACCATCTCAGGTCACCTCCTTTCCGGAGACGACCGATTCGATTTGGAGCTCCGATATCGTTGTGCCCCCGCCGTCGACAATCATCTTGAGCTCGAGCGTCTCTCCGACGCCCGCTGAAGCATTGCAAGGAGCCTCTCCGACATCGAAGGTGTTGTCATCGTTCGATATCGAGTCGTCTGCGACGTCTGTATCCACATCAATATCAAACTTGAAGGTGGTTCCTGCACCAAGCTCGTCGGTGGCAGAGTAATCAGATCCGTCGAGATTGTCTGCGTTGGGTGATGGGTTAGTTGCGTCCAGACCTGCTGCTGGGCCGCCCCAGGCGTTCCCAGTCCCCAGGTTACCTGTAATCAGGCCGAACCCGTTTGTCCCTCCGCAGATTATTGCCCATGTGATGTCCTGGACCTGCACGTCAGTGGATCCAGATGCTATCTTGGCCGTCACTATCAGGGAGTCGATGTCATCGTTGGTCGATCCGTTGACGATGATCTGGATGATGTTCACCTTTCCGGATATCTCCTTCCTCGTGTCGTCGCTCGTTGACTCGGCGTTTTGCTGAAGCTCTTCGGCGGTCTTGATGATGATCGTCGAGGCCACCGCGGCTACTAGGATCAGTGCGATGAAGACAATCATCGCTCCAATACCGATCGAGCCCTCGTCTCGGTTTCTTTCTACTGTCTGGTATTCTTCGCTCATTGCGTGTTCACCCGTGCCCCTCTGTGAATGCTAATCATTTATGATATTACTGGAAAATGGGTGTGTTTTTCCAGTTCTGGATATGAAAACTAACTGCCAATCCCAATAGCCTCTCGCAGGTTGAGTACCTCGATTGGTACGTGCACTACGTCTCCGGGTGACAGGTTCTCGACTAGTGGCAGCCTTAGGGTCTCGAAGCCGTCTGGCATCCATGGGTCTAGAAGGAGCCCCTGCATGAGGTTCGGTGTCCTGTTCTCTACCCTGGTCTGGACCTTGAGGCTGCCATAATCGACATGGTAACCTGTAGTGATGTTCAGGCTGCTTCCAAGGAGAGATGTCTGGGGGAATGAACCCGAGGGTCGTATCTCGATCCCTATCTCGATGAATCCCTCGGGGGGGATCTCGGGGATCTCGCACATCTTCGGGGTGGAGGACCACCCATACGGGATTGGCGGTGCCAGCCTCATGGTTGAGATGTTGTTCTCGCCTGTGTTCTCGAGGGTTATCACCATGAGGGCGTGGTCCTTGCCCTCTGGCCATGATGTTCCGATCGAGAGGAAGAAGCTGTTCACTAGGAAGGGGCTGGTCGCCTCGTGAACTGCGACCGGCCCGAGTGCGCTTATCGCATCCTCGAAGGCCTTGGCAGCTGAGGACAGGTCAGAGTCTATGGCCTTCTTGCCCTGGTTGACCAGAGTCAGTGCGATCTCCTCGATGTCGCTCAGCTCCCCCATCTCGTTGAGGTGCCTTCCGAGTGTGTTGAGGGAGCGCTCCAAGCCATTCCTTCCCAATGATGACACCGCTCCCTCGACGCAATCCCCAGCAGCGCCCCAGTTCCCCTCCCTTAGGTGCTGGAGGCCCAGCATCGTGAGGTCCCAGGCATTGCGGTCGCCCTCGGACATCTCCTCGAGTTCCTCGAGCGAGCGCTCCAGTGAGGAAAGCGCCCTGTAGAGATCCATGATCTGGCCCTCGGCGTCATCGACCTCCTTTGACAGGGTCTTCAGCATCTTCTTGGCGCTCAATGGCCTGTTGGCCCAGATGGCGAACTGTACGTTCTCCGCCTCTTCCTCGATGTAGTCTATCCTCTTGAGGGTCGCCTCGGCCCCTCCTGCCCCCGTGGCTGGTGCTTGCTTCCTAGCCAACTCAGTTACCCCCGCCTGGCTTACCGGCCCTTCCAAGGATCTTCTTGATTCGTATTGCGCGCAATTCGATGTCTGCGAGTTGGCTGTAGAGCGTGTCGTATGACCTGTCTAGGAACCTCAGAATCATGTGTATCAGGATGGGGGAGATCGCCATTAAGGAAAGGATCGAGATGATTGAGTTCGCCCCCATGTCTATTTCGAGCGCGGGGGTGAGCAGGACGAATGGCAGGAAGGCGTATGGGGCGCATGAGATGATTGCCCGTAGTTCCTTTCGGGTGTTTACCTGTTCCTTGTCGTGGTCCTCCAGGAGGGACATGGTCCCGATCCTGGACTTCTTCCTGTCATCATGGATGGACTGAAGCTCGCTCGAGGACAGCCATGCCACAAAGGCTGCGAATACGACTGAGGCGAGCGCGCAGATCAGGGTTAGCCAAGTGGAGAGGCCGGATAGGGAGAGCATGCCGAATCCCATGGCAGCCACGTAGGCAGATGCGTGGAGCCGGCTCTCTGCCTCATCCATTCCCTGGCGGAGGAGCGAGAATGCCAAGAACAGGATAGCCAATGCAGCCATGGCTGCGGTCGGTACTGCCAATCCCGAAAGCTCGATGGTTGGTGTCGTCCACGATTTGATTGAGAGGGCTGCCGCGTAATTGTCGTTTTCTTCCAAATTGCCGAAGATCCCCCCCTGTTGCATTATTTCCGGAGGGAATTCCAGAGATACCGAACAGTCGAGTGTCTCGGAAGATGAGTACCAGGGGATGGCGTTTAGCTCGACGGCCCATGATGCCGTGGCATTGCCCCCAGGACCGAGCGAAGGCAGGGTGATGGTGGAAAACGAATTGGCGATTGTCGCATATGGGGTGGACGTGCAGTCTAGCCTGACTTTGACTTCTGATGGCATCATTGCATTGCCCGCGTTGATTACCGAGACGTCTATCCAAGTGCTGCCGCCCTCTGTTCCCTCGCTCCTGAAGGAGACGCCGTCGATCATGGGGTCGGTCGATTCGGACATCCTGAGCTTGACCACTAGGTCGGTGGAGGATTCCGTGTCAGTGGCCTCGTTCGGGTTCCTTAGTTGCAGGAAGATGTCCCATCCGTCATTGGGTGCTGGATTCTTCTTGTCGGGGATGATGACCTGAATGATTATCGTGCCACCATGTCCCTCGCGTGACCCGCCCTCGTAGGGAGTGGTTGGGTCCAGTTCCCATGCTGAATTGCATGTCGCCAGGGTTGCCGCGGTAGCAGCTATTCCCGCTCCGCCTTGGTCGGCTAGGAGGCACATTCCGCTACCGTTTACGGGGTCGTGGTCTATGCTCATCCCCCACTCCGCATCAGAGAAGAAGCTGGAAATGACTTTCCTTTCGGGAAGGTCAGCAGCCGTGTCGTACGGGTCCCTCTTTCCATTCATGGCTAGGGTGTAGGCCCTCTCCTCGGGGGAGGGGCTGCCCCAGGAGTTAACGTTGGTCCATGGGATCTCAATCTGACGGCAGTTGGGGTCTTGGTTGCCTTCGCATGCCAGATCGCCAGCAGAGTCGAAACTGAGTAGGTACTCGTCGTCGGTCTGGGCCCTGACAACAATAATCGGGGTGCTGTCCTGCTGGGGATCGACTTCGATCCCTATTGGGGTTCGAGTTAGGGTGAAGGAGCCAGTCTCACCCTTGAAGTGGTCTGCTTGCAGGGTGCTGAATGTGAACATGAAGGAGCTGGTCTGCCCCACTCCCAGTGTTAGGGTGGTGGATCCGACGTTGTTGTCAACTCTGAACCTATCCATGGTCGGATCGATGTCTGTCGTCGCCCACTGCACGCTCAATTGCATCTGGGCATTGCCCTTGTTCTCCATCACGAAGTGGACTGCACGAGCCACGCCCGGGACAATTGCTATCCTCTCTGGCGCCTCTACCAACTGCACGTCAAACACCGGTAGGACTTCGATCTGGATCATCTTCGATCCAGTGGGAACTCCCCCCCCTATGGCAACCCTATCTTGGAGGGGGACGCTCTGCTGGGTTCCATTGACCATAATCGTCGATGGCCAGGTTGGGTAAGGATCGGTGATGTTGATGGCCATTAGAGTGATGTTGTGGATGACGTAGGCCTCGAGAATCTCGCCTCCATCGATCAATTCGGGGAGTGTGATCGTCAGCATGACCTTGTGACTTGATTCCGGATCAATCGTGAATCCTGATTCGTTGACGGAGTAAGTCCAGTTCTTCGAGTCCCCGAAGTCTGCGGTAAGGTTCAGCGTCTCCATCAGGTTCCCCCTGTTTATCAGCGTCACTTCGATATCTACGTAGTTCCCAGGCGCGACCTCGAATTGGGATGACCCGATGAAGTCGATTCGATGATCGGGTGCTACTTGCACATTCCATTCGCATGTAGACAAGATCGTGCCGTTATGGGATGCTGTCAGATTGAAGCTCTGGGATATGTCGGCCCTGGCAAGTAGGCTAGCCTTGGCGTAGACTCTCACGATTGCCTGAGAACCGGGGGGTACCAACTGAGTAGCGTTCATCTCACATGCCCCTTGCTCATTGAAGCAGACGTCGAGTTTATCGGGATACGAGCTGTCCAGGGCAAGGTCGTAAGTAATGTTGGTGTTGCCGGTGTTGTTTAGCACTGTGATAATCGTTTTCTGGCCCACTCTGTTGGTCTCGGAAAGGTCAGCGGTTTCGGAGGGCTCGATTACCGCTGTCGATTTGGTGGGGTAAAACTCAGCAGAGACGACTTCGGTTAGTCTGATCAGTGCTGGCGCATAGGCCATTAGCTCTCCCGTTTCCGTGGCGTTGGCATAGACCCATACCTCATGGATCTCGTCGGCGCTGGCTGAAGCGGGAGGGATTGCCGTGACTATTACTGTGAACTGGTCTTGGAATGCCGTCCCTCCCGTCCCATTGTCTGGGAAGAGGTTGGTTCTGGATTGTAACAGGTTCGCAGCTGGGCTTGCAAGTGAAATCGTCCATCCGGGCTTAGAAACATATCCGAGAGTGAAGTTAGCAACGTCATTGCCGGTGTTCTTCAGGGTTAGATTGGCGGAAATCGACGTCCCCGGGTCACCGACTGAGACGCCTGAAGATATCATCTCCGCAGACCAAATCTCCTCTATGGCCAATGAGACGGTAGCAGATGCATTGCGGGAGATCGTTCCCGGGAAAGTACCCCAATCAGAGGTTGCTTTGAATGAGAATGAGAGAGTGCCTGCAGCGGGGTAGGGGAACTCGGCGGGGTTCGGGTTGAATGCTAGTGCAACTTTGCCGTATCCGATCTCCCCTGGTTCTAGTTCCATAATAGATGGCGCTGCAGTGGCGGTCCACCTCTGTAGTTCGGCTGGACTGGAGCCAGTTAGAGGGGTGTCCTGGACAAATGACATGCCATTCCCATTGGAGGGGGCGAGGGAGACTTGGGCCAATGTATCGTTCGAACCGAGGTTATGCACGATGGTAACCTCGTAGTCGACCCATCTGTTGAAGTTCCCACCGATGATGTCATTGACCGTGATGTCGTTGGCTCCTCCTGTGACGGTGATGTCCAGCTTGACAATGCTGTCCACAACTATGGTTGTCTGGTTCGTGGACGGAATCCCCCCCTCCATCGGGATGGCTTGTACGATAAGGATGACCTGTTCTATCGATGATACCTTCCAAGACGGGTTCAGCGGCATCTCTAGTTCTGGGGTCGTGATCGTGACTGGGATTGCGCGAGTCTCGTTGGGCAATAACACATCAGTGATGGTTACTGGGGAGTGGATGGTCCAGAATGGGACTGCTTCTGTGGCTCCGACGTCAATCTGGTACTGGGCTGGGGCGGTTCCGGTGTTCTTGAGTGTGTACTCAATGGTCCTAGGGGTTCCCGGAGTGATGTTAGCGAAATTTTCACCTGATTGATGGCTGTGATTTTGGAAAATCTCCGAGGAGTAGGTGCCTCCTGCCATTACCATGGTAGTGGCCTCCAGGATGTATCCCGCAGTTTGGCTTTGGATAGTTACTGTGACCAACACGGATGCTCCGTTTGAGGCGTCTGCGGGAACGTCGACGTTGATCTGGATTGCCTCGGTGACTCCTGCTGCTACCGTGAGTGGGGATGAGGAGGAGAATATTGTCCCTGATGCGTTAACCCAGTAGTCACTCGGTGCGGAGTTGTTTGACTGGAGAACCTCGAAGTCATCGCTTACCGTTCCCGAGTTCTGCAGGATGAAGTTCAGAACTGTCTGGGAACCGGGGTCGACGTTTCTGTTAATTGCCGGGAGCAGAGAGGCTCTGAGAGCGACGAAGTTGACGATTCTGGATTCGATGGTGGCTGATGTGGTGGATACGCCCGCGATCAAGATGCTCCCACTCAATGTGTAGTCGCCCTCCAAGTTAGAGCCATCGAAGGAGACGGTGATGTTCTGAGGTTCGGGCGGGTTCGCTAGGCTTCCAGGCAATAGTTCCTCAGTGGAAGATGTGAGTGAAATGCTGGCACCCCCCAGAGAGGGGGTCAGGGTTAGTTGTGCAGTGACGTCTACAGGTTGGTTTCCAGTGTTCACCGCCGTGATGCCCCCCTCCCACATAGCTCGGGCTAAGGAGGAGCCGTCTTCTGGTAGGGAGTCGGCAATGTCTGCAGCGTCTTCCAAGGCAACTATGTTGACGTTGTTGAGAGACATCGCGTCGTTGCTTGAGTTGGAATCAGAAGACGTCGAGGCAACCTCCCATGATGCTGTTATCTGCAAACCGGAATCTATCAGGGAGGATGCATCCCAGTATAGAAGATGGTTTGCGGCAACCCCTGGGTTGATTGTGACGGATCTGTTGTCGACCAACACCCCATCGACCTTCAGAGTGACGTTTCCTTCCGTAGCCGAACCACCGATGTTCAGAATTCCTACTCTGATAATATGGTTCTGGGGAGCTAGGGTTGGAACTCCTGAAACGAGAACCGAGGGAGTGGTGACATGGAGGTCGGTTACTGCGACATCCGGGTCTATGGATCTTCCCGAGGTCATCATCGGAACGTCTTCGACTGGTGCTGCCGGAATGCTTGCCAGCAATGGGGAGAGGAACAGCAGTGCCACCAGAATCGTGGCCTTGCTAGCCCTATCTGTGAGCTTTTGGGAGTAATTGGCAAGGTTTGAGATGTCTTGTGTTCCCATCGCTTCCGCTCCCCTCCTCGTAGAGGAGACTAACAATCATTATGAAACAACCGGAGAAAAATAGTTTCCCGGGTGATTGACAAAGTGTTACGACCGATGTTATGAAAAGTCACTGCTCGCGTTCGGTCACGTGGCGGACGCTGTATCCCTCATTATCATCGTGCTTATTCTACTAGCGACGTTCAACGGCTTGTTCAGAATAATGCGTTCTCAGTCAAGGAGGACTATACTTCCCTCAACAAGAAGGAATGTTCCCGATTCGATACTAGCTGGAGTGGCTGCTAGGAGAAGAGGAGGACGGGGGAGGGACCGGTCGGGGAGCCCCACGATTGCAGGTTCTCTCGGCGAGGGCTCAGAGTCTATGGGCCCGGGAGTTCAAGAGGCTGAGATTTCTTCGAAGGGAGCTTCTGCCCTCGAGAAGAGGTTGGAGAGAGAAGGTGCAAAGAGGGGTTCTGTTCAAATTAGTCTGATGTGGGACAACTGGAATGATCTCGATCTTCACGTAATTACTCCTTCTGGAGAACACGTCTACCACGACAACAGGAATTCTAGTTGCGGGGGTGAGTTGGATATTGACATGAACTTCAAGCCCACCTCAAAGTCTCCTGTGGAGAATATCGTTTGGACCAAGTCACCTCCTCCGGGGGTATACAGAGTTGGAGTAAGGCACTACAAAATTCACACAAAAGGAATCTTCTCGTGGGTCCCTTTCCTATCTAGGATTCATCGAAAGAATTCTACGGATTTCACAGTAAGCCTCACCATTGGTGATAGCAAGCGATTCTACGAGGGGTCAATGGTCAAGAGCAATGACTTGCAGTTCGTGGCTAAGTTCGCTATAGCAGGCCCCGATGGAGAGGTCCCCGAACTAACGGTGAATGAACAACAAGACGAGGGGGGCAAGGAGGATTTCACTGAAGCCAGAGACGTCGATACTCTACGCAGGCGTGTTGGAACGGTGCAAGATGGCGTTTCAGTCAACCTAAGCTGGGAAGGAAAGGGTGACTTGGGGTTGTCGATTGTTGATTCAAATGGGGACCAGTTGTCCTTCTTCAATCCCGAAGGATTGGGGGGCGGTTCCTTCGACTTAGAGGGTTTCGAGCCTAAATCTGGAAGCAGATCAATTAGTTGGGACTCGAGCCCTCCGAGTGGCTCATATTCGGTTGTTGTAAGGCATTTCGAGGCCGAAGAAGATACGGGAGAAATTGGTTTCAATGTGGTCGTAAACAACCGAGGAGAATCCGAGGAGTTCTCAGGGGTGGTTCAACCCGATGGTTCCAGTGTGGAAGTTGGATCTTTCGAAGTCTAGTCCATCGATAAGCCTTGGATGCTGAGAATCCTACTCATCCACTGAAGCTTCTCTATTTTGGTTTGTTCTTGTGTCTTTCCTGACCACCGTCCAACCACGTCCGTCCTTGTTCCAAGCATCTTGATCTGGTTCTTGCTCACACCAAGGGCTGTGAGGATGCAAGCTGCACGATCCCCGTCTGTGAAACCTCCTGGGTTGTGCATTCCGACAATCCGTTCTGGGGTCTGGTGCGTGAGTACGAGTTCAGGTGGATTGACTTGATCTTCTGCCATTCCCAGTAGAGACTCCCAATCCTGTCTATTGTCCCCATGTGCATGGAGGAAAATTGGGATTGACCTTCTGACCGCCTGAACTGTTCCTTCTCCACCGTCGGCGTCGCTTACCATGCATGCAACCCTAGACCATGCCTTTTCTGAGAGCGCCCCGGGTATCTCAGAGATCACTCCTGCGGCACCATCAGCAGCAACTATCAGAATCGGTTCGGAGAGTATATCCAATATCTCCTCTGGCTCTATTGCGGCTCCAAGAATCGCCACTCTTGCCTTTCGGATTACTAATCTTCTGAACAGTCTCGATAGTGAAACTGCTCTGTTGTGTCTGGTCCATTTTTCCACACTTGAGTTCTCGACCCTGTGGAGCATTGCGCGTGCACTCTCTATGTCATCGGACTCGGTCCAGCCGAAATACTCCCTAACGTCACCTTGCAAATCGACCAGCGTCGACAAATGTGGCGTCAAGTCATCAGGGTTTTCCGAGTACGTCATGCTCTCCAGTGGAAGGGCTCGGTAAGTATTGAAGAACCCTCGCGGAACTCTGATGAACGTGCCTATGCCCATCAGAGCTCCGGAAATCGATGATGCGGGCCTTCTGGCTCGCTATCCTTTCCTACCACAAGGGGGCTCATTCATCAGATCGATGCTAGAGGAGAATGGGATTACTGTTGAGGACCTGATCGATGCTCCTTGGTTGGAGGATGTCAGGACAAGGGGCATGCTGAGGCTGGTAGATTCGGTTTTACAGCAAGAGGGGGCCGGTGCTTCTTCCAGCATAGACATCTCAACAGAGGTAGGGAGGATGACTGAAGCGCTCTCTTTCCTGCATGCGATGTTGATAGTATGTGCGTCCTTCGACGAAAGGCTCCTTTCAAGGTGGATTGAGGGGGAGTCTAGCAGAGCCGACAGGCTCTTGGGGATGGATTCTGACAACTTCAAACTTATTTCCTCGTCTTTCCTTTCTGGGATGGTTGTCGATGTTGATTCGGGGGGTTCGGAGGTGTACTGGATACCAATGGTCGATTTCATTGAGCTCAGTCCCAAGATTTCTGGGAAGTACTGGAGATTGGTGAACAGGCCGTTGAAGAAGGGATGGGTATGCTTGGATGCTGGTGCAGGAGAATCTGGTCGTGAGAGGGCAGCACGATTGATCAAAGAGAGAATTCGAGAGAGCCTGAGGGAGAGCTGTGAGGGAAGAATGGCCAGGATGGATGATGAATTCGCTGCGAAGTTCGCTGACCCAGTAGAGAGGATCGCCGGGTTACTTTCCGAGAGGGTCAAGGAGGAGATGCCGATGACGGCAGCGATAAGGGACGACTGGCCGCCGTGCTTCGAGTCAGCGGTTTCAGAGTTGAATCAGGGAGTGAACGTCAATCACACTGGACGCGTCTTCCTTGCGGCATTCTCTCGTTCAATTGGTCTGCCACAGGAACAGACATGCAACTTCTTCGCAAATGCCCCAGACTACAACGCTGACACGACTGCATACCAAGTGAACCAGATATACGAAAGGGAGTACACCCCTCATGGGTGCTCGGCTCTGAAGACCAACGCAAGATGCCCGATTCAAATTGGAGAGGATCAGTTGTGTGACCAAGAATGGCTGACTCACCCGTTGAAGTACATCAGGGCTAAGCAGAGGAGGCGATTCAATTCAGACAGAGAAGAAGCGAATGAGCCTGACGATGGTTCAATTAGCAGTTCGGCCAATTCCTCATAAGCAGGGCCTCGCCAACTATCTCCACCGGGGGCGGGGAGATAGTACGAACACTTGTCCTGACGATTGACAGAGATAACGACCTCGGGGTCAAATCTGGCATTAGGGGGCCAGTGGTTGGAAGGAAATCCTGCCTAACGGCTGCTCTGAGATTGGGTATTGCCGATCCAGAGGAGTCGGACACAAACGCGATACTCGGTGCGCTTCATCATCATGATAGACTGGCCGAAGGGGCCAGTGCAAGCGATGAGGTTCAGATAGCCATTCTCACCGGGGATGTGCGAGTTGGCCCTAGGAGCGATCGTGCCATTGCAAGCCAATTAGACGAAGTCATTCAGGATTTTCAACCCGATGCGGCTGTGCTAGTGACCGATGGCGCAGATGACGAGGCTTCACTGCCGATTGTTACTTCCAGAGTAAGGGTGGACACCGTGGAGAAGGTTATCGTAAGGCAATCGAAGGGAATCGAAGGGACATACTACTACATCGTGAAGGCTATCGAGGACCCCAGGTTCAGATCGAGGCTGCTTGTGCCTCTTGCGGTTTTCCTAATCATAATCGGATTAGGTCTGATCCTTCCGAATGGTATCGCCCTCATTGGCTCACTCCCGTTGCTGATTGGGGTATGGGTATTAGGCAAGGGGCTGGGATTGGAGGCACAAATGGAACGTGTCGCGATGGAGATGAGGGACAGTGCGACAGGCGGGCTTTTCTCGTCGTTGCTCTGGGGTATGTCGATAGTGAGCCTGTTTCTAGCGGTGGCAACTGTATGGTCCGGGTGGGATTCGGTCGACGAACAGTCTTCTAATTTCGAGCATTTGGTGGGGCTTGTGGATGAGGTTCTCCAATGGATCGTTGGGGGGGTCCTGTCGTTCTTGCTTGCACTGGGGGTGCTAAGGTGGAAGGAGGGTTCTTTCACGGGAAGGAGCGTGCTGCTCATTGGTTTGTCCGTTGTTATCTACACCTTCATCGCGGCAACGATTGACGTCGCACTACTAATTTCGTCCGGTGAACAGTATAGCCCGACTTTCGACCAATTGGGTGATGATTGGGGGCTTCCCATCCTGACCATGGTGATGTATTATCTTCTGAGGACTATCGTGCAGTCTTTTTCCGAGGATGACGAATTGGCCCAAGGAAATCGGTTCTGGGGAGTCTGATGGGAGAGGTCACGGCCTCCATAACATGGGAGGGACCTAAGGATAGGGGCGAGGCCCTCATGGCGGCAATATGTCCTGATGACCCAGAAGACTTCAGCGTGGAATTGAAGGGAGATGAGAATCTGGTGAAGTTGAGCATTGTCGTTTCCTCTGAAGGTCTGGGCCAGTCGAGGATGTCTGTCGATGATATCCTTGCTTGCTTGGCGGCTGCTGAGGCTGGACTGGACTCCCTGGGATGATAGTTATCGAAAACTAGGACCATTCAAGGAGGGGTTTGTATTCGAACGCGCGTGAATGGGCTGCCACACGACCGATCCCATCTGCTCATCGAGTCGGGGGTCACCGAGATGCCAACCGAGTTATTCCAGAGGTCGATCAATAGATGGTTGAATGCCCATTTGTCTGACGATTTGGCTTCCGACGAAGGGACTGGAGATATTGTTGAGTCGGTGGTGTACTCCAAGAGCACTGGGGTGGTGTGTGGAAAGTACCCCATTGGCATACTCATTGGGGACTTCTTTCCCACTTGCGAAATTCATTGGTTTGTTGAGGAGGGCGAGAGGGTTGCGGATGGGAATAGGGTTCTGTCTCTGACTGGCCCCTCTGCAAGTGTTCTAAGTTGTGAGAGGACACTGCTCAACATACTTGGGAGGATGTCGGGGATAGCCACACTTACGTCCGAATGGGTGAAAGAAGCGGGCGGAATTGGAATCGCCTGCACTAGGAAGACTGCGTGGGGGTTGATGGACAAATGGGCGGTCCACATCGGTGGTGGCCTTACACATCGACTTAGCAGGAGCGATGCGTTGATGATCAAGGAAAATGACTTGAGCGTAATTGCGCCGGATGGTGATCCGGAATCTTCTATCCCTTTCGCGATATCCTCTATCGATTTCGATTCCAATGCAAGGTTCACCGTGATAGAGGTTCAGGATTCAGGCCAAGCAATATTGGCTGCGAGTGCTTGGTCAGAAAACCAGAAAACGAGGAATGGCCTAGAGCCGTTAGTGATACTCCTGGACAATATGGGGCCAACCGCATGCGGGAGGACTGACAGGGATCTGAGGAAATTGGAGTTAAGGGAATGGTGTATTCTGGAAGGCTCCGGAGGGGTGAATAGGGGGGATCTACCTGCTTGGGCAAGCATTTCGGGGGTCGATGTGATTTCCTCAAGCGAGGTGAACATGGGTTGTAGTCCACTGGATTTTTCGATGCTGATTGGTGATGATTGATGGTCGAGATACCCGATAGCCACCCGAGGAAGAAGTCTTTGCTATCTCGGCAGAGGATAGTCGAGGGGAGCTCCAAGGGGCTTCTTGCTGATTCCGCAATGATTGCCCATGGACGAGGTGAGGCGTTTGACTACCTGCTGGGTGAGAGGACAACTGAATCAGCCAGATGGGCGATCCGAGAGTCTGCAGCTCGACTAAGGGATGCCAATAGCCCGGTTATCTCGGTTAACGGAAATACTGTATTGCTAGCAGGAAAGAAGGCATTGAGATTAGCTGCAGTACTTGGATGTCCAATCGAAGTGAATCTTTACTACAGGACTCCTGAGAGAATCACCGGTCTACTAACCCTATTGGAGGAACAGAAGATTGTTGTATTGGGGGAATCCGGACCAGAAGGATTCGAAGGAAAGTGGTCCGACTCAGTTAGAGCAGTGCCCCTACTTGGTAGTTCACCAGACTTCAGAATAGAAGGGCTGGAGGGACCTCGTTCACACTGCACGGAAGAAGGAATTGGCGGTGCGGATTCGATACTGGTTCCTCTAGAGGACGGGGATAGGTGCGAGGCGCTAGTGAATCTGGGGAAGGAAGTAATTGTGGTCGACCTCAATCCTCTTTCCAGGAGTGCTAAGATGGCGACCGTCACGATCGTAGATGAGGTCTCCAGGGCTTTCGAGGGGATCGTGCATGAGCTTATTGCCAATCCAAACCGCATCCCGACAGAATGGGACAATACATCCTCTCTGAGAGGCTCCCTTGGAGAAATAAACGATTTTCTCGACAGACAGTAGGGTGGGCTATCCCGACATCTCGAGAAGAATCTCGGCACATCTTGATGAGATGGCCTGGCCGACCTCAGTGGTTGAAGCTCTCCCACCTAAGTCGTATGTTACGATGCCCCCAGTTGACATGTGTTCTGAGATTGCTCGTTCGAGTACATCCGCGCACATTGTAGCTTTCTCGTCGTCATGCCGCAATCCCAGTGAGTCGAACATCAACTGCACGGATGAAATTGATGCTATTGGGTTTACTTTGTTCTGGCCAGCATGTTTCGGGCTGGAGCCGTGTACTGGTTCGAAAAGCATGTGATTATCGCCGATGTTGGCACTGGCTGCCATCCCCATCCCTCCTTGTAGGACGGAGGCTAGATCGGTTGCTATATCGCCGAACATATTTGGCAGTACCACCACGTCGATATCCTCTGGATTCCTGACAAGCCACATAGTGAAAGCGTCAATGAATGCTTCATTGGCCTCTACCCCTTCGAACTCTGAAGCAACTTCCCGGAAGACCTCTCGGAAGAGTCTGCAACCCCTAGTGACGTTGCTCTTATCCACGCATGTTACCTTCTGGATCGAGCCGAGTCTAGATTGGCGTCGCTTGGCGAGTTCGAATGAAAAACGTATGACTCGTTCGCTGCCCTTTCGAGAAATCGGCCTAACGTCCCATCCGACCTCCCCTTCTAGGCCCGGGAAACCATTGATGACCAACGGTTCGTCTCTTTCGCCGCCCCTGGCTGCCATTCCCGATCTTCTGAGAAGAGCGTGGTAAAGTCCCTCTGTATTTTCTCGAACCATGACGATGTCAACCAGTTCATGGTTCCAAACATCTGTGAAGGTACCGTGAACCTTGTGTTTTACCCCCTTGTAGAGCTTTACCGGCCTAACATTTGCATAGAGATCCAATGCGGATCTGAGTCCCAATAGTGCCTGCCCTCCGGCAATGTCCCCATTGGGTAGTGTGGCTCCGGGCCATCCCACTGCGCCGACCATAATGGCGTCGGACTCATCCCGGCAGAATTCGAAAGATCCCTGTGGCCACTCCTCTCCGGTCTCAAGGTAATGCTGACCTCCGCAAGGAATCTCGGATATTTCCAGGGGTATGACGCCAGAATCTTGGAAAACCGATAGGATGCGCTTGACTTCTCCCATCACCTCTCGACCAGTCCCGTCACCGGGAAGAAGGGTCAAACGATATGCCGCCATTGACCGTGGCAGAACCTTTTCATTCATCAATCCGACCCTGTGTAGAACTGTTCCATATTAAGGAGATAATTGATAGACGGTCAAGTGCAACACCACATGTATGGGCACCAACTCAGAAGAAGGGCAAGGCGGACCGAAGATAGACATCAGAACTCTGCCCGAGTCAGTTTCTCTGCTCTGGGAGTCGATGCTAAGGAAGAATCCAAACTGGGACTTAGCCAAATGGCTAGACGATAGGGCGAACGAGGAGTTGGAGCTTTTGGAGTCGCATCTAGGAAGAGAGAGGTTGAGGTACGAACAACGCCTGCACAGAATCGAGAACCTTTCGAAGCAGATGAAGAGGAGGCGCGAGAGCATGAGTGGGGCAGTGGTTTCGGATCCCAATCAGCGAAATCTCTTCGACGTATACGGGTCTTCCAGCAAAGTTGGAGAGGCTGACAACCTCGATCAAGAGATGGGGCCATTAGTCGATTTTGGGACGCTTTCTACAGGGGATGACCTATTGCTGGCATACATCAGTCAGAAGATTCTGATTGCGATTGAAGACTCGAATGGAGGGGGCGCAGGTTTACATTTTGACGATATAATGCAGCTCCTTGAGTCACCTGGAATTAATTCAGAGGACATAGATGAGTCGATATCCTGGCTACTTCAGAACAAGGAGATCATCGAGATTGAAAGAGACGTGTTTGTCATCGACGGATGAGAAGTCCGGACGTGTTTAATACAACCATTGAAAGTGGAAGAGCAAGTCGGTTAGGATATCTCATGACGAGCGAGACTTCTGGATGGTATGCTAGGCTCGATCACGAGTGTCCTGAAAGGACCAGTCAGATCGAAGTTTGGCTAGATTCTTGGTTGGAGGCAACTAGGAAGAGGCAGCCCATTGCAGCGACACTACCGAACAGTTGGCCGACTCTCCCTGCTGGCCTTCTGAGTAATCCTGGTAATGTGTTGGACCACCTGCTGGCTAGGTTCGATGCCCAAAGCGACGGACGCTCGCCGAGAGGGGTTTACGCGCCTCCAGCAAGGTTTGTCGATGCCGTCCTGTACGATGAGCTGCATCACGGTAAGAGCCAGAAGAAAGAGCCCCCTGCAACTCTTTCTCTAGCAGCGCTACCACCGAGTTTCAGGACCTTTGCCAGGCAATTCAACGAGAACATCAGGGAAGATGATGTAGTCGAAGAAGGAAGTTCCGAGTCGGTAAAAAACCTGACAGTTTCGGGAATCCCGATTCCGTTTGCCGATCCTTGTGTAGGTGCGGGGCTTTTCGCAGAGAGGGTCCTGCGAATACATGCGGAAAGGCTAGCCGATTACTCCCCGACCGAGAGGAGGGAGGATACCCTTAGGCTCTTGGAGGGTTTGCAGTTGGTTGATACCTCAGAGGTAGCTGTGAACAGTGCAAGAAAGAGGATTGTCATTGTATTGGCGAGGCTTGGACTGGTGGACTTGGAGGAAGATGGCGATGACGGTAAAATTGGGCTAAACGAAGCCGAAATGATTGTCGAAAGCAACGTCAGATGCATCGACCCACTTAGAGGGGAGTGGCCTTGGAATGAGCGCCCGATGTTGCTAATCTCCCGCCCTCCATGGCTCAGAATAAAAGATAGATTCAGAGGACATCCCGATGGAAGTATTCTAAGAAAGCAACTTTCCAGTGAATTGAGGCAGTTCAAGGGAGCAGATGGAAAGACCAGGTTCTCAGCGATAAAGGGGAACGTGAATCTGTACAGGCTCTACATAGAGAGGGCTCTGCAGATTTCTCAGAGTGGGGGAAGGGTGAGACTCGTGGTTCCGAGCTCCGTTCTAAGAGAAAAAAGCAGCTTGCCCCTCAGGAAGCTGCTAGTCGAGTCGAACGGTTGGGATTCGGTTTGGTCGTTCCCCGAAGACTCAAGGCTCCTTTTTGGAGGATCTCAGGGGGTATCCGTAATTGGGGTAACTGTCGGAGAAGAGACTGACGTTCTGACTAGCTTCGACCCTCTGATGAGAGACGATCTTGCATCTGGCAGTGGCCTCAACCCCGAGGCCCCATTCTTTGAGTTGGAGAGGGGGCCCTGGTCCTCCTGGACCGACGCCTCATGGGCAGTTCCAAAGATGCCTAGGGACGTGATGAACAGGAATAGAACCATCGCGGCGATCGGGAACCTAGCCGATAAGCCTAGATTGATCGAAGAGGGGACTGGTCTGAATCCCAGCGGCAGGGCAATCAAGGTCAGAGTGGGGGAGGCGGAGAGATCGACCTGGAAAAAGGAAATCTGCGACTGGGATGGCAAGGATGGTCAGATCCCATTCATCAGAGCTGCTCATATCAGTTTCATAGATGGGGAAGGCGTCCTTAGACACCCTGCCTTCGAGTCAGGAGCAGGGGCTGGCAAATCTGCTGCATGGAAGGGCCCAATGGATATGTCGGTCCCAACTCGGATTGTCTGTCAAGCGGTTGTAAATCCGCAGTCAGAGAGGAGGTTGGTATGGGCTGTGGTCCCAGAAGGCTGCGTTTTGGGGAACTCGGTTAGCTTCCTCGATCTCCCAATCGAAGTTACTGACGGTCTGAGGGAGAGTTTCGGTTCTCTTGAAGGGGGACTTAATTTCTTAGCATCTCAGCTAAATTCCGAAGAGTTGGACCTATGGTCTAAAGCATGGGCAGCCAACAACAACGTGAACAATTACGAGATAGAGATGCTACCTTTCGAGATCGAAGAGGGTGGCGCTCTATTTACCCTATTCAGAAACGAAGGGAGTCTCGACTAAGGATTGCGGATTTCAGTTTCCTAGTTCCGGAAAAACACTCATATCGAGAATGGCTTAATATCCTTGGTTTGCATACGCGGGACGTTCCCAACTTGGAATTGACAAAGGAGAGCAGCATGGGAATCAATCCGAAGATTGGAATCACCGGCCTGCCCCGTTCAGGAAAGTCAGCTGTCCTGCAGAAGGTAGTGGACATGATCTCCGAAGAAGGCGGGATCAAGAAGACGAAGGGACCCTACCCCCCAGAGCACGTGGTTGGAGGGATGAGATGCGAGCCTGTAATCGAAAACGGGGAGAGGGTGGGATACGCATGCGTCAACATACTTACTGGTGAGAGAGGAGTTATGGCACATCGAGAAATCGACTCGAGGAACAGGATTCTTGGGTTCGGAATAGACCCGACTGAGGTAGACAGGGTTGGAGTACCAGCGATAATGGATAGCATAGGGAATTGCGAGATCCTGGTGATCGACGAAGTCGGGAAGTTCACCGTGGAAAGCGAGGGTTTCGTGAATGTGGTCAGATTGGCTCTCCAACACGACATGCCCACCATCCTCACTCTGCACAAGAAGAGCAGGCACCCATTGCTACAGGATATCCGGAGGAGGGACGATGCGAGGATTCTGGAGGTTACTCCGGTTAACAGGGCCCTACTGCCGTACAAGATTCACAAACTAATCCAATAGTTGTGAGTCATTCTTCGGTCAAGTTGATGCGAAATGCCGAATTCGTTATGCCATGGAGCCCCCGGCATCCAGATTGACTAGGCTTCTGGTTGGATTCATTCTGCCGCTGATGGTGGTGATTTCAATATCCATTCTGAACGGAGGCGGTTTTTCATCGGATGCCATGGTGGCAGTTCCCACTTTGGTTGTGGTATTGGCGGGGATCCTTCTTGGTGTGGTAGTTGCTGGTCGAGAAAGGCGACACGGAAACTGGATTACAGACTCGTGGATAAGCAGAGAGCCTGAGGATGAAATGCTTTCAAGACTCGAAAGCGAGAGGAACGAGGCGAGTATGCAAGACCTGGGTTCCAAATGGGCTAAGATGGAAATGGAGCGCCTCGAGTCTAAACACGGCGAGGAGTAGGGAGCGAAACCTTGACCCCGTCTTGCCTGTACGAAAGGTTGGGTGACAGTATGGGAGACGTTCCTGGTGATTTGAGATACACAAAAGAACACGAGTGGGTGAAGGTTGAAGGAAAAGAGGTCAGCATCGGAATTACTGACTTTGCGCAGAACGCCCTAACAGAAGTTGTCTGGGTAGAGCTCCCGGAGCTCGATTCTGTCGTTGAGGTGATGGAGTCGTTCGCTAGCGTCGAGTCTGTAAAATCGGTCAGCGAGATCTATGCACCCGTAGCGGGAACCGTGACCGACGTCAACGAATCCCTCGAGGATGCACCCGAGCAGATTAACGATGACCCATACGGATCGGGCTGGATCTGCAAAATCA
The DNA here is from genome assembly GCA_014239955.1 of Methanobacteriota archaeon. GTDB lineage: Archaea > Thermoplasmatota > Poseidoniia > Poseidoniales > Thalassarchaeaceae > UBA36. The sequence continues at coordinate 4,204 of JAAZXW010000002.1, read as the reverse complement.
AGACCGATGGTGATGTAGATTTGAGTGCCCTCCTTGATTCGGCCAGTTACTCCGCATTGATCGGAGACTGACAATGAGCGAAATTCGAAGGGTTCACATTTACGTTGATGGTTCTTGCAGTGAGAATCGTAATGTGACCTCAGAGACAAGAGCCGGTTGGGGCCTTTGTGTGATTGTGGATGACAGCGGGTCTGGCAATGGGAGGGGGCACCTACTTACGGAGTTGAATGGGGATGTGGTGACCAATGTCGAGGAGCGGGGGCATTTGGGTGCCGAGGTCGGGTCAAACAACACAGCAGAGCTCTCGGCGATAGCTCACGCCCTCCGATGGCTATTGGGGGAGTCGAGGATCGAGACTGCAGTCATCAGAGGAGATTCGAACTACGCACTGAACATCGCCTCTGGTTTGTGGAGAGCGAAGGCGAATCGGGATCTGGCACGAAGGGTTAGGGATTTGTGGGATGAGGTTTCGAGCATAATTAGCCTCAGCGGAGAGCATGTGCCCGCACACAGGGGGCACCGGTGGAACGAGCGAGCAGACCATCTTGCGTTCCGAGCAATGCAGGGAGAGACCCCGCTGCCTCTTCAATTCTGGAAGCCCGGCAATAGGTAGGTCAGTCTTCCTTTAGAGGGCCCATGACGAGATAGGCGTATCCAGATTGTAGGGCTATTAGCAGCCCCACCAAGGTCAGGACTAATCCCGTTGGATCCGGCAAGTAGGGCTGCATGGGATTCCCCGAAACCCAAGCCAAGACAAGGAAAGCAACCGCCACGGCGAATACCCGCTTGACGGATTCCTCAGGAGTCTTCCAGAGGTCGATCCAGGGTATCAATCCCCTTCTCTTGAATGTGAATCGGTACCATGCAACATATCCCATGGATAGCCCCACCATCCCAATCACTCCGATAGAGAACCCGGTGTCTCCCCAAGGTCCACTTGGAGCCACACCAAACACAAGGGAGTCAAGAATCAGGATTGCTGAGGCTATTGCAAGGGGAATCCACTCAGGGGCGTTTTCGTCTCCCACGAATTGTCGAGGCCGTGCCGTAGTAATGATGTATTGCTCTTCGCTGCGAGACCCGAGCGAACATGTCCAGTATTCTCTTCTCTGATGTAATTGAGGCATCAAAGAGGCTTGATGGGATTGTTTTGAGAACCCCCGTAGTCAACTCCCCCGAGATTGACGAAATGGCTGGTCGTAGTGTGTTCATGAAGTGCGAAAACATACAGCACGTCGGGGCGTTCAAATTCAGAGGGGCGACGAACGCAGTGAAGATTCTGGGCGAGGATGCTGAATCCGGCCTTTGCACCCATAGTAGTGGCAACCACGGGCAGGCAGTTGCATTGGCAGCGAGGCAGCGAGGCGTCCCCGCATACATCGTAATGCCGAAAACTGCGCCGAAGGTGAAGGTTAACGGAGTTAGGAGCCATGGAGCCGAGGTGATTCTCTGCGAACCGAACCTAGAGGCCAGGGTCACGACTGCAAATTCGGTCCTCGAAAGGACTGGTGCGACTTTCATCCATCCCTTTGACAATCCGGACGTCATTGCCGGTCAGGGTACTGCTGCGAAGGAGATGATCGAAGAGTGCGGAAATCTGGATGCGGTCCTGTCTCCCATTGGTGGAGGTGGATTGATGTCCGGGACTTGCATTTCCACTAGGGCATTACTGCCGGATGCCCTGCTGTTCGGCACTGAGCCGGAAGGCGCTGATGATGCTGCCAGATCATTGGAGTCGGGGGAATATGTGCCGCAGACTGGCCCGGATACGATCTGTGACGGGCTACTGACCAGCATGGGAGAAATAACGTGGCCGATCATCAAGAGTCATGTTGAGGAAATCATCAGAGTGAGCGATGAGGAGGTTCTGATTGCGATGACTATTATTCACGAGATTTTCGGGATGATAGTGGAACCCAGCGGCGCCATCTCCCTAGCTGCTGTGCTGAAGGACGAGTTCAGAGCCAAGGAAGGCATTGGCTCGATCGGGATAATTCTCTGTGGAGGCAACGTCGACCCTGAGAATCTCCCATTCACCCCGTAGTAACGGACTAACAGATAATAGTGCGATTGGGTGCCGCCGGTTTCATGGCCCTAGTTTTTGATAGGATTAAATCGACACCCGGCGAAGCACTGCTTCTACTGACTGCCCTGGTTACACTTGTGTACTCGTTGAACTTCATGTTCTTCTCTGTCTGTTACACCACTGGAGGTGGAGGGGGTGACTGCTTCACCATCTTGAGCAATGGCCTGAGCGGCTCATCTACCCCATTGGATGTGGCCTATGGCGCTGGAGCTCCCGAAACCGCATTCAACGGGATTCTGATGTTCGGGATTTTCATTTCAACTATGCTGATCCTCAATGAGGGGGCGCGCGGGAAGTGGACGGTTATGCTTCCAGTTCTTTCCGGCCTGACAGTAGCTACCGCAGTCATCTGGATGTTCTGGAATGATGCCAGCGAATCGAGTGAAGCACCCAAGTTCCTAACTCCGATAGTTACCATAACCTATGCGGCGGCATACTTCATGTTGCGTGGGGAAGACGAGGTGGACGAGGGTTTGGACTCCGTCTCATTTGGGATTGGGGTCAAGGACCCTGTCGCTTTGATGGGGCTAGTCATAGTAATCGCAACGGGACTCTTCTATGTTTTCCGTCAGATCGCAGATCCCCAGTCCGTGATTGACGCAGTCACTCCCGGGGCTGCCAGCGATGGTTTGCTAGCACCTACTGAGGTCACAGTTGCCTTCACCGGTGCGCTTCTCCTGACTTACGTCCTATGGGCAGTGGCAATCCTGACGCAGGGGGCCAGAGGAATGTGGCCAGTGGCACATCCCGCGCTCTTCGCCTTCCTGACTATTACGATAGCCAACTACTTCGGTTTCGTCTTTGGCCCGTTGAGGGAATTCTCAGAGCAGAATCAGATGGATGCTATCTCCGCTCCGGCAACGATGCTCCTGTTCCTGCTAGTCTACCTGAGGCTAAGGGAAGAGGGGATCGAAGAAGGAATGACGTTCCAGGGAGAGCCCATGGATTCGAGTTCCTTCGATCGATTCTTCGTCATGGGTGCGATTGCGATATCGGTTGCATTCATGCTCGTAGAGCTATCTGGGCTGTGAATAGGTGGAGCACGAGCCGGGATTTGCACCCGGGTCCATGGATCTGCAGTCCATTGCATAGCTGCTCTGCCACTCGTGCTTCGTCCCACCGAACCTACTTTCTTTCTTGAAGACTGTCCGAGCGTCGGCATACCTTCATTGGGTGGCTACTCGTGTGAAAGGCGTGCCTCGTGTATCTTCCCGCTTCGAAGGACTGGGTGTTGGTTTCGCCCCCTACCTGCAACCTCCGGGGCCAGAGGTCGTAAGGTGGACTGTGGGGGAGCCTGGATTCGCCACCCCATCGCCGATTATCGAAGCTGCGATCAATGGGCTCGAGGAAGGGAAGACGAAGTACACCCGAGGCCCTGGCTCACTGGAGCTATGCGAGGCCGTGTCTGGCTACCTCATGGAGCACCATGGCATCGAGGCCCCGGCTAACGAGATTGTCGTGACCCCGGGGGCGAAGCAGGCCCTCCTCTATTCCTTCCTGATCACCACCATGCCCGGTGACGAAGCGATCCTGCTATCGCCTTCATGGGCATCGTACGAACCAATGCTGGAGTTCATCGGCGCTAACCCCGTTCATGTAAAGGTGAACATGGAGAACTTCCATCCTGACTTGGATGCGATCAGGGGGGCGATTACGGACAAGACAACTATGATCCTGATCAACTCGCCCTGCAATCCCACTGGAGCGGTCTTTACCCCAGAGGAGATTGGTGGGATTGTCGAAATCGCAGTTGAGAATGACCTCTGGATAGTTTCTGATGAGATATACGCACGAATGATTTGGGTCGAGTGGCCGCATGTTTCTCCCTCTACCCTGCCTGGTGGAAGGGAGAGGACAATCGTAGTCAATGGATGGTCCAAGTCATGGGCAATGACCGGGATGAGGGTTGGATTCCTGACTGGTCCCAGTGAGGCGATGAAAGCCGCTGTGAAGAGCCAGGCCAACTCTGCCTCGCACATCCCGACATTTATGATGGATGCAGCACGGGTTGCTCTGGAATGCGAAGATTCGGTTGATGAGTTCAATCAGGAGTACCTGAAGAGGAGGGATTTGATGATGGGGGGGCTTTCTTCCCTACCCGGAATAAGGGTCCCAGAG
>JAAZXW010000003.1 GCA_014239955.1 Methanobacteriota archaeon | reverse complement strand
TGAATTAGTAGATGGCATTCTGAACTTGCAAAATTGGCGTGAATATCAGACCTAAGCCCCTCTTTCATCCATAATCGCAAGGGTACCCATGCGACCACCCTTAATCGGAAGGGGGACCGTTGCGATTGGCAGTAGAAACCGTAGCCTCTGAAGGGGTTGGTTCAGTAGAAAAAACTCATTTATGGGGGGGGTCTAGCAGAACCATGTATACGAACCCAGCCGATATTGAATTTACTAAAGATTTTGGAGACCTGGATGAAAATTGTTTGGAGACGGCTCTGCTAGATGAGAAACCTCTCGAAGATTGCTTTGGATCTGGTGGATTACCTTTGTGCTATTGGAAGGATGATATCAATCTAAAGTGTTGTAATGAACTTCTTGTAATCGATGCGGATTACCTAATGACTGGATTTATCTCGAAGCATTGGTCGAAGGAAGACCTGATTAAGGCAATCCGAAGCATGGTTCGTGATTGCCCACATCTGAGACACATCAGAATCGGAGGAAGTTATGATGCAATGGGAACGTACTTCAAACTTGTAACACCAACTGGAGGAAGAAAGGGAGATTTCGCTGCATTCATTGCAGGAATCAATGTCCTGAAAGCACACGGGGGCCCTCCCTTAGTCGTATCGACTATGACGAAATTAGGAAGCGGACCATCTTCTAGAGTAGTGAAGTCTCGATACGTCTGAGTTTGTATTACCGACTAATCGAACAAGATGTGTTTGAGGGGACTATCCAAAACCCCCCTCTGTATTTCTTATGACTGTACAATGGGCATTCAGTGAGTCAGTACTGAGTCTAGCGTCTAGTTCGTCCCACTGAAATCCCTTCGATCTATGGAATCTGACACTGAGGTTCCTAGGAACTATGGTACAGTATCCCGGAACGAATCCTAGTGGGTCCGAACCCACGAGGATTGACTCAGAGGGTACCCTATGAGGCGCCCACTGGTCAGAGGGGGACCCTTTGAGGGGGCACGATGGACCTCGTTACATTCAAGCCATGCACCCCCATCTGAATTCATGGGGGATAGTGAAGAAGTTGAGGACGATTTCGATTTCCGTAGAGATTTCCCAAGGGCATTGGCATCTTCCTTGATTTTGCTCTTTGGCGTGATCCTCCTCGTCCTGGTCCTCATCAAGTTCATGGATATGCTGTTCGGCGATTCTTTCCGTGAGGTTCTCTCCATCGTCGGAGAAATTCCGAGGTTGCTTGGTGCGGCCTGACGATTGAGCCACCTTGAGCCTGCATGGATTCGGTACCCATTGAATCGGCGAATCCTCGTGTCTGAACCCTTCGTTTCCGGTGGAAACGGGCTCATCTCCCGGCACGAGCACCAAATTGTAGAAATGACGATTACAGTCATAAGTCCCCCTTCATTGGAGTAGTAAGGTCATATGCGAATAGAGCGTGATCTGAAACTTACTTTCGATGATGTCCTTATTCGTCCAAAGAGAAGCACACTGGTCTCAAGATCAGATGTGGACCTAGTAAGGGAGTTCAAGTTCAGACATACAAAGGAGACATGGGTTGGAATTCCCATAGTTGCTGCGAACATGGACACTACAGGACTATTTTCGATTGCCAAGGTGCTTCAAGGCCACAAGATGATAACTTGCACACAGAAATTCTACTCCACTAGAGAATTCTCGGAGGCATGGGGGGTTGGAGTAGATCCCGGTTGCATAGCGGTTACCTGTGGTTCAACGGACGATAGTTTTGACCTACTAAAGAGGAAGATGGCTACCGACAAGAGTCTGAAGATGATTTGTATTGACGTTGCGAATGGGTATCGAGAAGTCTTCCTCCAGTTCGTCATGAAGGTCAGGAAAGAGTTCGTTGACAAAATCATCATTGCTGGTAATGTTGCGACGAGGGAGATGACTGAAGCCCTGATTCTAGCTGGAGCTGACATAGTGAAGGTCGGTATCGGACCTGGTTCGGTATGCACGACTAGAAAGGTTGCTGGCGTTGGATACCCACAGTTATCGGCAATCTCTGAGTGCGCCGATGCTGCGCACGGCCTCAACGGGCATGTGATGTCGGATGGGGGGTGCTCTTCCCCTGGAGACATATCCAAGGCATTCGCCGCCGGGGCTGACTTTGTGATGCTTGGGGGGATGCTAGCAGGTCACGACGAATCTGGGGGGGAGAGAATTGATGGTGAAGATGGTAAGCAATACAAGTCATTCTATGGGATGTCATCGGCAAAGGCGATGGAGGCTCACTATGGGGAAATTGCTAGCCACAGGGCTCCAGAAGGAAAGGAGGTTAGAGTCCCCTATCGAGGGTCTCTTGAAGTCACCATCCAGTCAATTCTGGGAGGCCTTAGATCTGCTTGCTCGTACGTTGGGGCTAGGAGAATCAAAGATCTCCCCAAATGCACTACTTTCATCCGTGTCAGTATGACGACAAATGAAGTGTTCCAGAGGTTCAACGTCGATTAATCGTAGTTATTGCAGAGCTCACCTTGGCCTGGGAAACTAGTGGGGTCCTTGGGGTTGGTGTTCCACTTGCTCTCGCACTTATTCACAAATCCATCGCCATCAGAGTCAATCAGTGAATCGGACGCATCGAACGGATCGTATCCAAAATAGTACTCCCATCCAGCCCACATGCCATCGTTATCCTGGTCTTGGTGGAAAACCTCCGAACCATCGTTCCACTTATCCCCATCAGTGTCGTTTTTGATGGGGCTAGTCCCATTCTGGTACTCTTCGAAGTTTGTGTAATTCTCTAGGTCATCATAGAAAAGGGAGCCGGCACTGGAAGAGGGGTCTATGTGGCACTCGAAATCTTGGGGGTCATCCCACCCAGGGCAGTATCGATACATCAGATTAGTCCTGTTGAGGCCATCATTATCCAGGTCCTCACTGCCGTCATTAATCCCGTCAAGATCTGAGTCTGGCATCCTCGGGTCCATTGGCCCCCTAGAACCGAGTGCGTTCAGCGTATTGTTATCGACAAGCCCTAGTTCGATGGCCTCTTCGGAATAACTGACCTCCCAACCATCGGGTAGCCTGTCCCCGTCGGAGTCATCGTCCACGGGATTGGTGTCCCACCTATCTGGAGCCTCCAGGGAGTTCTGCAGAGTGTCATTGTCTATGTCGAATATTGAATCTACTGGGGAGCCGAATGAGGGATCTAGTGCCCATCTGCCCTCATCGGGGATTGAGAACCCGGACAGGTTCATCTCATGCAAGAAGTATTGTGGATCTAAAACCCCGTCATCGTTCCTATCGCCAGAAGAGTCGAAGCCTGAGACGTAGTTAATCCAAATCCACCCACCGGGCCCCTTTCCGCATTCAATCATTGATTCGCAACCGGGAGGGAGCCAATTGGTAGCAGAGATCCAAAGGCTGTGGCTGTTAGTATTTTCTTGGACCGAGAATACCTGCATCTCCCAACCATCGGGCTGCCCATCATCATCCGTGTCATTGAGAAGCGGGTTTGTGGCGCTCTGCCATGGCCGAGGAACAAATAGGACTTCACTGCCGTCATTCAGGCCGTCTCCGTCGGTATCGGCATTATTGCCATGGGTGATGTACAGGTCGAGGCCGTCGACGACCTCTTCTCCGTCCTCGAGTCCGTCGTTGTCAGTATCAAACGCAGAGGCGTTGGTGAAGTAGTAGACCAAAGTTCCATTGTCGTACCAAGGGTGCCCGTCGACAGCCTCCCTGTAGTCTTCCAGGCCATCGTTATCAGTATCCTTGTCTGTGGCGTTTGTGAATGTCTCGTAGAACTCAACAGCGTCAGACAGCCCGTCTCTATCGGTATCAAAAACACCGGGATCTGACCTGACAATGACTTCTCTAACTCCAAAGTCAACAATGCGAATCTTCCATCCTATCACCTCTATTCCATCAATGAGTCCGTCTGCATCGGTGTCGGGGACTAATGGGTCAGTCGATCTCCCATCGACAACACCGTCGCCGTCCCGATCCCTTGCATTATACTCATCCAGATTTGTGAATCTCTCGTGCTGCTCGACCACAGTAACCAGTGACTGGAGTCGACTTTTCACCTCTTCATCGAGCTCGACATTGATGTGGTAGACCCAACCGGAGGTATCCGTCTTCACTGGGATATTGATGTAGTTGCTATCCACAACTGTTCGAACCCAGAGAACTGTCTGATTTGCCTGAACATATTCCCCGGGAACGACATCAATCCTCTCAATTGTAGTTGCGCCAATCATATCCTTGTATGTTACTGCGCCATCGTTGTCAGCGTCATATCCATCGAAATCGGGGTCTTCATCAGCATTGCTACCATCGTTCGGGTGGATTCCGCTTTGAAACTCCCAACCATCAGGCATGCCATCTTGATCGGTATCTGGGTCTAGTGGGTCAGTGAAGTTAGAAGGCCCCCAGTCGTAAGAAACTGAAAACTCCTCTACGTTATTCAGCCCGTCACCGTCAGCATCCCCATAAGCGTCAGTAGAGTTTGCTGGATTTAGGAACCAGTTGTAATCGGAATCGAAAGAATAGCAGAACTCGAAACCATCCGGCATCCCATCGCCATCGGTATCCCAATCCCCAGGTCCGTTAAGCCTACCATCGCCGTCCATATCCTCATTGAACCAGTTGGGGTTATCCAATGGGCTCTTCTTCTGAAGCGTGGTATGAATCCCCCCGTTTGGGAGGTTCTGAGCTGTGAACTGTATTTCGGAAGCAAATGCACGGATGTGAGGAGCGGGTAGGGTAAGAGTTCCAAAGGTGGGACGGCCGCAGAAAGATTCCAGATCCACCAGATGAGTCGATATCTCCACCAGATCATCAATCAAATCTCCATCGCTATCGGAATCTCTAGGGTTTGTGTCATATTTCTCCTCCACGAAGTTTCTCAGGGTGTCCGGCTCTGGTAGTTCCAAATCCAAAATGGCATCACAAGAGTGTCCAAACTGAGATCCCATCTCCTCCCACAAATCGTCGCCAATGTCTAGTTTTATTTCAGCCTGCATTGATGGAGTTAGGAGTGGGCAATTCCAATTTCCATCAAGTGGGTCTAGAAGCGTAACTATTCCAGATGGGGTGGTAATCTCGTGCGTATGTTTAGACTCCCAGCGATCGTTCAGGCCGTCCCCATCAGTATCCTTTAGGCGGGGATTTGTGCCCAACTCTGCCTCATCCAGATTTGTCAGCCCATCCCTGTCGGGGTCACCTAGTGGCCCGTTGTCCGGATTGGGGAATGTCTCGTTCTGCTCCCCGGTTTCCCTCTCCGTATCCACCGAGGCCACTGGGATGTCCTCGCATTCGACCTCGGAGAGACCCTCGCCGATTGTGATACAAGGCTGCCCCGTGTCCAGAGGGTCAAGGCCATTCTCAATTTCCCATCCATCGTCTAGGCCATCGCCATCGGTGTCTGCTTCCTGCCAATTTGTCCCGTACAGAGTACTTTCCATACGATCTGCAATTCCATCCCCGTCCCAGTCACAACCTATTGTGGGGATCTCCGGGGGGCACTCCCTCTGGTTGCCCGGATTCAGTTCTAAATCCTCTATAGCTGATTCGAAACCTCCTCGGTCTGTGCTAGAAAGTCCAGCCCCTACTACCGTGTATAGTCCGGCCAAACACAGTGTTGCGGTTATGGCGGCGACGGCATATTGATTGTGGGTCAAGGCCATTCAAACACGCCTCCCTCGTAGAGGGCGTTTCATGCAACTTGGGTTCGGCTATAATGATTCACGGCGATTGACTGCTGGTATTTTGGAGATTTGGCATCCAGAAGAGTAAAAATTAGTCATTCACCCTTCAGAAAGGCATCGATCCTGTCGAATGCCTCGGATAGCAATTCCACTTCCGGCAAGCATACCATTCTGAAGTGCCCTTTGCCCATTTCGGGAGAGAAACCAGATCCGTGAACGAGTAAAACATGCTTCTTGTGAAGGAGGTCCAAGACGAACTTCTTGTCATCCACTGACAGAGATGGATCAGTAATCCGCACGAACAGGTAGAATGCACCCCCGGGGGGCTGGCATTCGATGCCATCAATCGAATCGATACGGCTCAATGAGTAATCAAGTCTTTTTCTAATCAGTTCTCGATGCCCAGACAACCAACTTTGATCCCCGATAAGGCCGGCGAGAAAACCGTGCTGAGCAGGAGTTGAGGCGCAAAGGCGACTTCGGAGCAACCTCTCGACCCCATCTCTGACTCTAGTCAGCACACCCTTGGGATCGTGCCATGCCATGTACCCTATCCTCCATCCAGGGGCGAAATAGACCTTCGAGACCCCGTTTAGGGTGATTACTGGAACATCGTTGGATCTCGATGCGAGTGATACGAAATTTCCTGAGAAATCTAGCCCGTCGTAAATCTCGTCAGAGATAATTGTGCAATTCGGAAAACCGCTAGCGATTTCAATTAACGAATCTATTTCAGAAGAAAGGAGGACGTTCCCCGTCGGATTGTTCGGGTTAATTAGGACCAAGAGTCTGACCGTTTCATCCATCTTTGAGCGAATATCGTCGAAGTCTATATGCCAGCGGTCATCCGAGTCTAGCTTATACTCGATTGTCTTCGCTCCGTACATCTGCGGGTATGCCATGTAGGGGGGATAATGAGGTCCCGGCGCAAGGACCGTGTCTCCTGGCTCTAGGAATGCTGCGAAAATAATCTGCAAGGCCTCGGTCACCCCATGGGTAACGTAAACATCTTCCTCTGTGCATCCCCACCCCTTTCGTGACTCTGTGTTTGCTATTGCCTGACGTAGGGAAGGAATCCCATAGGAAGGGCCATACCCGTTTTCTTGGGAGTCGAGTGCATTCTTGTAAGCAGAAATCATGTGTTCTGGAGTTTGGAGGCCCTTGTATGCTAGGGGGTCGCCTATATTCAGGCGAATTATTTCATGGCCCTGTTTCTCTAGTTCCATCGCCGGGACGACAACGTCTCTAATCGCGTACTCGATTGAGGAAGCGCGCTTGGAGACGTTGACTGGATCCCTCACTTCCTCACAACCCTAGCAATTGACGGGCAGATTCGAGAGCATCAGGGATTCCATCGGATTTGGAACCCCCGCCCTGGGCCATTGTTGGGCTCCCTCCCCCCCCACCATCGATATGGGCAGAAATTGAATTGAGTATTTCGGCCGCATTGTGGATCTCTGCTGCATGCGTTCCTTCTGTACTGGCTACGATGATCTTTCCACCGTCATCCCGTGTGCCGAGGACTGCAAGAGTTGGTTTGGAAGGGTCCCTAGTTAGTTCGCCAAGCATAGCCATCATTGCCTTCATGTCTCCCTTGACCTCCATAACCGCATAACGAATTCCATCTCTCTCAACTGCTCCATCACCGCCTCCACTGGTCCTTAGTCTGACGATTTCTGCCTCTAGTGAGTCGATCTTCTTCTGTTGTGTTTTCCACTCATCGAAGAAACGCGAAACGGCGGCTGGGAGGTCTTCGGAAGAAACTCCAAGGACCTCGCTCGATTCTTTCAATAGTCGCTCCTGCATTCTTGCGTGCTCTCGTGCCGTCTCGCCTGCCACGATTTGCAGACGCTCCACCCCGTCTTGGACTTGACTGGAGCGAATGATGCGTAACTCGCCAATATTGCCCACGTTGTCGTGATGCGTGCCCCCACAGGCTTGGACGTCGTGATCACCGATTCTAATTACTCGGATCTCACTATTTTTTGGAGGGCCCCCCTGATACAACTCGAAACCGTATACTTCGTCCGCTTCAGCTCGTGACATTACGAGTTTTTCTACTGCAGTATTTGCTGCAATAACCTCATTTGAATGATCCTCGATGCGGTTCAGATCATCCCTAGAGAGTCTGGAGTGGTGCGTGAGGTCAATCCTAGCGTAGCGGGCACCTTTGTTTGATCCTGCCTGCCAAATATGGGGCCCTAGGAGTGCCCTGGCACTCCCTCCGACAACATGTACAGCAGTGTGATGATCCATCAGTTGCCTTCGTCTTTCCCAACTAACAACGCCAGAAATTTCACCCATAGGTAGCGAACCTTCTGTTAGATGGTAGATAATCCCGTTTTCCACCCTTGTGTCAACGACAATTACATCTCCCAGAGAACCTTGATCTCCTAATTGACCCCCGCCCTCGGGGTAGAATAGAGTCCGATCAAGGACCACGTAGTGAGTTGGTGTATTACTGACCTCGTTAGACAACTTCAGTGAAATTAATTGTGATTCAGAAAGTCTATCACAACCGAGAACCGTTGCTTCGAAAGAGGTGCGGCTGGCATCTGAATAATAGTCCATGGATGTTTCTGGGAAGGCTTCGGAGGAGAAAATACTGGTCCGTTTTCTTTCTTTGGCCGCGGCTTTGGTTCTTTCTGCGTTTCTTGAGGCCATATCTGCAGCGAAGCCGACTCTGATTCCCAAGTCTGTCCAGCCAGATAGATTGGCTATTGAGATTACCATTTCTGGGTTCAAACCCCGTTCCTCGGAAAGACGGAAGAGAGTCTCATCAGGAACATCGGTAGAGTCTTTTGGCAAATCCCTTAGAGCGGTCTTGACGGCTGCTTCGCCCTTTCTGAGCATTTCGTAGTATCTCATTTCCTCGATATCCAAGATATGCATGACGCCTTCATTAGATTGAGTGAAATTGGTAAAATCGAGATGCACTTCCATGTGGTGAGAACCAAGTTCGGAAAGTGAGACTTCGAGTCCCAATTCGTCCTTCATTCGGCAGACTCTTCTTGCTAGCATGCGAACCAAATAGCCGGCCTTGGAGTTGCTTGGGACTAATCCGTCCCCCAACATGTTGCATATTGCATGCATATGATCTGGGATGGCATAGATGCTTGATAGTGGTTCAGTGAGGCGCTTGAGCTCCGCGCTTGAGATTTTCAGACCTGAGTCTTGGAGCCTCTCGGACAACTTTAGGAATAGGGACTCTACGTCAGTCCCAACATCGATGTTGAGAATCCCTGCTAATCGTGATAGTTCTCCGAGAAGCAAGTCGGTGTCCACCGAGAGTCCGAGGCCAGCCACCACTCCCTCGAATCCAACCAGATCTTTCAGCCAATCAACAGACTCCGGATATATTGCATCATAGATTGTCGGAGTGCCAGCAGCCGCCCAACAGAATCTCTCTAAACCATAACCGGTATCAATAATCTGCAGGCCCATCTCCCGGTATCTGAGTCCTTTGATCTCGGTGTCACCTTCTTCGTGTTCCTCGAGGTTCATGAAAACTAGTGTGGCCAGTTCCAACCCCCCAACTATAACTTCCAACGCTGGTCCTGCATTCCCCCCACCGGACCAAGGGTTCTCAACATAAGTCAGCTCCATCGGACTAATCCCAAATGTCCCTATGAGCATATCGTCACAATACCTGACGCATTGGTCGATCCAATAGACCACATCATCATCCTTGGGCTTGTTGAAAGAATGGTGGGCCATCATCTCGAAAGTAGATAGGTGCCTCCCCGATCTTCCCACGGCGGCCACGTCGGTTAGCCTAATACAAGGTTGGCTAATTACCAGGGGATTCGCGGGAGGTGGGACAAGTCCGCTGGTCACATGGGGCTGGAAGACGGCAATACTTGCTATTGTTAGGTGGATATCGTCCCTCCACCTCGCTACTACCGGGTATGGGGTGATTTTAGTGTGGCCTCTCTGTTCGAAGAAATCTTGGAACTTCTCCCGCATTGCATCCTTCAGTTCCTTACCTCTCATCGAGTAACCAGAGATTATCGGTTTTCCTATGAATGTGTATGGATCCTCGGTACTGTCGCCACAGGTCTCTCTTCTTTCGTCCCTCGTCCAGAATCTTGCTCCGGTCACCGAACATTTCTTGCAAACGTGGCCTGACTCAGACCAGAATGGAATATTGACCTCTCCAAAGATTGCTACACCCCCTCGGCAACTCCATTGTGCAACAGGTCTTGAAGCCAATGCACGAAATTGCCCCGGTGTGTTGAAAGGAGAACGTTTGCCAGAAGGGTTGATGGAAGACTGGAGTCAGTTTCTGGAAGGGGATGGAGATTCCCTATTGAGGATAAAGAAGCGAGGGGAGATGCTTGTCGATGCGGTAATTGTTTCAGATAGGGCTCATGCTGGCAAGAGCGATGATAGATCACTTGAGCAACTTACCAACACGGCATCACTACCAGGGATAGTTGGGGAAGCATGGGGGATGGCGGACTTCCATCAAGGCTATGGTTTTCCGATAGGCGGAGTAGTTGCCACAGACATAGAAAATGGTGGCGTCATCTCTCCTGGTGGGGTTGGATTCGATATCAATTGTGGAGTCAGGCTTTGCTCAATAGATCTCGGAATTGAAGACTTGCGGCACTTGACTAGGAAAAAATCAGGAAGCGGAAATAAAGAATTTGGAAACCGTCTGAAGGCTAGAATACCAGCTGGAGAGTCTGGTAAGAGTGGTCACAATCTTAGTTCTAACGAGCTCAACGATATCCTCGCAGAGGGTGCCAAGGCTGCATCCGATATTGGCCTGGGTCATGACAAAGACCTTTCCAACATTGAGATGAATGGTAGATTGGAAGGGGATTCAGGAAGTATTTCTGAGGCCGCAAAGAGAAGGGGTTTGTCTGCTCTCGGATCAATAGGTAGGGGAAATCACTTTCTTGAGATCCAAGTCGTTGACAGGATATTGGATGAGGGTGCTGCGAGAAGCTTTGGATTGGAGGAAGGAAGGCTGACTGCAATGATTCACACCGGTTCCAGGGGATTGGGTTACCAAGTGTGCTCAGAGCACGTCAAGAGCCTAGAGGGCAAATTCCGCAAGTCTGACGGCAGATGGAGGTCCGAGGAGTGGGGGATTTCGATTGCTGACCCTCAACTGGCCTCCGCGCCTTTCTTCTCCAAGGAAGGCGAGTCATACTTCGAAGCGATGAAGGCAGCGGGGAATTATGCCTTCGCGAATAGGAGCAGCGTGACTCATCATCTGAGAAGTGCGCTCCGGGCCCATATGGGGACCGAAGTAGATGTTGGGGTCGTGTACGACGTATGCCACAACATTGCACGTGTTGAGGAACACGAAGTTCACGGATCGTCCTGCACGTGCTGCGTACACAGGAAGGGGGCAACCAGAGCATTTGGAGGGGATAACAAGGAGCTTTCTGGAAATTTCTCCGGAATCGGGCAACCGGTACTGGTTCCCGGAGACATGGGGACCGCATCATACGTCATGGCAGGGCCACCTAGTGGCAACAATCGGGCTTTCAGCTCATCTTGCCATGGTGCTGGAAGGGCAATGTCAAGAACCGAGGCAAGAAAGAAGATTGACGGAGCTACTGTGAAAAGAGAACTAGCTGAGAAAGGGGTTGCAATATACGAAACCCATGAGAAGTACCTCTCTGAAGAAGCACCTGATGCGTACAAAGACGTGAATGAGGTGATGAGGCTCACTGAGAAAGCTGGTCTCGCTAGACCGGTAGCGCGTCTAAGGCCGCTAATTGTAATCAAAGGCTAGTGGGGCTACTTCGAAGTCAATATCAACTCGATATCATCTTTGTCTAACATGATGTACCTCTCGAATTTCTCATTTGACTCGCCGTTTACGTTCATGCTTATGTCGTACTCCTCCCAATCTGAAACTCCACTTCTATCGATGTCGAACTTCCGGTTCTCATCTAGAGATGGGCCGCCATCCCTCTCCCAAATCTCGAAGAAAGCCCCGAGTGGGACGTTCATCTTATCCGGTGTCTCGATGTGCAACGTTGTGAAGCCAGTCTCCGAAGCATCGTGCACATGAACCCATCTCATCCCCTCTCGGCAGCCAACTTGATCTATCCCGGTATTGGGCTCAATTGGAATCTGTTGGCCGTCTACTATAACTTTCAATTTTGGATGATAATGGAAAGAAATGCCTACATCATTGTGTTCTAGGCCCCCTAGGCAGCCATCGGAAACCCCCCAATCTGGTTCCGGATCAAACACTCCTGGTTGAAATATGGCCACGGCGAGGAATACAGCAGTGGCCACTGCTGCGGCCGAAAGGAGCCATTGCTCGATTGTCATGGAGACAAAACCCATGTGTGCCCGAGGTGGGTATTTCTCTTGAACTATGGGGGAATAGTGGTTACATCGAGTAGCCTACTCTGGGCAGGGTGGTAATCGGTTGTGCTGAGCCAGACTGAACTCCATCGGCCTCCTCCATAATTATCGTGAGGAGTGTGTTAACTAGTGCTCGGAGCTCTTCCAGCTCCTGCTTCACATCATCTAACTTGGCTACCTCTGTCATTGTCGCATCCCATCTGAAGGATCTCTCCCTCAAACCGTTAGATCTTACTTTGGCCTATAAATAAGACAGTAGAATTTTTCAGTCATGTGGACTTTTGTCAGCCTCGCTAGAAAGCCATATTCTACTCGTATTCCTCGTTGTTGTCGTCATCCCAGTCCTCGTCGTTTTCCTCGTCGTAGTAGCTACCAGCACCCGGTTTCCGAATAATGTAGAACGCGGATCCCATCAGGGATATCAGTAACACTAGAGAGCCGATGATCCAGAACATTCCACTGTTAGGGCCGGACCCATCGGACAGTTCGCTGACCTCTATATCGCTAATCTCCACGTTCATGTAGTTGTCATTGCCGTAGTCTCCATCCACTACGAGCACAAGAAGAGGTTGCCCAGCCTGCCCGGGACTGTACTCGAATTCAGCCTTCACGCTGGTGCTTCCAGGGGGTAGGTACAACTCAATTGGGCCATTCATCAATGTGGAAATAGATGGTTGGAATGTTCCGTCTATCTTCTGCTCGTATAGGCCCACGGTAATGGTTCCCTCGCTCTTACCTGGGTTCTCCCAGTATGTCACTATGGTGACCTTGTCCCCCACAAGTGGATTCTTTGTTGGGGTAATCTGGGCACGAGTATACTGCCCATCAAACTCCACTACCCTGATAGTCGGCGTTCTGGGGTTGTCTGGCCCTCCCAGGCCGGCGACCTCATTCCCGGCCATGTCTGTTGATGTGATCCAGAATGAGACCTTGTCGCCATCCTCGATGTTGAACACAAGGGATGGGGAGAAGTCGATCTCACCTTGGTAGACAGACGCCCCCTCTGTGCTGGAGAACCAAGGAATCTCACCGTTTTCTTCGGTTCCGGGGATTATCTGGCCGTTTCTCTGGAACGCCCAAGACACTTGCAGTGGCCCGTAGTTCATACCTATCTCTTCGTTGATTGTAATCGTGACCATGACCGAGTCCATGGAATTTGTCTCGATGACGGTGAGGGAAGAGTCCGGATATTTCTCCACGTTGAACAAAGCGGTTGGGGGCTTTGTGTCGACAGTTGCTGAAGCATCAGTATTTGTCACGGAGTGTGATAATCCTGGATTACCAATCAGAGTAGTAGTTAGCATCGTTATTGGTTCAACTGGCTGGAAGTTGGGGAGTACCATCTCGACGGTGAAGTTTCCGGACGAGTCGACTGCTCCGAGCGCCTCGTAATTTCCGCTCCCATATACCATGGATAGCATGACCGTCAAGTCAGGGGTAACTTCGGAAATCAGGACCCCTGTTCCTTCGTGATACACCGACCCGCTTACTGAGAACGCATCTCCCTGACCTAGGTAAAGAGATGTTCCGAAGGTAGGGATTATCGGCGCTGTCAGATCCTCGGCATAGCTTGGAATTGCAGTAATCCTGTTATCCAAGCGCCATGAAAGAGAACTGAGGACCTCGGATTCTATCTGATCCAGGCCATCCTCCACTTGGACTCTTGGCTTGCAGTCGAAATCTTGCTCCTCGAAAGGCATGTCCCATGACATCTTGAACCTAACACTCAACTCGGTTACGGAAGCAGTGATGTACTCAGTGCTTGCACTAATTGTCTGAAGCATGCTATTGCTTGGACTGGATAGGGTAGAGGTGAATGGCTCATATGAGAAAACACCGAAATCACTGGAATATCCGCATAGGAATACAGTGATATTGTCGATGGTTCGGAAACCGTTTGGCTCATCCAAGCGGACCTTGAACGTGTGTTCCTTTCCTGGGATTAGGAAGTAGTCGATGCTGTCCTGCGTGAGCCTGTCCAAAGAGAATGTGGACCCCATGCCGGAACCGGTTCCGAGTCCTGCACCTGCAAATTCCACCATTACGTCCTCGGCCGCAACTACGGAAGCCCAGGAGTTCTCTGCACCGGGCCCACCGCCTGTCCCGCCATCTTGGTAACTCAGTCCGGCCCAGTCAGTTCCCTCAACGTACAGGTGTATCATTTCATTGTCTAAGGAAGAGATATCGATGCCCATGAATTGGACTTGCTGCTCCCCGGTTAGTCCCACGCTCAGATCGCTGTTCTGATACTGGTACTCGCCTTCGTCGGCCACCCCATCTCCGTTCTGATCATCGATTCCTTCCCTCCAGTACCTAAGAGTCAGAGTTTCCCCTCTGGCTTCTCCCTCACTAATTGTGATGTATGGGGAGAAGGTGGTCGGAGGTACGACCATGCCATCTACAAACTGTAGGCCAATTGGGGTCTGAACTTGCATTGAGCCGGCTACTGGAGGATTTGTGTCCACCACAATTTCGACGATAGGTGGGACTCCAGTAGTATCTTCTGCCCCATTTGTAGAGCTTGATGGCCCGACCCTAAGCATCAGAGGTGAGAAAGCCATTGAGCTTGCTCCACTAGGTGGTGAGACCAAACCGTAGAATGTTCCCTCTTCACCAGTCTGGAGGGGATAAATCGCCCCTGAGAGATTTAGTGCTACTGAGAAATCGCTGGCAGATGGCCTCTTTCCTGCCTCATCCTGGAAGCGAACAGTTCCAGAAATATTGGCGACACCCCCCTCTTGAATTGGGAATGGATAAAACAGTGTATCGTATGTATTCGATATCAGCCTGTCAAACTCATCCCTAATCTCAAAGGAGTCGATCTGCAAGTCGTTCTCGACCGCGTTCTCGCCCGATCGGCCGCTCTGAGATGTAGATGGCCAGATTGTGTCGCCATTGACATCATTTGCACGAGCCATCCACACGATGTTGTCCACATCGTCCCAGTTCCAGTCGATGCCGAATTGCCAGTGAACTTCGATGTCAACGTACCCATCGCTGTGAGTGGACTCGGTGACATAGCTAGCACTGGCATCCAGTGGTGCCAATGAGGCTCCAGAGGTCTGAGAGAACTGAGCAGTTACTGAACCAGAACCCCATAATCCGTCTGCTCCATTCTGGACCTTGAAACCGATCGAGTCTCCATCGGAAGATGTCCCGACAAGGGTGATATCGGTGATTTGCGAGTTATCTGTCAAGTGATGATGACTCGTGATTATCTCCACAAGGTTTCCATCGGGATAGAGGGTGTTGGGCACGGTGAATTCCCTATTTACGAACAAGAAGTCGTAAATAACCGAACCATCGACTGAAATTGCCCCGTAGTCAGAAGTGATGCTCAGGGGGATGTCGGTTTCCTCTTCGAAACCGACATCGGACATTCCTTCCAGATAGTTTCCGATGGATGGCCCCAGGTCGGTGACGTTCTCGAAGAACAGGTATCCGAAACCAATTGAAGAGACAGATACGATCTGTGCAGAATTTGAAGTCACGGAAAATGGAACCTCGACCCAGCCCCTCCCAGTGGATAATTGTGTGTGAGTCGCACTAAGAAGACTTATGCCGGATATTTGTGCCAGGCTAAGGGCACTAGTGAATGGAGAGTTCCCACTCCCACCTGAGACTGCCGAGCCGGCAATGGATACTGTAACAGGTGCCTCGAAACCATCAGTGTCTGGAGCAATGCTAACGAGTCCGGAGTTTACGGTTGCCGATTCTGGGATCAACACAGTTAGACTCTGAGAGTTTGAGCCATCCAAGGAGACGGATGTGCTTCTGGAGACGGAATCTCCGAGAGTCATCCAAGACTGCCACCCTAGGTTTCCATAGGCGTAATCATCGTTATCGAACATCGGGAATGCCCACTCGTCGGTTCCATCGTTCAAAACGTCCAAACGAGAGTTTGAAGATGGGTCAGAGAATGTTGAGGATATCCTTAGGACATCGATCCAGCCATTGGTAGGCAAGGTCACAGATGCCGCGAAACCTACCTGTTGGTGTGAGAACTGTATTGTCCCTCCCTTATTTGCAGAGCCCAGGGAATTGCCCAACTTGTCGTAAACAGTTACGGACACAGTGCTCGAAATGTTGCCTTGGATTGTTACGCTCTTGATGGGGCGGGATGAGAAGACGAAGTCGGAAGTAACAGTTCCAGTGACTGCAGTGGCGTTGAGAAGTCCGTTCACAACCTCCACTCCTGAACTGAGGTCCCAGCCATTTTGTCCCGAGTCTGCGTTCAGAACTCTCTTCCCACCTATGAGGACTCTTTCCAATTTGGGAGACTGCTCCGAGTCATCCGTACCCATGTGGATCTTCAGTCGGACCTGTGGGTATTGGTTTGAGTCGACACCTGCGAGGCTGAAGGGGAAGGAGATATTTGAGAAACCGGGGACTTGGTCGCCTGTATACGCATCGATGACTGAGCCACTAATCCACCCACCTTCGTTTGCCTGACCCTCGATATCGACGAATCCCAGATTGAATTGCTTTGCATTATCCAAAGTGAGAGGAGGGCTGATCCAACTGCCAGGGAGGCCGTAGTTGGAAATCTGAACGCCAGCGTTATCGATGAACCAGCCGCCTAGGCTATAGATTCCATCGGATCCAAATGCGAACTTGAACTTCACAGAGTCCCCCTTGTAAGCATCCAGGTTCGCTCTTAGATTCGTCATCTCGCTAGTTGAAGACCATTGCCCGTTCCAAGCTGTTCCAGTGCAGTGATCCATGGTAAAGATTCCCAATCCCTGGAGATTGTGCCCTGAGAAGGAAGATGATGTCCCGGTATACCATCCCGGATCGAAGTACTGCCATGCTCCACCATTTACCCTGATGAATACGGCACCGCCATCCCATCCAGCCTCAGCACATGACCAGTGGTCAAACGTGAGATAGGAAGTTCCGTTCATTGGGATGTCATAGAGAGGAGAGATTAGCCTGGCTTCGTCAATTCCGTTCTCATAATTCCCAGAGAACCCGATTCCGTATGCATACGGGAAAGAAGAAGTCTTTGGGGGCCCCGAGTTAGTAGAGACCTTGTTTAGGGTGAATTTACATTTGTCATTGTTGCACGTTAAAGCGGTCGACCTGGACCATCCTGGGGCTTCGGAAACCGTGGGGGAGTTGGCTGTTGAGTCCTCGAACCCAAGCATTAACGAATTCCCCCCCTTGGGAATCGATCGATAAATCCAGTCATCGGGAGCAGGGTTTCCTTGGGAATCTGGCATCCCATAGTGCGACATCGTTGAGGATGAGTTGAATTCGTCTATGAACAGAGTACTCCCGTTATAGTCTACAATTCTGAATTGGGAAATAGTTAGGCCCTCTCTGGCATCTTGAGTAGTCCCCCCATAATTGAAAGAAGTGCTTGTGTCAACAACGATCCTGATGTCCACGTTGGATTGGTCCTGGAATCCCGCGGGTATGTCGAATGAAACTAGTCTGAGGTCACCGTTCTGATCCCCATATGTTTGTCCGTCATCGGCAACGTATCCGTTTCCAGGAATTGGACCTGATCTTGCAGAGCAATCCGAGGAGGTGCTGCTGGTGCTAGATGAGATGTCGGCCCATGTGTTTCCATTCAGCGAAAGTTCGACGCATGCGTTGTCACTGGAACCCCCCTCAAGGTCCCACTCCATGTTGAACTCGATCTTGGAGGTGGAGTTGGTCCCCGTTAGGTCGATGTTCCGCTCCAGGATCCCGTATGCATTGGAGTTGTATGTGCAAGAAGTAGAAGTTGTTGTGAAGCAACCGTGATGCCAGACATCTAGATCCACTCCCTGGTTGATGATTTGTACATTGTCGACGAACCAGCCTGGCCTTTCGTTGGCGGCATCAGGATGAGTCCAGATTACGAATCTGAACTGAATCTTATTGGAGTCATCTATTCCCGTCAATGATGAAATCGAGAAATTACTAGTAACCCATCCGCTGTGAGACGGCGAGGCAAAGACTGGGACGGGTGATGCCGCTCCATTTGGAGTGGGGGCATCTGTAGAAAGAGAGCTAGGGTAGCCGCCCTGAGGTTCAATGTAGTTCCAATCGCTCCAGAGTGAATCTGATTTTAGACGATATTCGACCCATGTGCCGTCCCCCCCACCGGAGGAAGTGCTGTCAACATGATACCAGTGATCGAAAGTGAGGTAGTATGAGCTAATGTATTCGCCCCTTGGAACATTCTGCTCGGGGATAAGAAGATGTCCGAATGTTCCTGCAGGGACAGGTTCGCCGGGCATAGTTCCAGCGGAAACCAGACCTTGTGTGGATGAAGCTGGAACGACGCCATGTGTCAGAGTCTGCTCCTCGCCGAAAATACTTCCATTCAGATCTAAGAATGTCGTGGCCCGCCAAAGTTTGCTCTCATGGCAGATAAAGGCCGTCTCAGAAATCTCAGAATCATCAAGATTCCTATTCCCATTCAAATCTAGGCCCGCTTCAAGCTTGAATCCGGCATATGAGCAGTTGCCTCCACTGGGCTCTGAGATTATGTCAACCTCGTATTCGTAATAAGCCCCTAATATCGCTGAAATATCCCCTCCAGAACCGCTGGAGTCGCTGATTACTATCGTGGGTGAAGAAGTGTAGCTGGCACCCCCATCCGTTACCTCTGTAGAGTGAACGACTCCAGTAGAGTAGACATTTGCCGAAAGAGACTCACCGGTCCCATTTGCCACTCCAACAGCAATAACGTCTGATGATTGATATCCAGACCCAGGAGAGTCAATGGTGATTGATGTGATTGTTCCGCTGGAATCGACCGACCCAACCGATGCTTCGACCCCAGAACCATCGCACTGACACTGTATCATAACCTGATCAGTGGCATCAAAGCCTGAACCTCCATCATTGATTGTGATGCTCTCTATGCCGGAACTCACCGTATATGACCCAGAGAATCCTGACCCGCCCCCTCCAGTTGCAGATAGATTCCCAGAAGTGTACCCATCCCCTGGATCGTCTATTGATAGGGAAGTGATGACGTCGCCATTTGCAAATGTCTCGCAGTAGAATATGGATTCGAGGATTTCGTCGTCGTTCAGGACCTGATCAAAGTTGCTATCGAGTCCATGATTTACGTAGTCCCCGGCTGAGCCTCCACAGTCTGAAAGGTTTGAGGATGAGGATTTTACGAAGACCCTGCGCCACCCTGGAGAATACTCGTATGCAGGATTTAGAGATACTTCGATCTCCCCTACATCGAATGTGCTCACATTGGAGCGAGTGCCGTCGTCCTTGAGTATCAACTCACCTTCATCGTTCACCTCAACCCCAACTAGGTTTCCAGTGGCGAAATTATCTCCGTCCCAGGTAATTCCTGAATCTGAAGAAGAAGAGGGTGGCGAATTAGTAACGTGGACCCATCCATCCATTATTGTAGAGTTCGTAGGTACTGTGAATCCGTCCACTACCGTAGGGCTTCCTTGGCTATTGATTATCGAGGGCCCGGACCAATTAGATACACCTGCGTATGATATTGGGGACAGCATCATTAGTAGGGTCATAACAATAGCAAGTCTTGCGCGTTCACTGGGCATGCTCATGCTGTGGATTGTGTCAGTTATGAACCAATCTACGTAACTCTAAGAAAAGGGACTTTTAGATGGAGCCACTGGGGGGAATTGAACCCCCGACCTTCGCCTTACCAAGGCGACGCTATACCTCTAAGCCACAGTGGCAGCGCGGCGACGACCGAAGGGGGCGGTTTAATCGTGGCGACTACCAAGGGACGGACTTCTACCAACGTCAGTGTGAAAACTAATGGGTCGGTGCGCCCCAGTAGCCGAGGTCGCATAGCCCGGTATTGCGCGGGCCTGGAAAGCCCGTGGGATTTTTCCCGCGCGAGTTCAAATCTCGCCCTCGGCGCCAATATCTTTCCAATTGATGTCAATCGTATTACTCTGGGGACGAGTTTCTTATTCAATGCCAATGGCCTCACAAGAACATGGTGCAGGCGGGAGAGGGCGATTCGGGGGTTAGCGAAGAACGCCTGGTGGATAGGTTGAGTGATTACCCGGTCGGCAAAATGTTCTCCAAAGTAGACAATAGGTTGGGTATTGTAGATGTGCTATTATCTGAAGTAAAGTACAATATTTTCCTAGTCAGAAAATACTGGGGAGCTAAGGAAGGGATAATGGTCGGTTTATTCGTTTCAGGGTTCTTTCTGGGCACATGGGATCTTGGGATTGGCGAGATTTCCAGTGGTGGGGACTACAACAGATGGGGGATCCTGGGTGGCGAAAAGAGCGGTTTCTTGCACATGGAGGACCTAGCCCTAATACTGGCACTTCTTTCGTTAGTTTGCTGGGTTTCATTCGTTGTGATGCTTTGGAATAGCTATCCGATAATGAGGGAAAACATGGTCTATCTATTGATTGGGATGGGTTTTATCCAGTTTGGCTACATCAAAACACACGCAGATAACCCTACTTTCCCATGGGAATCAGGAATTGGCGGATGGATTTGGATCATGGTTTCAAACCTAGTGATGCTCTTTCTATCGGTTTTCGTAGTTAGGAGGGCAGTGGTCGAAACTAGGGACATACATGTGCAGAGAAAGCACTTCCACCCCGATCCTAGAGTCATTGAAAGGGCTTGGAGGGACCACAGCCTCCTTGCTTGGAGTCTTGGGATTGCAGTCTGGATTATTTTTCTGAATATCAGCTTCTGGGGCAGCACTCATTCTGTAGCTCCGAGTCCTGGTGATTTGGACTTCAACTATTCCTTATCCATACTTCATCTTTTTACAGGGATAATCGCCACATTTCTACTACTTGAAATTGTCTGGTTTCCCGAATTCATGCTTGGGGCAACTGAGGCAAGGATTCAATCATCCAGGGCACTAGAGGTTTCGGGAGAAGTGTTTGAGCCAAAGAAATCCGAACAGGGCAAATGCCCAGTTTGTAACCAAAACACAGCCGTGATTCAGGAAATGACTGGTGAAATCAGCATTCCCTGCGAATCGGATGACTGCTCTGGGAAAGGCGTGACTGGATCGGAATGTGAGGAATGTGGAGCAAGAATTCCATCTAGAGTGGTGTGCACAAACTGTGGTTCCAACACCCCAGTGGGAAGTCACTTTGGAAGGGTTGAGGCTTGGTGAAGGATCCGACTAATGAATTTCAAGATGCTGGAGGCAGCGATTTCGAAGATGTCTCGAAGAAAGATGCTGCTGGAACCATTGTCGCTATCAGCCTATCACTTCTAGTTGTAGTGGCTTCTTCCATTGCACTACTCTACCTATGGAAAGGACAGGATCTGGTTATCGAAAGACCGTCTTCGGCCCTGTCCTCATGGGAAGCGGAATACCGGAATCTTGTCGGGGTAAATGACCACTCGCTATCTGGACTTGATGGTAAAGGGGTTGTTCTTTGCGTTGTTGACTCTGGAATAGACCTCAGCCATCCCGATCTAAGGAGTCTCGAATTGAAGGGATGGCGGGATTCAGTGAATGGCATTGATGACCCCTATGACGATGAGGGGCACGGTACAGCAATGTCTGGCATTATTGTGGCGGATGGTGGATTGAAGGGGATTTCCACGGGGGTTGATCTCCTAGTAGCGAAGGCTATTGACGGTGAAGGTCAGGGGAGCGCAAATGCAGTTGCCGATTCTGTTGACTGGTGCGTCCAACAGGGAGCAGATATCATTTCTCTCAGCCTGGGGGGGGGACAGAGTTTCGGATCGGGATTATTCACAACCGATCAATTGGAGCAATCAGTGGACGACGCATTGGACAAAGGTGTATTCGTAGTTGCTTCTGCGGGCAATGATGGCGAAGACGATGACGGAGACGTGGGTTCTCCGGGTTCGATTGAGGACGTGATATGCGTTGGTGGAATTACTCGCACAGGAGGAATCTGGTCTGGCAGTTCTGAGGGGGATAACGATGGAAGACTTTGGCCAAATCCAATCCTACCAAGAAACGATCCGGACAAGAAACCGGAGATTGTAGCTCCCGGTCACGAGGTCCCGGTGCTGATGGCCTCCGAGGTTGGGAACAGTGGATGGTGGGGTTGGTCCAGTGGCACATCAGCAGCCACGGCATGGGTAAGTGGTTCCCTAGCACTTCTGCTGCAGGAGGATCCGGACCTACAGAGGGAGAACTCTTCGGGAAGGCAATCGATCGAGTCGGTTAAGGAAGCAATAACACAGACCTCACAGATGAGGGAGGGTCAAGATTCGCATGACGATCACTATGGATACGGGCACCTCAGAATTGACCGATTAATTTCTCACTCGGAGGATGATGGGGCACTAATGATCCTTCAGAAAGGCCACAATGGTGCCGCCTGACAGATCTGTAAAACCAACAGAGTCTACCTCATTGATTCTTTTGACAAGTTCGATCCACGAGTTGAATGACTGCACCTTCAACTGGGCCGGAGTTGGTTCCGCCCCCTCTGAGAAATCACCCACATCACCGGTTGGAACGGTTGGTTCCAGCAGAAGTACTAGCCCCCCTGGCGCCACTAAATCGAATGCCGCTGCAGCAGCTGCAATTCTTTCCTCTTCCGGCAAGTCAATTAGAATCAAGTCCAAGGGCATTGGGAGGACGGAATTTAGGGCAGATTCAGGGATAGAGACATTTGAGGCTCGTGAGGACAAAGTCTCTGCAAATACCTCTTGCCATGTCATAGAAACCACTTGAGCCCAGTCTTCTGCCTCGTATCTCCTGATTAATCTATCAATTATCACACAAAATCTGGTGCCGGGCTCTATTATTCTGAAAGCCTCTGGGGGATTTACTTGCCTTTCTGGGTGGTCCTCATTACTTGTTGACCATAGGTCAAAGAGCCATGCAGAGAGATGGCCAATACCACCACCTACGAGAGCTGCGTTACTTGGTTTTATTCTAGAGCAGATGTCCCGAATCCTAGCCCTCACAGATCTAGGCAACAAGGGGAGGTCCATGTGCAGCATCTGTTCCCCTATGCTGGATGCTACATCGGGTTCGGACTGATTCCTCTCAACGTCCTCAGAGAGGAGGAGATTCATAACATCAGAATCAGACATCTGAGGAAGATCTGCCCCCTTACCGCCACCGTCCACGTTTTACTCTGACGAGGCTTGCACTTCAATAATACTCTAGGATGGGTTGAATACCCGGCCTCATCACGATTATGCATGGATGATGACGAAGGTGCTTTGTCCGAGTGCCCTGATTGCGGCGAAGTTACTGGGCATTCAATTATCAAGAGGACTCAAAAGGGAAAGGGGGAGGATGTCTTGGCAAGATGTGATTCGTGCTCACTAGTCCACATTATCCTAATCCGCCCCCCCAGGCCAGTAATGGTGAACACTACCTTATCGGATGGGAGAGACAGTTTCAGTGTAGAAATTGAGGTCGACGAGGACGAGGATATCTCCGTTGGCGACATGTTCGAGCATCGAGAAATCACTTGGATGGTGACAAGAATTGACAATTATGATTCACGTTCAGAACAAATCCTCAGCGCATCTAAGATTTTTTCCATGTGGGCAACGAGATCTGACAAGACAGTAGTTGGCATCACAATGACCAGTGGGGAATTCAGTGAATCAGGAAAATTGGAATGCGAACCCGACCGGTTATTCTCGTGTGGTTCAATCATTAACTTCGCAGATTCGAGATGGAGAATAAGGGCAATTCACACGGGAAAGGGCAGGACGCTCACGGGAAGCAGAGTTGCGAACGAGATTCGTAGAATATACCTCCACCTCCCCGAGAATACGTATCGTTGAGGTTAGTCCCCATCAAATCTGACGGAGGCGTGCGTACTGTCTTCGGCCTCATCGTCCACTCTTTCCTGTCTAAGACGCATAACTGCTAGTGTAAGCAACAAAATTAGGAGAGCGACAACTAGTGACAATGCCGATACAAGCAAGTTGCCATTCTGACTCCCTTGGTCACGCCCATTTTCTGGTTCTGATCCTAAGACAAACACATGTGCGACTAGATTTGTGGAAGCCTCGTCACCAAGAATCGCTCGGACCATCACTGTCTGGTTGCCCTCAATCTGGTTTCCTGGGAGATACTGTAGCCTATCTATTAGCATAGAATGGCTGATCTCGAAAATAGCATCCCCTTCGGAGAAGTCTGGGTGGCTCATCCAGTTATCCCTCATATCCCATGTCCTCCATTGAACCTCCATTGGAGAACCCTCCACTAATACCTGGAAAGACTGGCCCGAGGAAAGATGGAGTCGATTTCCCTCGAACGTTTCTGAGTCTATGCTAAGGTTGAGTTCGGTATTTAGGGAATAGATGTAATTGGCTGCTTCGAGAAGTGCCGGCAGACCCTCGACGTGCCCGTGGCCGTAGACATTGTTCTGCCGGTTCTTAGGAATCAAGTCCTCTGCGCATGGCTCATTGGCAAGCATGTAGTGGCACTGCCGGTATGTGGATGTCTCCTGCATGATGTTCCGTATGTCAAATGGTGAGAGATCCGGATTTGCCTGGTACATGAGAGCGGCGAGTCCTGCCGCGCCAGGGGTGGCCATGCTAGTGCCGGAGTAGCCCACATAACCATCGCCAGAGTTTGCCTCTGGAGCCATGACACTGGAGCCAACAAATGCAATGTTGGGTTTTACCCTCCCCTCCTCAGTAGGGCCCTGGCTGGAGTAGACAGCAATCGAAGTGTCCTTGTCTAGTGCGCCCACTGTAATCACGTCCTCGGCAGAACCAGGGGTTCCTATCTGAGCGCTTACTGCGGAGTTTCCGGCGGCAATGAACAGCGCAACGCCAGACCTAACCATCTCGTTGGCCATCCTGTTTACGCTTTCCTCCTCGCTAGATGTCCACTCGATTAGCCCGAAACCTCCCAAGCTCATGCTGGCAGCCCTGATGTTGAAGTCATGTCTCTTGTCGACTGTCCACTGCATCCCAGCCATCACCGTGGCAAAGGATCCCGAACCCCCTTCATCGAGGACCTTGACTCCAACCAACTGTGCCTTCGGTGCGACGCCGATGTACTCGTAGGTAGGGGCACCGGTACCAGCTGTAATGCCAGCACAATGAGAACCGTGCCCCTGATCGTCATAGGCCTTCACCTCGGTACCGTTGGTCTTGTCAGGATTGTTCACCGCGTCGTAGAAAGCAATGACCTTGGAGTCGTTGGTAGAATTATTATCATCCATGTCGTCAAGTCCGACGTGTTCTGAATCAATCCCGGTATCGATGATGGAGACGACGCTCCCTTTGCCCGTGTAACCCGTATCCTCCCAGATCATCGGTATTCCGTGGACATCCTTCACATCATTCATCTGAATTGTCAGAATTCCATCGAGTTCGATGAGGACGACACCGGGCAAATCAGACATTTCGACAATGTCATCTACTGCTACCCTTCCAGCTATGCTATCAATCAGGTGATAGCGAAATTGGGTTTGGAAGTTGACCTCTCGCTCTAGCATTTCTTGGTCCTCGGCGGATGGTTGGCGATCGAAGTCAACTATCACGCTAATCATGTCGTCCGAGTCTACCCAATCGTGAAGTTCGCTCTCAATTGCCACCCATATCGCGTCGTGAATCCCATCACGATCCAAATCCATGGAAGTAACCTCCCACCATGGGAGGTCTCCTCCCGGTTCAGAGATGGCTACGCTCGATGAAGAAAGTGGAAAGGAAACCAAAATCACAAGCATGGCTATTGAGGCTGGCCTCATGCTTCGTTCGAGAAGTAGTCAGACTTGAACCAGACGGTTCCAAGACCTTAGTCTGGTTTCCAGATCAATGCTGAATGGTCGCACAATAGGGGCAATGCTCCCCGATGACGTAGTGGTCAGAGTTCTGTTCATCCATAGACAGTGGTTCACGGCACTTGAAACACATCTGGATATCGGTCTCGGCCAAATTGTAATCAAGGGCAACGCGTTGGTCGAAAACGAAGCAATCCCCATTCCAATTAGAGCCGCCGCATTCTTCGAAGTAGCCCAGAATGCCTCCTTCGAGTTGCTTCACGTCTTCAAAACCCGCATTCAACATCACTGCCGAGGCCTTCTCGCACCTAATCCCGCCAGTACAGTACATCACTACAGTCTTGGACTTGTACTCGTCAGAGAGAGATTCGATGGCGTCTGGGAAGTCCCTGAAAGAAGAAATCCCAAGTTCCAGGGAACCTTCGAAGGAACCAATTCTAGTTTCGTAATCATTCCTTGTGTCTAGCACCAGGATGTCCCCCCCATAATCCAGAAGGTGTTTGAAGTCCAGTGGTTTGATGTAAGGTCCAGTAAATTCGGATGGTCTAATTTCCGGCATCCCTAGTGATATTATCTCATTCTTCCTCTTGACGAGCATGCGACGGAATGGCTGGTAATCAGTACGACTAAATTTTATTGGGATTCCTGAGAAACGCTTGTCCGACTCCAGATATTCGACAAACTGGTTCACTGTCCCCCCTTCCCCTGCCAGAAAGAAGTTGATTCCATTGGGGCTCAATAGAATTGTCCCTTTGAGATCTAGTTCGGTGCATCTATCCAGAAAGGGTTCACGCAAGTCATCACGATCGGGCAAATCGACGAATCGATAGCCAGAGATATTCAGAATGCCGTCATTCACTATCGTAGTGCGAGACGATGGAAAGTAAGAACGCTCTGCATCACCTTCGATTGGTCCATGGCATCAACAGAGTCTTAGTGACATGCACGGCGATTCCGGGGTTCTCACGTAGTCGACGCATCCCATACTCGTACCATTTTTTGCCATATGGCAGGTAAATCCTAGTCCTATGCCCATTCCTGGATAGATCCCTCCTGATGTTCCCCCTCACCCCCAATAAGAACTGAAATTCGTATCCAGGCCCCTTTCCCTTGCAGCGTGAAACAGGAGATTTGTGACGTGGATCGCACTTTCCCGGACCTAGTCCTCGAGATTCCAGGGACTGGAGGGCGTGCTCTATTACTGGGATGTCATGCGAGGCAATTGCTGTGTAAGACCCCGAATCCAACATCAAATCAATGGCACGATTGGTCGCATCAACGATGTCATGGTAGTTTGTGTGGGAAATTTCTGGGGGCTCAAGATAGATTCCCTTACAAACCCTGAAGTCTGACTTTGGGCCCAATAAGTCACACATGCTGGAGATATCTTCCGGGGTTCTGAACATCCGCCCTTGGAGAACGACCCCAATGTTATCTATGCCTCGGTAATGCATGGCTAGTGCGGCATCAATGGTTGCCTGTGTAGCACGATTATCCTCCATGTCTAACCGCACAAAGATGTCGTTTTCCGCCGCTTTACGAACTATTCTTTCGATATTAGAATGTGCTGATTTCTCGTCGATCAATAGTCCCAAGGCAGTTGGCTTAATAGAAATGTTAGCATCTATTCCGCTATTCACGATTGAGTCGATAACAGCCTCATACTCATTGATAAACGGCGATGACTCCTCTAGGGTCTTGATCTCCTCGCCCAGTACATCTATGGTGAAGCATGCTCCTTCTGAAGACAACTTCCTCATCATCTCAAGTGCCTGTTCTAGGCTCTCACCTGCAGTGTACCTCTTTGCTACCCATCCTACAACGAAGCGAGGGGCAAAGGGGAGGAATGTGACAATGGCCCGGCCGAGGAAACCCATGCATGCCACAGAGCGTCTAGAGACTTGACAATTACGGGAGGGGGATTTGCTTGCCTCGAAGAACGGGGACACCAAGTTCGGAAAGAAGAGATATCAGAGCCTGCCTCTGCCAGCCCTTGAATGATTTACGATCCAAGTGTGCGAACAAATCGCCCCCAGGGAATGCAATCTTTGTTGACTCCACTGCTGTGCGAACTGAGTGAGCCCATGGCCCAAGGGGCGTGGAATCGCCTTCTTGTTCTCCGAAAACTATTGCGTAATTGGCCAGAATATGCCCAACCCAGACCTCTGAAGCTGAAATCACAGCTTTGTGTCGAGGTGCATAGTGCCCACCACCAAGGCCTATCATAACATCTCCTTTCCCATCCCATTTCCTTGTAGCGGATCCTTCTGACATCCCTAAGCAAAGAGAGATTGTCTCTGACCAGACTCTAGCTGCTCTTTCATCGGACCATTGTTCGGAGGTTGATCCTATTTCCAAATATAGCGTAGGAGTTTCTAGAAGGGGGCCATGGTGAGTTGCCTCCAGAGTGAGGTCGTACTCTTTGTCTAGTTCGAATTCCGTTGCAATTCTACTCATTGTTCTGAATAATTCTCCAAACCGTGTTGAGGGGGGCACAGCGGTACCAGTGATGCCCCCCGAGCGAGCCTTCTCCCCGTGGGGGTACTCTCCCGGGACCCCTACTGCATGAAGAGTCAGGGCAGGGGTCTCTGATGCAGAAACGTGCTTAGAGAGAACGAAAACCTCGTCAACTTTGGATCCGGTAACTGATTCGTGTTCAGAATCAATACCGTCTGCCCAAATGTGCAGCCCATCGATAAGAAGGGCGTCAACATTACCGCTCGAATGCCCCGTAACCTGGCCGTGGCTGAATGATTGGGTGGCCCCCCATCCCTCCACCTCCATTACTTTGGAGAGGATATTCATCGAGGCGGGGTCCTCGGAAGAGGCCAGGAGCAAGGAGGCCATGTCGGCTGATGGCGATTCTGACTTCAATATTCTCGGGACTCTTTCAATAGTTGTTCGGTGTCGGAGGCACATGGGGCCTAGCGAAATCGATTTTGCCCCCTCAAGGATCTCCAAGGGAAGTAGTATTCACGTGTTGACAGGGACACATGGGGAGATGGCAAAGATCAATCGAAATGGAGAATTACAGGGGCCGACGGTTACTCCATTCCCTACTTCGATAATTGATGGCGTTATCTTGGACAAAATCTGGATTGGAATTTGGCTAGACGTAGAATTTAGACAGGCGAGAATGGCTGCTCTGCCGATTGAAATGGAGTGGAATGATGGTTCGAACAGAGAGGATTTGAGGTCCTCGATTAATTCGATCGGAGAGGGAGAAGTATTGCCCTCGAACTCTCTCTGGCACAGGGTGCTGGATTCACAGCCAATGAAGATAGGGAAATACGAGGATAAAGTCGTTTTTACCACTGTTTCTGGGATATACATGATTGACTCGGGCGCTAATGAGATTTGGAGGGGCCTACTTCCAAGGTGGCCTGCGATCTCTAATTTTTCCGCATTCGACGAGATAGTGGGAGTAGTGGAATTTCCCGGGGGGATATCAATTTGGTCAAGGGCAGGAGGGGTTTCGGTCCTTGATCCCTCAAATGGTCTCGAGATTTACTCGAGAGTGATTGATTTCGGGGACAGTGTTTCCGATGTAACATTCTCTGATGAAGGGGGATGGTTTGTGATGCTCCACGAAGGTTCGATTGCAGTAATGGACAAAATTGAGGGGCATCATTCCCTCTTCAGAACCAGTGGCCCTGTTTTGGATGCCGAGTTCAGTGACGGTTCTTGGAAATGGACCGGTTGGAGGCATGATGGCTCGTTGACCGATTCCGAGCCAAGAGTTTCGGGCAGGGAAAACATCGGGGTGGCCATCACAGATGGAAACATTTTGACAAACGATGGTTCTTGGAGCAGATTTCAGGACTATTGAGAGTCATCGGTAATCGAATGGCCGCACTTGCCGCAGACCTTTCTATCGCTGTGCTCACCCATGAAAACACCGGGCCCACAGTTGGGGCACGCAGTACCCTTCCTGACGAGCTCGCCACCCTCTACAGAGTATTTTGATGGCTTGGATTTCTTCCATTTTTCTCCGGAACCCCCCATTAAGCCTCACCTTCCTCTTCGACTTCGGTCGACTCCCCTTCAGGGATTGGATCTTCTGCCTTTTTCTCCTTTGTTTTAGTTTCGCTCAGAGACTTGTGCCTTTCGACGACATATTTGGGCTCTATGGATGCAGACTCGGCGGAGCCGTATACAAGGACAAGTCCGGATGTTCGCGACATTCCGAACCTTGTGTTGACTTTCTTGACGAATACTAGTTTCTTATCTGCTCCCGGTTCTGCCTTTGCAGCGGCGTCGACCATCTGCGATAGGGATGGAGTAGCTTCTCTAGCGTGATTCCACTGGAAACTTAGTTCAACTCTATCGAGAACCGCGTTTTCCTTTCTCTCAACGATTTCCACTTTTTCACCTACCTGATGTTTACCTTCAGGGCATAACTTCCAGGCCTGTCTATCTGGAGTCTCTTAGCAACCTCCGACCTGTCGGGATGCATTATCACCACTAATCCCTGCCAATCAGTGGTCACTGGGGCACTGGGGCAGTAATTGCACTGCGGGGGGTCTGACTTCTTCTCTGGATCTGGAAGGATCATATTACACTCCCCGCATGCGAAAGGTTGTCTGACCATCTCATTCATCCCCTCCGACCCAGTCGAATGAGCCAAGGCCATCCATCTTGCAGTTAAGTCCAATCTTGCTTGAACGGGGATCATTGTGGTTGATTGACTTGGAGACAATCCTGGACCTGACGAATGATCCTTCTTCCAGATTTCTACCACTCTGAGAACCTTCAATCCTCTTGACTCCCAAATTAACCTGTATTGGCTCATCGAGAATCTGAGACTTGTGCAGGAGGGCCTCCATTGGACCTATCCTAACGAATGCCCCGTACTCAGAAACCTCAGAAACCGCACCATCGATAACCTCGTTGTTGTCCATAGAGAAAACTAAGGCCTTGAATCGGACATTCTGGTAAATCGCCCCATCGCCATGGATTATCTTTCCCCTTCCTACGGCCTCGTGGTCGAAAGTAAGTAGGGTAAAGTCCTCATCCTCGTCAAACCTGCACTCGAATGCATCGTGAGCCAGCTCATCTATGTGATCCTCTAGCCTACGGCCCCTTCTGATGTACTCTGCAGGTATACGGATGGTTGACTCTCTTGTTTCAAGGGTGTACATTTCTTCTTCCTCCTATGCGGACCTTCCCGAGGCCGGACAGAGGTGGGGGTCGCCTCCCGTCCCTCATCGGCCATGCCTCTAGAGGAGAGGTCCGTGCGACCCGGCGACAAACCCCTCCTGTATAAGCACAACGGACTAACAGATATGCCCGGCTACTTGGTTTGTTCATCAGACCGTAGGTCTGAATGTGGGTTTGGTGCGAATGTTCAAGTGGACTCGAAATCGCATCTCCGATTCTGATGGTGGCGGCTGTCTCGGAACAAGTGTCTCGGCGGAAAGCGATTTACGCGATAGTGGTTGCTACGGTATTGACAATGCCAATGGCAACAATCAATTTTGGAGCACCTCCGATGGGCATCCTTGAGGAGTATCAGGATAAGAAAATGGATACACAAGAGGAGGGGGGGGAAGTTTGGATAGATGGGGGTCAGCCGTGGCCACAGTCCGGTAGAACTGCTTCTAGAATGGCTGACGTTCCAGAACATGATCCAACCGGAGGGGCGGGAGCGGGGGAACCTACTAACTCGACCTCACTGATGTCTATCGTAGAACCCTCGGTAAATTGGGCCTATGGATCATACTCGATAGGCACCGATGCCCTTGCAACGCCGATAGCAGATATGTCAGGTTCCATTGAAGTTGGACCCGGGGCAATGCAGCGGTGCGGGGAGAGTTCACTGTTCACGGTATTAATTCAGAGTGAGGATACCTCTGGATCAGACCACAGTATGCTTCGATTGATCGAGGGAGAGGATTCTGAACTCTCATGGCAGGTTGACTTGGGAGCTACTGAAAAGATCAAGGCGGCCCCTGTGATAGTAGATATTGATGATGATGGGAGACCAGAGATTGTAGTTGCCTATGATGCAGGGGGGGCATTGAACGTGGACGTCTGGTCACCTAGGCTTTCATGCTCTGTAACAGGGTGGTCATACTCAGGACACTCGGAGGAGTTGCTCTGGTCATGGAACGATGATTCTCTGATGATTAGCAGTAACGAGGGGCCATACACCAGTGGGATTCTTGGTGGTCACAAACCCACAACTCAACCCCTTCTTGCTGACATTGACATGGATGGGGATGCTGAATTAGTCATCGCCGCACTAGACGAAGTTTCTGAAGACCCCGTCGTCCTCGCTCTGCCTCTTCAGGTGAATGGCACTCCAAATTCACTTTGGGAAGTATCATTGAGCAAAGGAAGTCACCCCTCTGATCCTGCTTTCGCCCAAGTTGACGACGATACCGGTTATGTGATTCTAACTACAATCGAGGCTAACAACGGAGGCATGTGGGTCTGGAAGTTAGACTCTGAAACCGGGAGTTCGATCTGGCAAGGGGGCCTTTCCCTAAACAATCTAGATGGTGACACAAATTCGCCGCATGTCAGACTACCGGGCCCGATTATCGCTAACCTAGATTCGGATGCCGAACCAGAAATTATCGTCACGATACCGAGCGATGCCGATGGCTCCACGGCTGTGGATGGAGCCGAATTCAGAGGCCTGGAGATTTCCGATGGGTCTCAATTGTGGGAATTCGAAGCTTCGAATGGCTTTGCTGACGCACCTCCAACCGCGATAGATACGGATGGAGATGGGACCCATGACAGAGTGTGTTGGAATACCTGGTGGCAGACAACAACGGATAGGCATGGTGCGGCCGGATGCCATGATGTTGCAGGGAGCACCCCCAATCAAGAATGGGCCCAGGATCTGGAACAGAGCAGCGGCAACCCCAATGACGAGATTGCAGTTGCTGCTCCGACATGGATGAATATCGATTCCGAGGATGAGCCGGAGCTACTAGTTTCCTACGGAAGGTCACTCTGGGCGTTTGATGGTTCCAGTGGGTCACCTGCGGGAATAAACTCAGAATGGTCCGACGAGATTGAACTGGAACACAGGACATGGTCATCTCCTTCTCTGGCCGATATCGACGGAGACGCCACACTAGACATAGTTCTGGGCAGCATGGTTGTTTCGATGTCTATGTCGGACGTAAGACCATTGACAGACGGACGAGGAATCGAGTTCAACCCAAGTGCTCCCGACCCTGGAGAAGACGTCACGGTTACTGTATACGTCGAGAATGCTGGAACCGCGAGCACCGATGAGGTTGTGGACGTGGAACTCTACGCTGATGGTGAGAAAATTGGAGGGACGGGCATTTCCGTAATGAATCCGGTAGAGCCTAGTGGTTCGGGTTCATTCGCGTCCTTTAGCGTGGAATGGAGTGGGGGTCTGGGCGAACATACTTTCGAGTTGGCCCTAGACCCTTATCTAAACTTGAGTCAGACGAGGTATGACAATGACATCCAGATTCGCACTCTTTCTATCATCCCAACCTACAATGCATCGTTCGAGATTCCGACCGAACCTCTGCGAATAGATCCTGGAAGCGAGGGTTATGCAGAATTTGGAATCAGGTCAACGGGAAGACTTGCAGGCACATGGACCCTAGAAGTTGATGACTCTTACCTCCCAAATGGCTGGTCATGGGAAGACGACACCCCGGGAGGGATCGGTTCAGTAGAGATTGACGTCGATGGCACATGGAGTCCGATGCTCAGGATAATTTCACCAACAGATGCTCTAGGTTCAGATTCCGGCTTCCTGTCACTTACCCTTTCCCATGACGAGGGAGTCGCGGAAATCACAGCCAACCTTCCCATCGAAGCCAATAGGACTAGGGGATTATCGATCAGAGGGCCCGACGGGACTGCTCAGAGCACTGGCTACGGGCTTGTATCCGAAGATGCAAGAGCTTGGTTTCTGATAGAGAACGTTGGTAATGCTGCCGAAGAACAGATTGCCATATCATGGGATGGAACCGATTGGGGGTCCAATCTCAGAATATTTGACTCGAAGGGAGATGAGATCAGTGCCCTTTCCCTCGGCCCGGGGGAGATGAAGGAAGTGACGGCCAGGCTAGTTGTCCCGAGCGAAACTAGTCCGGGCGAATGGGTTAGCACCCCCCTGAGTATGTGCGTCGGGACTGGGGATGAGCAAGAATGCAGCCAAATCCAACTAGAGTTTGTTGCTTCTAGATCAGTGGTACAACCAAGCCATAGGAGGTCTGTCCCCGCGCAGAACCTCACCTGGGAAATCTTGGCGGATTTACCTGAGGACACTAACGAGTTGAATTGGTCATTGGTTGATTCAGGAATGACTATGCAAGGCTGGACGTGGGAGGGGGACGGTCACCTATCCATCACCGGAGACGTAATTTCCCTCTCGGGAGAGCCCGGAACCCGAATTAGCGGTACGCTGACTCTCGGCCTACCAGAGGATGCACGTCCTTCGTTCCATCTTTTCGAGGATTTCGGAGAAATGGGGGGTGAAGGGTCGCATCTTTCCCTATCTATTGAGGTACTGCAGATTCACAGAGCTGGATTAGAGATCAATTCCCCCACAACACAGCCTTTCGTTGTTGAAGTGGGGGATGCGAATGTTGTGATTCTACGTCTCGAGAACCCAGGTAACGGTGATGACTCGTACTCGCTCTCTCATGACTTATTTCTAGACGAGAACATCACTTCCGATCCCGGAATCGAGGTTTCATTCTCTAGCAACCCTGTTCAACTTGGAGCAGGTAGCCTGAGGACCGTCCCAATTATCCTGACATTGCCAGAAGAAACACCGGCGAGAGTTCCCATCACGGTAGCATTCACCATGACTTCTCAGGGCAATGGAACCGTCTCGGAGCAGAAAGTGGTAGTTTTCGAAGTCCGACAGGATCACAGGTGGGAGATTGACCTATCGCACGACGGCTCTTTGATCAACGGTTCGACCTTCCTTTTGACTCCCGGGGAGAGCAAAACAATGGCAGTCAATGCCACGAATACTGGAAACTTGGTAGATGACCTATCGCTCTTGGTGGAGACTCAGTTGTTGCTGAGTGGTTCTGACTCATCACAAGACTGGGAAGCCAACGCGAGTGCCGCCACCGGGGTGGCCGTCAACGGGACGGTGACAATGGCCATCTCCGCATCTGTCCCTGAAGACTCTTGGAATGGGTCAATAATGAGGGTGGACGTAATCGCTGATGCCAGAAACGAAGTAGTCATGGAATTCCATTTCTTTGTCGAGGTGTCACGAATACCGGGTTGGGGGATATCGTCGTCGATGGCTGATTTGGAAATTGATGCCAATGGTTCAGCCGTAGAAATCGAAATACTCCAAGAAGGCAACAATCCGAGCACCCCCTTCGTTTCAGCGTACATTTCTGGTCAGAATGGTTGGGTCATAGACGAGTGGAGCGACCTTCCGGAAGTAATTCCCGGTTCATCGGCCACTTTGTCATTCAACG
This sequence comes from Methanobacteriota archaeon, assembly GCA_014239955.1. Classification (GTDB taxonomy): domain Archaea; phylum Thermoplasmatota; class Poseidoniia; order Poseidoniales; family Thalassarchaeaceae; genus UBA36. Next base: position 16,808 of record JAAZXW010000003.1, on the reverse strand, counting down.
TCACCCCCCCAGAAACTGCGACCCCCAGTAGAACTGTGGAGTTGCACATCAGGGTGAGGGAAGGTGACTCGTCGGGCCTAGAAGAGATCACACTGCCCTTGAGGGTGGCATCGGTGCACAACTTCTCAATGGAGGGGCTTGGGGCTTGGTTAGTCTCCCCACTAGGAGGACAACCCCCCGCCATGGTTGTGAACACAGGAAACACGCCTACTACAATCGAGTTCCAGGTTCTGGACCTTCCCGCTGGATGGGAGGCCAAGGGGGAGATGGGAGTCGTTCTCGGAGTGGGGGAAGTAAGGGGGATACCGATAGAGATTGTACCTGAAGAGGGTTGGAGTGGTGATGGGGGAATTGTCAGAATCGTTGCTGGGGACTCAATGGGCAATCAAAGGGAAGTTTCCCTCGGGACTCAGTTTTCAGAATACTCATGGGAGAGCTCCCCCTACATCTTCGCCCATCAAGGGGATGATGCGCTTATCAGAGTCCATGGCACTGGCCAGGGTTCCCACGTCGTAGACGATGTTTCCGGGAAGAGTCTAGAGTGGAGTGAGATGGGTTGGCTGCTCCCGGTCAGTTCCTCGACGAATGGGAGCCTGACTATTGATGGCAGTGTTTCCCTAGGCTACACCCTGTCATCATCGGAGTCAGAAGCTAGGTCCGCTATCTGCTACATTACAGGAGGTTTCGAAGACGTCCGGGCATCATGCTCAATATCCAATGGAAGTTTTGATTTCGAATTCCAAGTTCTGCTAATCGGGGATGATGGGAGGGTGCTGGACTCCATTTTTGGGAGCATAGGTGAAAACGAATCTGCCCAATCAATAAACCTCAGCGGTGCTGAGTGGGACCCGACCCCTGGTGAAAGGAGTATCAGTATCAGACTGCTTGATGGCAAGGGGGTACTGGTAACAGACTTCGAAAGGACATTCGAGGTGAGGCGGAGTGACTGGAACGTGGGAATTGGGGCCGTGGAACTGGTCGGCGAAGGAGAGGGTCAGCAGATTAACGTCCCAACGAAGAGGCTCAACGAGAACGTTCTGATTGGTGCAGACTGCATCATCACAATGAGCGCTGGGGCTCACTACTCGGAGCATCTGGTCGACATGACGCAGGCATTCGTACCAGCACCAAAGTTCGACAGACCGGATGTGGAAGATGGAGTGGAATTAGTCGTGACTATTGGTTGCTCTTTCCCTTGGGACATTGATTCCGACCCAAACGACGATGAGTCACGCCTCGTTCTTAGCGGCGGTTCGTCTCTGGAAGATAATTTCGACGAGTTCGGGACTGGTTTGCTAGCAGCATTCCTAGTGGTTGGCTTGTACCTCGGGCTATCTTGGATAGTCAGCAATCGAAGAGAGGGAGCGAGGCTGATGTCTCTGGCACAGGCAGCAATAGATGAGAAGATGGCTGAGAGGGAGGCGGAAAGAAGCCAAGAGCAGGGGAAGAGTGGTTCTGATGAATCGGAAGCAACCCCAGAGAATTCACCTGAAGATGGAGGGGGGGATGAAGTTGAGCTCCAACCGGAATCCGAGGATGGGGACGAGTACGATCAGAGGCTCAGAAGGCTTCTTGACAGATAGCGAATGGAACGGGTCATGGGGAGTTACATTCGCCCTTCTTCATTCCACACATTCGACCCGATCAAATTGTCTCCTGATTCCTTGGTAGGGGCAATTAATGAATCAATGAAGGGGAAACACGAGAATCTCCTAGATCTGCTAGAGGGCATTAGCGGGCTTCCCGAATTGAAGGAGGGTGAACAATCTCCAGTGGACAAGGCCACACTGTTATTCATCTCAATACTGGATTGGCAGGATGATGGCGGGGCACCAAGAGCTCTGGACGGGGGGCATTCCAGAGAGAGACTTGGAAGATTCCCGAGTAATGACGGCAATGCGGTAGAGTACCTCCTAGAATTCACCGGAGAAGGCGAGGAGGGCTCTGGTCTGCACGCCCTTCTGAAGAAATTAGGGAGGGGTTTTGGCGATGGCATATTGGGGCATGACGGATTCGGAGAGGGTTCGATGGGGATCGAATTACTCGGTTGGATAGATTCTGCTGACGTGAACGGACTTAGGAAGGAGATCGAGCGTGGAAGGTGGATGGTGAAGTCGGATGAGCCACTAGATGGGGGTGTCCAGGATGCCTTCAGGCACCTCCTGGTTTTCCTAAGGTCAGCAAGCAGAAGAAAATGTGGAATACTAATGAGAAGGCATTCCTAGGCACTTAGGCGCATTTCCCAGAGTTCCTGATAAATTGGCATGGCCTCCTCCAAGACCTCTGAAAGGTGAGTTCCCAATTCCCCCTGCCTAGGCCTAGGTGGGACGAATCCGGATGTTAAGCGCACGGAATCGTACCAATACTTCGCCCAAATTCCATCGCACTTCCGAGGTCCAGGATCCCAAGACAGCATCTGCTCAGAGAATGGGACACCCAAGGACTCGCATAGCTTCGTCAGTACTGCACCGGGATTCTCCAATATATCCGCAGAGTCGACGATCGGGGGGGTTCGCCCCGAAACCATGGAAACGTGGTCGATAATCCTAATCTGCTGGGGAAGCCCTGTTGCTCTCAGGTCAATTGAATCGGTGATTTTCGATAGAGAGAGGAGCACTTCTCTCGGATTGCGAATTAGAAAGCAGTTGGCTAGTCCATTAATCCAAGAGATGTTAGCACCATCCATCACGTGGTGGCACATGTGCTTCTGATACCAAATCGGCATCCCGCGAGGAATTGGCCCGGTGAGATGCGAGATCACGACTCCGATGTCTGCCTCGTGGTTTTCCATTACCTCTTGGGCCCCTGGATGAGGGGTACTCGTGGATTGTAGGAAGTTCGCGTAGAGGGGCTCATCCGTAGCATGGCAATCTTCCCTGTTATCAAAAGCGTACATCATCGCTGTAGAGATGTTCCGTGGCCCGGACCACATCGCGATACTGACTCCGTCCGACACGAAGTTACCCCCTGACGAGTTCTTGGTAGAGATTCTGGAGTAGTTCGCATATTGGTCCCCTCTTTCCTTCTCCAATAGGTCTGCCATCAAAAGAAACGACGGGTGTGAGGCCTGCGAATGTCCCGGTTACGAATGCCTCTTCGGCGGAACTCACATCTTCGATGGTAAAGTTTCTTTCAGAGAAAGGTATGTCGTTCCTATCGCAAATCTCCAGTACCTTCCCCCTGGTAATTCCCTCTAGGCAGAACTCACCTGTCGATGTCCAGACCACACCGCCCTTAACCATGAAGAAATGAGTGGAGTTGCAGGTAGAAACGAAACCATGTGGATCCAGCATTAGCCCCTCCTCTCCGCCCTTCTCAGCTGCTTCGATACATGCTGCAATACAATTGTGCTTGGAAAGGCTGTTTATCTTAGGATCCTGGACCTCGGGTCCGCTCCTTCTGACTTCAACAGAAACAAGTCGTATCCCCTCTATTGACCTTCTCGGATTGGCTTTCTTGTACTCGGGAATAATGACGATAGTTGGGGGGGATGAGATCACCCAAGGAGCTTGGTAAGGCGTTGGCTTAATCCCCCTAGAAATAATCAGGCGCAGATGAACTTGATCGTGCATCTGGTTTGCAGTGATTACCCTGTCGATTTCATCCCTTATCTCCCCTCTGGATCTGCCGGGATCAAGGGATAGTTTGGCTGCTCCTCGAAATAGCCTATCCATGTGATCTTCGATGAAGACGAGTTTGCTCTCGTGGAGTCTGAAAGACTCCCAGACACCATCCCCCAGTAGGAATCCAGCATCGAAGACGGAAACCATTGCTTCGCTACGTGGGAATAGTTCGCCATTGACGGAGATTAGTACCGTCTCGTTTCTTGGATCTTCTTCGTACTCATGGGTCCCCATCAGAGTGCCTCTCCAGTGAGGCGCTGGAACATACTTGCGTATAGTTCAGCCGTACTGGCTATGATGTCATCTGGTAGAGCGGGTATTGGGGGTTCCAAAGAATTGGACTGCCTCGCTTCGTAAAGTGCTGCGTGGTGCCCAGTTTCGATGTAATGCTTCCTTACTGCCTCCTTGGATAGTTGGACTATCTCGCCGTCTTCGTAAGACTCTGCATCCCACCAACGATCCTCGTCCAATGTTCCGAACGAGTCGATAAGAACCGGCTCTCTCCCAGGCCCCAGTGCGAATTCCTTCTTCCCATCCACGTGAATTAGCCCTCTCTTCGATGTCTCACGATCTATTACAGAATCGACCTCCAGGACAATCTCTAGGATAGCATCCAGCTCCTCCGGATCGAGATTGGAAATTGTCAATGCTTCCTCCCTTCCGAGGTTACGATCGAACTTCTCGAATTTGGTGGACACCTCGAGGAAGGGTTCGGGAAGTCGTACTCCCTCCTGCAGGACCTCTCCTTGGTCGAATCCAAAATGCTCGGGAGTGACATCCCCCCTCTGGTACCGCCTCCAAGCCGTTCCAGCTAGATAGTGCCTGCATATTACCTCCAAGGGGACGAAGAAGTTCTCGGCGTCCTTGGGAATCGAGCCCGGTTCCCTGATGACATCGAAGCGCCTTGCGAGCACCCTGTCGGGAGCATTCATCTCGATGACATGAGTCTTGCATATTCCCTCTTCCTCGATCAATCCGAACCAGTGACAGGACGCCCTGTTGAGTGACTCGCCCTTCCTAGGTATTAGACTGGGGATGACCTGATCGAAGACAGAAATCTGATTGGTATACCTGAATTCAATGATTTCTGGGTCGTCTGTGCTCCATACCTGCTTTACCTTTCCACTGTACAACAATTCTCCCATAAGAAGCATCGGAGAGATTTCCCACATCAATATTGCCCACTGGACACCTTAGTTGGTTCCTCGGTCAAGTCGGTCGGCTAGACTAAATCCTCTGAGGTCAGCGAGTGAGGGGGCATCATGGCATCGGAAGCAACTATCGAAGGTGCCCGGAGAGTTCCTCGTGGCGTCGTACTATTCGTTTCAGTAGCAATATTTTCCCTTATTTTCTCGATCAGCGAGGTCTCCGCTCAAGAAGTGCGAAGTGGGTGGGAAGTGATGGAAAGTGGAACGGAGTTCGACTTACTAAGCGCAGAAGTCCACGAGAATGATATCTGGGCCTTCGGGACCGGGGGAATCACGATCATTAGCAGTGACGATGGGGTGACATGGAGTGAAGTATTGTCCGAGACTAGTCAGAACCTCACATCTTCGGATTCAAACTTTGGAGCAATGGTAGTCGCTGGAAATAACGGCACGGTACTTTTGCTGAATGATGGCATCTGGACTGATCTAAGTACTGATATAATTGGCGACATTACAGATATTTCTCTAACTGGAAACAACAGTCTTGTCGTCGTTTCTGGCAATACTGCATGGACTTGCACAATCAATGAGGGGGGAGTTGACTGGGAAATCGTTTGGGGCGATTCAGCTAACTCCCTCAATAGTGTGTCTTTCTTAGATTCGGAAAATGGCCTAATCGCAGGGGAAAGTGGGTTGATTCTGGCTACTAATGATGGGGGGGAGACATGGGATTACCGGGATGCTCCGGGGGCTTTGTCAGAAGTAGACATAGTTGACATTGAGTACTTCAGCTCCATCAGAGCATACGCAATCTCCGAGGATGGCCATATCCTGAAATCATCCAGAGAAGGGAGCCTCGCGGTAGGATTCGTTTGGAGCATAGTGGAAATAGAAAGGGAGTACCCTGCAGGAGGCAGTAATGAGTGGGTCAAAGGGGGAACTGAGATTGACTATGATGCCTCGTCAATCAACGTCCTATCCCAATCCAAAATCATGCTAGCTGGCCCGAATGGATACCTGTCACTGAGCAAGGATGGGGGCAACATAGTCTCTCGACAGATGATTCCCGTGTCGAATGATACTAGTTTCAATGCATTCGCCATGCAAGATGGGTTCAGGGGCGTTGCAGTCGGCGACGGAGGAGTCATCCTCAGGACCGAGAATGCTGGCTCAGAGGATTTCGTTGGATTCGAGGTCGCTGACTTCAATGACTTCGGACAATTCGTCGACTACTCCAAAGAGAGGCTCATGGACGGTTTGGTTGCAACTGCCAAAATCGTCTTTTTCGGAATCCTGATGGGTTTCTCACTGGGAATCATTCTATCGATGCTGAAGACCTCCCCCATAACTCTGAAGAACGTCGCTCAGACCAATCGATACCAGCTTCTGGTAATGGTGGCATTAGTGCCAACATGGGCCATTCTGCAAGTTCCCGTTTTGGTTCTTAGGATCATCAGAATTCCCATAGAAAATCCCCTCGATAGCACCTTGATTTCCTATAGAGAGAGGTCAGCACAGATTTCCGCGAGTGAGCCACTGAACATATTCGCGATTAGATTTATAGGCATGACATTGATTGTTTTCGGAGTCTACCGGATATTATCCAATCTTGACAAAATTAGTGCGCTAAATCTAGATGGTTGGGAGCATATTTACTCCCCGATTGGGGCTCCGTCGGCTGTATTTTGGATAATTCTCGGATTGGCGATCGCAGTTCTTGGTGGGATTTTCCTCTCCTGCAATGGGGACTTCTCGATTCGTGACCTAAAGGTGGGGAAGGCAGAATTCTCATTGAACCCATGGGGGATCAGGCCGCTGAACACAATCGCGACGGCATACACTGATATTTTCCGGAATACCCCTCTCCTCGTGCAGTTCATGTTCATCCACTTCGGATTCGAGCTTGGCAGGAGGATGCAGGAACCCGGTCTGATGCTATTCAACTTCGAATACCTACAAGGAAATGCGAACTTCCTCACTGATATTTTCGTAGTCTACGAGACCGACCCGGAATCCCTGGCCTATAGGAGGCCAATTGGTGGAATCCTGGAAGATAGGGCATACATTAGCGCGATCTTCGCCCTCGGCCTGAACTCTGGGGCCTACCAGTGCGAAACCATCAGAGGTGCTGTCGCTGCAATACCTTCCGGGCAGATGGAGGCAGGGAGGAGCATCGGCCTGAACTATATGCAGTCGATGAGACTGGTAGTCATGCCACAGGCAGTCAGGATTTGCATCCCACCATTGGGTAACGAGATGGTCAATCTTGTGCTGAACTCATCTTTGGCCATGATAATAGGTTATGCAGAAATAACCAGGCAGGGCAAGCTGATTGTCGCGACCACGTTCCAAGTTTTCTGGACATGGGGGATGGTACTTGTTTCCTACTTCCTAATCACTTGGACGCTTGCACTCTTCCTAAGGTATCTAGAGGAAAGGACCAGGATACCCGGGCTAGGGATCTCAGGGGGCGCTTGAATGTCAGAGATAATACTCAGTGTCAAGGACATGGAGAAAACCTACGTTGGAGGGGTCCATGCAGTAAGAGGAGTCTCGTTCGAAGTCACCGAAGGGGAATCTCTGGCGATTATCGGTTCGTCGGGAAGCGGGAAGTCGACAGTCCTCAGGTGCATCAATAGGCTGATCGAGCCCACCAAGGGAATAGTCAAGCTGAAAGGCGAGAGGATCAACACCCCTGCATCTGACATCAATGACGTGCGTTCGAGAATCGGGATGGTCTTCCAGTCATTCGAGCTATTCGCCCATCTGAGGGTGATAGACAATGTTTCCCTCGGACTAATTCACGTCAGGGGGATGGGCAAGGAAGAGGCCGAGTCGAAGGCAAGGAACGTCTTGGAGCGAGTAGATATGCTAGACAGAGTTGATGCTTATCCTGGAAACCTGTCTGGAGGCCAGAAGCAGAGGGTCGCCATTGCTAGGGCCCTTGCGATGAGTCCAGAGGTAATGCTGTTCGACGAACCCACCAGCGCCCTTGACCCGGAGCTAATCGGTTCGGTGCTCGAGACTATTCAGGGGTTGGCGGAAGAAGGCATGACCATGGTGGTGGTTACCCACGAGATTAGTTTTGCCAGAGACGTTGCTGACCGAGTCATATACATGGACCAAGGTCTTGTTGCAGAGGAGGGTCCGTCTTCCATTATCGACAAGCCGGAGACGGAGAGGATGAAGGAGTTCCTCTCGAGTATCAATGACTGAAACCTAACAGCTCGATTCTTGTTTCCAGATGTCCTGGGAGTTACTGTTGGAATATTCGTAGTATGTGGTTGAGGAAACTACGTCCTCGGAGCCGCTTGGGCTGACGTCAACAGTGAATGTATAGCAACCGTAGTCACCGGCTGATTCTTCAAAGTGATCCAAGGGGATGTATGACAGACCCCCAGAGTCAGGGTCTATTTGGGATCCCTCGAACCGGATTTCTGAATTTATTTCTCCGAAGGTAGCACTACCAGACCCAAATCTACCATCTGAAGATGCCCAAGATGCCACGGTGTTCTCCACGGAAATGGCAGGGTATGAAATTGCAACGTCGCCCTCCTCCATAAGAACTGCATTGACTGTGTAGCTGGAAAATTGCAGGTTTGTTGGAATGGTTGATCCGGAATCTAGACCAACCCATCCCATCAGAGTCACCCCCACTAGACAATTCTCCCCTTTATCCTGACAGTCATTGGAATCATCCGAAAAGACTCCGCTTACGTAGCTCTCAGTACCGGTAACATTCCTAGTCAGGAATGAGGAGTCCAGAGTCCTTTCCCAATTGAAGTCATCAACTCTGATAGAGAGTGTGTAGGGTATTTCTGGCTGTTGCGGGTTACCGGTGAAAGCATTTCCTTCGTAGAAATCGTCTACCTCTACTGAAATAATTGCATAATCTCCGCGCCCATCACTTTTGTCAATTTTAAAGGGAATTGAATTTGACCAAATAATGGATCCCTGTCTCTCGATAGATAGATTTGCATCAAAACTATCTGAGCCGATGCCATTCTTCCTAAGGGTGAGCGTGATCTCGTCACCATCTTCTTCGTATCCTAGTAAATCTAGTGAGAGATCACCTCCCAATATTGCAATGAAAACTACCGGCAACACGGAAACAAGTAGGAATGAAGCAGTGACTAGTGAAGCTGTAACTTTACTGAAATTGGCCCGGGACCCAGGGATCCCTAAATCGAAGCCGAGCCAAAGTATGGCAAATGACCCCGCCAAAAGAGATACGACCACCTTCGAGTCATAGTCGAAGAATATTCCAAACTGCATGGCGAAGTAAACTAATAGTGAGAGTGTGGTGATTACCAGAGTCGCTGCGATCCTTGAAGCATCTAATTTCTCCTTGGGCACCTCATTGATCTCTGCGTCGAGAAAATCTGGTTGTTGTTCGGAGATTTTTTCAAGAAGCCCCTGCTTACTCATCCAATCGCCTTGAATCTATCACACTTGTCTGATGGTTATCAATACGTTGCCTCACGGCTCCAGGTGTGTTACAAACTAGAATAACCGATTATCCAGAGGCGTGACGTTCCCCCTGTCATCGACTAGCAACTCGTCATTAGAGGAGTTCCTGCCAATCGCGGCACCTGCAAGGGCGGCCATCATCGTGGTCCCGACTAGTTCGAAACCTGGTAGGTAAACGCCTCTGATGTAGATGGTCATGACTTGAACCTGATAATTGGGGACGCCCTCGGATCTCACTGAATACTCCGAAGACGCCTTGAACTGGAGATTGAAGTACTTGTCAGTCCAGCCCTGATTCTTCGGGGTTCTCATCTGCACCCTGAACTTCTCGGGAGGTGCGAGCGAGTCAATCTCCTGCGATATCAGGGGTAAACTCAGTTGGAAACCCTCGTCATTCAACTCGTCGTAGTTCTGTATCTCCACGTTGAACTTGTCTCTTGCATTGCCGTCGTTATACACGTCGAACACCAGAGTGTAGTCGACTTTCGGCCTGAGTTGGATGAAAGCCAACTCGGCGCCGACCCTGAGTCTACTGAACTGCTTGAATACGGTCATCACCTTCGCCTCAGTAGGAGATGTTGCTGAACTGACTGGCGCACCATTCCATTGTGTCACAGTAGCAGTGATTGTGACTACCTGTTGACCCTCGGGCTGCCTCAAATCAGCTCTCGCGGCCACTTGGAAGGATGTGTCCCCAGGTGGAACTGTAGCCGAACCTGGGCCTGCAACGGAAATTATCCCTTGCTGATACGTCAGGTCGACCTTCTCGGAGAAGGTAGTTGGATTGGACAGTGTGCAGTATATGATAGTGGATCTTAGGGCACCGGGGTATACCTCTATTGGGGCCGGTTGGTCACAGGTAAGCGAGACGTCAGGAGAAGTCTGCGCTTGTACAGCAGCTACGCCCGCGCAGAGGCTCATGAAATAGACAACCAGTATCACCAATGGTACTCTAAACGATGCACTCATCACTAAATCCCCTGATTGAACCATATTTGAGGCTTCGCCCAAGACGGGCCCGAAATGTGTCAATATAACAGGTCTCAATTATGGTGGACCCGACCGGATTTGAACCGATGACCACTCGGTTATGAGCCGAGCGCTCTAACCAACTGAGCTACGGGTCCCCATAGCCATCGCCCATGAATGTCAAAATGAACCTTATCTTACAATGGGTGGTTCTTTGGGCATCAGGTATCCGTGGCTAAACCTAGTGTAATGGTTTATGCCTAGTCCCCTTTTCGGACGTTTGGGTGAAACTATGGAAAACAAGGGAACTATTGCAATGGTAATCGGAGCACTTCTACTGATGGTAAACGTCGGAATAGCAGTTACAGGGACTATAGACGGAATTATTGAAGGAACCGTAGCAGAAACAGTGGCAAGCGGCTATGATGGATTGGATGACGATGGTAATGAGGATTACACGGCTGACTTCGGGGACGACTGGATCAACGCCTCATCGGAGAAGGCGTACTTCGGCAACTCGATCGCCAATCTGGAGGACATACTGGCGGATGCGACGGTTGAGCCCACCTATGAGATGTTAGGCCCATTCATCTACTACGAGAACACAACCCGGGAGGTCATCGAATTCGACTATGACGGGGGCTCGATCACATACTCGGGATACGAGACTTTCGAGTGGTGCGAGGATTGCACCTGGGCGGATGACGATGGAGTGGAGCACGCATCGGTATCCGGTGACACCGTAGTCAATCAGATCAACATCCTCTGGAACACCCAGAGGATAGCTGGAATGGGTAGCGGCATCGAGTATGGGGAGATATTCGCTAAGGCGATGTTCGCAGCTCAGATGGTCGAATTCGACCTCTCCAACAGAGCACCTAGCATCTGGGCCTCCGAGGACATAGGGGCCATGGCTGAAGCACTTGGGGGAAGTAGATTCGGGAATATGAGCGCTGAGGAGCAAGTAATCGTAGGCACCTATGAGTCGCTGGGCATTAGCGAGGACTTGACATTCTCGTTTGGTTCTGGCAACGCTACATCACAGCAAATCAAAGATATCTTCTACAATGCGGATGATGGCAATGGAAACTGTATTGCTCTAACCTGTGACATTGGACCAGTCCTGATCACAGGAATGGGGGCCCCTTGCGCTCCCGATAGTGGCTTGACGGGTGCCGTAGATGATGGTTGTTTGAACAATACTTTTGCCAGAGCCGAACTATATGGCTACGGCGGAGAACTGTGGACATACCATATGGATATGGCGGTTTACTCGCTCGCAGCCTCCAAGTTCGTTGAGAAGGGCGGAGGAGCAGAGGTCAACAACCAGACTCCTCAGTTGAAGGAGAGGTTCGCAGAAGTCAGCGGAGTGACCATGAATGACCCTGCTACTCTGGAAAACCTCCTATTCAACGAGAGTGTGGGCCTCCTCACCTCCTTCGAGATAAGCGGGATCCCTCTGCCTGGAATGGTAGTTGGGCTCCTCCTTCCACTCCAGAGTGCGGACTACTTCGGAGCAATGACGACCTACAACGTCGGTCTGCTGTCGATAGCAGATATTGCGGGATACGTCGAGCCTTGGGTGGGCTTGGGACTAACTGGCTCCCCTACTGAGTTCGAGTTGATTCTGACTGGTGGCCAGGGGACCATGTCCTCCAACGATTGGTGGCTGACTGCATTCGGGGACTACGACCCATTGGGAGGGATATACATCCCAATAGGGCTTAACAGAGACGGTTTCGCAGGTATGGCAGAGCTGACTCAGGAGCAATCCGATTTCATCCTTAACGATCCGGACATTGGACTCAAGTCATCATTCCCAGGGTCATTCATGTATGGTGAGCTGTCTGGGATGAGCCTTCCTGATGCAGAAGGCGTGCAGCACGTTTGGGACGATGCCTATGTCGCTTCCCTGTACGGGATAACCGAGGATGCAGCACACGCACTTAGGGACTGGGTCGCCAACTTCTACTTCGACACGGTGATGCCGGTTCTGCTGAACTTCGTCACTGGCAACACCCCCTACTACTCGATGCCAATCAGCAACTGGCTCTACGGCTGGGACGATGCTGTTAGCGCGTACTTCGGATTCTTCTCCTGGAACAGCCTTGAGACGAATGCAACATTCTATGGATCTGATGGAATCAGCACCGGAGACTGGTCAGTATACAAGATGAGCACCAAGGGCGACACCATGGGCCAGAGAATGGCCCAGGGATACATCAATTCGGACGGAAATGGCCTTTGCGACTTCGACTACGAATCAGATGGTGCGTTCATCGGCTATGACCTGGAATGTGAGGAAGGGCAGGTGTACGGAATGACCGAGCACTTGACTTGGCGAGCACCTCACAGAGAGGAAGGGGCCAGTGGCCTCCTATCTGCTCATGCCGGAAATAATGATACTTCTCTCGTGGGTACTGCCGGTTCGTTGGCGACACCTAATGACCCATTCAGCTTCAATGTGGCAGGATACGCAATTGCGACCTCCGAAGTGGGGAGCAAGACGACATACAAGGGAATCGAAATGGTAGAGCATTCAGTGACAGTTGAGCCCGAGAATACACAGATCCAAGGGAAGCTGATTGGCTCTTCCACCTACGTCGACGTGATTCCTGGTGCACTACCTGTATACCTCTCGGCAGACATAGACCTGAAGGTCGAACCTGTTACTACAGCGATAATGTATGGGAAGGTCAAGGTTACTTTCCACTTGGACACACGAGGACCCGGTTTCGTGGGCCCGGACCTTTCGGAAGATAGCACGGAGTCGATGCCAGTATTCGAAATCCACGTTTTCAGCGAGATCGATGACGAGAGTGCGGAGGACTTCACTGGAGCGGTTTCGGATAACCTAGGGCCGATGGGTTGGACCAACTTCGGAGGGGATGCTGGGGCACCCCTGAGTTACGTTCACTACTTCATAGCCGTCCTTTACACCGCATCCATAGCATTGCTTGGTTACGGTTTTTCAGACCCCAATGCAAGAGCCTTGTTTGGCCTTGTCGGGAATGACAAAGAAGAATAGGGAGTCGGTGCTTCTCCGGAAGCATTGAATCCTATTACTGCCGAACTGGATTCGTCCACAGTGGCGGGTGCTAGGATGAGGCTCAGACACATAGACAGGATGAGAGCCATAGCGATCCTCTGCATGGTGGAGGTGCATACGGCGGCAATCGTACCTCCCGAAGGGATCACGGTGGGCCATCCTGCAGCATTCGTTGCGGCTGCCTTCGGAGGCATGGCTGCACCGATGTTCGTCACCATTTCTGGGTGGGGGATGTACAGGAGTGCTTCTCGGAGGCTCTCAGAAGGCCATTCCACCGTGCAATGGACCAGTTGGATAATGCCTAGGGTGGCCCTGTTGTGCCTGTGCCAACTTCTGGTAAATCTCCTTCTGAACGTAGAGAGGGGGGGCAGGTTCGAATGGCACACCCCTGGTGTTCTGACGTTACTTGCCATATCGGCTGCTCTATGTCCAGTACTTGTCAGAGCCACTACGAGGAATAGGTCCCTAGCAATGCTTGCCTTCGGGATTTCTCCGTTGCTATTGGGTAGCCTATCCGAACCAGATATTGGATGGTTCGAGAGGGTTGGTGCTGAGAGTGCAGAGGAGTGGTTCGCAAGGCTTCTCTTGAACGGCACATACCCCGTGGTCCCATGGATGTTCTACGTCCTTCTTGGCACTGTACTCCATGACCTGAGTGCGGATACCACTACACGAGAGAGGGGCATTGTATTTGGCGTCCTTGCGACCACTGTGACATTGGCGCTTTCCGTGATTGAGGAAATTGACTGGGCCAATACTTCAGGTGAGGCAGTGCTCACATTCTTCCCCGCTAGCATGCCATTCCTGATTGTCTCGGGAACCATGGTAGCGCTATCCCTCAGGATTCTTGAGGGTGATGAGGAAACGGGAGGAGAGCCATTCATGGGAGATAGGCTATCTTTCCTGGAACCAGCGGGGAGGTTGTCACTGACGATCTATGTCGCGCACTTCGCGATCTTGGGAGCAGTGGCTTTGATGATGGAGGGAGAACCTAGGCTCGCCCTTGTACCTGCGTTCTTCGTAACAATCCTGCATACCCTGGCATGGATACCTCTCGCAGCTGTGCACGAGAGGACGATTCCCTGGTTCTCGCTAGAGGCGATCCTGAGGCTGGGTCAGTCTTCCAGGTAGTCAGTGGTCCACGAAATCGGCCCGAACCACGTCTCACCAGCATCATTGGCCGCCCTAATCCGGGCATGGTACTCGGTACCGCAGCACGAAAGCCCGGTAATCTCCAGAGTCTCGTTGCCGACTTGCGTCGAGCCGACAACGACATTGTTCGACCAGGCTGCGGGCTGCGTCCCGCCATCGGTCGTCCCGTAGAAAGCCGTGAGGGTGATGTTTGTCCCGTTGTCATAGGTCAGCCATGAGATGTCGGTTGAGTTCGTTCCCGAGATGCTGGGGGAGTGCAGGTCCCTGAGGATTGCTGGGTACTCGTAGAACTCGCCCCTCAGCGGATCGTCCACCCAAACGGGGAGGTGGCCCAGTGCGTCGAACGTCGATTGGGAGAGTGGAAACCCCCAAGCAGCGTGGTAAGGGGCTAGGTTGAATCCGGTGGAGTTCGAGAGATGCAGCACCCATGCGTTGAATTTCTCGTCGTCGGTGGATGGGACCTCCGCTGCAGGCAGGTCGTAGTACACCGAGAGGGCTGATGTGATCTCTGCCCATGACCACCCCTCCTTGACCATGAGGAATGTCTCCAGCGCGACCCAGACCGACCAATCCGCGATGTTTGCCCCGTTGTCGAAGTAGGCCCTGGTCCTAGTCTCCCGCTGTTCTGGGGAGATGGCCCCGTGGCCGTCCACCCCGACTAGGTCCTCCATCAGGTAGACACTTGCGAAGTTGCAACCGGTCTCGGTCGTCCCGGGCAGGGTTGAGGGCATCCACTGGTGATTGTGCCCGAGCTCGTGGAACATCCCCCAATCGCCCTCCTGGCTCATGTGAGTGACGTTTACCACCGATGGAACACTGAGGTCGTGAGCCATGAACGGGTATCCGGAGTGCATCCATCCGGCTGAGATCTGAGCATCGAAGACGGCTCTCTCGACCCTGCTCCATGGCAAGAAGCCGTACAGCTCGTGCTCCATGCCGAGTGCCTGGCCCCACCATTCCATGAGGTCGTCTGGGTCTTCGAGGTCCCTGATCTCATGGCTTGGGACGGAGAGGATGAACTGGTCGCTCCCTATCTCCGCCCATGGGGCTGGGGAGTGGCGGCCCTGCTGGACCCAGTCCTCGACGCTGGTCTCCCCATGAGTGTAGGTCGGGGCCTCCACGGCATTTGAGATCGTCACGTCGAATACGCCTAGGCTGGAGCCCGGTTCGATGGCCACGTAGATCGGCCCGCCGAAGGCGTTTCCCACTTCCATCTCGATGCCATCCACGTACCACCAACGAACGATCTCCGGATGCCGGTGCAACTGTTCCTTGCCCCACAGGCTATCACTATGGGCCCCAACGAGGATGTAGGTACCCGAGTCCACTACCTGGGGGGGGAGTGTTACTGTGACCACCTCTCCCGGGGCTGCGTAGGTCCCTGTGGTCATCCTGAGGTGGGCTCTCGCTGAGGAGTAGCCGAAGTTCGACGGTAGTCCGCTCTGGTTTCCATCCACCGAGACCGTTCGCATGACCCTACTGGCATTGCCTGGGACCTCCCCCGGGAACTCTTGGTGACTGGGGTGCGAGGGGAGCTCATTGGCTGGGAGGCCCTGAGTCAGGGCAGTCTCGACCCTCAGGAGGGAGTCCGCCACTGGGTCCTCTCCGAGATTGTAGCCTACGTCGTCCCAGAGGGTCCCGTACTCTATCACGGTCCATCCAGTCTGGTTCACGACCTCCCTAAGAGGTGCCCAGAAGTCATCGAAGTCGAGTGAGACCACGCTCGTGCATAGTGAGAGGGTCGAATCGGCTATTGAGGCCTCGTCGGTGGAGAGAGACTGTCCTTCGATTCGATCCCCTCTGATTGCGTCGATAGCGGCTCGGGGCCGAGTGAGTTCATGGGGGAGCTCGCTCATGTCAATCTCGTTGTAGCCCCAAGCATTGGATACGAAAAGTCCGGTTTCCTTGGCTATCTTGTTCCCAGGATAGTTGTGGGCCACGTCTGTGTTGGAATATGACCAGTACCATGCATGGCCGCCCATTATCACCCCACCTCCACCGAGGAGGAATGTGACGATGTTCGCGTTGTCAACGTCATCATGGCCGTTCCAGAACTCGTCCAGAAAGCAGTCCACTCCGGACAGGTTGTCTGGAGAAACGGAGTTGTGAACTGTGTGACCCTCTGACTCCAAATCGTCTTGGAAACCGTCGAATCCGGCACCATAAGCCAGACCGACGTCTGCATTGGCCACGCACACCCACTCCACTGCTCTGAGTGAGAAAGCAGTCTCATCGACGCCACCACTGCCGTAGACCCAGCTCTCATGGCCATAGCCGAGCATCCTCCCCTTGCCTACGTGACTGGCGGAGATGACTGGTATTTCTGAAGTGTACCCCCCCTCGGCGAAGGCCACTGGGAAGGACCACTCTCCTATCGGGAGCACTGGAGATGGCCAG
>JAAZXW010000007.1 GCA_014239955.1 Methanobacteriota archaeon | reverse complement strand
TCTCGGTAATTTCAGCTTTCTTTTCACCAATTTCCAATCTTTCACCCCCTGGACTGTAGTAAGGCCTGTGACAATTCAACATCTGGCATCCAGTCGACCACCTTTGCCCCATAGCCCGAGACTGCAGTTAGCCTATTCTGCCTCTCTAGCTTCAGTACCTCGTAAGCCATCCTAGGGATTCTGCTGACTAACCTCTCGAGATCTACGCTACTGGGCGAGAGGATGATGACTTCGTGGCCTTTGCCTGATAAGTTTCGTATTGCTGGCAATGTTGTTCCATCCCCTTCTAGACTGCTGATTAAGAATACTGGGGAACCGCGGCTAATCCTTGGTGAAAGGGCATTGGTAACAGCTTGAAGAGGCATAGAACCAGTCGGAGAAACCGAGGCTAACCTACTCAGAACCTTATACTGCTGCTTATCTCCCGTGTCGGGTGGCAAGTAATCCATTCTGTTACCATAGGTAACCATAGCAACTGAGTCTTTCCTTTTCAAGAAATGGCTAGCCAGTGAGGCTGCTGCCGAGGCCCCCATCTCAAGGGGGTTCTTCAGGACGGTTCCAATTCTGCTTACTTCCCTAGTATCCAGTATTACGAAAATATCGGTAACTGCATCCCTAGTCTTCTGATTGACCATCATCTCGCCGGTCCTAGCAAATGCCTTCCAGTTTATTGAGCGAATGGAGTCTGTGGAAAGGTACTCCCTCAATGAGTAGAATTCCATCCCCGGACCAGGGGTTCGAAGTGTTGTAGCTCCAGTATACATCTTTGGGACATCAGCCCGTAGCATTGCATCCTCAACATCTCTGACTTGAGGAAATACTGTGATATCACAGAGGTCTTCAATCACCGACTCGTTGACAAACAAACCGAATGAGTTTCGATACCTCACGGAGATTGGTCCTATCGAATAGTGGCCGCGTAGTGGACAGCGTAGCATGTAATCTAGTTTTGTCGACTGCCCCGGACCAAGGTTAAGCCGAATCTGGTTAATCCCCCTCCTAATCTTCATCTCGTGGGGGACGTTGTCGAATACCTCGAGTAACTGAGTTCTTCTGTATGACTTGTTGGTTATGGAAAGAGATACTTCGATTAGATCCCCCTTATACACATTTGAGTGAGGTACGAATCTAGTAATCTCGAGGTTTGACTGACCGACAATCCAACCGTTAATCGAGATGAAGGAAATGAATGTCAATCCGATTATCATCATCTGGAAGTTGGAAATCATCATCCCTACCAATATCAGGCTAATTCCACCTGCCAGCATTATTGCAGCCTTCCTAGTCCACAATTCTAGTCACCCCCCCTGCTTCTCCCCATTGCTTTATTCTCCTAACAATTCCAACCAATTCGTCCGGCCTGTAGTTTCTATCTTCGAATAAGAAACGAACCAGGACTGGGTCGCGGATCATTCCTTGGAGTTCCGATGCGGGCATTGCATCGAACTCTTCCCTAGTCAGCGCGTTTAGGTTCCGAACCCTAGTGAGGAGGACCTGTCGGATTTTCTCTGGCCTTTGGTAGTACTTGTATCTCTCAGCATCTCCAAAACCGTAGTAAACAACTCTGAAGACATGCCGCCAATCTTCCGGGTCCTCCTTTCTGATAAGCACCGCCTCAAGCAAAATAAATAGGAATAGGAATAGTATTAGCATAGCCATCCAATCATTTGTGAAATAGATCAGTAGGTAGTACACAAGGTTGTAAGTATCTCCGAAGATAGTGGGCTGTTGATGCCGACTTTCATCAAAAATTACTAAGGAATGTTCGCCCGGAGACGTGCCGTTGTTATTCAGAATTAGAGCCTCAGCAACCACATCCAGAATCCACTTTCTATTGTCGTTGTCAGGGACCATTCCCAAGTAACTAGAGTCGAACTCTGGATCATAAATCGAGTTAATCAGTACAGAGCCGTCAGAGATGAAATGAACCCTTCCCGTCTCGGAACCTCGGCATAGAATTACCTCGCAATACCTCACATAAACTGGGAAAGGGCCCTGTTCGTCCCCAACCAGGCCGAATGCAGCATATGATCCAACTGAGTAATTGCCATCGTCATTATTGTCTATCCAAGAATCCTGGGTAGTCTTGGCAATAACGTACCTGTGCTCTGCTGGATTGTAGGATGTGGTCTTCTCGAATGCTGATGGGGTGTTAGTGAGTATACTATAGCTCTGAGACCAGTCCCACTTGGGTTGATTTGTAGATTGGTCAGTGCCCTGGAATCTATGAGAGCATAATCCTGAATCTTGAATGGTGACAAATTGTGCACCAATCTCTGGGTCACTAGGATCTTGGTCAAGAACGTCAACTACGCCGTCTTTGTCAAAATCCCTAAGACATGGGTTTACGCTAGTCTGAACTCCCTGTGAAGAAGTGAAATTGAAGGCTGAGGTAGTGTTCACCCAGACGAAGTCTGAACCAAGATCACTGTCGTAACTATAGTCGGTATAGAGGCGGTGGTTTGTGAAGTCAAGGCCAAACTCTGCTGCAAGATTGCTCGAATAGCCAAAATCATCCATTAGGATTAGAGTGCCGCCTCTAGAAACGAAATCCCTTATCGCAACAATCTCCGATGAAGTGTACCCATCTCCCTCGGAAAACTGAACCAGGTCATCTTCGCCCGTGAATCGGGGGAGAGAAATGGTGTCCCTCTCTACTCCAGAGATTACGAAAATTGTCTGTTCTGGGTGGTCTATGTCGCTAAGCAGAAGAGGACTGGAAACTAGGGCCGTGGTCTCTACGCCTTTACTATTCAAATCCTCTCTAAATTTACCCAAATCGTTCCATTCGCCCCCATATGCAGACTGTTGGGTCTGTCCGGGGATAACATAAGTGACTGCAATAGAAAGAACGAGTAGGATGAGAACTGTCCAGAATGAAGCCTGTAGAGCAACCCTCCTATTTCTCCTCGATTTGAGGAATTTTGAGAGTTCGTTCCAATCTACCATCCCTCGGCCCCCATCAACTACGAGCCATTGAGCCGGAAGTTCGTTTTATGACCGTTATGTGACCCTGAACAACCCTGCATCGACTTATCTTGAGAGTTCCACGACTGTTCCCACATTCGCGACTTCCTCTACAGGGACTGTAAGGAGGCCGTCTGCAGACGGCCATGGGAGCTCGTTAGGGTCGATTCCTTGTTCAGTAGCGACTAATATTGCAACAATGTTGCCAGTGTCTATATCCACAGTAAAATCTGCGAGATGGCCTAGGAGATCGCCGGCTGCATCAACGACCTGCCGCGTCATAATTTCCTGGGCGAATGTAGTCTTCATACAATTCCTCAAATCAATTCAATTCCAGAGAATGTTCCAGACGATCTGCGGACTGATTCAAGACCACTGGTTAGAGTCTCCTCCAACTTGGAGTAATATTGCATCATCTCATCTGTTACAGTAGGTCTCACCCTATCAACAGCAGTTTCGAAGTGTCTCTTAGTCACTGTCTTTTTCCCATCCCTCATTGCAGTCAAAGCGGCTTCTCTGCAAACCGCCTCGATATCTGCACCTGTGTAATTCTCCATTCTTGTCGCCAAATCATCAATCTTGAACTTTCCAAGTGGCATTTCCTTTGTGTGAATCTTCAAGATTGCAGATCGGGAGTCCCTGTCCGGGGGTGGAATATGTAGTACCCTCTCGAATCGTCCACTGCGCAGTAGAGCTGGGTCAATCATCTCGGGACGGTTGGTGGCTGCGACCACGATAACCCCCTCCATCCCTTCCACGCCATCGAGGCTGCTTAGCAATTGGTTCACCACCCTATTCATTACGTCGGAACCCTCTCCTGAGTGACTTCGGCGCATTCCTGCTATGCTCTCAAACTCGTCTAGGAAAACAATAGATGGGCTTGATTGCTTGGCTTTCTTGAAGACCTCTCTGACTGCTTTCTCTGATTCCCCGACCCACTTAGAAATTAGTTCGGGACCTTTGATGGAGATGAAGTTGGCCTTCGCCTCATTAGCAATAGCCTTGGCAATTAGCGTCTTTCCGGTTCCTGGTGCCCCAAACAGCATAATCCCCCTGGGTGGGCTGATTCCAAAGTGGACGAACTGTTCCGGCATATTCAATGGCCATTCTACACTCTCCTTGAGTCTCTCCTTGATTTCCTCGAGACCGCCAACCTCGTCCCATGTCACTTCTGGAACCTCGACGTAAATCTCCCTTAGAGCGCTGGGTTCAATCTCCTTGAGTGCCTCCTGGAAGTCTGACATCCGAACCTCCATCTTTTCGATTACCTCTGGAGAAACCTCTTCCTCATCCAAGTCAATCTCTGGTAAATATCGCCTCAAGGCCTTCATTGCCGCCTCTCTGACCAAAGCCGAGATGTCGGCGCCCACAAAACCGTGGGTATTGTCGAGAAGCCAGTCAAGACTGTAATCATCACTAATGGGCATGTCCCTAGTGTGAATCTCAAGAATTTCCCCTCTCCCTATCTTGTCCGGGACTCCGATTTCTAATTCCCTATCAAATCGCCCTGGTCTCCTGAGGGCTTGATCAATCGCGTCTCTCCTATTTGTCGCACCTATCACTACGACGTTGTCCCTCCCGCCCATTCCATCTAGAAGAGTTAGAAGTTGCGCGACGACTCGCCTCTCGACTTCCCCTGAGACATCCTCCCTCTTTGGGGCGATGCTATCGAGCTCGTCGATGAAGATGATGGCAGGGGCGTTTGCTGCGGCCTCATCAAAGATCTCACGGAGTTGTTTCTCACTCTCACCGTAGTACTTCGAAATAATCTCTGGGCCGTTTATAGAAGTGAAATGGGCTTTTGTCTCAGATGCTACGGCCTTTGCAATAAGTGTCTTCCCTGTTCCTGGGGGCCCGTGAAGAAGAACCCCTCGAGGAGGATCAATGCCAAGACGACGGAAAAGAATGGGGTGCTTTAGAGGTAATTCAATCATTTCTCTTACCTTCTGAAGTTGTTTACCTATACCCCCAATGTCTTCGTATGAGATAGTCTGAACCTGATTCTCTTCTTCGTGGTCTAATGCATCTTCCTTGATTACAATCTCAGTGTCGGGCAAGACCTGTACGATCCCCTTAGGACTCGTCTGAACGATAGCAAAGGGTAGAGCCTCGGCAAAAAGAGTCATTCCTGGAATGAAAATCCTATCTCCGGCTACTACTGGCCTCTTGTTTAGGCCTCTTCTAGCAAACCCTTCTATTCCGGGACCAAAACGTACTTTCTGTTGTTTGGCCATCACTGGGCTCAGGATCAGTTTAGTACACGGCTCGACCTCGACTTTGCGAATCTCGGCTCTGTCTCCAAGGCTGACTCCAGAATTTTTCCTAATGATTCCATCAATTCTAATTACTCCGAGGTTAGCATCTTCGGGCCTACACCTCCAGACTATGGCTGCGGTCTTCCTCTCGCCCTCAATCTCTACAATATCTCCTGGCTTCAGATTTAGATCGTTGTCGAATGGGACTCTGGCACGACCATGCCCCACATCGCTGGGTATTGCTTTAGCGACCCTCAAGGTAAGTGATTCTGATGAGTTGTTTGCCATTTTACGGTCCCTACCACTTCGTCTCGTGCATCGGGGGTTGTTAAACCCTGCAATCTTGGAATCTCCAAGAGGTAAAATGGTTATCGGAACAAAGAGGGCCGATGCGCATAATTCATTTCGGAAGTAGTAGCCGCCAGCAACATGGCACACGTACTAGAGACTGGATTCGAGATTTTACAAAGAGATAACCCCAATGGCAGTCCCACGGTGATGGGGTACAATATCATCAATGGAGAGATGCGCTCTTCTAGTGATGGAGAGAGTTTCGAAAGCAGGAACCCTGCATGGCAAGAAGACTGTCTTGGAGTATTCCCTCTGTCAACCAAGCAAGATGTCCACGATGCGTTGGAATCTGCCAGGGAAGCATTCTCGGGGTGGTCAATGACACCTGCGCCTTCAAGAGGCCAGATTATTGGCAACATGGGCAGGTTACTAATGGAGTACAAAGATGACATTGTCAGAGTGGAGACAAGAGAGATCGGTAAGACTCTCAAAGAGAGTGCAGGAGAAGTTCAAGAGGCAATCGATACATGCCTATTCTTCCAGTCCGAAGGGAGGAGGTTATACGGTCAGACGGTAAACTCAGAATTGCCGGATAAGGAGTTGTTCACATACAGGAGACCATTGGGGGTATGTGGAATAATCAATGCGAGCAACTTCCCTGCAGCAGTTCCTTTCTGGAAGATGATTCCGGCAATAATGTGTGGTAACACATGTGTCTGGAAAAGCCCTCAGGACTCACCGCTACTGTCATTCATGCTCACCAGAATCATGCACGAAGCAGGCCTACCAAACGGAGTAATCAACTTAATCCATGGGCGAGGAAGTGGCGCTGGACAGTTCCTAGTTGATTCTGCAGAAGAAGGGTTGTTGAACAAGATAAGTTTCACGGGTTCAACCGCAGTTGGGAAGATGATTGGGGAGGTCTGTGGACGGAATCTGGTCTCTTGCTCCCTAGAGTTGGGCGGGAAGAACCCCTTGGTTGTAATGCCTTCTGCAAATATTGACAATGCTGTCGAGGGGGCTTACTGGGCCGCATTCGGAACTTCTGGACAACGTTGCACTAGCCTAGGAAATCTGATAGTGCACGAAGATGTCTATGATGAATTTATGGCGAAGTTCATGGCGAAGGTCAAGGATACGAAAATTGGCGACTCTCTAAGGCACGAAGATGTACTGTATGGGCCAATGCTTTCGGAGAAGTATGCAAACGATTTCCTTAGAGATCTAGGGATGTGCGAATCTGATGGGGCTACAAAACTCTGGGGCGAGGGGATGATTACCAATGATAACAAACCTGCAAACTTCCTTGGAGATGCATCTGAAGGAGTTTACATGTGGCCTCACGTGTATGCGGACGTGACAGAGGATATGCAATGCTTTCAAGAGGAAATATTTGGCCCTGTGGTCACGGTAGTAAAGGCAAACAACTTCGAAAATGCTCTACATTTGGCCAATGCTTCCCCCTACGGGCTATCAAGTGCATGCTACACTAATGACAGGCTTGAGGCATATCGTTTCAAGACGGGAATAAAGGCCGGTATGACTGGAATCAACAACTCGACGACTGGTGCCGAGGCGCATCTACCCTTTGGAGGGGTCAAGGATAGTGGAAACGG
The DNA here is from genome assembly GCA_014239955.1 of Methanobacteriota archaeon. GTDB lineage: Archaea > Thermoplasmatota > Poseidoniia > Poseidoniales > Thalassarchaeaceae > UBA36. The sequence continues at coordinate 54,175 of JAAZXW010000007.1, read as the reverse complement.
CACCAGGGAATCGGGAATTTGGGTCCTAGAAGCTTACTCATACTGGCATGCTGTTAATGACGAGCTGTCCGGAAAACTACAATTGGCTCAGATGGATGTGGAAGAGATACACATAGAAGAAGCAGATGTTGACTACTCTTCACTTGCCTAGAGTAGCGTCTCTCCGCATTTGGGACATGGCAGTCCTGGAAGCCAAGCTCCTGGCATGTAACCGCAATTCGGGCAGATGGAAGTCTCTATATCGTCTCCGAGCACGCCCTACCGAACTGGTAGAAAAATAGAAAGTTTTCGACTGATTTCGGAATGCAATTACTTATTGCTCGTCTCCATGCCCAATGACATTGGGGGGTTGTGCAGATAGAAAAGCGGATTGGGAACCCTCGAAGATTGAGGGAATACAAGAGGTCAGTGGGAAATGTGAAGCTCCCCCTGAAAAGGGGATTTGGGAAGACTGACCGAAGGGACGATTGGTGGAAGGGGCCAACTGCGATGGCAGCTTATCTAGGATTCATGATTATCTACGCTACTTGGCGAGGATTCATGGAGTCGGACTTCTTGTTTTTCAGTGATTTTGGAGCTTCATCCTGTGAAAATTGGGATACTGCTAGATCTTTCAAGGATGTCTCAGAATGCCAAACAATGGCTATCGAACAAGGCAGCCATGTTCTCTCTCCGCTTTACAGTCCTCTGATATTCCCTCAATCTTCGTGGATTCCCAAAGAATTGTGGTGGATGAGTCCAGCAATGTTCATCCTAGTTTTTCCTGCTGGATTTCGAGCAACCTGCTACTACTATCGTAAGGCATACTATCGTGCATTCTTCCAGCAGCCTACTGGATGTGCAGTTTCAAAACCATGGAACGAATATAGTGGTGAAAGGGGCATTCTTGTAGTCCAAAATCTGCATAGAATTTTCATGTACATCGCAGTAATATACTTGCCAATCCTAAGTTACGATTTCTGGCTCTCGGTTAATTTCCACGATGCTACCGGGGACTATTTTGGCGTCTCAGTAGGTTCCCTGGTTCTTCTACTGAATGTTATTCTACTATCTGGATACGTATTTGGCTGTCACGCTTTCAGACATGTAGTTGGTGGAGGGTCAAACGATTGGACTGGTTCGTCGATTAACCGTTTCAAGTACAGTATGTGGAAGTTCTCGACTAAGTTAAACGAACGTCACAAAGACTGGGCTTTACTCAGCCTATTTTGGGTAATGTTCGCCGACTTCTACATTTGGATTTGTCAAGATTTCGGGCTAACTGACTATGTCATCCTTGGAGGGATATGATGGAAGAGAAAGTCGAACATCACGAGTTTGATGTCATTGTAATTGGGGCTGGGGGGGCTGGACTCAGAGCAGCGATCGAAGCCAGCAAGTCTGGGGCAAGTGTTGCAATGATTTGCAAATCAATGCTGGGCAAGGCTCACACGGTTATGGCAGAGGGGGGGGCGGCAGCTGCTCTGGCCAACAAAGACCCACGAGATTCATGGCAGACTCACTTCCGGGACACCATGAAAGGAGGCAAATATCTTGGAGACTGGAGGATGGCCCAGATTCACGCCCAGCAGGCGCCTGATAGGATCAGGGAGCTGGAACGGTGGGGTGCAGTTTTCGACAGAACTCCCAATGGACTGACGAGTCAGAGGAACTTCGGTGGGCACACTTACCCAAGATTAGCCCACATTGGAGATGCTACTGGGCTAGAGTTAATTCGAACCCTACAACAGAAAGGCATCCACGAAGGAATGCAAGTATTCATGGAATACACCGTTAGAAGAATCTTCAAGACCGATGGGAAAGTTTCGGGTTGCTTCGCTTATGACAGAAATGATGGTTCTCTGCATGTTTTCAAGGCCAAGACGATTGTACTGGCTACAGGTGGAATTACACGCTGCTGGGAAGTATGCTCCGGATCATGGGAGTATTCTGGCGAAGGTCATGCATTGGCCTACTGGGTGGGAGCAGAAATGGGGGACATGGAATTCGTCCAGTTTCATCCCACTGGCATGATTTGGCCGCCTTCTGTGAAAGGTATCCTCGTTACCGAAGGAGTGCGCGGAGAGGGTGGTGTGCTGAAGAATAACAAGGGTGAGCGGTTCATGTTCAACTACGTTCCTGAGATGTATGCAGATGAGTTTGCCGATACGATTGGAGAGGCAGAAGCGTGGGTCAAGGAGGTTGTTGGTGGCAAATTAGCGACTAAGAGGAGACCCCCGGAGCTCCTAACCAGAGACGTTGTGGCCAAAGCGATAAACAGCGAGAAAGCATCAGGAAGGTCCTCTGAGCACGGAGGAGCATACCTAGACATCTCCTGGAGAGACTCAGAGGAAGTTAAGAAAAAGTTACCAGGGATGTACCATCAGTTCAAGGAACTGGCAGCGGTGGACATAACCAAACAGCCAATGGAGGTGGGCCCTACTGCTCACTACGTAATGGGTGGGGTCAAAGTTGACCCTTACAGCCAAGAGACTACTGTAAGGGGACTTTTTGCTGCTGGAGAGGTGGCAACCGGGCTACACGGTGCAAATCGACTAGGTGGCAACTCACTTTCAGACCTGATTGTATTCGGTAAGATTGCTGGAGAGCATGCTGCAAAATACTCGAAAGAACAGGATGAGTTCTCTGAGATTAGCCAATCTGAGATTGATGCGGTTATTGAAGAGACCTTAGAACCGCTAGATAGGAAAGATGGAGAGAACCCTGCCAAGGTAGTGAGCGATCTTAGAGAAATGATGCAGAATAAGGCTGGAATCATAAGAACAGGTGAGCTCCTTGAAGGAGCGCTCAAAGACCTTGAGGAACTTAGAGAGAGGTCTTCTTTGACTTCCCCGGGAGGTGGAAGGATGTACAATCCGGGATGGCATCAAGCACTTGAGATAGGCGCAATGATAGATGTCAGCAAGATGTGCGCGATTGCAGCACTTAGGCGAGAGGAAAGTCGAGGAGCCCATACAAGAGATGACTTCCCCGAAACGGATCACAATCATTGGGGCAAAATAAACAGCGTAATATTGATGGGAGAGGATGGTTCAATGAACATAGATTTCGTTTCCTATCCGAAGATCCCGAAAGAATTGAGGTCGCTGCTGGATTCTGGGGATTTGCAGGAGGAGGAATGAGATGCAGGACAAAGTGACTTTCAGGGTTTTCAGAGGAGAGGCGGACTCAGATGGCATCCCATTTGGAAGAATGGTGGATTACAAAGTCGACCTCGACGAAGGCATGGTAGTGCTAGATGTGATTCACCGAATTCAAGCTGAACACGCCCCCGACCTCGCATGCCGCTGGAATTGTAAAGCGGGAAAATGTGGTTCTTGCAGTGCAGAGGTAAATGGTAAGGCCAGACTAATGTGCATGACTCGAATGGAAGATATTCTAGATGAGGCACCGGGCAATGAGCCTGTCCTGATTAAGCCTATGCAGTCATTTCCACTCACTAAGGACCTAGTTACCGACACCTCGTGGGCTTACAGGACAGAACAGCAGATAAAGCCGATTAATGGTCCGGAAGAAACAGATTGGGTTTTTCATCAAGAAGAAGCAGACAGATTGCAAGAGTTCAGATCGTGCATCGAGTGCATGCTTTGCGTAAACACTTGCCATGTCCTTAGAGAGCATAAGATGTTCGAAGAATTTGCTGGCCCTAGGTTCTTCGTTCGCCTTGCCAGCCTAGAAATGCACCCACTAGACAATGAGAGCAGGATTCCAGAAATCAAAGATGACTTCGGAATTGGTTATTGCAATATTACCAGGTGCTGCACCGAGGTTTGTCCGGCAGGTATTCAGATTACTGACAATGCCATCATCCCACTCAAAGAGAGAGTGGTGACCGAGTACTTCGACCCCCTTATCGATCCGTTGAATACAGCATTGAATCTCACTTCTGGAGTGTTAAGCTACTTTACTGAGGACTTCTCAAAGTCGGCTGATCCCGGAAATATGAAGAAGGCTGAGAATGCGATTGAGGAAGAGAGAGCCAGAGCTAATGAGGCACTGAAGGAAGAAGCCGAACGAACTGAAAGAGCCCGAAAGAGATACCGTTCAAAGTAGGCAAAAGGCATCCGCTGAAGTTGACGAAGACCGCCGTAAATCCAGAAAAGTGGACCTAATCAGATTCGGTCAATTCGTAATTTCTTCACGTTGGCCTTATTGATCATGTCAGGTAGCCAGTCAGGTGCATTTGGTCCCTTGGGGACCTTGTTCTTAGAACCAGAGAACACATGAACTCTGTTGGTCCCTCTTTCCCTGAGGTGGATGTCTGTGACACCTCTTGAAGCCGCCTTCAAAGCCGCTCCTCTGGGCTGCTTGCTGTGGAACACTTGAGCAGTGTCCTTGCCGTTCTGCATCAACACGAAATATTTCTTGTCTGCCATTATTGGATTCCTCCGGCTGTTTCAGGTTCTGCATAGATAATAAAGTTAAGTCGAAATAACGGGATACTGGGGCAAAGTTTGCTAGTTTTACCGACTGACCGGATTCTATAATTCGGCACACGCAAGCGTCTTTGTGTTGGTGACTCCTTGGATTGAACGGACAGAATCAACAACCAATTTCGCAATTTCCCCCATGCTCTCAGCCTCGATCTTCAGTATCATATCATGATCGCCAAATAGAACTTGGGCATCTGAGACAAATGGTAGTGAAGAGGCCTTCTCGAAAACAGAATACTCAGTACCCGGTTCCACATCAAGCAGTACATATCCGGTTGACATGAGCATGGGGAGGGGTTGGTGGCGATTAAAGTTCCCTAATTATGCAGAAATTGCCTACGATGGATACATATCAGATGGCCTCCCTTCGTATACCTATGGCTGAAGTAGTAATCGTAAGAGAATGCAGGCATGGACAAGTGCGAGTTCTCTATGGGGACATCGTTGGCGTTGAGGGCGACGTGATGGTCATTCCTGCGAACAGTAGACTCGCTGGGAGGGAGGGCCTGGATGAAAGAATGCAGCAGGCCGCTGGAGAAGACCTTAGAGAGGCGTGTGCCAACATTGCAAAGGAGAGGAGGAAATCGAATCTACAACCTTGCGGAGTGGGAGAAGCAGTCACTACGCCTGCATTTGGCCTTCCGGCATCTAACCTTGTGCACGTAGTTGGGCCAGACTGCAGGAGGCCAACCCAAGACAATTTCAGGAGGGAGCTGATGAGGAATTCGTACAATGCTCTTTTCGATGCGGTGGAGAAACTAAAGCCGAGGAAGACTCTGGTTCTTCCTCCTCTGGGAATGGACGTCTATGCATATCCGCACAGAGAAGGAGCTAGGATGACTATGGAAATCATCCTACCTTGGATGGATGGAGAAAAAGACCCGGGAGTTGATATGGTGCTGATTGTGACTCACGAAGACAATTTCCTGAACAACATGAAGACAATCTACAGAGAGAGTGAGGATCAGTTTCCTGGAGTAGACAGGACCAGAGACTACAGAAAGGGAAAGTTTCAGTGATTGGGACCGGTGTCCTCAATAACCCTGAGAATCGGATAGGGCCGTGGGCACCATCTATGAGCGAGAGTTACGATCAGTGCTCGCTGGTGAATTGAAGGGAGTTCGTGCGGTTACTAGATCATGCAGTGAGGTAGCGCGAGCCAAGGCGATGAGCGTGATTCAGAGGCCATTCTTAGTGGTCCGGGCAGCTGGAAGCGGTTCAGAAGGGACTGGTGACTTGCTTGCTCTAAGGGGAGACATGTGTTTCCCTATAGAAGTGAAGTCCTCAAAGAGTGACAGGATTTATCTCTCCGGGAGGACGATGGAACAGTACAATGCGCTGAAGTCCACAGGAGAGAGGTGTGGACTTCTCCCCCTATACGCATTCAGACTGAAGGGAGTACGGGGGGACAGTTGGAGAATAATGAGAGTTGAGGTTGAAGGATTGAGTGGGAAGCTTAGGCATCTTTCAAGGAGCATCCCCCCTCTCCCTCTGACGAGCAGGGGATCCCCCCACCTAGACTGGAATGCTGGAATGCCTGTGCACCGCTTCTTGTCATTGGTTTGCAAGTCAAATGGAGCAAGTGGGATTGTATCTGATCCTGGGTCGACCAAAACAAAGGAGTCGGCCTTCGGTTAGTGGGAACCACCAGAAAGACTCTTTTCGATTGAGTCTAAGTTTTTCTTTAGCATTTTGATATCTTCTTGGACCCTATCTAGTTCGGCTTGAGTCAGTATCCTCCTGATGCTTTCCCTCTCTCTGGATAGGGAATCTATCCTCCGATTGGTACTCCTTGAAGGCTGATCAGTTCCGAGAGACATGGATGTCGGAAATGGTGGACAGTATTCTCTCTTACGTTTGAGAGCAGGTTGAAGAACGAAGTGTGGACGTGTCATGTCATGGCCGAAGATGCAGGGGGTAGGGGCATTCTTTTCCCCCTTCTACTCCTATTCCTTGTCTACTCCCTGGGTGTCCCTATTTGGTTGGTTATTCTGTTCGGACTTTGGTATTCTGGATTGGTGTATGCTGAGTCTACTGGGGTTCTGGACAGGTTCGATGCGACTCGAGCACTGGGGGTAATTCTGATGATTAGAACCAGAAGAGGGATGCGATTACTCGAGTTCATTTCCAAACCTAAGAGATTCTGGCGCGGTTTCGGGGAGATCTCGATTTGGCTCTGCTTCTTTGTAATGTTCATGGTAGTTCTCCTACTGCTACTGAGTTTGATCTCGGTCGCGTTTAACCCCCCAGATGACCCTCTTCCTGCAAGTGATCTTCTTCTGATTCCGGGGGTTACTAGCTTCGTTCCATTCTGGTGGCCAGCCTTAGCTCTAATCTTGGCAATTGTTATTCACGAGTATAGCCACGGGATTCAGGCTAGAGCACATGGAATGAGGTTACGGAGTTTTGGGGTTCTGCAATTGGGGCCATTGCCGATTGGGGCATTCGCCGAGCCTGAGGAAGCTGAGATGGGGAGGGCACCTAGAAGGGACAGGTTGAGGCTCTTTGCTGCAGGGCCTTCTATCAATATCTTCGCAACTTACGTCGTATTGATCCTTCTTTCTTCGGTTTCCAGTGGGATGGTCGCAGAAAATGATGGTGTTTATGCTAGGGGGATTGTGGTCGGAGGGGGGGCCGAAGAAGCCGGCCTGCTTCCGTTCGAGACGATAACCCACATCGATGGGAACCAGATTGGTGAGTACTCCGACTTTTCGATGGAAATGGGTGAAATTGCTGCTGGAGATGAAGCCGTTCTGACCGTTCTATCAAGGTCAGATGTGAATGATCCATGGACTGAAAGGACGATAGCGGTCACTATGGGTGATCGGTACCAATACTACATCGATGAGTGTGATGGTGCCCCCGAGTGCATCGAGGATACAGAAGTGTTGCTAGATTTGTGGGAGATTGAGCGTGGAGATGCGTTCCTAGGAGTCTCGGGCCTAATGTCCTCGACTGGTGGGCTAGATGCTTATGCAGATATTGTTGAGGGAGAGTATTCGGTGTACGGAACGGCATTAGTGACTGCAATTCGGCCTCTTCTGATGCTTAATGTCCCGATTGCAAACGAAGGTCAGACTATGAGTCTGGAGGAGAGGGGGATGCTAATTGCTGGGGATGGTGCGATTGCATCCATTCTGGGAACCGATGGGATGTTGATGCTGTTCGACTTTCTCTTCTGGCTAGTCTGGATTAACTTCCTACTAGGGTTCGCCAATCTGATTCCGATGATCCCCTTCGATGGTGGCCATCTAGTTAGGGATGGGGTCCACTCCTTACTGAGGAGAGTTAGCAAAAAGACCCATCCGATGCGCATAGAGATGTTGTCTAACAGAATAAGCAGCCTAAGCAGCATCTTCATACTTCTAGTGCTCTTGATCCCGGTAATTATTCCGTGGATTCTCTAGTCATTCTTCTTCGTCGATCTTCCTAGGCTCGTGTACCTCTCGGAAGACTACTCGGGCAACCCCGACATTCTCCCTCAGAGTAGTGACCAGCGAGAACTTTGTGAATGCCCAGTTCTGGTCGTATGCCATCTCCTCGGGGAGTGTCATGGTTAGGTCATCGCCATCGAACTCGATTTCGAAGTCATCTCTTCCCGTGTTCATCTTCATCAGTGTCTGGACCTTTTCGTTCCTGTCCTCCACGACCTTGACAATCTGGTAGCTGTATCTCAGAGTGACGCCCGCAAGAGGGTGATTGTAGTCTATCCTCGCTCTGCCGGCACTCATGAACTGGAGGATCCCGTTCCTACCTGCAATCTCGACCGGAGCGCCAATCGCGAGTGTGTTCGGATCCCTAACGCTGCGAAGGAGAACATTCTGCGATATTGTCTCAATTTTGTTCTGGTCCCTCTCTCCATAAGCGTCTTCAGGCTCGATGTCGAACTCGTACTCCTTACCAGCCTCGGCTTCGGCTAAGTGTGCCTCGAAACCGGGAATCAGACGTCCATCCCCAACAGTGGTAATCATCGGTGAGTACTCTCTGTTCTCATCATGAGAATCGTGCTCCTTGGCATTATCCTCTCTAGTTGTCTCGATTAGTTTGTCATTGCTTGCATTGAACAAATCATAGTCGATATGAACGATTGAGCCATTATCCATCATAGCACCTCAGGAGCATCGCGACCCGCTCCTCCTTTTTCATTCAAACGGTGAGGGTGGGCCTCAATTGACATCAATGTCTGAGCTACCACTTCTTGTAATGGATGTGAGAGTGATCCCGAGCACAACCAGCAGCCAGCCAGACCAGACCAGGTGGCTACCGGGGAGGTGGTGCACGGTCACCCTGACCTCGCTCACCTGTTCGGTCTGACCCAGAATCATCGAGGAAAGCAGCTCATTCGACTGCAGGAGGTCCAGGATGACGATGGTGTCCCCAGTCACCCCGGTCAGCCTATCGACCTCCGACCTGGCGGATACCGCTCCGGAAGGGGAGTCGAAGCGAAGCATGCCGGGCGTGACCGTCCCCAGCACCTCCTCCCCGTCCCTTGCCTCTATCACTACCCCCACGTAGCCGTCTCCTATGCTGTAGTCGTACCTATCGTCATCAACAGAGACGATCTCGACCCCGGTGAACACGAGCTCCAACCCTTGATACTCCGTGGGGACGTCCCTCTCCAGGGTAACGAAGTGGGACGGGTCGGTTCGATCCACGAGGGTGGTTGTGAGGACGTGTCCGACGAGGAGGAGAAGAATCCCGGCATGGGCGATGTGAGTGCCTATGACCTTGGTTCGAGCGGCCTCATACCTCAGACCGCGACGAATGATTCCCGGAAGGCTATCCCTCGAGCTCCTCCAGAGCTTCAGAAGGGTTGGGGGGATGGCGAATACCAGCCAAGTGAGAACAAACATGGACAGTGCCCCCCTGGATATGCTATCGGTGATTGGTTGGTCTTGGTTTCCAGGCAAGTCGAAGCTGCCAGAGTACGCGGCAAGAAAGACCGAGAGCACGGCTGTGGCCAATAGGGCGATAAAGCCCGCTTTGCCGCTGATTCCATCTCCCCACGCGTACAGGGCCAGCCCGATTGCAAGCAACGAGATCAGCGGGGCACCGTAGTACTCGTGAGCGGCTATGTTAGTGCCTTCTATCTCGACTGTCAGGAGAATCCAGGTGAGCATGAGGAAGGCCATTGAGAGGTGCCACGGGAAGGATCGGACGCGGCTCGCCCTCTGCTTGGGGTCGAACATCGCACCGGTTATCCAGGATATGTCATCCTTCTCGTCCTCAGGGAGTATCCAGACTAGGAGGAACGGGGCGATTCCAGCCAGTGACTGGTACCACTCCGAGACCCATCCCCAGCTTGAGAAGAGCATGAGCAGCACTCCCATAGCGACCCAGTGGACCGGGGGGTCGGCGCGGGCCCCGAGGACCAGGAGGAGGAGAATGGCGAGCCCGAAGAACATGATTGCCGAGGAGCCTATCCACAGCCCCACGGCAGCGAAGTAGACGAGAAGCGAAACCGCTAGGGGTCTGTTGGATTCCAGCAGTGACTGCTCCCCCCTCTCAGCTACCTCGGTTCTCTGCTCCCTGAGGACGTGGACGACTGACAGGCACAGGAGGCCAACGACTGAGAGGAGATAGACCAGGATCTCTAGCCCAACAGCGCTGAAGTCGATGATCTCGACGACCCGTACGTATGGGTCCTGGGGGAGTTCGTTCTCCCCATCGCCAACGAAGGCGTGGACCGACGCCCATACCCCATTGGCCCTGGTAACCAGGGTCGCATGCATGACCAGGGCCCCGCACAAGAGACCCAGTGCGGGAGTGTATGAGAATGGTCTGGATGCATGGCTCCTGGCCCTGGCATGCAGAATAGCGAGGAGCGCTAGCCACGGCAGCAGGGAGCCAGTCTCGACAGGGTCCCATGCCCAGTATCCCCCCCAATCCAGAACCGTGTAGGCCCAAAGTCCCCCGAGTCCGATGCCGACGGTACCTGCCAGGAACGAGTACCTAGCCCATCTGATCATCGAGCTGTGCGTCTCCTCAGATGGAATGGCCCTGATCAGCCCAGACAGGGCGATGCTGGCTGTTGCTAGGCATAGGGAGTAGTAGACGAAAACAACGGGTGGGTGGATCACCATCAGGTCTGTCTGGAGCAGTGGGCTGATCTCACCAGACGATCCGGAATCAGCGGGAGAGAACGGGCGGAGGGCCGATGCCACCAGGAGAAGGATTGCAGTCCATGAATGCATGATCCTGATTGTCGTAGTGTCAATTCTCTGATCCCTAGACATCATCCATGTGATGACTCCCATCATCGAGGCCCACATCAGCAGTGGCCCGGATCTACTTCCCCATACGGCAGAAATGCGGTAAGACAGTGGGAGGTCATCTCCTACGAATCTTGAGACGAGTTCGAGTGTCGTTGCCTCGATCAGGAATGCCGAGACTAGGAGGAGGAAAGGGGCCGTTTGTGCTACCATTGAAGTTGTTCTGACTAGGGGTTCGGCACTAGCCTCGGGGCGAAGGACGAGGTAGGTGCTCACGAGCAGGGCTAGGAAGGTGAGGGTGTATCCGAGGAAGGTGAGCATTGTTCACCATCCGTAATACTTCGCCCGGCTGTACCCGAAAGACAGCATCGCTGGGACGATCCTCTTGAAGTATAGTCCGGGCCTTCTAAGCAATAGCCTGAATCCGACCATTGCCTTCCCTGTTGTTCCCATGTCGGACATCTCGTCTGGGAAGCAGGTCGCCATCACGGACATCTCATCGTCGGACAGCTCGAAGAGCGCGGTCTTCCCCCTCAGGATCTTGTCATATGGTGGGAACTCCGCCTTCCATAGCCTAGTGTACTCAGACAATCTCTCCGAACTGAGATCCCCCTCCGAGATAGCCTTTGCAGCAGTCTTAGCAGCGAAAACGGCTGATTTCAGAGCGAGGTGGGAACCGCCCTCGAAGAGAGGGGACGTGAATCCAGCGGCGTCACCGACCAGCATTAGCCCATCGTGGTGGGTACGATCGAAAGGGCCCGAGATGGGTATGGTCCCGCCGAAAGCCGGGCTGCCCTTCTCCTTCCAAGGAGGGAGGGCTTGCTCCAAGTCGGAGAAGTGAGTGTCGGCAATGAACTCGTCCAACGCCTTCTTAGTCCTCGGTTTGTCCTCGGTCACCAGGCCTACGTTCGCCCTCCCGTCGCACTTGGGGATCATCCAGAGGTACCCCTTCTCGGCATATCTAGGCCAGATGTAGAAGTCCAAGTACCCATCATTAGGGACGTCCAGCAGTTCGTACTGCATCCCTGCGACGACTTTGCCCTTTGGATTCAATGGGGAGACGTCATCGGGCTTCACCAAACGGGAGCAGACAGCAGCCACACCTGAGGCATCAATCACGATCTTGGCCCTGATGGGGAACTGGTCCCCTTTGCCATCACAAATCCAACCTCCGAAGGAGTCTCCTTTCACCCTCTCCATCGAGAGCAGTTTGTGACGAAGGTGGAGGCTTGCTCCTGCCGCAACTGCCTCATCGGCAATCCACCTCTCGAACAGATGCTTCTCCAGGACGTATCCCTCCTCTGTAAGGCACTTCTCAGTACCATCGGGGAAGATCACCCGTATCCCCTTAACCCTCTTGCTGATCACTTCCTCGGGGAGAGCCAGATTGAGGTTCTGGCAAGCTATCTCGGAGATGCACTCCCCACAGTGGACCGGGGTTCCGATCTCTGGGTGATCTTCTATCAGGATAGTAGAGAGACCCTGCATAGAGCATTGGAGAGCAGCATTACCACCACCCGGACCGGCACCTACAACAAGGACATCACATACAGTTCCTACCTCGTCCACGGATTATCGGTAGAGCACCCATCAAAGAATCCGTCGGTTTGCAGTTCCTCCCGGGAAGCGAACCTTCTCATGTCAGGAGCATCACGAATCGCCATGGGCTGGAGGAGTCTCGAGGAGTTCATCAGAGCACTAGAGGCGAGGGGCGAGTTACTCAGGGTTAGCCATCCAGTTGATGTGAGGTTTGAGGCTGGGTGCATAGCGGACCGACTAGTCAAGAAAGGGGGGCCTGCAGTGGTCTTTGATCAACCAAGACTCGAGGATGGGAGAATAAGCAGATTCCCCCTTGCGATGAACCTCTTTGGTACGAGAGAGAGGACGAACCTCGCTTTGGGGGTGGATGAGCCAAGTGACATTGGAGAAATGATGGTCGGATTGATGAAGCCAGACATAGGGGCTATCCTGAAGAGACCCTGGACTGGAATTCGCTTACTCAGACAAGGAATCTCAATGGCTCCAAAAAAAGTCTCGAGAGGAAAGTGCCAGCAAGTCAGTATCGATAATCCAGATGTGACCAAACTGCCCATACCAATCACCTGGCCTCATGACGGTGGCCCGTTCATGACGCTACCACTAGTTGTAACCGCCGATCCGGAGACTGGAACCCATAACATGGGGATGTACAGGAGTCAGGTCTTCGGACCCAAGGAAGTTGGACTTCACTGGCAGAAGCACAAGCATGGGGCAGACCATGCAGACTCCTCTGAAGGGAGGATGCCGGTGGCGATTTGTCTCGGAGGACCACCCCAGGTAATATTCAGCTCAATCTCCCCACTACCAGATAATCTCTCAGAGTACGAGTTTGCGGGTCTTCTCAGTGGAAAGAGGTTGAGGATCACGAAATGTCAGACGAATGAACTGTGGGTACCCGCAGACTGCGACTTCATTATCGAGGGATACACAATTCCAGGTGAGACTAGGATGGAGGGGCCATTCGGTGATCACTTCGGACACTACTCGCTGGAAGACGAGTATCCTGTAATGCACATAACTGCAATCACCCACAAGAAGGACCCGACAGTACCGATGACTATCGTGGGAGTCCCACCCATGGAAGACGGTTATCTCGGTGAGGCGATCGGTGATGCCTTGTTGCCCGTTCTGAAGTTCCAGCACCGAGATATTGTTGATGCATTCCTACCATTGGAGACGGGTTTTCACAACCTAGCGATTGTTTCCTCCAAGCAGAGGTTCCCTCGCCAGGCTAGGAAAACTGCTCTGGGTCTACTGGGTGCTGGTCAGATGATGTTCCTCAAGGTGGTGGTGGTTGTGGACGAGAATCATACTGTAAAGAACCTCGACTCTCTTCTTGATGCTCTAGAGAGCAGAGTCAGCATCCCTGATGATATTGTGACCCTGAGGGGAATGGTGGCTGACTCATTGGCGCACACTTCCCCGTGGGAGAACATTCACGACAAACTGATAATCGATGCGACAACACCTGTCGAGGGAGATCCGATAGAAAATGCTGATTTGGGTCCTGTGAGCAATTCACTGGCCATTTCGGCATCAGCCATTGATGGGGTCACTCAAGCCAGAATGCTACGCCCCTCGATGATGGTGATCACTACTGAGATTGAAGGAGGCCCGAAACCGGAGGAGAGCATAGAGGATGCCAACGAGCATTTGGCAAGCCTCCAGAGAGAGAGGATTGCTTCCATCAAGGATTCGATTTGGGGATTGGGGGCATCCAAAGGACTGAAGTGGTTGTTCATCACCGACTCGGATGCGGACTTGGAGAGCGAAGATTGGAGGAGGAGGCTGCTATGGCAGCTATTCTGCAGGTTCGATGTCGGAAGGGACCTGCACTTCGATGAGGCGGGGACGAGGGTTGCTTGGGATGCGACTGCTCCAATCCCATCGGAGGCCGGTCCATTGCCAGTTCGTAGATGGCCTGCAGTCACACTGCACAACCCTGATCTAGTTCAGAAGATTGACTCATGGCTCTCAAAGAGGTTGTAATATGGGCCTGAAGGAGATGTTGGAGTTCGTCAAGGTAGAACATACGCTGTTCTCACTTCCCTTCGTCCTAATCGGCTTCGTACTAGCGGATCATGAGTTCGGGAGCGAGAGAATGGACGTCTTCTGGATCATCGTGGCAGCCGTCGGTGCCAGAGGCCTTGCAATGGCACTGAACCGGATTATTGATCGGGAAATCGATTCTTCAAATCCCCGAACGTCCTCTAGGCACCTGCCATCGGGGACTATGTCGATTGAGACCGCATGGATTCTCTCAGCAGCATTCCTGGGGATTCTATTGTTTTCTGCGTGGATGTTGAACGAGGTGGCTCTGAAGATGGCTTGGCTTCCCGTGATAGCATTCGTTATTTACCCATATACGAAGAGGTTCTCCTGGATTTGTCACTTCTGGATAGGCTTCTGCCTGGCACTTGCTCCAGCAGGGGCCTGGGTTGCAATTGCAGCAGATACCCATGGTTGGGCATCCATTACCGGAATGCATGATGGTCAAACTGGGTTCCTCTGGTTCCCAGAAGTATTCTTCATTTCATTGGGAGTGGCTCTCTGGATATCTGCTTTCGACATCAACTACTCCCTAATGGACAAGGATGTGGACCGAGATCAGGGAATTAGATCGTTCCCTGCTAGTTTTGGCAATATAGCAACTAGGAATCTTAGCGTTGCATTGACCATCGGATGGATGGTGTGCTTTCTCCTCACGGGGATGCACGAGTTCACAGAATCTCGGAGATTTCGAAGTACGTTTTGGATCCTTTCTGTTGTATTCATGGCACTAGTCAACATCTTTGTGATGACCAAAACCGCTGAATCAGCATCAGAGTCTGTCGAAGAAATGGATAGGTATCAGAAGATTCTATTCCGTTCGTCCATGCTCACTGGGTGGATTCTTCTAGCCAGCATCATGTACGTAGACTACTTCAGTGACGGGTTGTTTGATTGAGGCGTTGGGATGTTCAGACTTCACGCAGATTATGAGACCGCGGGTGACCAGCAGCAGGCTATTGACCAGCTAGTGATACAGTTGGAAGGTGGACAGGAAAGATGTGTTCTGCTTGGGGTGACCGGATCGGGGAAGACCTTCGCTATGGCCAAGGTCATTGAGAGGCTGCAGATTCCAACACTGATACTCTCACACAACAAGACTCTAGCGCGTCAGATTTGGCAGGAGATGTCCGGTCTATTCCCTGAGAACTCTGTTGAGTACTTCGTTAGCTACTATGACTACTACCAGCCCGAGGCGTACATCCCCGGTCGCGACCTGTACATCGACAAGGAGCTCCAGATGAACGAACGCATCGAACAGGAGCGATTCTCAACCGTTGCCTCCCTTGTTTCTCGGCCGGATGTCATCACGATTGGGACAGTTTCAACGATCTACGGCTTGAATCCTCCTGAGGTCTTCCAGCAGAATCACCTCAGGCTACACGTTGGCCAGAAGGCTGACCCGCAGGAAATAGTCAGAGATCTGGTGGGACTGCATTACCGTAGGACTGCTGGAGAGATTGTCAGAGGTGACGTTCGCCTCAGAGGCGAGGTTCTTGACGTTTGGATGCCAAGCAGGGACGATCCCATCAGAGTAAGATTCGGTTGGGAGGGGATTGAGAGGATCCAAGTCTGCGAGGCAGTCTCATGGGAACCTCTCGACGAGTTCGAGGAAGCTTGGATTCATCCTAGAGAGTTCTACATGACAAGTGAGGAGAGTTTCAAGCAAGCACTAGAGGACATCGAGTACGAATTGGAAGACAGATTGGACTGGTTCGAGGCTAAAGATGGGGGTTTGGAGGCTCATAGGCTGGATCAGAGAACAAAATTCGATCTAGAAATGTTGAACGAGGTTGGATCGTGCAAGGGAGTAGAGAACTATTCCATGCACTTTGACGGGCGAACTAGGGGAGAAAGATCGTACTGTCTGCTTGACTTCTTCGCAAGTAATGGAGAGCAGTTCCATGGTGGATCAGATAGATATCTGGTCATTATGGATGAGTCGCATGTCACTCTCCCTCAGGTTGGAGGGATGTATGGTGGTGACTACTCCAGAAAGAAGAATCTGATTGATCATGGATTCAGGCTACCATCGGCATATGACAACCGTCCACTTCGAGTGGATGAGTTTCAGAATCTAGTCCCCCAGATGATGTATGTTAGTGCCACTCCTGGCGAACGGGAGCTAAGGCATCTGGCAGAGGTTACCGGGCAAGAAGTCCCCAAGGGCCTGATGCACGTTGATGGAGGAGGGGGGGCGCGAAAGTCCGAATCTGGGAAACCAAAATCGAAGCACAGCATGGAAGAGTTGCTTGAGAAAGTAGAAGGAATAGCAAAGATGGAGATTAGACCAACTGGGCTTCTTGACCCAGTAATCGAGGTGAGAACTACGAAGGGACAGGTTCAGGACCTTCTAAGCGAGATTGGTGATAGAGTAAGTCGTGACCAGAGAGTCCTCGTTACCGTGATGACAATCAAGTTTGCAGAAGAGGTTGCAGAGTACTTGGAAAGGATGGGCGTCAAGGCCCACTACCTGCACAGTGAGATTGACACCCTAGATCGAACAGAGATTATCAAGGCCCTAAGAATTGGTATCATTGACGTAATCGTAGGAATCAACTTGTTGAGAGAGGGTCTCGATATTCCGGAGGTCTCGTTGGTTGCGATCTTCGATGCTGACAAGCAAGGTTTCCTCAGAAACGAGCGATCGCTGCTTCAGATCATTGGTAGGGCATCGCGTAACGAAAACGGCTCGGTCATCCTGTATGCAGACTCAATCTCTCCTGCCATGGAGGCAGCGATCAGCCAGACGGTCAGAAGAAGGGTTCTGCAGGGAAAACACAACGAAGAGAATGGAATTGTCCCGAAGACTATCCAGAAGGCACTCCCTGTGATGGGGGCCGAAATAGAAGATCTGCTTTCAGGGGTGGCTGGCACAGGGAGTGGGGGTGGACGTAGGATGGTAGCCAAGCCTCCAGGAAAGAAGGGGCTAGAAGGATTGGCGAAGAAGTTTGGTCTAGGCGCTGGCATGTGGAACACATCCAATTCTGTTCTTGATAATGTCAGTCAACCGGAATGGGTCGGAGATCCGGAGGGAGGGCCAGAGGAGAATGAAGAATCTCCAGATTTAATTTCTAGACTCGAAATGGAGATGCGGCAAGCTGCGGATAGGCTTGACTTCGAGAGGGCTGCTAACCTTAGGGACAGGATTTTCAAGCTTCAGAATGCGACCAATTGAAGCCCAGTGTCCAGTGCGAATCCCATGGACGGCTACTCGCGGGATGATTTCGACGTCCCAGTCGAGGACTATGACTTCTCGGGCATCTCAGACGTTCGCTCTCTGATTGACCAGATGGGAATGGCTGGTGGTTTCACCGCATCGAAATTAGCTCGGGCCAGAGATATCCTCAGAAATGCTATTTCTCAGTCTGGTGATGAAGGGTTCCTCAACTGGCTTTCCTTTCCTGCTTGCCTGTGTGCTACTGGGACCAGAGGATTCTTCGTTGAGGCCTTGAAGAGAAAGGCATACAATGTTGTAATTACCACCTGTGGAACACTCGACCATGACATCGCAAGGACATACAGGGACTATTTCCATGGTGATTTCAGCCTAGACGACATCGCCTTGGGAAAGGAAGGACTGAACAGACTTGGCAATGTTGTAATCCCTAACGAATGCTATGGCGAGATATTGGAGAGGGTCTTGCTACCTTGGCTAAGTGAGATTGAGGACGAGAGGAAGAGCCAAAATAATAGCAACCCATGGATGGGATTTGGCTCAGTGGAGCTTTGCTGGGCAATTGGGGACAGGATCGATGACGAGGGTTCCTTACTCCACTGGGTTGCAAAGAACAGGATCCCCATGGTCATCCCGGGTCTGACTGACGGTTCAATAGGATCTCAATTGTTCATGCACCGGCAAAGGAGTCCAGATTTCATGGTAGACGTTCTGGCGGACGAACAAATCCTATCGGACATGATATGGACGGCAAACGAGAGTCATGGACTGATGGTGGGGGGAGGGATCTCGAAGCATCACGTAATTTGGTGGAACCAATTTAGGGAGGAGTCGGGTATGGATTCGGCGGTTTCGATTACAACTGCACCTGAGTTTGATGGTTCCCTATCGGGGGCTAGACTCAAGGAGGCTATTTCTTGGGGCAAGATAAGACCTGATGCAGACCAGATTGTGGTTGAGGGTGAGGCAAGTCTTATTCTGCCACTTCTCGGTTCAGACCTATTTGGGAATGAATGAGAAGTGCGCCGGAGAAATGGCTATTAATCTGCGTTTTCCGTAGAATGCTATGCCAGTAAGAGAAATGATTCAGGACATGATAAATGAGTTGACGGAGGCTATCGGTGATGCTGAGAAGCATGACTCCGGGAATAATGCAGCGGGAACCCGAATTCGAAAGGTGATGCAAACATGCAAAGGTCTTGCTCAGGACGTTAGAGTGAAGGTACAGGGCGACAAGATTTCTCGTTGAGTTATTTCGTGCTGGCTATCATTTCCATCAGAGAGACCCGCATTGGAACCAATGGATGCCACCCCTCCCCCCCTGATTTGATCAAAGCCTCGTGGAGATTGCTCAAGTCGGGTCTTTCTGCAATTTCAGAATGTATCCCCCTTACTGGACTAGGGACTTCGGATAATGATTCAACGGTGTGAGAATGATTGATTGCATTATTGTAGCGCTCCCAGAGTACTCTGATTTCGTCTGCGACATCCCCCATCTCCCATGATCTTCTGCCGCACATTCTATAATTTCCGTCGGGTATTTTTTCTTTCTCATTCAAACAAATTTCAGATATTGCGTCGACTACATCCCTAACGTTGACCCAGAATCTAGCATTGGATTCTAGAGCTGGTTGCTTTCCACTCATTATCTGCTCAATCCAATCAGTAATTATTCCATTACCCCATTTCCTGCCGCCATGTGGGATTATGACATCTGACAGTTCGATCACGATTCCTGAGTTTGAGAATCTTGAACCATGGGGGACGATTGCGATGTCGCAGTTCTCTTGGCCATCTATCTGAATCGTTACGTCTGCTTTTTCTACCTGGTCTACAATTAGTGCTCCAGCTCGTTGGATCCTTTCCTCCAAAGCTTCTCTGAGGCCGTCTAAAGTTCCTGAAACATGCACACTTTTGGGCATGGAAACGCATCTGTTTAGTTAGCCTCGATAGCCTTCGAGGTGAAAGTTAGGAGTGCTTCCCTGAGAATACCCAGTATCATATCTATTTCCTCGGAAGTAATTGCAAAGTGAGGTGTGAATCTCAGAGCGTTCCGTCCCCCATGAATGACGCCAAGACCGTTGTTCCTACACCATTCCTCAACGCATCCGAAACCCACTACTGGGAGTTTCTCTGGATCTAATTCGGCACAGAGAAGGAGGCCAGTACCTTGAACTTCAGTAATCGTTCCAGGAATCTCATCAGCGAGATCTCTCAATTTGGAGACAAATTCAGCACCCCTGTCCTTGATGTTCTGCCTTAATTCGGGAGTAACTCGATCAAGAACTGCAACTGCAGTTTCCAATGCCCTTGGATTTGTTGTCATAGTATTGCCATATATGCCCACAACATATAGTTCGGCGGCTCTTTCGGAGAGACCAACTACTGAAAGAGGGAATTGGCCGGCGTTTAGGGCCTTTGACCATGTCTCCATATCTGGAACCAAGCAGTCCTCAAACCCTTCATAGTCAACGATACTCAAGCATCCTTGTCCCCTTAGACCGGCTTGGATTGAGTCCACGATAAGCATGCTTCCGTGCTGGGAGCAAAGAGATCTGGCCAAGTCATAGAACTCCCTGGTTACGCAAAGTCCAGGATTGCCCTCGCCCATCACTGGTTCCATTGCCATCAATTCAATGAAGAATCCCTCTCTCTCTGCACGATCGAAGGCAGTGCTAAGTGATTCTAGATCATTGTTAGGGACGAAGATAACATTGTCTCTTTCTCGGAATGACGCCAGATTCTCCTCATACTTGTCACTGCATGAGTCTGAAATCTGAGCTGGCCTGTGTGTTCTTCCGTGAAATGCCTCTACTAGGGCTAGCATCTTGGTTGGTTTCCCCTCGTGTTTTCTGCCCTTTCCAGTAATTTTGAGAGTATTAGCATCAGCAATACGAATCGAGATTGTTACCGATTCTGAGCCACTATTCAAACAGACGAACCTGGAGAACGGGCAACTCCCTCTCTTATGCCCTACTTCCTTCCTAAGACGATCCGAGAGTCTCCTCTGACTGAAAGAAGGCGTCATGACATTGGCCATAACCCAGTTCTGCTGCATTGACTGAATGACATCGTCTGGGCCATGGCCCATGCCAAGCATCCCATATCCTCCATTATCATGCAGAACTGCTCCATGAGATGTAACAATCCATGGTCCTCGAGCAGCGATTGCAACGTATGGGTTTATTGTAGCGGCAGAGTAGAAATTGACATAATCTGCTTGTAGATAAGCCACTAAGTCACTCTCTTTCATGGAAAAGAATTCGTCCCCCATGTCATTGATAAGGCTCTGGAAATTTCCTGAAGCCTCCTCTATGGCTCGGTTCAGAGATGGATCGGTCTCGAGGAAATTGGAGACTATCGAGTCATTGAGCCCGTTAGTCTGAGCTCGACCGGTTCTCGAGCGAATATCAGCTAGAGTCGCCAGATGATCAACCATCAAACAAGGGAGATGGGGGGTGCACATCAACATTTTCCGGAAATGGCCGGTAGAATGTTCGAGAAAATATCGGATAGGGGAAAACTTGTATTTCTGATAATCATTAATAAAATTAAACTAAAATCAATTTTTCAATTGAATAATTCATTATTACTAAAAAATTTCAATTGAATTATCAGTCTTGGTTAACGAATAATATAAGTGCCACTCCAGTGTCTGGAGCTCAGGAGAAGCATAGGGGATGCGACCCTCCTTGAGGGAGAGAAATGGTAGAAGACTACGAAATACAGGAAATGATACACAGAGACGTTTACGTTGGAGAAAAGCACGTAGGAGTGGTGGTTGGAGAGAGATTCCACCCTAGAGACGAATTCGTGAAGTCGCTGAGGATCAAGGTGGAGGATGAAGTAGCTAGTGAATTCATGAGAAAACCGGCAGATCTTGCGCCCTTAGCGAAGGAACTAGTACACAGTATTAGGCCCGATGGTGGAATCAAACTTTCGAAGTCTATGAGGGAATTGCAACGTAGGTGGAGGAACACTGTAAGAATCCAAGAAGATCTCTATGCACCGGATGAGTTACTGGACAGGGCGGTACTGGATAATGATGGCATGGACATAGGTAATGTTGTGGAACTCATCAAAATCAAGCGCACGTACAAGGGTCTTCTAGTCAAACCCCATTTCATGGTCAGAGCCAGGCATGGTCTACCTGAGACAATAGCCGTCCCCTGTGGACAACTGGCCAAGACAACATCCAGACTTGATGAAGTCATCCTGAAGTGCACCTTCTCCAGATTAGTTACCCTTCCCAGTTTCTTGAAATTGAATGACGAAAGTTTCGAAGAAGAGTGAGTGAATCCTTGAGTAGCCTTCAAATCATAATCCCATGTGCCGATGATGCTCAAGGGCGCGTAGCTTAGTTTGGCTGGAGCACCCGGCTGATAACCGGGAGGTCACAGGTTCAAATCCTGTCGTGCCCACCAATATTCATGATTCTCTGAGTTTTAAATCGATAAGAAGCATCATGAAGGGGTCGCCTTTCCCTGTCTTCAAATGCCTGTTCTGAGCGGGGCCTCAGGCGCTGAGATAGCAGAGAAACTGGCCCCCATCCTTGACATGGATCACGTTCCATTAGAAAGTAGAAGATTCCCCGATGGAGAGGGCTACGTCAGAATTCCTCCAGAATCAATAGAATCTGTCAGATCGGAGGCAGTAGTTCTGGTATCCAATACCTTCCCAGATTCAGGGATTATGCAAACCCTACTACTCCTTGGAGCAATAAGAGACGTTAGGAGGGGTGATCTTTCTAGCCTGAAGGGGAATTGGGAGGGGGACGCCGAAGATGTTGGCCCAGGTGTTTTCTTAGCGATACCGTACTATGGTTATGCTCGACAGGACAAGAGGTTCTCGCCGGGGGAGTCTGTTTCGGCAAAACTAGTCGCAGAGATTTTATCGAGATATTGTGATGGAATAGCAATACTGGATTTGCATGCCCCTGAAGTACTAGAGGGCATGGATGTGCCAATTGAGTGCGTAAGCTCGATGCCGGAGATAGCGGAGAGGCTGCAGAACGGAGTGTCGCCTGACTTCATACTTAGTCCTGACAAGGGTGCAATTTCCAGAGCTACCGAGGTTGCGGGCCTGATTGGATGCGACTTTTCTTATCTAGAAAAGACTAGAATTGATGCGCATACAATAGAGCACACTCCAAAGGACCTGAACGTCTCTGGTAAGGTAGTAGCAATTGTTGATGACATGATTAGCACAGGTGGTACGATCTGCAGGGCTAGTGATGCACTAAGAAGGCAGGGGGCGAAAGAGGTCCACGCAGCATGCACGCATGGCCTATTTACTGGTGGAGCGTTGTCCCGGTTGGCAAATCACGTGGATGGAGTATATACCACTGACTCCCTACCAAATCCAAGGGCTAATGTGTCCGCAGCACCCGCATTAGCTAGAGGGTTGGGTAGGCTCATCGGCCAAGGCACACATAACGACTGACTGGAAGGAATACGCTGCGTTTATATCGGTCATGCCGTGCGGCGGCTTACTAACACGAGGAGTTGTTCCAATGAGTGTCCATATTGTTTTCGAAACACCCCAAGACGTACAAGAGCAAGTTTACGAGATGGTCAAGAGCCTAGGCAAGGATGGCAAAGGCAGACTAAAGAAAGGGGCCAATGAGGTCACCAAGTCAGCAGAGAGGGGTACTGCACAGATGGTCGTGATGGCTGAGAACGTAAATCCAGGTGAGCTTCTGGCACATATACCGATGATTTGCAAGGAGAAGGAAATCCCATTCATCTACGTTGAGGACCAGGCATACCTTGCTGAGGCTGCTGGAATGAGTACTGGGACTAGGACTGCCGCCATTGCGGTAATGCAGGTCGAGAAAGAGGGGATGGATCGATTCAATGAGGTAAAGTCGCACTTCGAGACCCTCTCGTCATGATTTGGAGGTTTGAGGTATGGCAACCGAAGCATGGCCTGCTGAGGTCGTCGAGATAGTCGGCAGAACTGGCCTTACTGGCGAGGCAATGCAGGTCAAGGTCAGAGTTCTAGACTCAGACAACCCGCGAGACGTAGGGCGCATCATCACAAGGAACGTACTAGGGCCTGTAAGAGGCCCAGATCCAGTGTCTGGAGAGGGTGGAGACATCCTAATGCTCAGAGACACGGGCAGAGAGGCCAGAAAGATAGGCTCCAGGTGATTATGATGCCAGAGCAGAGGATTTGCAGTTTCACAAATGAGGAGATTGAGCCTGGGACAGGCATGATGTTCGTCAAGAGGGATGGTTCGGTCTACTGGTTCAAGGACAGCAAGTCCCGCAAGAACATGCTCAAGCTGAAGAGAAACGCCAGGCGGCTGAAGTGGACTCGTCGCTATGAGAAGGGCGGAATCAAGTGAGTGACTACTGGGCTGTAATCCTGTAATCGACTCTGGCTACATCGTTTTCGTCGTCCGTTCCGAAAGGCCCCTGTGGACCGGGTGGTTGTGCTTCTCCGCAATCGGTGTTGTCTATTACCGTGATATATGTGCCCGCGTCTACAGTGGCTTCGAGGTTTGCTGCAGCAGTGTTGGGGTCACTAAGTTCGGCCAGATAGACAAAACTGTCACATTCCTTGTACTTCTCGTAATTTACCTCAGTCATAGTGTAGAGATCTATGTTAGGACCCTCGATCTTCTCGAGATCCAGTCTAATCGTCACTACTGAATCCACATCCCAAGTTAGCTTGATGTGTTCGTCTTCGTTAACGAACGTATTGTCGTCGAAAAGTTCTCTCTCAGGGTTCACGGTGTCGTTAACGCTATCCACACAGCCGGGAAGCAAAAGACAAATCGACAATAGGAATGAGATTGGCATGTTCATGTAATTACGTCATAGCACTAGGCTCATCAAATATTTGCTCTGGTGACTTCGTTGAAATAGGGAGGGTGTTTCGGCCGGGACATGGGAGACATGCAGACGACCTTCGTGATGATCAAGCCTGACGGTGTACAGAGGGGCCTAGTGGCTGATATAATCGGCAGGTTCGAGACAAAGGGGCTACGACTTGTCGGGCTCAGGCAGTTGACCCCATCCATGAAACTCGCAGAGACCCACTACGAGATTCACAAGGAGCGCCCATTCTACGAGGGGCTCATCGAGTTCATCACATCCGGACCAGTCGTCGCAATGGCATGGACTGGGGTCCAAGCGATCAGTGTCGCTCGCAACCTAATCGGACCGACCGATGGCCGCACAGCGGCACCAGGCACTATCAGAGGGGACTTAGCAATGGACATCGGGCACAATGTGATCCACGGCTCTGATGGCGAGGACACAGCCTCCTTTGAGCTAGGGTTGTGGTTCCCTGAGGGACTAGTCGATTGGACCCGTGACGCAGAGACGCACATCTACGAGTGAACAATCAATTAAGCAGGGGAAGGAGCATGAGGTGGGTGGAATGTCAGGACGCAGGCAACCCATCGTCGCTGTCCTAGGTCATGTTGATCATGGAAAGACCTCACTCTTGGATCATGTAAGGTCCCTAGGTGAACAGAGCCGTTCCTCGGTGATGGATAGAGAAGCAGGTGGTATCACCCAGCATATCGGGGCAACTGAGGTTCCATCGGAAATCCTGAATGATTTGTGCGCCTCACTAATGGGGGGCAAAACATTCGACTCACCCGGTCTACTTTTCATAGATACCCCGGGACATCACTCATTCTCCTCTCTTCGTTCTCGAGGAGGCTCTCTGGCTGATATTGCAATCATAATTGTGGATGTAATGGAGGGTTGCAGACCTCAAACAAGGGAGTCACTGAGAATTCTGAAGCAATCGAAGACTCCATTCGTCGTTGCTGCAAACAAAGTAGACAGGATTTATGGATGGCAGTGTCAAGAAGGGAGATCAATGGCCATCTCTATGCGAGACCAGTCAAAGGAGTCACTTGGCCTATTCGATCAGCGCTACTGGGAGCTTGTAGGGCAGTTTGCCGAAGAAGGCTTCAATCTCGAGAGGTATGAACGAATAAAGGACTTCACTAAGGAGATTGCAATGGTTCCAGTATCTGCAAGAGAAGGAGAAGGGATTCAAGATCTGCTAGCAGTTGTAATAGGTCTTGCAGAACGATATCTATCGGACCAATTGACAGATGTTGACGGTTCTGGAGAAGCGACTGTTTTGGAGATGAAGGAGGAGAGGGGGCTTGGGAAGACTCTGGACCTGATTCTGCATAGGGGTTCCATTCGAAAGGGGGACGAGATTGTACTAGTCAGTGATAAGGGAGGAGTTAGCACCCATGTGAAGGGACTCTTTTCCCCAAGAGGAATGAGTGAGATGAGAGATGCCGGTGACAGGTGGGATAACACCGAAACTGCCTATGCAGCTGCTGGAGTCAAGATTAGTGCCCCATCTTTGGAAGGTGTTCTAGTGGGGACTACGCTTCGAGTAGTCTGCTCCGATGAGGAGAAAGAAATAGCAATGGCGGCAGCGAACGAAGAGGCGAACCTCGCGATAGAACTCGACGAAGAAGGTGTTTGCATCAAATCCGATACAGTTGGTGGCCTCGAGGCTCTGGCAAAGGAACTCAAAGAGATAGGGGTGCCAATCAGAGAGGCTTCGATAGGAAAGGTGAGTCGCAGAGATGTTCGTAGCGCTGAAGCGTCTTCGGACCCTCTAAATCGATTGATAATGGCGTTCAGCACAGAAATTCTCGAAGAGGCTGAGGAAGAAGTAGAAGTTTCTGAAGCAGGAGTCAAGCACATTGGCTCCGACATAATCTACAGGATTCTGGAGGAACGTGAAGAATGGGTGGAAGTCAGAAAATCAGAACTTGAAGAGGGGAGGAGGGAATTGGTGGTCTATCCTGGAAGAATTATGCTTCTTCCAGATCATACATTCAGAATCTCAAAACCAGCTGTTGTTGGAGTAAGAGTTCTCGCAGGTAGAATACACATAGGACAAGGTCTTCTAAAAGATGGAGTGAAAGTAGGCCGAATTAAGTCCATCAGATCGGGACAAGAGAGCCTCAAGGAGGCAAAGCAGGGTGCTGAGGTAGCGATTTCAGTTGAAGGGGTTACAGTGGGAAGGCAAATTGACGAGGGTGACGTTCTCCTGGTGGACATTCCAGAATCACATGCTAGGAAACTTAGGAAGATGGAGATGACCTCTGTGGAAAAAGAAGTCTACGAAGATCTTCTGGCTCTACACAGGAAGGATGACCACTTCTGGGGCAGGTGAGTTAGATCATTGGATGTTCAAAGGCACCTAACACTCAAGTAGTCACGGAATCGGCCTAGAAGCAAGGGGGTTCAGTGTGACGATTGCTCAGGGTAGTGGATCTAGCTCAAAGGACCTCATTAGGTCAGTCTCTGGGCATGCGAACAACCTCATGAGCGAGGTTGCCAAGGTCATTATCGGGAAACCGGAAAACATACGCAAGGTTGCCATAGGAATCCTAGCGAATGGGAACATTCTGATTGAAGACAACCCCGGTCTAGCTAAGACTCTGATGGCGAATACCTTCGCCCACGCACTAGGATGCAAGTTCAAGAGAGTCCAATTCACTCCCGATCTCCTTCCCGCTGATATCATAGGGACTTACATGTATGACCAGAAAACAGGAGAGTTCAGGCCAAGATTCGGACCTCTTTTCACCAACATCCTCCTAGCTGACGAAATTAACAGAGCCCCCCCAAAGACTCAAGCTGCTCTTCTCGAAGCTATGGAGGAGAAGCAAGTGACTATTGAGGGAATCACGCACAAACTTCCCGCTCCATTCGTCACAATGGCAACACAGAACCCAATTGAGCAGGAAGGAACCTATCCTCTTCCTGAGGCTCAGATGGATAGATTCCTCATGAAGATGAGTATGGGATATCCTTCGATGGACGAAGAGAAGGCGATATTGCAACGAAGGAAACTGCGTGGAAAGGACGGTTACGACGTGGAGCAGGTTGTGGAGCCTCGAAAGGTTGTGGCAATGCAGAAGGCGCTCGAGACTGTTCACATCGATCCAGCCATTCTGGGATATATCGTTCAAGTTGTCCAGAGGACCAGGGCGGATCCAAGAATAGAAGCGGGTGCCTCTCCAAGGGCAAGCCAAGGCCTGTTCAAGGCGTCAAGGGCATCTGCTGCAATTGATGGAAGAGACTACGTCATTCCTGACGACGTTAAGGGAGTCGCTCTGGATGTGGTTAGTCACAGGATTGTCCTCAAGCCGGAGTCCAAGATTAGAGGAGTAACTGGAAGGAGGGTCGTGAACAAGATCCTCGGTGAAGTTAACGTCCCGGTAATACAGTAATCGGGAATCCCAATTAACCGAATGCCATACTCACCAACATGGCCGTAGTGATAGCTTGTGTGAATCACAAAGGTGGATGTTCGAGAACAACCACTGCAGTCAATCTGGCCGCTTCTCTGGCCCTGGGGAGTGAAGATTACGAAATTCGTAGCAGAAAGGTCCTGCTAGTTGATATGGATCCCAAGGGAAACGTAGCAACGACGTTCGGTGTTGACAAGAGGAGAGTTGGCCCTACAATGAACGAGTTATTCGCCCGAGGAGTAGGTGATTACTCTCTCAAACTAGAGGATTGCACGCTTGGACCAGATATTCTCTCAAGATCAATGAGGGCTACATGGAAGAAGAATAACCCAGAGAAGACTCGAGGCCCTCCCAAGCATATTGGAATTCGAAATCTATGGATTCTTCCAGCGGATCTGGATCTGTCAGGGATTGAAGTGGATCTAGCGACAAGAGTTGGCAGAGAGAATAGGCTAAAACTTACCCTCAATGAGGCAATGGATCACTTCGATGTGATCATTATAGACACGCCTGCATCTCTTGGTCTTCTTACCGTGAATTCCCTATGTGCAGCAGATTGTATCCTAATCCCAATACAAGCCGAGTTCTATGCATTGGAAGGGATGAGTCAACTAATCTCTGCAATTAGAGAGGTGCAGAAATCAGTAAATCCTGATCTTGGGCTATTGGGAATTCTTATGACCATGGTTCAGACTAGAAGCAAGTTATGCGAAACCGTTACGTCGCATGCCAGGAAGCACTTCGGTGACAGAGTGTTTGAAACGCAGATTCCCAGATCCGTAGCAATCGCAGAGTCGCCCCTGGAAGGTGCACCTATTGTTATTGCACAAAAGCCAACCAAATCAAATCCGGCTAGCCAATCATACTGGGAGTTTGCCAAGGAAGCAGATGAGAGACTGAAGGCGATAACTGACTCATAGGTTCACTAGGGGTTAGACTGTTCCATCACACTGTGTCTTGCATTAAGAAGAGCGTTTTCCATCTTAACGCGGATTTCGGATTCTAGTGTCTTGAGCATCTCCTTGATGTCCTTCTTTGACAGGTTTCCTCTCTTTGAAAGCTGCTTCTCGAGATTTGCCATCATCTCTGACTCTCTCTCCTTGACGAAATCGGCTACCCTCTGCTCCATCTCAACCTCACTCTCTAGTGCCAGTTCTTGTCTTCTGAGGCCGAGAGCTGCCTCCATGCTCTCCTTCTCTGTCCTGAACCTCCGATCTAGCTCCCCAAGGGCGGCTCTTTCGGACTCTTCCTGTAATGCCTTGGTCCTGACATTGATGTCGGACTTCATTTCCTTCTCAAGTGACTCTCTCTCGCTCTCAAGCTGCTTCTCCATCTTAGACTCATGCTTTCGCCTCTTCTTCGCAATGCTGTCTCTCATTTTTATTTCCTGTTCTAGTCGGAATGCCTCTGCCTTCCGATGAACCTCGGACTCCATTGCTTCTCTGAGATCCATCTCAACCCTGCGTTCCATTCTCTCCATTCCTTGGTTAGCCTCTATCTCTAGTCTCTCCCCGAGGAATGCTTTTCTCCGTGAGAATTCGACTTCCATTTCCTCTCTGAGTCGGTCTCTAATTCTGGATGTGTGTGCCTCAATCCTTCGATCTCTCTCCAAATCTAGTTGATCTCGAAGTCTGTTCTCTTCTCTTCTAAGTCGGTGTAGCATTTCCTCGCGGAGAAGTCTTTCCTCCCTCTCTAATGCCTCCTTCTCCAGTCTCTCAAGTTCATCTTCAAGCTCGTCCCTGAGGTCAGCCTCTATCTGCTGAAGTTGCTCTTCAAAGAGTATCTCGTTGGCCTTCCTCATTGCACCTTGCATGCCTGATACTCTCTCAGTCATTTCAGAAATACGCATTCTGCGCTCTCTCCTGATTCCAGAACGTAGGGTTGACTCTTCGTCGAGTCTTTCTCGAGCCCTTGCTGCAGCTCCCATTGCCGTGGAAGATAGCGCATGTTCGGCCCTCAAAGCATCAAGTTCGTCCAATCCTTCTGACTCATTCGAGTCTGCCGACCTGCTCTCACTCACGTGCCCATCCCCAATTGGACGCCCTTTTCGGGGTATTTGAGACAATGGGGTTGAAACTTGTGACAAAAGCCTGTTTCTCACGCCTAATGTATTCTCGGGACTAGAATGTGACGAAGAACGCATTCTGGCACCCAGGGCACGACAGTTCTCTCTTCCCGGGCCTAGGCCTAATCCTCAGACTTGCCTCGCATGATGGACATTGAACTTCCACCTTGACTATCTTTCTAGTTAGTGTGAAGATTCCCGAGCAGGCTCCGCAGGACAAGTCTACTGGCCTCTTTTCCGTACCGGCTTCAACTGCTGTCATACAATGTGGACACTGTACGTTCTCCTCCTTGAGAGCAGTCACAGTTGGTTGATGGGACACCCGGCACAAAGCTCCGCAGAGTGTGCATTCGATTTCTCCCAGGCCCTGAGGGAGCATCCCTTCGCACTGTGCGCAGTTGACCAAGGGAGGCGCGACCTTGGACTCGACATCGGGAGGTGCCATGTTATCGGGAAATACAATCACTTAATCAAGCGGTCGCTGATTTGTCCTCAGAGTTATTGTTCGTGAGAATAGACCAGATATCCTTGACATCTTGAACGAGATCACGCCCTAAATCGACAATAGTTGAAAGCCTCTGGGTACCTGTTCCTGAAACCCACATGCCGTTCAGGATGATAATTAGGACACTGGCCTCATGGAGTGCTATTCCTGCAGCAAGATTGATCTTGAAACCCATCAATACTGCAAATACCAATAATGTGGTAACCACTACTGAGATTGCAATATTTGCGTATACAACCCTCCTAGTTTGTTTGGCAAGGCCTATCATTCGAGAAAGTGCACGTGGGTCTTCTCCTGGAATTAGTACATCTGCGGCATCCAGATTCACCTGATCACCACTACCCACAGCGACGCCGATGTCAGCAGCAGCTAGAGCCCCGGCATCGTTGAAACCGTCTCCAGCCATCATTGTCCGCACCTCGGATGATTTCTTAGTGACGTATGCTGCCTTCTCCTCTGGGTCAACTCCCCCCTTACACATCGTTGGATCGATGCCAATCGACCTAGCAAAGGCCTCGACACTGGATTGCTCATCTCCGCTCAGAATCTCCACCTTGACGCCATGAGTGTCAAGTTCACTGATCGCTTCAATAACCCCGAACCTAGCATCATCGTGAGTAAAGCCGATGAGTGCTACTGCCGAATTTGCTACTGACAACAGACTAGCTCCTCTTCCTGCTTCTCTTGATTCGGCTAATGCCTTTTCTATTTGAGCAGGGATGCTGACTCCCTCTGAAGCAAGCCAATCAGCCCTTCCTAGAATAGTCGTTTTGCCATCTAACTGCCCCGAAACCCCGGCTTCGCCGTCTTTTATCCCACTGACTCTGATAGGTTCCAGGGAACGCTTGGCAACCTCTTCTAGAATCGTTCTTGCATAAGGGTGGTTTGATCGGGACTCCAGGCCGGCGGCTATTCTCAGTACCTTCCCCTCATCTTCTCCGTCTACAACAAATAGATTGGAGATTGTTGGATTTCCGGTTGTTAGGGTCCCAGTCTTATCCAAGAGTGCCAACTGGACATCTGCTGCAGATTCCAAGACGTCCCCGCCCCTGGCAATTAATCCGAATGAGGAGGCTGTCGTAAGGGCTGCTGCATGAGGCACCGGGGATGCTAGTAGAAGAGAGCAGGGGCAAGATACGACCCACAGCAAGAGTGTGGTGAGTATGGCCTGTTCAGTCGATCCAGGATAGCTCAGGAATCCAACTACTGGAGCTGCGAAGACAACTAGTGGGGTCCAGAAGAGGGTAAATCTCTCTATTGTGCTCTGAGTCCTAGTAGGCTGGTCCTTGTAGTGCCTAACAAGATCAATGAGGCTGGAAAGACGAGTTCCCTGGCCAACGGCCTCCGATTCGATTACGAGTGGACCTCTTGCTAGGAGAAGCCCTGCCTCAACCCTGTCCCCCTTCTTCACAGGGATTGGGATCGGTTCCCCGGTTAGCGGGGCCCTGTCAATCGCCCCCTCACCTTCGACTATCAGTCCATCAACTGGGATCGTCTCTCCTGATCTCACCTCTACTAGTTCTCCCACTTCCAAAGCCTCCACAGGAACTAGATCATCATCTGCACAATGGATAATTGCAGAATCTTGAGTAGAGGGTTGGATTACCATCAGGGTCCTCTCACTACTTTTCTCCTTTGGGACATCATTGGAGACTATTCGTGCCCTTCTTGGAAGTCTATCCAGGCCTCCCTGCATAGACTCCCTGGCCTTGATCAGTGCTCTGTTTTCAAGGTGGGAAGCAAATGCAACCAATGCCACGACCAGAAGTGCCTCAACCAACTCCCCCAGTGCCAGTGCACCGAAGATAGCTAGTGAAATCAATACCTGAAAACCTACGACTCGGTTCTTGAGGCTGGCTATTGCCTCTAAGAAGAGGTGTTGTCCTGCGAAAATTATTCCACCTAAAGCAAGAATCCAGGGGATTACTTCCGGGAAAAAATCTGATTTCTCCGAAAACGAGACCAAGAAAATCAAGGGTATAGATAATATCGAAGATAATAGTTGGAGTTGATCCTTCCTGAATCCAGACTCGCGGGTTGGCTCAAGCCTATGGCCTTGGCCAAGAATCTCTGATAATTTCTGCTCTGAGGCTTGACTGAGTTCGGAATCGATGATGCTGGCTCTCTGAATATCGATTCTGTCCATATCAATCCTAGTATCCAGTATCCCGGGGACATCTAGAATCCATTGTCTGAGTCCGTTTTCGTCAACTCCTAGTTCTGAGCAGCGAGCCTCTGTTGAACTACCAACAGCTCTGAACCATTCCACGTCAGGTTCGTGTCCTAGGCTGGAAAGAACTGAGGAAGCCCGTGAAATTGATCCACTCGATATGTCCTGAGAAATCTCTACTGTTCCATCGGAAACAGAAATTCTGCATGACTCTACCCCAGGAAGTCGTTTTACTGCTCTAGTTGCCTTCATTGCACAGTCTGGGCAGTCCATGCCCCTGATTCCCCAATCAAAATTATGAGTCCCATCGAAGGAAATCGTAAATCCATTTTCCTCAGTCTGGTTTGGACTTTCTATTACATCTTTAGAGGTTTTTCTAAGAGTAGAACGTCTGGGAACTGAGATCTTAGGAAATGAAATCCTGCTACTTGTTTTCTCAATTGAGGATCCATCATTTTCCTCTTCATCGAGAATCAGGAAATCTTCCGAGTCCTCTGACACGATTGTTCCAGAATTCGGTATCGCTTGAACATGATGTTGTCCTGTCGGTGGAATCATGAACGTTTGACAATTCCAACAGGCATGGTCGAGGTACCCAATCCTGGAGATTGGGACATGATTGTTTTCGATGTTGATGGAACTCTGCTTGATAGAGATGGCTTTCATGACGAACTGGTAAGTCTAGCAAGAAGAGTTGACAGGGAGGTGATGCCTGTTTCACTGGCTTCCGGGAGGACTCTGCCAAACGTTACCCCCATAATGCAAGCAATCGGTGCTTCTGGTTTCATTGTCGCAGAGAATGGTGGGATGGTCTGGGATAGCATAGAGGGACACGATATTCAGTCACTTTCCGATGGCTCCAGGGCGAAGGATGCAGCAGAGTGGTTGGCATCTAAGATCGAAGGTTTGGACCCTCGAGGAATAGAGTCGAACAGGTGGAGGGAGACTGAATGGTGCCTGAGTGAGACTGACTCATTTGATTTGATGAAGGAACTCATTGCAGAGAGCGAGTGGTCTGATCTCGAAGTGGTCTCAACAGGATATGCAGTTCATATCGCCTGTCCGGGATTGAACAAATCTCTCGGCCTGAGAATGGCTTTGCAGCAGAGGGGGATTGACCCGACTAGGGTGATTGCATGTGGAGATGCCCCCAATGACCTCCCGATGTTCGACCTAGTGGGGTTCTCGGTTGCAGTGAGCGATCGCTTCCCGGATGTTGTATCCTCTGCCGACTGCATTACTGAAGAAAAGGGGAAAAGTGGTTCTATAGAGCTTCTCAAGGCACTACTAGGATAGTTGCGGTTGGTGCAGGCGGCAGGATTCGAACCTGCGAAGCGCTATGCAGAGGATCTTGAGCCCTCCCCCTTTGACCACTCGGGTACACCTGCACCTTACCGAAAGAAGACTTGGATTTTATTATCACGGGTGGTTTGTCTTGTTAATTTGCCAAGGAATTGTTGATGTATCTCCACCGTGGGATGCTGGATAGGTCGTGTTCATGGCAGTCGATTCTGGTCCCCGTAGGCTTTCCAAGAACGAGTTGGAGGCAGTCCATAAGTCACTAATCGAAGTCACTCGGAAGCAGAAAAGCAGCGACACTCCAGTTGATATTGCTATGGCTGAGGGGGTGGTCTTCTGGGATGCAGTTAGCCAGTTATTGCAAAGCATGGAAACTGAGCTGTCGGAGACCGTCAGAGATGAGGGGATGACAGCTAAGGCCCAATTGCTCTCAAGGAGACTCGGCGTTGCCCGAACTTGCGTCAGAGACCTGACTAGGATTCGGCTTACTTCTTTCACAAGGCACGCGGTGGCATCTAATCTACTAAACACGGTTAATGGTGGATCAGTTGGATTCCAGAGACTCGATTGGGGCAGGCACGATCCATCTGAGAGAGTTTTCTACAACGGAGTGAAAGATCTTGCTGAGAAGTACAAAGTTTCCACGTCATGGTCTTCCATGCTCGGTTCTTCTGAGCCGGACTCCGAGACGGTGGTGAACGAGGTTAGCGAGACTCTCATGGATTTCTCTGGTGAAGAGGTCGAAGATATTCCTGCTCCCATTTCTCCACAGAGGCAAGAGGCGGAGTGGGAAGAGCCTGACTTCGACGAGGAGGATAGGATCAGGGAGATGGACGAGTTCCCAGAACACGCGGCATCGCCCTCCGAGTCGAGGACCCTCGATGAGCAGGCGAATGAGGAAGTATCTGAACTTCTCAGAATACGGATCCTCAAGGATGTCGAGGACCCAATTCTGATGACAGATGGGACTGAAGTTGTTCTCACCGAGGGGGACATTGAGACCTGCCCTTCCATGATTGCTGAGATCCTTATCGCGGCTGGTCTCGCCGAGGCTGCTCCGATATAGTAGGGCAATTACTAACTCTCTCCAGCGCCGCACATGGTTGGAGGATTGAACGATGGCCAAGAGAGTAACTGACACGCAGATTAAGAAATTCAGGAAGTCTTTCGATGCTGATGCGTCCGCAAAGGTCGCTCAGAATGCTGTCAGCAACGCTGACTTGTCCACACTAACACTGCGAAGAGACCTGGTGCAGAACATGGATTTTTCATTTAGCACCAAATTGGATGAGTGGAGCGTCACCAACCAGAGGAGGAGTGGTCGGTGTTGGCTATTCGCCACATTGAATCTATTCAGAGTTGGTGCAATGAAGAAGATGAATGTGAAGGACTTCGAGTTTAGCCAGGCACATATCCACTTCTGGGACAAGCTGGAAAGGGCGAACCACTTTCTAGAGGTGATTCTCGAGACATCAGATCGACCGGTAGACGATCGGACCATTCACTTCATGCTTAGCGATCCCATAGGGGATGGTGGCCAATGGAACATGGCAATGAATCTGATCAGGAAGCATGGCCTAGTTCCAATGTCAGCATATCCAGAGTCACACAGTAGCAGTAGCACCAGATCGATGAACACGGTTCTGAAGGACATCCTGAGATCAACTGCTAGTGAGATAAGAGGAATTTTGGATAATGGTGGCTCAGAGAAAGAGGCTAGGGGGCATAAGGAATCAAGGATGAAGGAAATATGGAAGGTTCTGTGCATCCATCTAGGGACACCACCCGAGAAGTTCGACTGGCAGTGGCGAGACAAGGACAACGAGTTCCACAGAAAAGGAGAAATGACTCCACTGGAATTCGTCGATGAATATGTTGATGTCGATTGGGAGAACTACGTATGCATAGTCAATGACCCGAGGAACGAATACTATCAGACATATACTGTTGATTTCCTACAGAATGTCGCTGGTGGCCCTCCCGTCGTATACCTTAATGTCCCCTCGGATGAGATGAAGGGGGTAACTCAGCGGCTTCTCGAGGATGGTACCCCTGTGTGGATGGGTTGCGATGTTGGCAAGCATATGGCACGAAAGAAAGGCCTCTGGGATGCTGAGCTTTATGATCTCAAGGGTTTGTATGGGATAGAGTTCGGTATGGAAAAAGCCGATCGATTAAAATTCGGACAGACGATGATGACTCATGCTATGCTGTTCACAGGAGTGGATGTGGTAGATGGAAAACCGAGAAGGTGGAGGGTGGAGAACTCTTGGGGGTCGGACGAGAGTGGAGCCAAGGGATTCTACACGATGAACGATAACTGGTTTGACGAGCACATGTTCGAGATTGCAGCACCCAGGGACTATCTGACTGACAAGATGACTGCTGGGCTAGATGGCGAACCCATCGTTCTTCCAGCATGGGATCCGATGGGTTCCCTGGCTAGGGATGAGGCACTCAACTAGCTCAGTTCAGGTTTCGAAGAGATAGTTCGATTGTGACCGAGTCTGGAATAGGTATTCTGAGGACCTTCCTCAAGGACTTCTCGTCCTTTGCGGTATTGGTCACTAGCTCCAGTAGTCGCTTGTGAACTCTCATCTCCCAGTGATCCCATGTCTCCGCTCCCTCTCCGTCAGGGCTCTTCCTGCAAGGAACTACTAATCTGCGAGTTGGTAGGGGTATAGGACCTCTGAGATTGACACCAGTCTCATCTGAGATTGCCTTGATCTGCTGGCAGACCAAGTCTACATCCCCATGGTTGTCGCCGGTCAGCTTGATAGTCGTGACAACCGGCATTCACTTCACCAGTGTCTGATTACTTCTTCTCGATCTTCATGCAGACGCCAGCGGCAACGGTCTTGCCCATGTCTCTGATTGCGAAGCGGGAGAGTTCCGGGAAGGTATCAATCTGCTCGATTGCCATTGGCTTGGTAGGTGCGAACCTTACCAGAGCAGCATCTCCGGTCTTCAGGAAGGCTGGGTTTGCCTCCTTTGTCTTCGAGTTCTCGAGCAGCTCCACGAATCGGACTGCGACCTGTGCCGTGTGGGCGTGGAACACTGGTGTGTAGCCAATGCCAATCGCCTTCGGGATGTCCATAAGCTGGACCTGCCCAACGAAAGTCTCGTCGTGTCTTACGAATGAAGGCTCGTTGTCCTGGTATCCAGCAACGTCCCCTCTTCGGATATCGTTAGCAGCCAGTCCACGAACGTTGAACCCAACGTTGTCGCCTGGCTCTGCCTTGGCGTGACTTGTGTGGTGCATCTCGATATCCTTCACCTCTGCAGCCTTCTGGCTGGGGTTGAATACGACGGTCTTTCCTCTCTCTAGAACGCCAGTCTCGACCTTGCCCACTGGGACGGTTCCGATTCCGCTGATCTTGTATACATCCTGAATAGGTAGCCTAAGAGGCCTGTCCGTTGGCTTGGGGGGCATCTCGACAGCGTCGATAGCCTCGAACAGAGTGGGTCCGTTGTACCAAGGTGTGTTATCGCTCTTGTTGAAGACGTTGTCTCCTTGAATGGCGCTGCAAGGAACGAAGGGGATGTCTGTGGGGTTGAAACCTGCCATCTTCAGTAGATTGCTTACTTCCTCAACTGCGCTGTTGTACTTGTCCTGGGACCAGTCTACTCCGCTGATATCCATCTTGTTGATGTTAACGATTAATTCCTTGACACCCAGTACCTTAGCAAGGAATGCGTGCTCCTTGGTCTGTGCGTTTACACCGTCGTTGGCGGCGACATTCAGGACCGCGGCGTCTGCTTGGCTGGTTCCGGTGATCATGTTCTTGACGAAGTCGCGGTGACCGGGAGCGTCGATTACGGTGAAGTAGTACTTGGGGGTGAAGAATTCCTTGTGAGCGACGTCGATGGTGATTCCTCGCTCCCTCTCCTCCTTCAGTCCGTCCATCACGTAGGCGAAGCCGAAACCGGCCTTGCCCCTCTCTGATGCTTCCTGTTCGAACTTCTCAATCACGTGTGCTTCTATATGGCCGCTGTCTAGTAGCAGTCTCCCTACAGTAGTCGACTTTCCGTGGTCGACGTGACCTATGAAAACGATATTCAGATGCGGCTTCTTCTTGTCTTCCCATTGTGAACCCATTGTTTACACCTCTAATGTAGGCCCGCCGACCGGAGAGGCGTATATGAACCGTTCCCCGCTGTTTTCGGTATGCTAGTCCCAGATGGCTATAATTCAGCCTTTCCGGGAGTTTTGGAGGGTTATCTGTACTGTAGCTCTATCACTAACTGATTGACCTCTGTGTTGTGAGTCTCTGCGTTTTGTAAATCGAGAGTCCAGTCACCGGGCAGGAATCCCCTGACAGTTGATCCGCCTATCACCATCCAAACACAATACTCGTCTCCTCCACAATCGCCAGCGTCCCTGTTGCCGTCGTCTATCCCTGTGGTGTTAGCTACATGTTCTTCGGTGCTGTTGTAGATGAACAAATCCAGTCTATTGTCGATATCTGGCCTGGGTGGTTCTTCATCCACTTTTGGATAGGAGAGTTTTGCTCGCACGTATCTGATTCTATCCTTTGATTCTTGATCGTACATCACAGGGTATTCCCATGTCATGGTTACTGGCTGACCTTGGCCCTGACTACTTGGGGGCGCTCTGTCTATTTCGAAGTCGTTCCATACGCCCCTGTAATTGACGTAAATCATCAAGTCAGTGCTGTCCTCGAGACCATTATTATCGGTCACTGTAAGTCTCACCTCCCATGCACCTGCGGGTCGGGATTCCCACGCGTAGGTCTCCCCTGTCGCATCCACATCGTTGTCGGTGACTCCATCGTCATCAGAGTCAGTGTAAGTATCGAGATCCCACTTCCACTCCATTAGATACTCCTCGGAGTAGCAACTGGAGTCTTCTGGATCGCATCCTGCCCATGATTCCGAACCATCGAGAGTTATCGAGACTGAGACCTCGATTTCACGTTCATTGATGTCTTTATCATCCTCGCAAACCCATACTATCACCATGTCCCCATTGGCTGAGGACTCCTCGCCCTCGCAGTCATCGTCCTTGCTGGATGTAATCTTGGCCTTTGGTTCCCTGGCAGAAGAGTCGATCACTGTGATTGTCTGGCTCGCTGTTGCCTCATGGGTTCCATCTCCTACTGCCAACTCTGCGACGTAGTTCCCAGATTGGGCGTATGTGTGACTTGTCGTCAACCCAGAACCAGTGTTTCCATCACCGAAGTCCCACTCGAAGGTGAGAGAGTCCCCGTCGGGATCTGATGATCCTGCTGCGCTGAATGTGATTGGAGAGTCAGCCTTAACGGTACCACTGGGGTCCACTGACATGGCCGCTGTTGGTGGGCTGTTGCTTCCAAGAAGGCCCGTGCAACCTGACAGCATGGGTGCTAGAAAAACTATCACAATCAAGCACGCTAGGTCCCTTGTCCTTGCCATTCTGGTATCTGGGACATGGTGAAGTGAAATCAATCCTACGGCTCTCTGCATGTGTGAGAAATCTAAAACCACTTGTCGAGAGAATCCTGCCTAGTTCCCTTCAGTAGGTTCTTTTCATCCCATCCAAATGCATCTGTGACTCGCCCTAGAGACTTTGCGAGCCGCCCGGCGTAGTATTCCCTATCGTAATCAGGTGGATCGCCTCCTATCTCGTCAACCAGCCATGCTCTGACGCCCAGCTTCTTGTCACCCTGGTCTGGCTTGGTGACGATGTATCCGACCTTCATCCCGGGGGTGAACTGTAAGCCTGCTGCTATCCTCTGCTTTGCTGCTCGCACATAGGGTAGTCCATCCGGGTTTGCATACACGCTGTCGAAGTCCCATTCGTTCTTCTTGGAGTCCCACCTCCCCTTGCATGATCTGCTGATCACCAGTTGTGCAGGTTCCACATCCCCCTCTCGGACCCTGTCTATCACTGACTTGGTCATATCTACCGCACCTATGGTGTTACCATCAAGAATCATCTCGAACATCTGGGTCATAGTGTCTGAGAGTATCTGGAAGGAGTCGGTCCTTCTGACCTCGTACCCCCTGATCAGCATCTCTTCCCTGGGCCATACAACCCTTCCCACGTAGCGCTTCTTGGCCCCATGGCTGAAGAATGATGAGAGGGCGGTCTCGAACTCGAGTTCGGCGCCTTCCTTGGTGAATCTCTCGGCCAGTGATTCCCCGAATCCCATAGACTTGCTCTTCGCCTTGACCCATTTCTCGAGATCGCCTGAATCGGAAGGCCTGTTCATAGGGGAGTTTTCGTCGATCGGAGCACGTACGAAAATCGAGTCGGTGTCAGAGTAGACCACGCTGTGCCCCTCATCCTCGACCTTGGAGATTATCGATTTGATGTTATAACGCGCCCATTCGGTGATGCTAGCACCGAGGCTTGGGTGTGTAAAGCGGTAGAAGTTCGAAGCGAACACACCGTAGAACGAGTTCATGAGGATCTTGACAGCATACTGCAACTGGTCCTGCAGGAATGCCTCTTCCTCATCCCCCTCCTCATTGGCCTTCGCGAGCGCGGCCTTGTGGCTGTCTCTGCTGTCCATTAGTCCCTCGAGAAGCTGCGGGACCAAACCCAAGCGCTCCTCCTTGGAGATGTACCGGGTGCTCGTCGTGGGTGATACACTGTGTGATTCGTCCTCGCTATCGTCTCTGACTAGGGTCGTTGAGCAGATGTTGTTCGAGATCATTATCGACGGGTACATCGACTTGAAGTCGAGCACTACAACCCATGGTTCGACGCCAGGATCTACCTCATGCACGTATCCCCCTGCTATCTTGCCCTGCTTCCTTGGGCCTTGGTTTGTGTTAGGTACAGCGACTCCCTCCCTATCTGCGAGACGTATCACGAGTGAGTCGATCCAGCGGCTGGTTGTGCTGGTCGCCGCTATGTCGACAGTAGTCAGGGATACGGATGCTAGAGCCTCCTTCCTTGCGATTGACTTCAGATTGTCCAGTATGTCCAGAGGGAGAACGGCGTCCTTGACACAGTACTCCAGGACTTCGTCCGGCCTCGCAGCCCACTCCTCGTCCATCTTGCTCGCATCGATGTCCATCTTGTGCATCTCTTCGTCATCAGGCCACAGAAGCTTGGAGACATACTTGAGTGACTCGCGCTGCGGCCTCAGGGTCTGTCTGGCCTGCCACCAAGCATCGAGAGGGATTCGGCCCCTGATCGTCCAGGTTCTATTCTGCTCCCTGTTGGGGAATATCCTGCCTGGCCCTCTCCATCTCTTCTTTATCTCGCTCTCCGACAAAGGGACCCTGCCCCACCCGAGAAGAGGTGCGCGATCACTTTCGGAGTTCGGGGAGATGCCCTCTGACCTCTCCTCCATTCTAGGTAAGTCGAAGTTGTCGATGTTGTAACCGGTGATGAAATCGGGATCCTCTGAGCGGACCACCTCGGTCAGTTTCTCTAGTATCTCAGTCTCGGCTCCAGTGATCGGGTACTCAGTCCTCTGACCGGCCCTATCTACTATGGCAGCCGCGCAGAGTATCGTGTTGTCGGCTATGCTCGTCTCGAGGTCGAATGAGAGGGTGACGAACGGAGCGGGGAACGGATCGGCCCTCTCTAGACCGCTAATGTCGCAGGACACTATCATGTCGAGAGGGTATAGTCCGGAACCCCCAACCTCGAGTATCCTACTCTGCGCCAGATCTCTGTCGATTGTCTCGGGAGTCTTTGCCCCTTCGGGGGCCCGAGCACCGGCCCAAAGAACCTCTCCGCTCATACGTACGTGCGGCCCTAGGTCCAAGTCTAGCAGGAGCCTCTGCACGAACAGTATGTCGGCGCTGGTAACCGTCCACCCAAGGCCTGAAAGGGCCTTCCTAACTCCACGAACCTTGGTTGTGTCCCTCACAAAAACTCTGTAGTGTGGCCTCACTTTCCCGTCTCTGGTGGATAGTTTCATCCCATTTGGAACGGGACCCCCTCGCACATCCTTGGTTCCAGATACTTTCTCCAGAGATAGATTCGACTCTGAATCGCCATCGTCCGTTGAGGGATCAGAAATCTCGATGTAGGGCTTGAGTCCATTCACCAGGAGCAATGTCGAGTGCCCCTCCCTGGATCTGCACCAGAGCTCTATCACGGTCTTCGGCTCGCCGCCGTCCTGCCATGCACGATTGTCCCCCGAGACTATGCAGACATCCTCATTCCATTGCATTAGTTCACCCATCTGCCGTACCAAGGCCATTGCTTTACCCTACGTCCTCGTGAGGGGCCATAACCATGCCGGGGGGACCCCCAGCGGAACCGTTGAAAGCCGAGGCGTTCCCCTCTGCAATAATTGGGGTGCGAGGATTGGATGAAGACACTGGACCGGGGATAGACTGGGACTCACTCACTTTCAGTTTCACGCAAACTGATCGCATGTACATCGCCACTTGCGAGCAGGGTGATGAGTGGAAAGATGGAGTCATGCAGGACTTCCAGAACCTGAGCCTATCCCCCGCTGCGGGCGTCATCAACTACGGACAGGGCCTGTTCGAGGGGATGAAGGCACAGTATGCGGAAGATGGCAGAGTAGTTCTGTTCCGCCCAAGTGACAACGCAAGGAGATCACAAGAGGGGGCTCGAAGGCTGGGCATGCCACCAGTCCCAGAGGAGATGTTCCTGGATGCGGTGAAGAAGACCGTGAGGGAGAACATCAGATGGGTCCCGCCGATGGGCAAGGGCGCGCTGTACGTGAGGCCTCTGCTGTTCGGGAGCGGGGCTATCCTAGGTGTCGCTCCTGCACCCGAGTTCACATTCCTAGTCTACGTCTCTCCTGTCGGCCCCTACTTCAAGGGAGGGATCACACCGACTTCCCTCCGCGTGTCCGATGAGTTCCATAGGGCCGCTCCAGGAGGTTCTGGAGGGGTCAAG
The DNA here is from genome assembly GCA_014239955.1 of Methanobacteriota archaeon. GTDB lineage: Archaea > Thermoplasmatota > Poseidoniia > Poseidoniales > Thalassarchaeaceae > UBA36. The sequence goes on along the minus strand of JAAZXW010000007.1, from coordinate 11,634 downwards.
GCGATTGGAAACTACGCACCGGGGATGGTACCCTCTAAGATGGCTAAGGAAGAGGGCTACTCGGAGATAATTTACCTCGATGCTGTCAATCACAGGTACATCGAAGAAGTCGGGGCTGCCAACTTCTTCTGCGTCAAGGATGGAGTCATATCCACGCCTGAGTTGACGGGGACTATCCTGCCAGGCGTAACGAGGGCATCGGTCATGGAGCTCGCGGAGTCCAAGGGTTACGAGGTGAGGGAAGAGAAGGTCGACGTCGAATACGCGCTTGACGCAGACGAGTGCTTCTGCGTCGGAACCGCAGCCGTAATTTCCGCAATTGGAACGATAGAGCACGGAGATAGGGTGGTAGAGTACTGCGGAGGAGATGTCGGGGCCGTAGCCATGGAGATGTATGATGCCCTGACTGCGATTCAGCAACGGCGCGCGCCGGACGAATTTGGATGGACGATCACAGTTGAATAACTCGTTTTTAGGTCTTCAGAACCATGCCTCTTGAGTTAGGCAGGGATGGCTCGAATCCCCACCTCTCGTAGAAGCCATCAACGTCTGCCATGAGGTTGATGTATGACTGGGGTGGTGCCTCTCGGAGCAAGTATTCCATCAGTGCGTTCATGATCATCGTACCACCTCCCTTACCCTGGGATTCATCGATTACCAGCATATCGCATATCACAAAAAACGTCCCACCGTCCCCGATGACTCGCCCCATTCCCACGATGTCATCCGAATCCTCCAGCCTCAGCAGTACGGAGAATAGTTCCTGGCCGAGGCCCTTGCTCGCACCTTCCTCTGAACGCGGTTGCATTCCTGCTCTAGCTCTGAGGCTAAGGAAAGTCTCGACATCGGGAGTGCCCTCTTCGATCCTGAACAAGGCCTCACTTCCGACCGAACTTCTTCTTCCTCTGTCCGCTCTTGCGATGCTTGAATGACTTGCGCTGAGCGCGCCTCCTCCGGTCTCCCTTGGCAGGACCACTCGTGGCATCCTTGCCCTGCTCCTTTGCCTCCTTCGATCTCTTCCTGAGTACTGTTCCGATTGCCTGCATTACACCTTCTTTGCTGCTAGTCCCAGTCACTTCGAAGACATGGCTCGGGGGCATGACAAGCCTGCCTTCCTTGGCATGGGGTCTGGAAGGGTGACTGGCCTCGGACTCCTGTCTCATCTTTCTGATTCCAGTGCTGCGTGCGGCCCATACAACGGACTCGAGGGTGGGTTTGGGAATACTGGCTTCCTTCGGGACCCGCCGTCCGTCAGAACGGCTAAGCCTTGAGTCGAAGTATCCGGTCCACAGAGTCATCTCCTCCCGCTTTGCCGCCATGCTATCGCCCTATCCCTGAGTGATGTGTGACTTGAGGGCTTCGTGCCTCATTCTTCCACGAGTACGCCGCTGACCACGCCGTGCATTCCCGGCCTGCTTGTCACCCTGACTAGTCCTTTGTCCGTTTCTAGGACTGCTCCCTTAGTCACGATGTTCCTCCTCACGTAGTTAGGGTCGGCGTCGTTCCCGACGACGTTCTTGACGGTGGCTCTTACGGTCTTCCCGTCCTTTGTGTTGACGTTCACCTGGTTTACGGAGAGGATTCGGACAGTCTGCGAACCAGCTCTCTTCCGGTAGTTCTTGCGGGAGTCTGTCTCGCCCACGAAAGCGAGTTGCTCCTCGCTTGCGACCTCAGTCCTGCGCTTGCCCCTATATCGGTTCGGGCGCTTCAGGCGTCCGCCCGTAGGCTTCCTGCGGGAAATCCCATGCCACTTCGCCATGCGTCCCGCCGACCTGCCTGCCTTATTTCAAACGATTGGAGTCGAACCAAGCTAGTTCCAATGCTCACCTATGTCGGAAGCGGCTGACTCTATTGCCGCTGTGAGCTCTTCGTAGTCTCTGGCAACTGGGAAGTTGGGGAACTCTTCGATCACATTATCTGGAGGCCTGAATAAGATTCCAGCACTGGCTGTTGATAGCATGGTGGTATCGTTGTAAGAATCCCCTGCGGCGATGACGTGGTAATTCATCTCGAGTAGGGACTCCACCGTCTTGCTCTTGTGGTCCTCATACCTGATCTCCCAGTCCGCTATCCGTCCGCTATCATCGATAACCAATGCGTGACACAATAGCGTTGGGTGTCCCAATTTGGCCATCATCGGCTTGGCGAACTGAGAGAATGTGTCTGAGAGGATCAACGTAGGCCATCTAGACTCTAGTGATTGGAGGAACTCTAGTGCCCCGTCCATGGGCTCCATGGAATTGATGGTGGAGGTGATATCTTCGATCTTGATGTCATTCTGATCGAGGATTCCAAGCCTATAGCTCATCAGACGGTCGTAGTCTGGCTCATCTCTGGTAGTCCTCCTTAGTGCCTCTATGCCCGTTCTCTCCGCTACATTGATCCATATCTCGGGGATGAGTACCCCCTCAAGGTCGAGGCAGACCGCAAGCATGGCGCATCGTTGCTGACCCTGCGCTTCAAGTGTGCGCTCTCGGCATGTTCTTGCGCCTCCCTGCGTGTGGGTAATCGTGGTGGACAAGAGGCTCAGGAGGAGGACCCCGGTGCGGATCAAGCAGATCCGAGGGGTAGCGGATGAGTTGTCCTCATGTATAGGGCATGAGGTTAGCCTCGATGGTTTCCTTGAGCAGGCCCATTACCAGGAAACTGATCTGATCCTAGTGGACAGGGTCCCTTTGGCGATGAGGATTGAGATTGATGGTGACATGGGTTGGTATCCTACGCTCAAAGGCATTGCTGAATGGAATATGGAGAGTTCGTGGGTTGCTGTTGACGGGGGGGCGATACCCTTCCTTGAAAATGGGGCCGATTGCATGGGTGCTGGAATTCACATTGCGGACCCATCGCTGCAGAAAGGCGATTTCGTCTGGATCAGGAGCCAGGAGACCGGTGAGCCAATTGCCTCGGGGACAGCATTGCACAATGGTGAGGAGATGATGTCGATGACCAAGGGGAAGGCGATATCCACTATTCACTGGATAGGGGATGACCTTTGGAATCTTGAGACATAGTGCCTCACCCTTGATGAGTGATGGTTACTCACGACTATACGTGCGAACGGTCGTCCTGTCACTAGTTCTACTTGTCTCGATGGGGTCTACGGCAATCGCATCTCAGGGAGGAGTCAATGAAGAGGCATCAGTCGATGGGACTGGAGTCGAGACTGTTTTGCATCCCGGTGAGTCATCTGCAGGAGAGGTTTTCGAAGTTACCGTAGGCCTAAATGACGAATCGTCAAATAATGTGACAGTGGTGAGCTGGATCACCCAAGTATGCATAAACTCAGGTGTCTGCTACCCACCTGAGACCAATTCAATGATCGAGCATTCTAGCACCGAGTGGAGGGGCACTATTGTTCCAGAGGACACAGTGACCTACGTCAACTGGAAGATCGAGATTCAATGGGAGGATGGGAACACCACCAGCGTCCCGGAAACTGGCTTCGGATGGAAGGTATGGTCCGACTGCTGGTACGACAACGGGACCTGGGGTGGTTCCTCGACCGAATGTCAGGAAGAGGCCTCAGGTTTCATTCCGGGCTTTGCAGCCCCCCTGGTAATGGCCTCTATCTCGATGGCAGCCTTGATGATTTGGCGTGAGTGAGCAGAAATATGGCTAGCGACGAAAGGAAGCCTGGCTTCATTGACCTGGATTTCGTGGAGATCGACAAGGAAGCTATGCTTTCCAATGCACGCTCTTTCTACGAGCAGATGGACAGTAGGAGAACAACTCGGAACTTCTCTGACCGTGAGGTGCCACGCGAGTTGATTGAACTCGCAATCAAGACTGCAAGCACTGCCCCTTCTGGGGCCCATCTACAGCCATGGACATTTGTGGCAATCTCGAACAAGGAATTGAAGACAAGGATTCGCGAGGAGGCCGAGGGCGAGGAGACTAGGTTCTACGAGGATAGGATGCCCGATGAGTGGGAAGAGGTACTGGCCCCTTTAGGGACCGACTATGTGAAGGAGCATATCACTGATGCGCCATGGGTGATCGTTCTTTTCAGACACTCGAAGAGGGAAAGAGGGGGTGATTTGGCACCCACATACTATTCACAGGAGTCTTGCGGGATCGCAGCAGGTTTGTTCATCTCAGCAGTTCACAACATGGGTCTGGCTACACTCCCCCACACGCCCTCTCCAATGGGGTTCCTGAGGGACATACTCCAGAGACCGAAGCACGAGCACGCCATGCTCCTCCTCCCGGTCGGGTATCCTGCAGAGGGAGCCAGAGTACCTGACTTGATGAGAAAAAGACTAGAAGAGGTCTCGGATTTCCGAGATTGATTAAGTATCGGGGAGATTCCCGAGAACTCATGAAGAGTACCAGAAAGAACGTCTTGGCGATTCTACTAGCCCTACTGATGACTGCCTCTGCCCTGTCGGGTTGCTCGGGGACCGATGACGATTTGGAGGAGGAACCCGGTGCTCTTGAGGATTGGAACGTTTTCCTAGTGCAGAGTTCGTCCGACCTACCTGTCTGCGATTCCTCGACAGATGGCAGACTGTACTATGTTGCCTATGAGTCAGGATTCCAAGCCTGCTCCGGCGGTTCGTGGGAATTGATTGATCTGACGGGATCGGAGGGAGCACAGGGCCCAGCGGGTCCGGCTGGGGCAGACGGGGCACAGGGCCCAGCGGGTCCGGCTGGGGCAGACGGGGCACAGGGCCCAGTGGGTCCGGCTGGGGAAGATGGAACCTCATTCTCGGTTATTGGCACCGTTGAAGAGACTTCTGATCTCGGGGAAATATACATCGGAAACTCTGGGGACGCTTTCATGGTAAACTCAACTGTACACATCCATGTCTGGAGTGGTTCTAAGTGGGTCGATCTAGGGAATATCTCAGGCCCAGAGGGATCTCCTGGACCACAGGGTTCTCCCGGATCGGACGGCGCTGATGGCGATACGGGGTCTGATGGCCAGATGGGGCCAGAGGGCCCAGAGGGCCCTGCTGGAGAAGACGGGGGTGATGGTTCGGTGCCCGTAGTGATGGAGATGGACATAACAGTCTCAGGAATGAAGTTCTACATCGATTCAATTCTACAGGCTGATGTGACCCTGTACAGAGGCTTCACCTATACTTTTGATCAGTCTGCTTCTAGCAACTCCCCTCACCCTCTGAGGCTGTCCTCCAGTAGCGATGGGACTCACGGAGGAGGCACCCAGTACACAGGTGGCGTGACATACACGGGAAGCCAGGGCTCAGACGGTTTGCTGACATTCACAGTTCCTCTGGATGCTCCTGACACTCTGTACTACTACTGCCAGAACCATGCAAACATGGGAGGAACGATTACCATCCAATCCCTAGGAAGCGTCTCGTGAGGGTTTGGTCTGTTGTGAGGGGCCCTCCTGGGGGACTGAGAACACCAATGCCACTCCTGATCCAACGATGAGGATGCCCCCGGCCCAGTCTGCGTGAGTGAGGGTCTCACCGAAAATTGCGAAGCCGTAGAACGTGGCTACGATTACAGTGAGGTAGGAGAAGGCACTGACCCAAGCGGCATTCGCCTTGTGGTACGCCATTGTGATTCCGATCTGGCCCCCTCCCGCTCCAATGCCCACTCCAACTAGAGAAGCAATAGTTTTGGAATCCAGGGAGGGGATATCTGGGGCGGCTTGGATGATGCTCCCGCACACAGAGAAGGCGGCGAACCAGAACACTACAGTAGCAGGTGAGTCCGTCTTCCTGAGTTCTCTGACGTACATGTATGCCAGAGCGGCGAAGAATCCGGATCCGAGGGCCAAAAGGGCATCTGGCTCGATGCTACCAAGTTCCGGGGAGACTATCAGGACAATTCCAGTGAATGCAGTCATGACAAGCCCAACGACTACGAATGAGACTCGTTCAGCCAGAATCCTTCCCGAAAGCAGTGCTACGAATATGGGTCCCGTATACTGGAGGGCCACTGCCTGCCCTATCGGGATCCTACCGAGAGCGGTGAAGTAGATAATCATCGCTAGAAGGCCGAGGGAGCATCTGAGAAGCATTGTCCTCTTGTCATTGATTTTCAGACTGATACCGCGGCTTGCTGCGAACGTAGCCACTCCAAAGGCGATCACCGCTGATCTGACCATGATTATCATCCACACATCAGCATGATCACTCGTCCACTTGACCAGAGCATTCATTGTTCCAAAGCAGAAGCTGCCGAATATCATCCAAATAACCGCCTCCCTAGGAGAGTCCGACATCACTCCCTCAGTTACGAATGAGGATAGGTCGGGACCCTCGGTTCTGGAGTATATCTCCTCCAGGCCTCTGCCCAGTCCGCTTCTAACCATATTACGACAGACCCCAACGAATCTGCAATTCTGTGGCTATTGCCTGGTAGTCCTTACCACCGGCACTGGCAGGGTCATGGAGGTGTATTGGGACTCCGTGGCTTGGTGCTTCGGCTAACCTGACATTCCTCCTAATCGCTGGCCTGACAACTAGGTCAGGGAAGTTTGCCAGAACCTCTCCTGCAACCTGCTTGTTCAGAAGTGTCTGCGAGTGCATGGTTAGAAGGACCCCATCGACTCCCAGTCTATCATTGAGCAGACTCCTGACCTCCCTAATTGTTCCAGCCAGAAGGGCCAACCCCTCCAATGCGAAGTATTCAGTCTGAACCGGAACTAGTATCCCGTCAGAGGCCACCAATGCATTGATCGTCACCAGGCCCAGGGAAGGGGGAGTGTCAATCAGTACAAGGTCGTAATGAGCAAGGAGAGGGTCGAGTGCCTCCTTCATCCTCTTCTCCCTTCCAAGTTGCCTCATCATCTCCTGCTCCAATCCAATCAGACTCCTGTCTCCGACTATAATGTGCAGATTATCCACTGCTGTCGCGTGCCGAGAGTCGACTGCGGTCTCCGGCCTTAGAATCAGGTCTCTTGTAGTCGTCCGGACCCTGCTCTTATCCACCCCGAGTCCGGTGGCGCAGTTCCCCTGGGAATCTGAGTCGATAACAAGAACCCTGAATCCCCTCAAGGCAAGTTGGGATGCGATGTTGATGACTGTAGTAGTCTTCCCGACACCGCCCTTCTGGTTGATTACTGTAACGACCCTTGCGCGCCCTTGGGGTGTTGGTAGTGAAAGCGGGAGCTCCATCGGACTCCGCGACCTTGTTGCACTAATCTCCTCGGGCGAATCGATATGTTGAGCGAGGTTTTCGTCTTCCTCCTCCAAGAATTCTACGTCGATTATCAGTGGCGCCTCACCTACTTCCGGCAATTCTTCGTCACCATCAGTGGAGGTCATCCGAGGTAACGGCGCTCGGAGCCGTGTTGAACATGACGCTTTTCAAGGCGGTGAAAAGACAGTTTTGCTTTAGCTGGTGGGACTGTCGATGAGATACCAGAACATCATCTCGCCAATCTCTGCATCCATTGCCAAGTCTAGTGACTTATCTCTGCCATTGTCTTCCCATTCCCTAGCTGCAGTCATGGTTACCTTCCCATCTCCAAGGTCTCCAGGTAGGAAATTCAGTAATTCGTTATCCTCAGTTACAGAAAGCCTGTAGCCCACCTCTGCTTCCAAATTCCAAGAATCTCCGGATTGTATGAACTGAGAGAGGTCCGGGTATCTGCCGGGGCTTAGGATTCTCTGTTCCAATAGTGACATCGTCTGAGTGGATGGAATTGAGTCACGATTCCATGAAACATCGCCTCTATTGTTCGAGCCTGTTGAGATTACCTCGCAACCCTCGGAAGATCTCCTTAGAACCAACCAACCAGAGTCATCGTCTTCATCCACCCAAGACATGTTCCACTCCCCCTCCCCAGTTGTTCTGGACCAATATGACCGCCAAATGTAACCTCCAGAATCGAGGGCCTGGGTTGCCTGTGTGTTTGGATGGTTGGACTTCAGACAGGTGACTGCCTCTTCGAGGTCAAACTGTCTAATATCCGATTCGTCCCACATGGAATCGACCCAGTTCCTCTTGGTAGAGGTCCCAGGCCTATCTTCACCATCAGTGGGACTCCCAATGTAGTTTCTTTCCCAGTCAATAGCACGACTACCATGGGACGAATCTGTGCGTGAGAATGACGTGGTAATGGACAGTGTCCCCTGGGGCAGAAGCTCATCGGACAGAGAACTAACAAGGAAATCGCAATCCTTAGTCTGCAAGTCCTTGTCGAGAAGGATATCAGACATCTGCTTGACTGGCCATGCGCTGTCGCTCTTCACATAGATTTGGATAGTTGCGTGCCCGTAACACCTTCCGATTTCTTCGTGTTCTAGGAAAATTGGATAAACGAGGCCATGAGTATTATCCCTGAACTCCTTCTTCACCTCCCAATTCCAGTCTGAGTTCCAATTCAAATCAGGGTCTGAGGACCTTGCCCCCTCCTTGATTACAGCATCTCCAAAGAAGTCATGAAGCTCGATTGGGGTCATGGGGAAAGAGAGGGTGGGGAGAAGCGCTGCCAATCCTCCGAGTCCTCCAGCATCATAAGTCACGACTCTGAGATTAGTAGTCACTGAGTCTACATCACTGAAGGAAATCGATGTGTGGGTCCTCTTCACCTCGGTCTTCTCCAGCTCCACCCAACTAGTCGAGTCGATCAACAGATCGTTGCCTGACATTACCCATCGTATGTTTCCACAGTCGGTTTGAGCATCGTCTCTCCAAGTCCTGCCCTCGAAGTCAACGTCAAGATCCAGACTAATACTCTTCTCAGCAGAAAGGAATCCTGTCCTCCCTAGACTATCGGTGGTGCTTACCGCACCCGAATCAGGCCCATCTGAAACCAGAACCGTGCCCGTGCCATCCATTTCCATTGAGAATTCTCCGCAGGCCGGATCCAAGATGCCGCCACTGGAGTCTCTAACTAGACTGAGCATCTCCTCACCATTGATGCTGAGGCTAGAGCCGATGACCTGGAAGTCCATGCTCTCTCCGAATCTCAATTTTGAGACAGTGAATCCGGAACTCCTCTGTAGGAAAACCGTAGCAGTGGCACCGACGAGGATTGTCACAAGTAGAATGGCGACCACAGCCTTCCATCTGTCTCCCAACGAAGAAATCGTTGGCATTGAAATGACCAAAGACGGTTGATCGTCCTCACCAAGGATCATGGGTTCTAGAGCTGCCGGAGATTCCTCGGGTTCGGGAGTAATGACCTCGGCCTCTACGATCTCGGCCTCTACGACCCCTCCAATCCTCGAAAGTACCTCGTCCACCTTCTCACGTGTATCCGGGAGGTCGTCGTCAACTACGAGAGCGTCGTCCTCGTCCCACGATTCATCTTCGGGAGTCTCGGTGGAATCTTTGACAATCCCGGCATCTTCCAGGATCCTATCAACCAGTACAGATTTCTTCCCCGACACGAGAAGTCCCCGATCCTTGCATATCTCCCTGAGCTTCGCTACTGTGTTTGAGGTGAGTGACTCTCTGTCAATTGAATCGTCTTCGGGCATGCTCTGTGACTCAGTCCGACCCTGAGGCTTTCAATCTCTCCGACTACGTGGGCCTCCGGGGGCATACTCCTCGTGTTGTCTTGAATTCCCGAGGGAAAGGGTTGAAGACGGCCTTTTGGGCGGCGCAGACCATGGAGCCTAGGCTAGTCCTCCTTTCGAGGGGTCCCGAGCTGTACAGCACAAGGAGGCTTGCGACGGAGGCGGAGAAAATGGGCTGGATGGTCGACATTATCGATCCGTTGGCACTGACCGTAGTAGTCGATGAGGATGGGGGCAGAGTTTTCCACAAGGGCTGGCCGGTGGAGTGCGAGGCTGTGCTCCCAAGAATTGGATACTCCATCACCAGGAGAGGGGTAGCCATAGTACGGCAATTCGAGCAGTCGGGAGTCATCGTACTCAACTCCAGCCGGGGAATCATGAGGAGCAGGGACAAGCTTGTTGCCTGCCAAATGATGGCAGAGGCTCGTGTACCGGTCCCCATTACTGCTCAAGTAGGGGCTTGGGAGGACACCGACCGAGCAGTGAGAAGAGTCGGAGGCTCTCCTTGCGTAGTCAAGTCCACTGAGGGAACTCATGGCTCTGGAGTCTTCTTGGTTAACTCGTCACAGCAGGCAAGGCAACTCGTCTTCCAAATGCTTGAGAGGGGGATGAGACCCCTGGTTCAGGAGTACATCAAGGAGTCTCATGGTAGTGATATTCGCGCTCTTGTCGTTGGAGGGGAGGTTGTTGCTTCTATGCGTAGGAAGGCCCATGGGAGCGAGTTCCGTTCCAACTTCCACCTTGGAGGTTCGGTCAGCAATGTAGAATTGACTGATGAACAGAGGAATATTGCAATCCGCTCCACTCAAACATTGGGACTTGAGTTGGCTGGTGTCGACTTGCTCGAATCCGATCGAGGACCTCTGGTCCTGGAAGTGAACTCGAGTCCCGGATTAGAAGGGATAGAGGGGGCGACCAGAATCAATATAGCAGAGAAGGTTGCACAACGACTGAACAATCTGTATGAGAGAGATTCCGTGGATTCGGAGAAGATTGGAGGGGGCCCTGGTTATAACGAAAAGGGATCTGAGCACGCCTTCTGATCACCTCGGCTAAGAATGGCTTGCCTGCTAACCCGCTTCAAACCCTAAAGGGGCAGAGAAGCATTCAAGTTCCAACACGCCTCGTTGCCTTCGTCCTTCGGGACAGGGATGCACACGCCGCTTGCGGCTGGAGGCGAGCAGGATTGACTGAAGAAGGGAACAGTAACGAAATTGACAGTCCCCCTGGCGGGAGATTTGGTCAGAGATTCGGTTCGGACGAAATTGGCCTTAGTGACTCCCTTCCATCGAGGCTGAATAGACTAGCAGACCTGCGATGGCACGATTGCTGGATGCAGCAATTGCGCTCTGAGAAGAAGAGCTCCCATACCATCAGGGCCTACGATGTTGCAGTGAGGTCGTTCTCCACCACTTCCCTTCCCGGAGAAGATGTGTTGGATTGGGAGGCGGCGTCCGCAATCCCCGTGAGGCCATTCCACCTCTTCGTGGATCCCAACAATGGGAGGATGGATGCGTGGATGAACGGTCTAGGCGAACTGAAGCCCTCCACCATCAATGCGAAAATTGCGGCTATTACCCATCTGCTGAAATGGCTAGGGCACACAGTACCGGACTGGATCCAGCGTCCATCGAGAAGTCGTTCCCTTCCAAAGACTCTGGGCAGGAGAGAGTTGGCTAGACTCAGACGTGCAGTGAGTGAGTCTGAAGATCCATTGGCAATGCCAGTCTCTACCCTAATGCTGGACACGGGGCTGAGAGTCTCGGAGCTTTGCGCACTCGATATCGATGACATTGACAAGGATGATCTGTCTGCAATGGTGATTGGAGGGAAGGGAGAGAAGGATCGCACTGTCCTGTTCACGCAAGATTCGGTAGAGGTCCTGGAATCATGGGAGCCAATCAGGGCAAGAAGGATCAGCGATATCGATGATGGTGGACTTAGGGCCATGTTCGTCTCAAGCAGGGGGAGGCGGATAAACCCCCGATCAATACAGAAGATGATGGACAGGCTTGCCGATGCTGCTGACATACCAAAGAGTCGCTTGAGTCCTCATACACTGAGGCACACATTCGCTACAGGACTGTTAGAGAGGGGAGCAGATCTGGTCACCATTCAGAGGCTTCTGGGACATTCCAGCATAGCTACCACCAGAGTTTACTTGGAGATAGGGGACCAGACCCTGAGG
>JAAZXW010000015.1 GCA_014239955.1 Methanobacteriota archaeon | reverse complement strand
TTGTACCAAATAAGCATCCAATCAAACCTATGGTGATGGGCATCAAGATGTATCCCGGAATAATCGCATTTCGTGGAATCCCGAGTGTTCGCAATATTGCAATCTCTCTAGCCTGAGATTGTACCAATCTCTGAAGGCTCAGGAAGATGGTTATTCCAGCAACTATTGCGATCATTGCAGTAACTGGAACATACATCGACATCGCACCTTCGGCATCGGTACGAAGTAATTCTACAGATTCGATTCCTGAACGACTGTAAACCAATGAGGGCAAATCATCGATTTCTTGCATGGTGGAGTCGATATTTCCGATAATTGAACTGAGTTCTTCACCTTCGACTTCAGTGGTAGTCTGTAAGTCAAATTCCGGGGTCCCAACTATGTCGATGAGTAGAAGATTGGCCGAACCTGAACTGAGGTTGGCTAACCTCTCAAGGCCCCCTGCAGTCAAATATCCAGTAGCAAATGTTCCGGGTTCGGAGGGAAATAATGAGCCACTCTGGGCGAAGAACAGATGATTTGAATGGTGACCAATGCCCACAATGGTGTAATCCATGCTTCCAGCTCCGGAACCTATCGATATGCTATCACCAATCTTAACCTCCATTCCTTCAGCCACCCTTACATCGACGACTATCTCATCATCTGCACTGGCCATAACACCTGAGCAGCAGTCGTGGGCAGGAAACCACACTCGGTCGACATTTCCTTCGTCAATACCATGCCAAACAGCAGGAATGATTGACTCTTCACCATCCTCATTCGTGTGAAACATGACTCCATCCAGTTTCAAGCGAGGTTCGCATTCGTTTAGCACTAAATCTGAATCTGGCCATTGATTTGCGATTTCCTCACAAATTGAATCAGCAGTACTGCCATCCCAAGCCCAACTAGGATTTTCAACCCAAATATCTGCAAGGTTTACTCCCTCATCGGTATCCGCATAGATGTCACCATACATGCTTGAGGCTGTATGAGCATATGCTGCAAAAGAAATACCTGCGAAAACACCGACCATCACCATGAGTACCACAGCGAAGAGTCGAATCTTTGTCCGCCATAGGCTTCTTGCCAAACGCTTTGTAAGTAGGACAAACAAGTAAATCACCTCATTCAACAGTTTCGTCAGACATTACCTTCCCACTGTCGATTCTTACGACTCTTGTAGCGTATTCAATCAATGATTCGTCATGAGTCACGAAAACACAGGTTATCCCTTCCGCCTCACATGCCTTGACTAGCACTTCCATGACCATTGATGAGGTCTTTGAGTCTAGGTTTCCCGTCAACTCATCCCCGAGCAGAAGTCTCGGACTCTTGGCAAGGCTTCGGGCGATTGCGACCCTTTGTTGTTGGCCTCCACTAATCTCAGCAGGAAACCTATCCCTCTCATTCTCTAAGCCAACAAGCTGGAGAAGTTGATTTGCCCTTTCCTCATCACGGCCACCTGCTAATTCTTGAATTAGCAGTATATTCTCAAGTACGGTTAGATCTTGAAGGAGATTGAAAAATTGAAACACGTACCCAATATTATCTCTCCTAAACGATGTGGCTTTCTCACTAGCCTTTGCCATAGGCCTTGAGTGAGTGAAGTATTCCAAGGGGAAGAATATGATTTTGGCGAGGGGCCGTAGTAAGAACGCCGTATGCCATGGGAGGGATTCAAGTCGATTCCACCACCTAGGTGCTAAGTCAGGGATTCTAGGCACTTCCTTACCAGCGAAGACATAAGAGCCACCTGTGGGGGTGTCCAAAGCAGAGAGGCAGTTCAGGAGGGTGGTCTTACCGGATCCTGAAGGACCGAGGAGGATTATTCTCTCACCCTCCTTAATTTCGAGATTGACCCCATCAAGAGCTTTCACGGTTCCTGACGGCATGGCATAATGCCGTTCGACGTTTTCCATTTGCAATAATTTTTTCATTTAGTCACCTTCTGTTTGAAAGAGAGATACAACTGTTTCGTCACTATGATTCGGATGCTCCTGCAAAGAACGACATCGACTCCTTGAACAACTCTTCCCTTCTGTGCCTCTTGTTGTCCCTGATCTTGAGCCATGTGAATCCTACTGCTAGGAGGATGATGAATGGAATGAACGCCTCGGCGTGATATCTCTCCATCACCTCAATTATCCCTCGTGCCGTATAAGCCCAAGTGACCGATGCAGCGGTACCGCCAATGAAGCAGGCGGCGAGAACCCTCTGGAACCTCATTCGGGCTACCAGCCCTAGCATGGCCCCAACTAGTACGCCGCTTGCCATGAAGGGGATCCAGACGAAGACTATCAGGCCCCAGAAGCCATACTTGTCGATTCTTTTCCTGTTCTTGTGGGCAACGTACTCCACCGATGACAGGATATCTCCCATGAATGGGTTCTGCAACAGGGCCCCTGGAATCCCATCGCGCTTAGCTACCATTGCCTCTCCAATGTGTTCTTCGGAGCCTTGTTCGACCCTGCCTGCGACGGCTCTGTCGCCCAATGTTGACTTCTCGTTCCTGGCACTTACTACCAATTCCCTCCCTCCTAGGAGATGTTCCAAGTCGGAGCCGAGTTGGGATCTTAGGTCTCCTTGGAGATGCTCGTATGTCGGCTTGAATAGGAAATATGCGAACTTCATGACGGGCCTGTAAATTACCCTGACGAAGACTGCATCCTCATCGGCCATAATTGCAGAACCGTAATCGGCGACGTCATGTTTCCTGAACCACCTTGACATGCTTTCTCTGAATGACTCCTCTAGTCTCCCGAACTGACCCATTGAGGAAAAGAAACTGCTGTAGTCATCAGATAGACTGACTTCGCCTATTTCGTCTAAATCTGGCGAATTTTCTGAGCGGTCATTGGAGTCTTTACAGACAGTCTTGATCTGAAGCGGCCTCATCTCCCCGAAGATTCGGAACTCGCTTAGAATGTCCTTGATAATGGTGCCTTTCAACTCGATGGGGGGCATGATGGTCCTCCTTGTCGTAATGTATGGGAGGAAAACATCGACTGAGATTGCCCTGTCCTGAACTCGAATAGATTCCAGGTCTGGTTTGATTTGGAGCCTCTTGCAGGCGTTCTCAATCGTCCTAGAGATTAGCCTCGTCATTTGCTCACTGGATAGCATATCGTCTGAATCCCTATGGTACAACCTATGCATCAGGGGATACTGGACGCAGAGGAAGAATACGGACATCCCCAGTGAGATCATTGCCATATACCACGGGGGAACCTCTGCATTCCCCCCAGTCAGCATCGCCGTCTCCCTCCCGCCAACCCACTCTGCGCCCATCAGAATCCAGCCCCAAAAGCCCATGTCCTGAATTGTCATGCACGCACGAGTCTCCTCGTCGAACTTCTCCATCTTCCTATGTGTTTCTCCAGAACCGAAAAGAGAGGAGGAAACGCTAGTATGCAACTCAATTTCTAGATCCTTGTTAGAAATTAGTAGGAGGGGGTCATTCTCTTTCTCCGCAATTTCCTCCACGGAAAGTTCTGACCATCCAGTTGAATTGTCCTCCGAGTAGATTACTGCGATTCGGATTCTGTAGTCCCCATCATCCAATTCTTCCTTGGTCAATTCCAGGGACTGGTCCCCCGTACCCCCGACTGCAAGAGTGATTTCCGAGTCACCTTCGATTTCCCCCTCGGAGCCGAGTGCTGACTCATTCCACACTAGGACCATTATGGCAGAGGAAGAAGATGTTGGGACGTTGTGACTTTCGATTCTCAGATCGCCTTCATCGACCCATGTCTTTACCCAAACCTCGCCCCTCTTGTCGATACAATCATTTGGATCTAGTGGAGTTCCCGATAGAGTATCATCAATCAGGATGGAGTCACCTAGAATTAACCCCGATGAGGCGATTGTTATCGATGCAAAGAACACCAGGCCGGCAATCAATCCGAAGACCAGGGTATAGTCATCGAATGTCTGAGGCACTACGGTGTTGTACAGAAAGCTCTGACCGGGATTCTCCCTCCTATCCCTGATTCTGTCCAATTCTACGTCAATCCTGTCATCGGTTTCAGATTCAGAAATTGATTCAATAGGGTGTTTTTCATCGGATTCTAGAGGTGCCTGCGGAAGGATGTCTTCGACCATTGGAAGCAGACGAGCGGGTCGGGCGTATGTGAATATTATTCACTGAACGGGTGAGTCAGTTGGGCAAAATTGGAGCTCCTGATAAAATAATGATATTGCCAACTTAGGGGGCGAGGTATTGAGGCAATTTTAATGTCCTCCTACTCTGTAGGAGGGGCATGCCCAGTGGCAACGCGGTGAGATCACGACTGTCCCTGATGCTGGTCGCACTCATGATCCTCCCCAGCATTTTGTCAATGAGTCTACTTGGGGGGGAATCCTCGGAACTAGAAGAAAACCCCACATCAGAGAGGACTATTGAAATTCCAAGCTTCAATCCATTTGATCAAAATTCGACGGATTACGACGACCCTGCTCATGGATGGAATTGGGAAGATGGCAATGTAGGAAAGGCTGCACTTTACTACCGAACAGCAACCTACGTCCCGATCCAAGAATGGGTTCAGAGAACGGGTGAGGAATCTGTGTCCGGATGGCACGCATTGGGTCATGAGTATCCAATCCCCTCTGACTGGAAAGCCAGTCTCGAGGAAATGGGCATGGAGTGCAGAACCTTCTACGCCCCTCAAGGATTCCACTGCGACGTCCCCCGGCTTGATCCTTCGACTCTCCTTGATGCAGGGGTAATTGGGGCATTTCGTCTGGTTGATACCGACAAGGTCGCACCTGATGCATTGCCCATCCTACAAGGAGCCTCCAATGATAACGTTGAGATGGAGGGGGAGAAGTACCTAGTCCGAGTCCTTCTCTCCGGCTCGGGACACATCGGTGATCTACTGAAGACAGGAGTCGAAGTACGGGACTATCGTCTCGACAGGTTCGCAGATGTATTGGTTGATTCAAAGGAAATCGGGATGCTATCCGAGCAACCATTCGTCGAGTGGATTGAGCCGACCTATGCTCCGAGGTTCGACAACCAAGAGGCGTCTGAGATCATCGGTGCGAATTGGGTGGGGGACTCATCGAACATGATGAGCCATGGCGGAGCAGTAACCGGGGATGGGGTTATTGTGGCTGTTATGGACTCGGGCCTTGACACTGCGGTGGAATGCAGTGGGCTTTCCAATTGCAATGGCCTGAACTCGGGA
>JAAZXW010000004.1 GCA_014239955.1 Methanobacteriota archaeon | reverse complement strand
CTACGGGCACGGACGTGAAGGCGATCCCCCTGGAGGAGAACCAGTCTTGCAAGTTACCCTCAGTCGTTGTACCGATTCCGACGCAGATATTTGCATTGTCCAGTCCAGTTGCCGAGTTTCCTGCAGGAGCTGCAGCGAACATGTCCTCGCGGACCATGATGCCCTGTCCATCGTAGAAGTTCACGCCTGCATAGTCCGCTTCGAGGTCAGCGTCTCTGGATGCTGTCCACGTCGTCGTCCTGATCAGGACGTCGATGGTGCCGGCGGCTAGCATTTCGAACCTGTTTGATCCGGATGCAAGAATGTACTCGACGTCCGTGTCTGGGTCCAGGCCTATTGCAGCGGCAACCGCGCGGCAGTACGTGATGTCCAGTCCCGATCGTACGCCGGACGAATCTGTGTACCCCATTCCGTATTGGGACGACTTCACTCCGCACTTCATGGTGCCACGATCAATGATCGTGTCCAAGGTGCTGATGATGTAGCTACCTGAGTTCTCCATATCGGAGATGGTGCTCTCGAGTTGCTGAATCGTCTGGTTCAGTTGCGAGGCAAGGGCCTGGAGCTCTGCGATGTCAGTAGCCGCGTCCTGGTTCGAAGTGGTCAGAGATGAGACCTGAAACTCCAGCAGCGCCTTCTCGGAATCGAGTACTAAGGCCTGAGCCTCCAGCAGCGCCTTCGCATGTACGAGAGTGGTCAAATTAAGAGTCATCAGCTCGATCTGATTTGCCTTGGTTGAGTTCTGCAGCGAGAGGGAGTCGATCTCTGTCTGGAGGTCGGCGATCTGCGAGTCCAGGCCCGTGATCTGGGTGCTTAGAGTTACCAAATCACCCGCCAAGGTGGATATCGTAGCATTGAGGGCGGCCATCCTCGCTTGGTCGGCTACCGCCTCTTGCTCCAACGAGCTGATTGTCTCCTCATATCCAGAGTCGTCACCAGAGCATCCTGCTAGGGAAACGGTGGCCATCATTAACGCGATTAGGATTGTTGTGATTCTGTCCATGGAGCTCCTAGGACGGGAGTGCTATTGGAGGTATTGGGATGCATTTCGGTTGGCGGACCCACCGCGATTCGAACACGGGTTTCCAGCTCCGGAGGCTAGAGTGATATCCAGGCTACACTATGGGTCCAGCGTGGGTTCCAACGACTGGGACTAATTGAATCGGTCGCCTGCCGTTGGTTGGCGGACCCACCGCGATTCGAACACGGGTTACAAGCTCCGCAAGCTCATGTGATATCCAGGCTACACTATGGGTCCAGTGACTTTTGGACGGTAGGGTCCGGCTTAATCCCGACGGTTCGAAATCACATTGAGAGCGGCAGGATGGTCTTCCAACTCGGTTGTGCGAGTTTCTTCGACTTTGGTCCCGTCATAGGCTGAGGGGTCTTGTGTGTGAGGACCCCATGCATCCCTTCAACGGTGAACTTGACCCTTAGTTCCACCATCCTATCCCTCTCTGCGGTAGTGGCCTGCTCGGCGTCAAGCTCGAATGTCGAGGAGGGCTCTCCCGATTCGTTGACCAGGCTTAGTGTCGAACCGGACAAACTGGCTCTGGGGGAGAAGTCGAAGTCTTGGGGGTCGTTCATGCTCACCTTGGCGTCTACGACCAAGCGACCGCGAACGGACACCTTGGTAATCTCGAACGACTTTGCCATGACTCGGCCAGTGACTAGTGGTTGAAAGGTCTTCGCTCATGGGGAATCAGACGCTGACTTCGCTGACCCTGAGCACCAGGACCACGAATTGGGCTTCCAATGTCCAATCGTTCCCCTGATCGGGGTCTATGCCATCCACTGGAGTATCCGGATCGCATTCCAATGCCGTAATCGTCCAGAACCAGTCACCTTGGCCGAACCGCCCATTGGGGTCACTGAGGAGGGCCTCCTCCAACCCTTCCTTTGAATCCGCGAATACTGTGTAATCGGACTGCGGGAGGGGATTCATTTCGCTCCTCTCTATTGTCGCTGAAGCATTCTGGGTGATGTTCTCCTGGGTGGTCGCGACGCTATAGGACCATCCTGATGAGGGGTTGTCGACCTCCAAGGTGAAATTGTCCTCCGGCCATGTGATTGGCAGGATGTCACGAGAAAGCGACAAGGTTGCTGTTACCTCCATCAACCTGGCTCCTTCACCTGGTTGGAACTGGATCTCGTGAAAGTCACCTTGCTCGAGGTATCCAGACCATTCGTAATCGACGTGCACCTCCTCCCAGACAACGCGGAAAGAGCGGGAGATGACCCTGAGTGTCCAGAGGGTGGTGTTCGTCCCTCCGCTATCGTCAGTAATTGTGACTGCTCCAGTGATGTTACCTGCTGCCGAGACAGTTAGCCTTGTCACGGGTCCGCTCCCATCTTCATCGTTGAGAGGGTCACTGTCTCCGTCCGAATCGGTGTTTGCGTCAAAATCCCAGACTATCTCGACGCCTGCGCCCTCTGGGTCGAAGGAGTCACTGGCGTCTAGCCTAGCCTCTTGTCCAGTCTTGACAAAATCTGGCAAATCGAGGATTATTTCCGGGATTGCGTTGACGAAGATGCTGAGGCTTGTCGAGTCGGAGTCCCCGTTGTCGTTGAATACGTCAACCTTGACCTCGAAAACCCCTGCTTTGTCGAAAACATGGCTGATCACACCCTGCTTTGTTGTCTTCGTTTCCCCGTCCCCGAAGTTCCACCTGTATTCGTCAATGATTGTGGGTTCCGGGGTTGTGGAAGAGCGAGCATCGAAGTTGACGGTTTCTCCAGAATTAATTGTGTCTCTATCCGAGCTGAGGCTTGCATTTGGGCTACCGGGACCAATTCCACCGCATCCTGCAAGGGACTGGGTCAGCAGTAGGAGAATCAAGAGGGCTGATACTCTTTGACCGCCCTCTTCCATGGTACTAGAAAGACGAGGCCCCTCATATGGGTGTTGGGTTTGGGAGTTCATGGGTGCTGTTTGGTAGAGTTCATGGACGGCGGCGAGAGGGGGGCATCATGGATTCTGGGATTCTGGGCGGTTTGAGGGTCCTTGGATTCGATTTGGAGACTACGGGATTCAATCCTAGACAGGATAGGGTGGTGCAATTCGCACTGGTTGGGAGTGATTCCGATGGAACTCATGTGAATCTGCATTCACTAGTTGATCCCGGGTGCAGGATTCCTAGTGTGTCGAGCAAAGTGCATGGGATTATGGATGACGACGTCCGAGGTGCGGGTGGGTTCGAGGAGCATATTGAATCGATGAGAAAATTGATTGATGGTGCCGTGATTGTCGGCCACAATGTTGTCGCATTCGATTGGAGGTTCATGGAAATGGAATGCATCAGGATTGGTAGAGAGGTCCCCCAACCACTCGCGATTGTCGATACCCTGGTCGTTGCGAGGAAATTCGGAGTGCCGGGACGGCACAAGCTCGGGTTGCTGTGCGAGAGATTCGGCATCAGGCTGGAAAGATCTCACAGGGCTGATGCAGATGCGGGGGCAACTCTTCTCCTTCTATGGAAGCTGATGGGGGCGTATCCGAAAAAGTTCAGGGGGTCTGTCCAAGAGGTCCTGGACTCAATCGGGAGTCGACCTTAGGATTGGGGCCCACGGGATAACCTCTGACCAATCCCCCATATGCACAATCTTGCCATCGACTCTGACGCTCCCCAGAAACAGATGGGCATCTAGTTCGGCTTGCTCCAACAGCTTGATTTGTTCTAGGGCTTGGCCCTTGAGGATGGCTCCGAATCGGTAGTCGGAACCGTTTAGCTCCCCCTCATCGCCGATGGGGGTGGTTCGTTCGAAAAGTGCCGCTCCTGAATCTCGGTCAAGTCTCACGAGGCGGACCACTTCGTCTCGGAATACCCCCCCGCCACCGAGTTGTCCCTCATTCCGTGCAATCCACCACTTCGGACACCATGCCTTCCACTCGCAGAATGAGCAAGCGGCTTGACTGGGAGTCGCGTGGAATGGTATTTCAGACAGTTCCATCGTTTTCCAAGCCTCTATGGCTTCCTCCAAGATGGAGGGGCCATCTGCACTGTAGACAGTTTTGTTGGAAGAGTACCAACCCTCGGCAATAATCGGTGGGTGTTCCGGGTTCCTCTGCTTCATCAGGTCCCTGTAGAATAGCAACTGCCTAGTGACCTTCTCGCTAAGCTCTGTTCGTGGTGGTTTTCCAGTCTTTAAATCAGCAACTATCCAACCTTCTTTCCCTCCGCTCTCCTTGTCAATAACCAGTAGATCGAGTCTTCCCTGTAGCCTCCCACAATCGGATTCCAGGGTGTCCTCCGTTGCGAGGATTATTGCCTGGACTTGCCTCCAACTCCGGATCGTTACTTCTGTGAGTTCAGATTTGGGCAGCGCCGCCTTCTCGAACATGATGCTCAGTGCGCCGACGAGGCCTTCGAAAGCCTTGGGAAACATCTCAGACTTCCACCTTGGATGCCTCGGGGTGTCCATGAACTCCTTCCTCTCGGACTCCCAGTTTCCTTCAAGGACATCTCTGGCTGTAGATTGGAGCCAACCGACCTCATCCCCCTCTCTGTCTGAAAGTTCCAGATTGCACAAATCCTCGACAGAGTTGTGGATCGCAGTTCCCATTGAAGCGGGCATACTTGCCTTTCCGGGGAGCCTTTGGCGGGAAAGCCAGTACTTCCTAGGGCACTCCTCAAACCTGTTCCAAGAGGAGGGGGAAATCTGGTAATCCCGGGAGGTCGCATCCATCTTATCTCCATCTCGCAGAATTGAGGCGGATGAGTGGCAACGATTAACACCATTGAGGGGATTCTAGATTCATGGCGGAGGGACCTCTTGTCGAGGTTGATGAGGGGGTGAATTCTTCTGGAGCCCTGCTAGTAAGTTGTTTCCCATCAGCAGGATATGTCAGTAGCATTGTTGCGCACTTCTTGGTCGAAAAACTGGAGTTGGAATTGGTTGGAGGAGTCAGACATCCAAATCTCTCTCCGGTATGCCTAGTCCAAGACGGCAAGCCGCTCCCTCCTTTGAGGTTCTATGCCGGTGAGCCAATCTGTAATATGGAGCAGTGCGACAAGGTGGTTCTGATTGCCTCAGAAATCCATATCCCCCCGGAACTTAACCTGCCACTTTCCTCTAGCCTGATTGATTGGATTGTGGACTCTGGCGTTAGTTCGACGATCATGGTCGACTCCTTCGCACACGGGATAGAAAGTAGCCACAGCATTTTCGACGACGACGAAGGGATGGATTCGATGCTTGGAATAGGATCAACCGACTCCACTCACAAACTTCTGAAGGGAATCGGCGTTCCACTTCTGAAACAAGGAGTCGTCGGGGGGATGACCGGAGTGATGATGGGAGAATGCAGAAGGAGGGGGATTGACGCATTGGCGATCCTCGCCGAATCGGATGGCGAGTTAGGCCAGGGCACTATCCCCGATGCACGCGCAGCAGCCAGGATCATCGGATGCCTTGATGGGCTCCTTCCAGCTGTTCAACTCGATCCAGAACCGCTAATGGAGGAGGCACAGAGGATAGAGGGGCAGATCAGGGAGATGATGTCGCTTCACCTCAACCCACCTCAGGACACCGGCGGTTCGTCGACTGGGATGTACGGTTAGTCAGAACTCCCCGAGGTTGGCCTGTCTCTCTTCTGGTAGGTCCTCGAGAATCGAACCGCCCAGCATTTCGTCCAACTCGGATTCAGTAATCACGCGAACGCCCAGCTTGTTAGCCCTCTCCAGCTTCGAACCGGAGGACCCCCCTGCGACTAGGAAGCTCAGATTCCCAGAGACTGAGGATACGACTTTCCCGCCTTGTGACTTTATCGAGAGCGAAATCTCCTTTCTGGGTCTGCTGAGGGTGCCCGTGATGCAGAAGATTGAGCCTGAGAGTATTCCTTCGCTGGATTCCTGGCCGCCTTGGATGATCTCTATCTGTTCATGCAGATCTATGATCGAGTCCTTCCGCTCATAGATTCCATCCAGGAGTAGTGTTGCCACGGTCTCCCCGATCCTGTCAATTGAGATCAGGCGCCGAACTGCTTCCTCTCTGTCTTCGGTCATCTGAATTAGCTCCTCCAGATCCCTTACCTCTGAGCAAACCAATGTTGCGATTTCGGGGCCTATCCGTGGGAGTCCGAGAGCTGAGATGAATGTGCTGAAGGTCATGGACCTAGTCGAGTTGAGCTCCTCCAGAACATTGCTAGCAGACTTCTGCGCCATCCTCTCTAGGCCTATGAGTTCCCGTTCACGGTCCTCCAGACGGTAAAGGTCGGCCAAACTGGACACCAACCCCGATGAGCATAGTTGTTCGGCTAGCTTCTCGCCGATGCCGTCCATCCCCAGCTTTCTACACCAGTATAGGATTCCTCTCTCGAGGCGGGATGGGCATTCTATGTTCGTGCATCTGATGAAAGCCCCATCCACGATCAGATCGGTTGAGCAACGAGGGCAATTTCGCGGTACTGAGACCTCCGATCTTGGGGGGAGTGTTTCTGAGAAGGGGGTACCGTCAGAGTGTGACCTGCCTGCTAAGTCATCCTCTACCGCTGGACCCACCACCTCTGTGATTTTCGGGATCACGTCCCCCCTCCTTACCACCCTGACCCTGTCTCCAACCATTATGCCGAGGCGCTCGACCTCGCCCTTGTTGTGGAGGGTGGTGTTTTCGACGGTGACTCCAGAGACGACTACCGGAGCTACTCTGGAGACGGGCGTGACGTTCCCTGTTCTACCGGTCTGCCAGAAGACGTCCATCAGCACCGTCACGGCTTCCTCTGGTGGGAACTTCCATGCCAACGCCCATCTAGGGTGGTGTGCGGTCTCCCCCAGCAGAGTGCGCTTGTCCAGGCGGTCCAACTTGACCACCACGCCGTCAATCTCCCACTCGGCCGAGTCACGTGACTGGAACCACTCCCTCGTCACGGCGAGGATGGCTTCGGTGGTGGCCGAGTCGTCCTCGCCCGAGACAACGTTGTTCCCGGCGGCCTCAATCCCCAACTCACTAATCCAAGAGATGACCTCGGAATCAAGTTTGAAATCTGGAGGATCTGGGCTCCCGGGGTGACGATCCTTCCCGCTAGGGAATTCCACGCCGTAAGCCAGGAACCGCAAGTCCTCGGGGCTTCCCTTGCCTGCATCTACGTACTTCTGACGCAGTGCTCCTGCTGCGAGGTTTCTGGGATTGGGTGCGACTTCGGAGTACTTCTCCCTGAATATCTGCAGAGGCATTACCACCTCCCCCCTGACATGGCAATCCCCCTTCCAGCCAAGGTTCTCTGGGACGTTCATCATTCTCCTGGCGTTAGCGGTAACATCCTCCCCCCTCCTCCCATTCCCCCTTGTAGCAGCCCTAACCAGTCGGCCCCTGCGGTACTCCAGCGAAAGGGCGGAACCATCGAGCTTTGGTTGGCAGACGAACCTCCTCCCCTTGGCGGTTGTCTCGGCAACGTAGTGAGCCACCTCCACCTCTGAAGTCGCCTTGTCCAAACTCATCATCCTGAACAGGTGGTCGACCTTTGTCGAGCCGGGAGGCGGGTCAGAACCAACTCTGCTCAATTGGGGATGCCCTGGGAAAAGGCTCTGAAGCTCGTCCCTCAGGGCATCGAATTCCGCATCGGAGATCTCCGGTTCTGCCTTGTTGTAGTAAAGCTCAGAGTGCTTCCCCAGCTGCTTGGCCAGCCACTCGATTCGGGCATCGGGGATGCCCTCCTCTGGATTGCCATCACTCATGTTGGTGCAAAGGGGGCGATGGCCTTCAAACTGACCTTTTGCATGGGTAAAACAGTGTGGTGGGCCTGCCAGGATTTGAACCTGGGTCGCGCGACCCCCAGCCGCGAAGTATAGGCCAAACTAACCTACAGGCCCCAATTGGGCTCGCTGCGAGTGAGCAATCAGTCAAAGCCCTGACGGACCTCATTGCTGCCTTTCGATGCTGAATGGCGCGACCTCGTCGATGAGATCGATGTGTCCGATGAACATGCGCCTGCAGCAATACCTCTCGAAACCCAGATCGTGCAGTACCTGACCTGCGTCCTTGCCCTCTTCCACTGCGTCCAGATACTCCTGGTACTTGTGAGCAATCACCTTTCCACAACTCCAACATCTGACTGGGATTAGCACTTCTTTCACCTACCTGTACGACTTCTGCCACTTCTTTCGAGCACCGCGTCCCATT
The DNA here is from genome assembly GCA_014239955.1 of Methanobacteriota archaeon. Classification (GTDB taxonomy): domain Archaea; phylum Thermoplasmatota; class Poseidoniia; order Poseidoniales; family Thalassarchaeaceae; genus UBA36. Next base: position 98,700 of record JAAZXW010000004.1, on the reverse strand, counting down.
TGATGCTTGGGCTCCTTTCTACGTGGGTCATTGACCATAATCTTCCTCTCGAACCTAACGAACTCGTCCCTGAGTTCTTCGTCATCGCCTTCCGCGCCGCCGTTGTACTTCACGAGGCCTCGGGCAATTGCAGTCCTAATTGCGTCGACCTGGCCCATCTGCCCCCCTCCCTTCACATCGACGGAGATGTCGACCTTGACTAGTCTGTTTCCGGACGTCATTCCTTCTGCGATTCTAAGGGGTTCCAGTGCCTTCCTGCGTGCGAGTGCTGGCTCCATGATGTGAATCGGTTGTCCGTTTACTCGCACCCTTCCATCGCTGGAAGCCGCCTTGACGGTTGCTCGAGCGATCGCAGTCTTGCGCTTGCCGCTGGTGTTGACGATCTTGGGTGTCTTCTTCTTGGCCAAATCACTCGCCTCCCCATCTCGATCCTTCGACTCCCAAGTGGGAGCTGATCTCGCCTAGTCGCACGTACTTGTTAGGGGTGTTGCGTGTGATGTGCTCCGTGGAGCCCCACTCGTGCCCCTCTGGCAGTTCGTCGTTGGAGAGGTTCTGAGGGGTCCCGATCATTACTCGGAGATCCCTGAGTGCCCCTCTGCCGCTGCTGTTCTTCTGGTATGGAAGCATGCCCCTGACTGTCCTCTTGATTATCTTGTCAGGCATTCTAGGGAAGAATGGCCCCTTCCTTGCATGGTTGAGTTTGTACTTCGCCCTGTAGTCGCTTAGGACCCTGGTCCTAGGGCCGGAGACTATGGCGTCCTCGGCATTGATGATGATGACTCTCTGCTGCCTTCCTGACTTTCTAGCTGAGATCATCTCCTTGGCAACCCGGCTGGCCAGACGGCCGAGGATCTTGTCGGTGGCATCGAAGACCATGGTTGACTCAGACAAGTATTCGCACCCCCTTGCCGTTTGGGTTCTCGTCCATGAGTTCCCGGATGCTTAGGGTCCGTCCGCCTGATGCCTCGATCTTGCTCTTGGCACCATCGCTGAAGCTGAATGCTGCAACGGTCTGACCACCGCTAATCTCCCCGCTGCCCAGGACCTTACCGGGTACGAGCACGGTCTCCTTCTTTGTGGAGTGGCGGGAGATGTGGCTTAGGTTGGGTTGGGCCCAGTTTTTCTTGCTGGACTCCAGTCTTGATGCGGTGTCCCTCCAGATTGGAGAGCCCGTGGAACGGCCATGGTTCTTCAGATCGCCAATGAGGGAAACTAGCGCAGCATTGGTCTTCCTGTCTGGCTTACTCATAGCATCCCCTCATGGTTAGGTAGCGCGGCCACCAAAGTCGGTGTTATGAATCCTGCGGGCGCCCCTTAGGGGCGGTAGAGCAGCCCCAATGCCGCGTCTGTATCAAATCTTGAACCCGTCACCTTCCTCGGTGTCGTCAATACCAGCGAACCTGACATTGCCCTCAGCGTCAACAAACTGGCCTGCCTTGACGGATTCTCCGTACAGGGAAGACTCGCTTGCCGATGCTCTGTTCAGCATGCTGTCTCCCAAGGAGCTGTTCATCCTGCCAATCAGAGACTGGAATACCTGGATCGCCCTATCCCTCTCCTGGGAGCCGATCTCGTGGTCCGAGTAACGGGCCTCCTCGAAGATGGAGAAGAACGTGTTTAGCTCCTCGGGTGGGACAATTCCGCCCAGCATGTTGTTTATCACGTCCTCGAACTCCCTTGTGGTCTCGAAGACCTTCTTCATCGCCCCTCTCATCCTGAAGTACTTGATCAGGTCCTTGTAGCATGAGAAAATTGCCTCGATGAAGTTGTTGGATGCCTTGAGTGACATTAGGGCGTCAGTCAGGATTCCTCTCAGAACCTCGATCTTGCGGCGCTCTCTGTAATTGTTGTACATCATAGCCCCGACTAGGGTGACTGTGGAAAGGGAGATGCCTGCCAGGACTAGGACTTGAGTCGTCCAAAGTCCTCCGCTACTTCCCGAGGACGGTTCTCCGAGTCTTATCTCAGGAGTGCTGTTCAGCCATTGCTCAACGAAGTAGGGCTTGTTTGCATCTGCCGATTCGAAGTGAACCAGGACCCTCCATTGTCCCCCTGCTGCCGACCATTCCGGGTGACCCGGGATCAAGTCCCCGGTATATGGGAATGAGAAGTTAGCAGAACCCCTCTCGTTTGTGATGAATATCTCGACTCTCTCCGTCTGCCATCCTGAGCCGTTCCAGAACTGCCTATGGAACTCCACCCTCTGCCCCTCTACGGTGAGATCCAACCGATCCCTGAGGATTGCAACCTCCCCGGCAATGATGTCTCCCTCCTGGTAGCCGGTCGGGCTTGACCAGTGTTCCTTCAGCAGTATGTCTACCTTGCTCCTGACTAGAACCTCGACGTCGACTATGGAGCTGTTTAGCACTGGGTTTGGCTCTAGTGCCTCGTAGTCACAGCCACCAGGCACGTACTTCTCGGGTTCGTATGCGACCCTCACCGTCCTGAATCCTTCGAGGTTGTTGCCGCTTGGCTCAACTCCTCGTCTACTCGGGTTGTCTTCGGGATCGGCGGAGTACCATTCGAACTCCCCTGTTCCATCGCTAGTGAACGCTATTGCGACCGGTCTGGTGTTCACCTCTGGATCTAGGTAGATGTTGACGCATTTTCCGCCGACTGGCTTTCCATTTGACTGGGAAAGCTTGGCGTTGATGTGGAACGCCTCCTTGAGGTAGAGGACTTCGAAGGTTGACCCGTTTGGGAACGTGTAGGTCAGGTAGTCAGACCTGAAAGGGCCCACTTCCGAGACGTCTATCGTTGAGTTCGAGAAAACCGGGAAGAACATCGTTTGTGTCTTGTTCTTGTATCTGTAGCGATCGTTGTTCAATGGGTCCCATGAGTTGTACTCCACCTTCACCTTGGCCATGCCCGCATCGACTCCGGCCAGGGGGCAGTTGATGTCGAAGAAACCGTTCTCATCGGTCGCTCCGGGGATGCATGCCTCGATTCCCGTGTCACCCGCTCGGAATTTCATTCTGTTTTCTATCGGATCGAAAATCATCGAGCCCATCTCGAAGGTGACTCTGATTTGCCTATTGGATAGGTTCCCCCCCAGTTCATCGGTTAGTTGGCCGGTGACCGACATGGGCTTCTCTAGAATCAGTCCCGTGTCGGGGTCTATCTCTGATGTGTAGACTATCTGCTGATCGACATCGAGTGCCGTGTTGCCAATCAGGCTGAATCCATCAACTTGGAACTGTAGGATCTTCCTGTAGTGGTCGCTGTTCTGAATGGTTACGCAGGGGTCCCACGCCCCAGACGTCGTCAGCATTCCTGCATCAAGGGGCTCACATCCCTCGTGGGGGAGGTTCTCCTCGAACCTTATGATTACGTTCACCGGACCGAAGCCATCGGGAAGGTAGGAGAACGGGTCGTCCTTCAGGAGTTGTGGGTCGAGGATTGTTTCATAGAAAATGTTCCCAGAGGATGGGCAAGTCACATTTACAATCTGCCTGTGGGTCCTATCCTCGAAGTCTATCCCTTCGAAAATAATGGTGACGTTCCCACCTAAGTCGTACCCATTCCCTTGCATTGGTTCGCAATCGTTATCCGGGCCCCTGGTGTTCAGTTCCGCTCCCCCGTCCTTCAAGAATGGGGTTCTGTTATCATCCGTCACCACGGCCGTGAATCTCCATTCATCGCCGCTCGATCTGATGTTTGGGCTGACGGAATCAACGAAGATATACGTCCTGGAGACGACCCACAGGCCGACCTCGGAATGGGTTCCCTGACGGCGCTCGTCTCCGAGGTACGTGAACCCTAGGGTGTAGTTCCCTAGGTTGTCGATATCCGTCAGGTTGACCATGAACTGGCCGTTGTTGTCGGTGATTGCGATTCCGCTAGACTGGTCCTCGGACCACGTCCAGTTCACAGGCACCTCTCGCACTGGTTGGTAGGCATTGTCAACCAGACGAACCTGGACCGACGTGTTTTGCCCTCTGTACAAACGAGGGAGGGAGTTCAATGAGGTTCTGTCGAATTCGGTCGTACCTATCACGGAAACGTTACCATAGGCACCGGTGGCAGCAAGAACCTGGTCCTGGTCTCCTGTGAAGAAGTAGTCAGGTTGGCTGAAGTCTGCCCTCACTCCGAATGTTCCCGCTTGCACCCAGTTCTCCCAAGTTTGGCTGTAGTCGAAGGTTGCCAGGCCGCCGACGGGGGTTGGCCACCTGTTGTGTTGGGTCTCAAGCGACCCCACGAACATACCGTTTTGGTCGAAGTCGAACTGAAGTGCGACGGAAATGGGATTGCCGTTTATCTCGTACACGGGATCTAGGGTTCTGTTCCACACATGGCCCCTGACCCTGATAGACTCGCCAGTGAAAACCTCGGGAACGATCTCGCATCGGACTTCGCTGGACGAGGTCAGGGGATCTACGGGCCCGCATGGGGGGGAGTCGAAATCGGCTCCATTCTGCAATGTGATGGCCCAATGTGTACCGTTCGAGGACAGGAAGGGGGAGAGTGCCCCTGCTGCAATTCCTGACAGTCCCGCTGGTGTTCCATCCCAGAGGATTGGGTACGGCTTTCCGAGCCGAGCCTCCTCGAATGAAATTCCCGCGTTTGCGAGGGAGGGGGCGTGGAACAGGGCTCTCCAGGCTCCGAAGGAGGAGCCTGTGAACTGTGTAGCATCCCAGTAGTAAACGGGCCTGAACGAGGATGCGAACATCTCCGCCTCGATGTACATCCTATGCATAGCGCGAATGAAGAAAGTGTCAGTCTTGGAACCCTCTAGGTGTGCCCATGGCCACTCGTAAGAGCCATCGGTACAAACACCGAGATCCGGTCGGGCGTATCCGATGAAGCTGTAGTCTCCGATCGGAAGAGTGGTGTTCTTGTATTCATACGGAGATAGGACTGAGTGGGAACCAGCTGGATTGAGAGGCGCGCACGGGTTCCACACTATCTCTTCGTAACCTCCTGTGGGTATTCCAGGGCCATTGTCCAGAAGGGAGTTCCACTGAACTTGCTCCCAACGGTCTAGCGATTGGTTGAATGCCAAGGAAACCCAGCCGCCGGAGTCCGCTCTGTATCCGTTTCCGTATCCATCGTATACCGTTGGTTCGGTGATGTTCCCGAATTGGGTTCCGGGGTCGCTAACGGTGAAGGAAACTGGTGCGTATGGGAGTCTGTTGTCGAAAATTCCGCGGTTGTAGTCTGCCGTGTAGTGGACCTTGAAATCGAGCTTCAGGGGCTGCTCATCGGCCCTGAACCTCTGTCCGGAGACGAAACCAATGGTGGTGTTCGCTCTTACCTCGACCGGGTAGCCCGAGTCCCCGATGCCGTCGCCGTCGGTATCCGTCAGAGTGGAGCTGTGATCGTGGATGAACATCTCCGTTACCTCGGAGTATATCTCGTAGGTGGAGTTGGGGCCGACATCGATGTCCTCCGGGAACAGGAATTGCCCGACGATGTACTCCCCGTTTTCATTGGTCAGCACGTCTATCGTCTCTATCACCGAGGTTCCATTCGCGGTGTATCGGATGTGGACTTGGACCGGGAGGTCTGGCGCAGGCACGAAGGCAGTGTCATCCAGCCAGTATACTGAGCCATTGAATATCGCTGGTGTCGTCTCATCCAACCACAGCACTGGTTGCGCGGTCAGGGTGATCCAGGTGGGGACCTTGTCGTCGTGATCCAGTATGCCGTTGTTGTCGGAGTCCCAGTCGGAGCTCAATCCGGATGCTTCCTCTATCTTGTTTGCCGGTGTGGGCCAGTCGCCAGAAGACGGGTTGTTCCAATCCGCATCCTCTCGCCCGTCGTTGTCGTCGTCCATGTCGAAGTAGTCTGGTCCAGTCGAGTTGTTTGCCGGGTTGGCCAGGCCGACGCCTCCTCCAAAGTCGTCGTGATCCCATGGGTTGGTGGACTCTGAACCGAATCTCGAAGGCCAGAGCATCACTTCGTCCTCGTCCTTCATCCCATCGTAATCGTCGTCGTCGTCGAAGTCGTCCCGGATGCCGTCGTTGTCGTGGTCCCATGGGGCAATTGGGAAGTTCAGACAGCATGTATCGTCAAATGGATCAGCCGTTCCATGCGTATCATTGAGATTCTGGAGCTCCAGGGAGTTGGGGATACCGTCTCCGTCCCAGTCGTCATCGGCCCAGTTCACGATTCCGTCGTTGTCGTGGTCCCATGGTCTCTGCTCCTCCCCGGTGAAACAACCGGGGAATGTCTCTTGGATCTCATCTAACAGCCCGTTGTTGTCGTCATCGGGATCTTCCCCGTCGGGTACTCCGTCGTTGTCGTTGTCCACGTCATAGTACTCTGGGAAGAGGAGCGCCTGGCCGAGCACGCCTCTGTCCCAGACCGCTTGGTATATCCCGTCATCATCCGGATCGGTGTCAAGGCCATCATCATCGTTGTCTTCGCAGTTGCTCCCTGTGAAGTAGTATGGCTCCTCCACGGTTGCGTCATCATCAAGATCGTCGTTGCTGTCGACTTCAAAGTAGTCCCAGGTTCCGTCATTGTCATCATCGACGTCGAAGTGATCGTAGACGATGTCCCAGTCATCATCGAGGTCATTGGTGTTGTTGTACATGCAGTTAGGAACCCATGAGACTTCGGGCATTGGTTGTCCGCAATCTACGTCTGGGTCGACGTCATCGTTCAGATGGTCCGCAATCTCATCTGGGAAGAAATTGTTGTTGGCATCGGAAGTCCATTGGAAGAAGTTGAATTGGGTAACACCCAGATATGCTATCCAGAGGTCTCTGTTGTTCTTGATATCGAGATATGTGTAGGCCACCGAGGGCTCTGGGTTGCTGGTTGGGTCGAAGGTGAAGTAGAAGCAGTTCATGTCGCAGCTTCCCAACCCAGTGGGATGGTTGCCACCGTCATACCCCTCACCATTAGAGTCATCCCATTCTGCATCCGGTCTTGTGCTGTAAGGCACGGTGAAGGATTGCCCTCCCGACTGCGTCGGAGTTAGCAGCGGTGCCATGAAGGCGTATCCGTAGATGAACCCACAGAACCTCTCTTGGATGCCTGAGAGTTGTAAGTGGATTACTGTCCCGCAGGAGTTGCCATCGAGGGAACCTCCCATCTTCACATCGTTTACGTCCAAGACGCCGTCGTTACCCTCGTCCTGGTCCCACCAGTCTGGCATCCCGTCACCATCCTGGTCTACGTCGATTCCATTCACCAACGAGTCCCCATCATCGTCTATGTCGAAGAAGTTGCCACCATTGTAGGGACTCCACTTCATCATCAGGAACCAGTACATCTCTGGGATAGCCCCACTGACCGAGTCGAGAGAGGTCGGGTCATACCCGTTGTAGTCGAGCATGAAGCTGTTATCCTCGTTGAATGGGTTGAATCCCCAGGTGAGGTTCCAGTAGTAGTGGGGAAGAGCGGCGTATACGGGACCGTCCTCGGAGCCGTCTATTGAGTCCCCGTCGTTCTGAGGCCAACTGTTGCCCCAGAAGTTGTCCGTGTTGTCCGTGTCAACAATGCCGCAGTTTCCGTCATCGGGATCGTAGAAGTCGTTGATACCGTCGTTGTCGTCATCCCAGTCCTCGTCGTTCGCCAGGCCATCCCCATCCACGTCGGTATCGATGTCGTTTGCACCGTCGTCCCTGTACATGGAGCCGTTGAGCTCATGCAGGTCCGCATCGTTATCCAAGTCGCAGTCGGGGTCTATGTCGAGCCAGTCGAGGATTCCATCGCCGTCGTCGTCTACGTCTACCCAGTTGTTCAATCCGTCCCCGTCCCAGTCATTGAAACCGGTGTAGGAGGTCCTCCAGAGTACGCATTTGTCACTGGGATTCTGGGGGTTGGGGTTGGAAACGCTAGCGCAGTCCCATGTAGCTACCTCCGCCGATGAGTTGAGGGGGTATGGATCCACTTCGTTCTCTAGACCATCGTCGTCGAGGTCCCATGGCTGGGACCCGCCGAATAAGTTGTCAGGGTTTGCGGACCCTCCCATATCGCTGTCTAGCCAGTCCCACACCATGTCGTAATCTGCATCTATGGACCTGAATTGGTCGTCATCCAAGTCTCCGTCATAGTCGATTTCGCAATCGATTCCAGGGGTTTGAATATCGACCACCGAACCGTTGAATGCTTGGGTCGGGTAGTCGCCCTGCCCATCTCCATTGGTGTCGAGTTGCCTGCATGAGTCGGGTATTCCATCGTTGTCGTCATCGACATCGTACATGTCGGCGAGGCCGTCGTTGTCGTCGTCCGTATCTGATGAGTCGGGCGCGCCGTCGTTGTCGTTGTCTGGGTCGAGGAAGTTCGGGATACCGTCCCCATCGAGGTCCCCATCGACGATTTCTGAGAATGCCTGCTCCCTCGGGTGCTCAAGGGCGTGGAGGGCGACGTAGTCGAGGCCATCCACATAGTCCCCGTAGTCCTCTGGGTCCCATCTCTCCCAGTCATCCCAAAGAATGCCCGAATCGGAGGTGATGAGTGCTGTCTGGGTAGGGTCCCATGGATGGATGTCGTCTATGTCGTCTACCCCATCGTTGTCATCGTCCAGATCGAAGTAGTCCTGGATGCCATCAGAGTCGAAATCGCATGGCCAGACGAACTGGTCTATTCTCCCATCGTTGTCGTCGTCCTCATCATAGGATCCTCGACCTGACCCATCGATGTCTTCGTCGGGGATTCCATCGTTGTCGTGATCCATTGGGTTCTGGTCTACTAAGTAGTTGAATCCAACAGCCTGTCCTGTCCACGGGTGGATGGTACTGGGATCGACGTGGCGGTCCGATGAGACGTTCCACGGATCGATGCCTTGGGAGTAGTCCACGGGCCCCTCGAGAATGCCGTCGTTGTCGTCATCCCAGTCGAACTCGTCTTGGGTTCCGTCGTTGTCGTGGTCCAGAGGGCCTGTTCCGTAACACCCATCGAACCTCTCGATGAGATCGTTGATTCCATCGTTGTCGTCATCCAAATCGTTCAGATCGTCGATTCCGTCGTTGTCGTGGTCCTCGGTGTTGGTCTCCTCGAGGAAAAAGCCGTAACTTGGATCAAGGGCTAGAGCCGAGGGATCTGAAACCTTCCCGTAAATAGCGGCTGGATCGTTGTAGAATGGGTCCTGGAAGGCAGCCCCTTGGAATGGGTTGGTGGTCGCCGGCTGGTTTTGGTTCTCGCCCTGGACGGGTCCTCCGATCTGCTCAAGCTGCTGATAGGCCGTTCTCTTGGGTGTGTCGTCCGTTCCCGTTCTTTCTGCTGCATCGCCTGACCCTGACTCCAGTAGTAGGGAAAGCTGAGTGCTCAGGAGCATTAGTGCGATTATCGAAATCGCTGGTAGTATTCTCTTCTTTGTGTTTGTTTCTTCCTTGCTAATCATGCAAATCACTGCTTACCCTCGGGTAGAGTGATGGCCCGATTCTACGTGCTTATGAATAGATGGCATACCATAGATGGTTCAGTATCACAGTGGCGCCGAAGTATCATCTCGATACTATCACTTCCTGTGATATGCGGATCCTCTGTTAATTTCCGAGGCCCTGTAGAGTTGCTCCATGAGTAAAGCACCGGCCATTTCGTGGGTTAGCGTGAGAGAAGATAGGGACATCATTTGATCGGCCGCCCCCCTAATTTCCTTGCTGAATCCATCAGGGGGTCCTACTGCTATGTTTGTTTTTTTACTATCGAGTTGTGCTGAATGAAGCCAATTAGCCATTTCCTCACTGGTCATCGAAATCCCCCTCTCGTCGAGTAGGACTAGATGCCCGGGTAGGTCGGAAAGTTCTGATTCGTAGTTGTTGCTCCCTCTTTGTTCAGAGAACTGAACTGAGATTCCCCTTGATCTTACTCTTCCCTCATACTCCCTGATAATAGAGGCGATTGATCCATCTTTGGGATTGCTGTCCAAATGTACGATCACTCGGCCCATGGGGACTCGTGTGGACATCGGCACTTAGGACTTCACAAAGCATCAAGACATTGAGCATAGGCGTCCACCCATAGCATGGGATGGTCGCCTTTCCGAAAGAAGAGGAGTTTCCATAGCGAACCGCATATCAGGGGTTCGAAAATGTGGATTCAGGATCTCAGAGAGGTTTGCGAGAGGAATTTCGATCACAGAGTTGAGGGGCAATTAGAAGTCGAGAAAATCAGAGCAAAATGGCGAAAGGCTCACTCTGATGGAGAGGTTGACGACTCTTTGCTTAGTGGCCTGGAAAGGAGATCATTGTTGCTAATCGATGCAGGGGATTCAGAATGGACTCTAATACTGGATAATGAGGATTTTTGGAAGGCTGGATGGGGCAGCAAGGTGGAAGAATAAATGCTACTGTGGATTGTTCTACTATCTGGCCTGGGAGCCTATTGCTACTATCTAAGCAGACTACAACCATTCCCAGAAAAGGGCAATCGCTTTGCTATTGTTCTCTTTATTGGTGCTCTGATTCTTTGGATCTCGAGCACGAGCCCGGATGGAACCGGTGAGGACCTACCGGCAGCGATTTCAGTTTTTCTGGGGGCTTTCTTCGTTATTTCAGGAATTAGGGATATGAGCATAATGAAGACGGATGTCATTGTGGCGCCTCTTGCTGGCATACTGTTCTGCGTTGGGGGGATAAGCCTGCTCTCCTCGAGATGGGGGGTGGCCGGTCAGACGGAGCAAATCGGTTCATTCGTTCTAGCTAGCACCATGGTGACAATAGAGTTGTACATTGCCTTCAGAGGTCTTGTGATAGGGGTGCCTGGTATTGCATGGTCGAAGTCGGGTCTGAGGCAGATTCACAGAGGGCTTATTCTCGGCCCCAACGGGGCAATTGCCCATTTTGAGAGATCATGGGACGTGGAAGATCGGTGGATTAATTCAATGAGCCATGCAGCTCTGATTCTGATTCATAGGCATCTCGGGAACTCGGATGATGAGGAAAGGAACATATTGGAGTTGGAGAGTTTGGGGGGTTGGAAATCTGTTGATTCTTCATGGACTCAGGCGGTTGAAGAGGGTCTTCTGGCTTCAGTGCCAATCTGAGTACGATTGAAAGCATGGAACCCCTCGGGCATCCATGGTCCGGATTAACAGAGTTCACACCGGAACCGGTGACGGGGGCGAGACCTTCCTTCTTGACGGATCAAAAGTTGGAAAGGAAAGCGTCAGGGTGGGACTATTCGGGACAATTGACGAATTGAACTCCCATGTGGGAGTGGTTAGGATGGAACTCGAAAGAATGCCGGGCGTAACAAGATTCCATCGGCCCGGTGAGGCCGATGAGTCATTGACGAGAGTACAACAGGATCTATTTGATCTGGGTGGCGAGTGCGCATGTACCCCGGGGAAGCTTCCCGAACAAATGGCTCTAGTGGGAATGGAACAATGTGATCGATTAATCCACGAGATGGATCAATGGATCGAAGATCTGACGCCACTAGAGTCGTTCATCTTGCCAATGGGGTCGGCCCCGGTAGCATTTCTACATGTAGCAAGAACAGTGGCTAGGAGGGCGGAAAGGGAGGCTTGTCACCTAAGAGACATCGAAGGCGATGGATCTGTCAGAGATGACGTGATTTGTTACCTAAATAGAATCTCAGACTGGCTTTTTGTTCTAGCGAGGTGGATAGCGAAGAATACCGGGGAAGAGGAGGCTCTTTGGACGCCGCTTGGGAAAAGAGAGTCTTCGTCATAGGTTTCGCCCGCTTGAACGGAGATGTTTGCGGACAGAACGGAGAAGGTCCTTCTCCTGTTCGAATGTAATTTGTTCCTCGGCATCGTCCAACTGCAGCCAGAGGTAGTTAGAATGCTCATGAGAGAGTTTCACATCAATTTCATCCGTCTCTGCTAGGTACCAGTAGACCTCCTTCGGGGTTTCCCTGCCCCTCTTGACAAATGTATACTCGGTCTTTTCGGACCATGATTTATCGATACTGACTTCTGAGATTCCAGTCTCCTCGGTGAGTTCGCGAAGGGCAGTTGAATGATGGTCGGAGTCCGCCTTCTCTACGTGCCCCTTCGGGAAACTCCAGTGCCCCTGAGGATACTGGAGCAGCAATATGCTGTCGAAGTTTAGCAAGATGAAGCCGCATGAGGTCTCGAGGGGTCCGGGTTTGCTCTGCATTGCGACAGGGTGCTTCGGTGAGGGATGAAAACCTTCCGTGAACATGTTTCTGAAATCCGAAACCACCATTGACGTGATTGCTTGTCCGTAGATATGACAGTGTCCCCGTTCGATTTGGAAATTAGGCGTATTGTCACGGATGGCGATCTTGATGGGGTTGTAACTGGTGCTATACTTCGACGCTGGTGGACAGATGCAGAAGTCATATTCGGGCATCCAGGAGAGTTGAGAGCAGGGGTGTTCGATGGGATAATCGACCGTTGGACTGCTGTTTGTGACCTACCAATGCACCCTAGTTGTGGGCTGAGTATTGACCATCACCAATCCAACAAACCACATGGAGAGGACGAGGGGGCGGTGATAATTTGGAGGGACAGCCCCTCGGCAGCGCGGATTGCGTACGAGATTTTCTCAGAGCGGGTTGATCTGTCGGATCTTGAAGGTCTTCTAGAATGGGTAGACAAGCTCGATAGTGGGATGATTTCTCAAGATGAGTATCTATCGGATACTCCTGTTTTGTGGCTTAGCAGGGTTATCGATGCGGGAGAGGGCACAGCAATGAGGATCCTCGAGGATTTGCAAGAAGGGGCGTCTGTCGATAGCATATTATCCAATCCAGAAATATCAGGGGTTATTTCTGAGAAAAGGAGAGAGATGGGGGTGCTCATTGACGCAATTCGGGATAGCATGCTAGTCGAGGACAGGATGGCAATCGTTAGGTTGGATGGAACGGGGATCCGGTCGAACGGCTACCAAGTTACTGCCATGGCTGGTGACAAGTGTGATGCTTGCATGGTGATTCATGGTGATTTGGGTGCAACGTTTGGCGAAGGTGACAATTACCCCGTCTCGGCATCATTCTACACCAATTCATTCCTTCATCGAAGTGGTGGGATATACGACTTGACTGCGTTAGCAACCCGCTTCGATCCGGACGGAGGGGGGCATGCAAATGCTTGCGGGTGTCGGATAAAGCCAATCGACGGTCTAGAAGTGGCAGATAGAGGAATCTCGAACGATGACATCGACAGGAACATTGAGGCCTGGCTTCAGATGTGGTCTGAGCGTTAATCGAAGAAAAATACAACAACCTTTGGAGACTTAATATGAAATTTGCAATAAGTAAGACCGTTGATTTAGAAAACGGAAAGGTTACTTGGTCAATAAATCCAGAATTGTTAAGAGTCTATTCCTATCTCTTTTTTTGGTCAATTGTAGGTTTTGGTTGGTATTTTACAAAACATCATTCTGATGTTGATTTTCATGACAATATATTGATTGACACATTTGGTTCTAATAGTATCTGCATCCTCTTTGATCATCCGCCTGGCAACTATCTTTTACCTTCTTTGTGGGCCATAAATTATCTTTTTTTGACATCTTATTCCATTTCTTGTTGGTTACGTGTCTTTCATGAAAAGATCCTTAATGACATTGAAAAGAATCGATATGCATTTTATACAATGTGTACTGTAATGGAAATATTTTCATTTACTGTATTTAGTACAATATTTGCAATAACGCCCGAAGAAAACGTAGCAATCCACACACTCCCTTTCACATTCTTAATTCTTGGATTATCAATTTTGAGCGCTAAAAATTACATTTATTACCAATTTGTAACTGAATTAACAGAAAAAGAACAGTTCCAATCAAAAATTATTACCGGTATCCATATTGCAGCAAGCGCATTCAAAATCTCATTCCAGATTTCAGCAATATTTCATCCGCAAATAATCGAGAATGACAACATTATGTTTCTGAATGAAATTTTGAGCTTTGTATGGATATTGACAGCAGCCGTAATCCCGATTTATACATCATGGAGACTAAAGGATCGTGCTGGAAATTTAGAATTTACCATATCTCCCACTCTAACATCATTCTGATAATGGCGCATCATCACACTCCAATGCGGCGGTTGAGGGTTTATCCTGCCCTTTTCCAGACTGCTCGATATCTTTCACCTTCCTTCTCAGGGATGATTGCAGAGTGTTTCTCGACTTCTTCCAGCCATTCATCGGCTTGATTGATAAAATCCCAAGTCAGTGGCCATGGTGGTCCGCTATCCCCTATGTTCGATTCATCCGCTAGTTTCCCTATGCATATCAGAGTCCCCCCCCTTGCGAGCATTGATGCTAGGTTTGGGTATGCTCTTTTCCTGAACTCTTCGGGGATTGCTTGCAGGATATGCACCTCCACCACCAAGTCGTATTTGCAGATCCACCCCGGTTCAGGACTCAGCAAGTCACCGACCATCCAATCAATATCAGTCTCTTGGTGTAAATGCCGGGCCCATTCTACTGCTTCCTCAGAGATGTCGAAAGCGGTGACTTTCCAGCCTCTTTTCCATAGGAAAGAGGCGTCCTCACCCAATCCCGAGCCGACGACTAGGACTCTTCTTCCAAGGGCCTCGTTCTCGTTTGACCACTCTATCAAGAAGGGGTGTGGTCCCTCCCAGTCCCACGGAATCTGCCCTCTGTCCCTGTTCGAGTGCCGGTAAAGGTCCTCGAACCACGACATAGGTTGGCCGGAGGATTCTGCTTCGTCTATCATTTCAAGCATTCTTTCACGGACTTCGTCCATTTTACCAGACCTACATGTGGGAGACTACTGCGTTTCCGAAATCTGAGCACGAAAGAAGAGTCGCTTCATCCATCAGCCTCTCGAAGTCGTAGGTTACTGTCTTAGCGGCAATCGCCCCTTCCATCCCCTTGACAATAAGGTCTGCCGCTTCTGTCCACCCCATGTGCCTAAGCATCATCTCTGCTGATAGTATTAGGCTTCCGGGGTTGACCTTGTCCTGGCCTGCGTACTTGGGTGCAGTCCCATGGGTTGCCTCGAAGATTGCGATGCCTGTATCGTAGTTGATATTGGCGCCTGGTGCAATGCCTATGCCTCCGACCTGTGCCGCTAGTGCATCTGAGATGTAGTCACCATTGAGGTTCATTGTAGCGAGTACCCCATATTCCCTTGGCCGAGTTAGAATCTGCTGAAGCATTGCGTCTGCTATCACATCCTTGACAGTGATCTTGGTTCCAGTGTTGGGGTTGTCGAACGTGCACCATGGCCCGCCATCGAGCTCGGTTGCTCCGAACTCCTCCTTTGCCAACATGTATCCCCAGTCTCTGAATCCTCCTTCTGTAAATTTCATTATGTTGCCCTTGTGAACAAGAGTGACCGAATCCTTGTCATTGTCTATGGCGTACTTTATCGCTGCCCTCACAATTCTAACGGTTCCCTCTTTGCTGATTGGTTTGATTCCCAAACCGGCGGTATCGGGGAACCGGATTTTATCGACTCCCATCTCATTCTGAAGGAATTCGATTACCTTCCGCACGTCGTCGCTTCCCGCCTCCCATTCTATTCCCGCATATACGTCTTCACTATTTTCTCTGAAAATAATCATGTCCACGGCACCCGGATCCTTGACCGGGCTAGGGGTGCCATCGAACCATCGAACAGGTCTAACACACGCGAAAAGATCCAATTGCTGTCTCAATGCAACGTTAAGGCTTCTAATTCCGCCTCCCACTGGTGTTGTCAGGGGTCCTTTAATCGAGACGAGCCCGTCGCTCATTGATTGCTTGGTTTCCTCTGGTAGCCACTCGCCAGTCGAATCAAATGCTTTCTGGCCGGCTAGCACCTCGGACCAATGTATTCTTCTTTCGCTTCCATAGGCTTTTTCGACGGCGCTATCGACCACATTAATCATTACTGGAGTGATGTCTATGCCTATCCCATCACCCTCGATGTAGTGTATCTCGGGGTTGCTTGGGACTGTCAATTGTCCGTCGGAGATAGAAATGCGGTCGCTGTCTGACATGCCCCTCATCACACTCCGACCGGAGAGGCATAGATGAAGCCAACCCTTCAAGGGGACGAGTTGGGTCGAGAGGGCATGGACGGAGAAGTGGTTTGGACTGAAGCTGCTGGTTATATCGGAACCACGGGCAGGGGGAAGAGTTTCGGAATTTATGGTTCAGATTCTCCGAGCCCCATGGAAATGGTTCTACACGGACACGCCGCCTGCTCTCTAATAGACGTCATAGATGGGCTAAAGCATAGAAAGGAAAATGTGGAATTCATCAAGATAGAAATCGAAGCGGATAGGGCGGATCAAACGCCCAAAGTATTCACGTCGGTAAGAATGCGATACATTGTGAAGGGGGATATTCCAGAAACTCTGGTCAAGCGCCTAATTGAAAGCAGTCACGATAAGCACTGCAGCGTTGGCATAATGATTACTCGATCTGGGGCTAGCCTTGAGTGGTCTCTAGAAATGAAATCCTAATTTATAGGACGAAATAATTAGGATTTCGGGAAAAATGGGACTGTCACATTTTTCGTCAAAATACTCATTCGAATAGTGACTTCAATCCTAAGCATTAAACACCCCCCATTCAGAATCGCAACTCCCTTGCACAGACGGGACCAATCCCGACTGGTATAATACGGGAGGTAGTAAAGAATGCAGACGAAAATCAAGGCGTCAGGGGATGAGGCTGACGTTGAGAGTGGGTTGGTTGTAGAGCGCAGGTTCACCTCTGCAGGACAAGACCCGTTCGAATCCTTCGATTGGATTGACATGGATGTAGAGATCAGGAATCCTGATGGATCCATGGCCGACTCAATTGAGGGGGTGAAGTTGCCCTCAGGATTCACGGGAGTCCCGGGGAAGGTCTGTGCTCAGAAGTACCTGCGCAAGGCAGGCGTTCCGAAGCACCTTCGAAGCGTTCCCGAGGACGGAATTCCCATCTGGCTACAGCGAAGTGAGCCAGACCACGAGCGGCTTCAATCAATGAATGCTGCCGAGAGAATGGGTGGTGAGACTGATGGAAGGCAACTCTTCCGTAGACTCGCAGGGACCTGGACCTACTGGGGCTGGAAGTACGACTACTTCGCTAGTGAGGCTGATGCCCGTGCGTACTTCGATGAGATGTGCTACCTGATTGCTAGTCAGCGATCAGCACCAAACAGCCCCCAGTGGTTCAACACAGGACTTCACTGGGCCTATGGCATTGAAGGACCCGCTCAGGGTCACAGTTTCGTCGATCCCGATACTGGGGAAGTTGGGCTATCCACCAGCGCCTATGAGCACCCTCAGCCACATGCTTGCTTCATCCAGTCTGTCTCGGATTCACTCGTTGGTGGGACAGATTCGATAATGGGTCTTTGGAACCGAGAGGCTCTGCTGTTCAAGTACGGATCGGGAACGGGGTCAAACTTCTCTAACATCAGGGGAGCGGGTGAGCCCCTCTCCGGTGGTGGGACTTCGAGTGGCCTTCTTTCGTTCCTGAAGATTGGGGACAGAGCTGCTGGAGCGATTAAATCCGGAGGTACTACTCGGAGGGCTGCAAAGATGGTCACCTTGGACCTAGATCACCCGGATATCGAGGAGTACATCGATTGGAAGCCCTCGGAAGAGGAGAAGGTCTCTGCCCTAGTTATTGGTAGTTCGATCCTGCAAAAACATGCAGATTCGATAATGGGGTCTATTTGGTCCTTTGAGGATGACGAGGGTCGATTCAGCCAGAAAACAAATCTAGATCTGAGGAAAGCCATGGTTCGTGCGATTAACGACAGCGTCCCACAGGCCCATATTCAGAGAATACTCGATCTAGCCAAGCAAGGCTGGAAGGGTTTGGAATTCGAAATGCTAGACACAGACTGGCAGGGCGAGGCCTATGCTACTGTATCCGGGCAGAACAGCAACAACTCGGTGAGGGTTCCAAACTCATTCATGGATGCGGTCAAGTCGGGAGGCGAGTGGCACCTCTACTTCAGAACGGAGAGGGAGGCCGCTGCAGAGGCGGGCAGAGATCCCATCCCCTGCAAGACCATGGACGCGGGCGCTCTGTGGGACAGGGTCGCGTATACCGCATGGGCCTGTGCTGATCCGGGAGTACAATTCGACACCACTATCAACGAGTGGCACACATGCCCGGAAGCAGGGAAGATCAACGGATCCAACCCATGTTCAGAGTACATGTTCCTGGATGACACAGCGTGCAATCTAGCGAGCATTAACCTTCTACACTACTACGACCTTGACACGCATAAGTTCCACGTCGAGGACTTCAGGCACAGTGTAAGACTCTGGACCACGACGCTTGAGATCAGCGTCCTGATGGCACAATTCCCATCCGAGTCGATTGCAAAGGGGTCTTACGACTACAGGACCCTGGGACTTGGCTACTGCAACATCGGCTCGCTTCTGATGCACATGGGAATACCGTACGACGACGAGCGGGCCTACGCGATATGCGGCGCGATTACCTCGATAATGTGTGGTGAGAGCTATGCCACTAGCGCTGAGATGGCATCTATTCTGGGCCCATTCCCCGACTACGAGAGGAATGCGGACGACATGCTCCGCGTGATGCGAAACCACAGGAGGGCTGCGTATGACGCCCCGTCCCCAGAGTACGAAGGACTGACAGTCCCCCCGATGGGAATCAACTCGAAGAAATGCCCCAAGGACCTCCTAGATGCTGCAAGAAGTTGCTGGGACAGGGCTCTGATGGAGGGGGAGGAGCACGGATTCAGGAACGCTCAGACCACCGTAATAGCGCCTACCGGAACAATAGGACTGGTCATGGGGGCTGATACCACGGGCGTGGAGCCCCAGTTCTCTCTTGTACAGTACAAAACACTCGCAGGAGGGGGTTCTCTGAGAATCATCAACCACGGGGTCCCCAATGCACTTAGCAGGCTGGGATACTCCGAAAGCGACTGCATTTCGATAGAGGAGTACATCATGGGTACGAAGAGGCTGAGTGGCTGCCCGAGCCTGCCTCTGGAGAGATTGAAGGGTGCTGGATTCGATGAGGGACTGCTTGCCTCTATCGAGGGGAAGTTAGCAGATGTCTTCGACTTGCGATCTGCTTTCGCGTCTTCCATCCTGGGTGAGGAATTCTGCATTGAAAAGCTCGGTATGTCAAAGAGCCAAGTTGATGACCCGTTCTTCGATACTCTTGGTTTCATCGGCCTCACTAGCCAGGAAATTGATGCAGCAAACGATCGCATCTTTGGATACAACACCATAGAAGGGGCCCCAGGTCTGAAGGACGAACACCTCGCTGTGTTCGACTGTGCCACTCCATGCGGTAAATACGGGAAGAGATCGATTGCTTGGGATGCTCATGTTAAGATGATGGCCGCTGCCCAGCCCTTCATCTCAGGAGCCATTTCCAAGACGATCAACATGCCTTCTGATGCGTCCATCGAGGACGTGCGAGAAGCATACAATCTAAGTCATGCAACGATGAACAAAGCCTGTGCCGTTTACAGGGATGGTAGCAAGCTATCACAACCATTGATGAGTCAGTTGGTTGATTCGATGGAGCTTGAGGAGGAGGAGGCAGTGGTCGAGAAGATGGTGGAAGAAGCCATCAGCGCCCTTCCACTACCGGAACCCGTTGCTATGCCGGTGGCGAAAGCTTTGGTTGAGAACTACATTGCCTCCAGGCGGACTCTACCAGACAGGAAGAGAGGTGCGAACATCAAGGCCAGAGTGGGGGGCCACAGCGTCCGGCTTATCACTGGCGAGTACGAAGATGGGAAGCTCGGTGAGATCTTCCTGTTGACATCCAAGGAAGGTGCTGCTTGGAGGGCCCTGCTGTCCCAGTTCGCCATAGCGGTGTCGATAGGTTTGCAACATGGGGTGCCCATCGATGCTTTCGTGAAGTCATTCACATTCACTAAATTCGAGCCAAGCGGCATTATCGAGGGAGGTAGTGGCCGGGTAAAGATGTCCTCGAGCATTATCGACTGGGTCTTCCGCGAGCTTGCGATAGAGTATGCCGGTAGGGACGACCTTGCTCATGTTCCTCTGGAGGAGGAAGACTTGGATCCATTCTCGATTAGCAGACCTGAGGTGACCGAGCAGGGACTAGCCCGGAGCCAAGGGGAGAGGCGCGAGGTTCAGATGACCTTGGAGGCGGTTGTGGGGCCAATCATTGATGCCGAGACCAAAACCAGGCAAGCTGCAAAGGAGAGAGGCTTCACCGGAGACATCTGTGATGACTGCGGTGGCAGCCAGATGGTCAGGAATGGAACATGCCTGAAGTGTAACGAGTGCGGGTCGACAACTGGTTGCTCGTAATCTTAGAACTCATATCTCGAGTTCTATGTTTAGATTCTGAATCAGTTCCTTGTATCTGTTCCTGATAGTTACTTCAGTGACACCAGCCACCTCAGCAACCTCACGCTGGGTTCTCCTCTTTCCACAGAGAACGCTTGCAATGTAGATTATCGATGCAGCGATTCCTGTTGGGCCGCGTCCGCTTGTCAGTTCCTTCTCCTGGGCTGCGGCAATCAACTCGTATGCCTTGGATTGGACCTCTGCGTCCAGATCAAGACCAGAGCAGAATCGAGGTATGTAGTCCTCGGGCTTGGTGGGTGGAATCTTCATCCTGAGTTCTCTGACCATGAAACGATATGTGCGGCCAATCTCCTTTCGTCCTGTCCTACTAGCCTCTCCAATCTCATCGAGAGTTCTGGGGTTCTCGCAAATTCGGCAGGCAGCGTATAGGCTTGCAGCTGCTACTCCCTCGATGGATCTACCGCGAATCAGTCTGGCATCGACTGCTTTCCCATAGGTTACAGCCGCGGTCTCTCTGATCGTCTTTGGGAGTTCCAATCGACTAGCCATTCTGTCGAGTTCGGCTAGGGCCATTGCCTTGTTTCGCTCGGTGGCATTACTGACTCGTGATCTTTTCTGCCATTTCCTCATCCTGTAGAACTGACTCCTGTACCTGCTAGATATCGACTTTCCAGAGTAGTCCTTGTTCTGCCAGTCAATATCCGTGGAAAGCCCCTTATCGTGGAGCATCACAGTCATGGGTGCACCGGTTCTTGCGCGCTGGTCTCCTTGCTCAGGACTGAAGACTCGCCACTCAGCACCCTGGTCAATCACCTTGTCCTCCAGAACGAGACCGCAGTCTTCACAGACTACTTCTCCTCTGGATTCATCCTTCTTCAATTGTCGGCTTCCACATTCATCGCACTTCACGGTATCTTCAACAAGATATGACATACATCCTCACCCCCCTTTCGGTAAAAAGGTATTAAATTCGCAAAAGACATCTTATTTAAGGTTATAATTTTTAATAAATTGCCTGTGATTCAGAAAACCTGTTAGATAGTCATCGAGAATCGTGAAATAAGATTCTTCTCTGGGCGTATGTGGGGGATTGAATGACAGAGGGAGAATGGCCGCCTGAGAATATCAGCCTGACCCCCGGGAAACGCGTTCTGTTCCTAACAAAGGACTTGGATTTGATTCGAAGGCAACTCTACGAGGGGTTGGATCTCAGAATGGAGGATATGTCTGTGGAGGATCTACTGGATGACATCAATACCGATGTAATGACTCCGGCCTGGGTCTGCTTCGACCACGAACCGGCCGCAATAGCAGAGAATGCTTACGCCGGACTCATGCACGAAGGGAGAAGGGTACTGGACAAGGGGGCACTGAAAGGAGGAGATTTCGAGGTTATAGTAAGCGGGCATCGCAAGGGGACGGGGAGCAGTCGAGAAACAGCAGCTCAATGCGAGAGATGGTCGGGAGTCAGGATTGTAATCGCAGCCTCCTTCGCACCCATACATGAAAGGAACAACATCAACTTGGGTCAGTTGATGGCCAATCACTCTGTATTGGAACGATTGCAGAACGGAGAGAACATATCTCTTGAGGAGTTCACAGAGAAGTACGACCCAGTCACAAAGCTGATTCTTGAGAATGGCGGTCTACTTTCTTTCGCTAGGGAATTGAAGGAAGGTAGGGTAACACTTCCCAATGTAAGGACTGGGTTTCACCCAATGACGATGGCTGAGAAGATAATATCGAGTAAGCTAATCGAGGGTTCCGGTGATGCTGTAAGCGTCGCACCGGGTGATGCTGTACTAGCCTCAGTCGATGGCGGATATTCCCATGAGTACACCACTGCACAGGTTCACGCATTCCTCTCTGAGGAGTACGGAGAGGATTACAGGATTTCCAATCCCTCAAAATTTGCCGTATTCGAGGATCATCTCCTATACGCAACAGACGTCCCCCGATACGGGCCATTCGTAACAAAAATCGAGACGTTAAGGACGATGCAGAGGGTTTTCCAGAAGCACACGGGCGTCCGAGACTACTCAGCAGAGGATGGGGTTAGTCCGGGTATTTGCCATCAAGTGGCTCGAGAGGAGTTCATTGATGTTGGGGACTTCATTCAGGCGACAGATAGCCACACATGCATGGGAGGGGCATCCAACGCTCTGACCTACGGAGTTGGGTCCAGTGAATATGCCAATCTTGTCCACAATCAGTTCTCCTTCGTGAAAGTGCCCGAGAGCATTAGATTCGAACTGATCGGAGAACTAGATCCCGGGTGCACGGCCAAAGACGTCATTCTCTACATTCTGGAGAAATACGCCAAGAATTCAGATACCCTGGATCGTTCTATGGAGTTTGGTGGTCCGGGACTCTCCTCTCTATCGATGGACGAAAGGGCAACCCTCTGCAACATGGCTACCGAGTGCAGCGCGAAGACTGGTATCTGCGAGGCGGATGATCTGACGGTTGAGTGGATATTGAAGAGGAGAGGAAATCTCACTGAGGAGGAAATCAGAGCCTCATTCGTTATTCCCGATGATGGCGCGACATATGATGGAGGGACCCATACAATAGATTTGGACGGAATCCGCCCCATGGTGGCTCATCCGGGTGACCCGGACAGAGGAATTCCATCGGACCCGACCAATGGTGCTTACATAGACGAGTTGGAGGACATCGCAATCGACATCGCGTACGCTGGTTCTTGCACCGCGGGTAAGGACGATGACTTCGCCTATTACGCAAAGGTAACTGAAGCGGCCCTGGAGGCGGGGTTCAAGATCCATGATGATGTTGAATGCTACATACAATTCGGCTCTAAGAGCGTCAAGAGTCTGTCATCTAGGATGGGTTGGACGGATCTGTTCGAGGAAGCTGGCGTGAAATTGATTGACCCGGGTTGTGGTGCGTGCATAGGAGCGGGTCCTGGCATTTCAGACAACTCGGATCAAGTGACGGTTTCGGCCATCAACCGTAACTTCCAGGGTAGGTCAGGGCCTGGTCGTCTGTACCTAGCGAGCCCGCTAACCGTGATGACTAGCGCATTCACTGGGAAGATAACCGCTTGGAGCCCGGATGTGTTTTCCAAGTGAGGAAATAAACTCCCTAAGCCTCTGACATCAGCAGTATTCAATAGGTATCAGCGGACGTGGTCGGGCAACCATAAGCAGGCCCCATGCCATTAGGGTACTGGGAGGACCTGATGGGGGTGATTCGCGTGGGTGAAGCAGAAGAAATCTCGAGTAAACAGAAACAAGTATCGATCAGTGAGTTCTTTGAGAAAAACAAACACTTCCTGGGATTCGACACACTTCAGAGGTCGATAATCACTGCAGTCAAGGAGTCAGTGGACAACTCTCTTGATGCCTGTGAAGAAGCAAGGATCCTTCCTGACATCAGCGTGAAGATTCACAGAACAAAAAACGACGAATTGAAGCTCATCACACATGACAACGGCCCGGGCATCCCCAGGGATGCGATAGAGAACGTCTTCGGGAAGTTCCTCCTAGGTTCCAGATTTCACGCCATTAGGCAAACGCGTGGTCAGCAAGGAATCGGGATAACCGGAGTGGTCATGTACAGCCAACTGACAACAGGCTCCAAGACTCACGTTGTATCGAAGATTAGGAGCGATTCAACTGCAGTATTCGTTGACTTGGGGATAGACACCAAGAAGAACAAGGCGATCAAGTCAGGTGAAAAAAGGGACACGTGGCCGGACGAAAGAACAGAGCAAGGGCTACGGATCGAGACCCTAATGAAAGCCAAGTACCAAAGAGGGAAGAAATCAGTCTACCAATATCTGAGGATGACCTCAATCGTGAACCCTCACGCATCGATATCCTTAGTCGTCACCGGCAAGGATGGGGATGTGATAGAGGAAGGGCAATGGAATAGGACCACAGACAAGCTTCCCAGGGAAGTCAGAGAAATCAGACCTCACCCAAGAGGGGTGCATCTTGGAACCCTCCAGAGATTGCTGAGGGACGCTGAGGAAAGAAGGATGACGTCGTTTCTTCAACGTAACTTCTCCTCGGTCCCTACCTCTGCCTCGAAGCGAATACTGGAAGCTGCTAAGATAGAGGAAACTAGAACACCAAAGAGGATCAAACCCGAAGAGTCGCGGGCTTTGGTATCGGCCTTCCAGACCGTATCACTGCGAGACCCTCCCACAGACTGTCTTTCACCCATTGAAGATCTACTAATCAAGAAGGGGCTTTCCAAGGCGATAGACTCAAGATTCGCCTCAACGGTTACCAGGAAGCCGAACGCCAGCCAGGGAAATCCGTTCCAGATAGAAGTGGGGCTTGTTTTCGGAGGGGATCTGCAATCAGAAGGTCCGATAGAGATTCTGAGGTTCGCCAATCGAGTGCCCCTGATGTATCAGCAAGGGGGGTGCCTGCTGACCAAGGCCCTAGAGTCGGTCGATTGGAAGAGGTACGGTTTGGAGCAACCGGGTGGGAATGGAATTCCAAAGGGTCCGGCTGCAATTCTGATTCACCTAGCATCCACTAACGTCCAATTCACTAGCGAGGCAAAGGAAGCGGTCTCCTATGATGAAGATGTGTTTGACGAGATTCGAAAGGCCATGCTTGAGGTAGGAAGGGGTCTGAAGAACCACCTGAAAAAGAGTTCTCAAAGAAAAAAGGCAAAGGAGAAATTCGAGTTGGTCAATATCATACTCCCGGAAATCTCCAGAAAATCTTCCGAGCTGCTAAGTAGAGAAGAGCCGGATTTAGCACCTGTGATCACTCAGATAATGAATGCCGTATTCCTAGAAGAGGAGTTGTCTTGGGACAAGGAGAGAAAGCTAGCAATGTGCTCCGTCACATTACACAACTACACAGCGAGGGCACGTGCGTACACGATACTGGCAAAATGGCCAGAAGGTGATGGAACCGCGATGTCATACAACCCAACAGGAGGGAGGAAGGAAACACGAGGTCTGTGGGCATGGAGACTAGATACCCTCAACCCGGGAACTTCCACATTGCTCGAATTCGGAATTTCCGGACTTGGTAATGGAGAATGGAATGAGACAGACATCTTCTTCAGAGGAAACGGTGAGATAATTGGGGCCACGAAGATGGACGAGAAACTGCTTGAAGAACAGAGGAAGACAGAGGCCCTCGAGGCTGCAATGGAAGAGGTCCGTAAAAGGGAGGATGATGCAGTGATTGCAAAACTAGCTGTCAGGGCTGAGGAGATTCCTTCTGCACCGGAAGAAGTCCCTCCAATAGAAACCCGAACGGAAGAAAACCTACCAAAAACCGGTGCAGAGTGGTTCGGACTGGAGGGTGATGACCAATGAGCGATTCCGCCCCCAGGAGAACCAAGGAACAAGTAGTCGATGCTCTGCATGACGTTGCAGCAGAGATGCATAACAGGATGCAGAGGGGGGATCCGCCTAGAATGACGCTCCCTGTCAGATCCAAGAGCAACATCTCATTCGACAACAGACTTGGCGTATTCAAGTACGGGAAGAAAAAGACGATACGGGATGCGACTAGCCTTGGTTCCGCACGGCAACTCCTCAGGACGCTTCACATTACCGAGTTCATCGAGGAGATGATAGATAGCGGCAAGTCATCCACACTCAGGGAGATGTACTACATCTCAGAGGGATGGGGGCACGGCAAGTTCGGGTCCCAGAATGAGAGCAACAACCTAGCCGAGGATCTAGAGATAGTCACCAAATGCCTCAGGGAGGACTTCAAACTGAGACCGGAGGAGGATGGGGCTAGGATAATCGGTAACATCACAGTCGAAGAGAGGAATCGACGAGGGGACTGGATGAGGATAAACTGCAGAGATGACGTAGGTGACTCGGGGTATGGAGTGCCATACAATGTAGAGAAGGAGAAGTTGAAATTTGTCGAGGAGGACATCGACTTCGTCATGGCAATAGAGACGGGTGGTATGTTCGATCGATTGGTTGAGAACGGCTTCGATGAGGAATCAAGGTGCGCTCTCGTTCACCTGAAGGGTCAGCCGGCAAGATCCACGCGACGCATAATGAAGAGGATGAGCGATGAGTGGAAGAAGCCGGTAGTTGTCTTCGCCGACTGCGACCCATGGTCATTCAGGATTTTCGCTAGCATAGCCTATGGTGCTATCAAGACGGCCCATATCTCAGAGTACTTGGCTACAAAGGAGGCAACCTACCTCGGGATAACCGCGGATGACATCCTGGCCTATGACCTACCGAGCGATGATCTGACCAAGCAAGATCTGAATGCCCTGACTGCTGAGCTAAGCGACCCTAGATTCTCAACTGGTTGGTGGCAGGAGCAGATTCATCTGATGCAAGAGATTGGGAAGAAGGCGGAGCAGCAATCCCTTGCAAAGTACGGTCTAGACTTCGTGACGGACACCTACTTGCCGGAAAAGCTAGGTGCGCTGGGCATCACTTACTGAAAACAACCCTGATAGATGGGAGCATAGGGGGAGGGTTGTGACTGATGGAAGGAGGCGATGGGCTCGCATCACGACTGCGTCTTCTGCATTCCTACTACTGATAGCCGTAATTTCACTATGGCAGGTGTCTGACGAATTCATCGAAACTTACGATCCGGAGGCGAATTATCTCGTGAAACTGGGTCCTGGAGAATCAGGAACTTTCGATATTGAGGGTTCTGATTTACTATCGGCTGTGAGAGTCTCTGATGGGGGGACACCGGATTCCAATCTTACTCTATTCGATAGTGACGGAAACGAAATACCCGGGAAGGAGCCAGGACGGATGGACCCGGATCGCTTGGGTGCAGACAAGACCGTTTACTCACCAGTTAGGGTATTCAAGGACATGGGGGGGAGTTACACGCTGCAAAACCATGGGAGTTCGGACCTCTGGCTTGTTGACGATGATCGCTCAGCAGGCAAATTATTCGAAAATTTCTGGATATATCTATTCTACATCGGATGCTGCGTTGGCTTTCCCGTTGGGATAGTTGGTGTTGTTCTGGCTGTTATGGTATGGACAGACAAAAGGAAGCTGCCCGATCAATTCGTAATTATCGAAGATGGGAGCGTGATACTGGGTAATGTCCAGGATGGGGATTCAGTAGTTGAGGAGCCTGGGGTAGCCCCAAGCCCATTCGTCGGAGTTAGCAGCCAGAATGTAGAAAATCCTCAAGAAGAGAGTGCTGGGGATTCTTGGAAGTCGTGGGACGAAGGTTGACGGAAACCCTAGTTTCCTTCGAAATTATCTAGATTGGGTTTTTAGAGGATGTTGACTAGCCAACCTTGAGTTGGCAAGTGATGGTTGGGTTCGATGAGTCCCTCAGCATTCTAGAGAACCAAACTAGAAGGTCGATTCTCAGACACCTGGTCAAAGAGCCCCATTACCCTCTTCAACTCTCTGAATTGCTAGATGTCAGTCAACAGGCAGTAGTAAAACACCTCAAAGTACTAGAGGAGGCTGGCTTCGTTGATTCTGAGATCAAGAAATCGGACAAGGGAGGTCCGCCAAAGAAGGTCTACAGGGTAAATCAATCATTCTCGATTCGCTTGGACCTGGGGCCAGACTTGTTCAGGGCTGAGCATCGAAAGATGCCAAGGGGCATGCGACTATCGGGAAGCTTGCCTAGCGATCTGGAAAAGGTGGTTGGAAGGCTAGGTTCGAGGAAGCCCCTCCCGATGGTTGATGCTATGGGGATGCTATCGGAGCTGGATGCGGCTTTGGAGAACGTTGACCGGCAGAGGGACTCGATAATCGCGCTCCATCAGCAGGTCATGCACAAAGTCTCTCCAAGTGTTGAGGAGAATTTCGAATCTTACGAGGAAAGGCAGCTTGCACATGCAATGATGAGGCACCCTCGGAGGCCCCTTGATCTAGATGCGTTCTCACAGGGTATGCGTATTCAATCGATGCATGCCGAGAAGATGATGGATACCTTGAGGGAGCGACTGATGAGGGACTTCGCGACGAATTCCGGTTCCTTCGTCTCGGGAAGGGATTCTATGCCTCTGCCATGGTGGATGGCCAAATAGTCAGAAGACCATGTCGTCATCGTCGGAGCCTGGTAGAAGGCTGCTCAACTCAGAGAATCTTGCAAGGGCTTCGATCCTCCTGCCCCAAATGACGTACCCTGCAACTGCAAAGAGGGAGAAAGTGGCACCGATGATGATTGCTGGCACTGCATATACAATGACGACTTCTCTTCCGACATCAAGTGCTCCCAGAGGGGATCTCATTGTCCCTATCCTCTCTATGTTGTTGTTCTCGTCTGTCTCCACGATGGTGTTGTCTGGGTCTACTACCACAACGATATCGTGGTTACCTGCCTCAACCATGTATAGCAGCGTTATCGGATCGGACTGACCGGTATCGGATTGTCCTATGGGCATGATAGCATTGACTATCTGTCTATAGACAATGTTCTCTTCTTTGCAACCATTCCTCTTGATGTCGGATTCGGACTGGTCCTTGCAAAGGATGATGTTGACGTCGGTCGCATGGGCGTTTCCTCTATTGGTGATGAAGACGTTGATGGAGAGCATTTCTCCAATCGCTGCCTCTTTGACAGGAGCTATGACACTCTCCAGAACCAAATCCGGAGCCCTGAGCCTCATCTCGAGGACCTGTTCGTTGGTATCGCAATCAGGGGGAAGGTTGTCCGGTAGACCGTCTGAGTTACTATCCAACGTGCATGAGTCGGTCCAGACTTCGGTCTCATCGAAGTCACCTCCCTGATCAGATGAGCCATGCATAGAAAGCACCTTGATTCCTAGATTCCTATCTGTGAGAGACGCGTCCGGTGCGACTGTCACAATTACCACCAACTGCAATGTTGTGTATGGTTGCATCATCGGAAGAGTGATTGTGTTTCCAGCTGTCAAGTAGCAGTAGTCCGGTCCATCGCCTTGCGACAACTGTTGGGTGATTTGGTTCTCCTGTTCCATGGTTAACTCAACGCAAGGCTTCTCCAACGGGAACTCGGAGCCGAAACCCTCCAAGAGGGCGTAATCAATCTCCCATGTGCTGAGGGATCCGAGCCCTGGTCTCACTGACCATGTATTGGTTACGTCGTCATAGGTGTGGTTGTGGATAGTTGGCTGATCCTCGACGTTCCCGTAATTGGAGACGTTCAACGTGTATCTTACAATTCTGCTAGGTGCTGTGGTCTTTATCTTGCTCTCGACCGTAGGATCCAGAGAGATTTGCATGTCATGGAACTCGATGATGGTGGCTCTGATTACTATCTGATTCTGGACCTTGGTCCCCTCACAAGGATCCTCGGTGCAGGGAAATGGCTCCTCGCTCAGTACATTGAAGGTAATCGCATACTCGCCTGCTAGCGTCTGAACTGGGACATTGATGTAAATTGGAACGGTCTGTGCTTCGTCCCTATTCAACTCCTCGAACAGAATTCGAGGGATATCAATGTCCCAAACGTGAGCGCCCCCCTGATTGTCCACTATTGATTCGATGGTGATATCGTACCTGTCTTGTCCGTTGCCTAGATTGGACACAGTTGTATTCATCTGATAGGATTGGCCGGGGTAAAGGTCAACGATGGTTTCCGGGACGAATGACTCGAGCTCGTACCTCTGAACCACGTTTGTCAGGATCAGGACTGAGTCTCGAACCTTGGGGGTTCCATCTAGGTGTGCGCGTACGGTGATTGACTCGCCTATTCCGGCAGTTGCATTGTAGGGTGAGCACATCTCTGCAGTAACTGTGTAGATAGTTCCTACTTGGGCCCAATAAATGTCCTGATCAGCTGATGAAGGACTCCCTGACCATTCAGAGAAATCCAAATCCACCGTCCAATGGTCGAATCTCCAAGAGTTGATGTCAGATTCATCTGGCCTGTCCATCGGGGCTCCCGGAGTTGTGAAAACAAGGTGTCCTGGGGTGAAGTATTTGCTCACTTGAATGGGGAACCTAGCGCACTCCCCTGGGAGGACGTACAACTTCGTAGCCCCAATGTCGAATACAATGTTTCCAGTAGTCCTTATTGAGACGTTAATCCAGAGCTCGAGCACGTCGAATGTCCCTCTGTCGACAGATAGGACTGGTTCCCCTGTGGACCATCCCTTCAGATAAATCGCGAATGTTCCGGGGTCTTGTGACTCTGGGACGCTTACCTTGAGGTTCCTCGTGACCGACTGACCGGGGTCAAGAGAGATGAGAAGAGGGAAATCTATCCCCCAGCCAAATGGTAGTGCCCACTCATTCTGACCCTCTAATGTGGCAGGATCATAGAATGCGAAGGTATCGTACACGTTCCCGGTATTCTTGATTGATATGGAGAACACTGCTGACTTACCTTGCTCGACATCTACTTGGAAGTGGCTGGTATCGAGTTCGATGCCATGGACCACGTCCATCAAAGTCAGAAGTGTGAGTTTGTTGCGTATTGCTGGGTCCTTGGAGGAAACGGCAACGATGCTGATTTGGGCCAACTCGTCGTCTTTCGCCTGGTAAATCGTGGGAGTCCTGACTCTGAGATAGAGTGGATCGATTGCCCCCCCATCTAGGAAAACGGGAGTAGAGTCGAAAATTGGTGTATTGTTGGTCGCGTAGAATAGGGTGGCGGTCCAATTGTTGGGAACGCCCTCCATTGTGACCGTGAACGTGTCCCTCACCAACTCGGCTGGTCCTGGAGTCGGATTCGCTATTGTGATGTTGAATGTTGTTAGCTCGCCGGGTTGGATTGTGTGGTAGAATGTCTCAGCCTCAGCGGGACACTCGTATGGATATCCCTCTATGTTTGCATTTGTCTTTATCTTGTCATCGCAAGCCAGCGAAAGGTCAACTAGACCGGTGAGCACATGAACATAGCAGAGGGTCCACTTGTTTGCGTTGGAACCATCCCAGTCACACCTCTTGTCGGACCAACCTATGTGTGACCCGCTGCCGAGATCATTTGCAAAGGCAGGAGGCATGCCCCTGTCGAGATTGAAATCGGGGAATAGGTGATGGCCGTCGGCGGTGTTACACTCTGGCTGACACATCGCTGGTCCGAGTTTGTCAGACGACCAGTTAGTGACCTCCCGGACCTCCCAAGGGTCAAAAATGGCCGAGGCTGCGGAATTTAACGGGAAGCCCTGAGGGTACTTTTCGTTAGTATTGTTCAGCCTAGCGTACATTATTGTCTCCTGCCACTCTGTAAAGCTATAGTCAATCCAAGCGAGGTGGACATTGTCGAAAGTGTCAGTCAGTATCTGCGGTGCCACCGAACTGGGAGCATATGGATATTCTTCAGATGCCCCTTCGCATTGTTCTGGGGTCGAAATTGCGCTTGATGCAATCTGTTTTATCCCATATGCTGGAAGTCCTTCTGGAACGCCGTCCCACTCTGCAGCACCCCTTAGTCGAAGCCTGGTGTAGTAGATTTCGTAGGCTCCCTCGATGTCTATGCCTCCCGTGCGACCATCGCAACCGGGATAGAGCCGCCCGTCCTGCCAAGCGAGGTGGGTGTTGCCTGAGTTATCAATGGCAATCGAAGGGTGCAAGCTGTAGGCTGGGTTGTTGGTGATCTGGGTGTCGTTT
Organism: Methanobacteriota archaeon; assembly: GCA_014239955.1. GTDB lineage: Archaea > Thermoplasmatota > Poseidoniia > Poseidoniales > Thalassarchaeaceae > UBA36. The sequence goes on along the minus strand of JAAZXW010000004.1, from coordinate 67,073 downwards.
ACGACTATCAAATGCCCATAGCCCTGCTCGTCCTCGGAAGGGCCGATATCCTCGATGTAATACCCATTCTGGTGGGCTTCTGTTCCGGGATCCCCTCGACTCCAACCTGGCCATGGATTCTCCAATAGAGAGTGTGGGTCTAGGACTGTCATGTATATCTCGCGAGAGTTGTTCGTAGCTAGGTAAACCAAAGCCTCGACCATTATCTCTAGCTCGGAAGAAGATCCTCCGGTAGTCGGGAACTGGTACATCTGACCCTCAGCAGTGGTGGTTCTGGTTGTCGCACCATTGCATGTTCTGGTGTTCAGACCGGATCCAACTGGGCACTGTGCGAGGTCAAGCATGTAGCTTCCAACTGCGGTGTCGGAACCGGCCCAGAGAGGGTATGGCTTTGTCTGGGCCAATACACATGCGTCATGTGCCTGATTAATGCTCGAAGTGTCGTCATTGTCCATTGGGGTCCCCCCATAGGGGCCCTCGTCAGAAATCGGGATCACTACACGGGTGGCGTTGTCGTTCCATCGATGATCTAGGGTGGTTGGGGGGTTTGCGGCAAGTCCCTGTCTAGCTTGAATATCTCTGTAAGAGAGGCACGCCCATGTTGCCGCTGGGCCCCAGAATTCGCTGTAGTACCCGCCATCTGCAGGAAGGTTTGTAGCTTGGTTATTGTAAACGACCTCAGTTAACTCCCTGATGCCTCCCGATGAATCCCCTGGTCCGAGTGGGGTAGTTCGGGGTCCTTGGCTGCCGGAGCCACCTGTCGAGTAGGCATCGGCACAGTTTCCGCTAGTTGCAGCGGCTGGCCAGTTGCCACTAAGAGCATAGAGCGTCTCATATACACTCATGTTGGCACTGACTAACATTGGCTTCAATCCGACGAAGTATCCTCCACTAGCGAAATTACCGCCGTAGAAGACCGCGCACATGTCTGCCCATTCTGCGTTCATCGATCCAGAAGTGTCGATTGGGACAACCATCTCTACCTGGCCACCCCTAGTATCGTCCCAAACGATTTGAACGAAATCGTTGATGTCGACGGCGATGTCCGGGTGTCCCTTCTGACCAAGAATAGGAGTCAGGAGTGTGCTGTCGATTTCAACGATGACTACTCTAGCAGTTTGGTCGACTGAGAGCATCTTGTAGTAAATCTGTGACTGCTGATAGTAGAGTTCTAGGGGTTCGAAAGAGTCCTCCCAGACGATGTGTGGATTGTTGTCTGAGTCTACGTCAATCGCCGGCCAATCTCGATTCTGCGGATTGTTTACTACTTCGAAATCATTGGGAACTACCGAAAGAACCGAGTCTAACGAGGAGTCCCCGCTCTGATCGTCAAGTGATGGGTCGAGAAGAGTGTACATGATCTTGTACTGGCCAGCTCTGTCAGTCCATACCACGTGAACCATGTCATCGCTATCCACCTTGACGTCGGGATGCCACGCTCGATGAGCACCCGGATCTGAAATCTGAGTCTCTGAAATCAGAGTTTCGCCCCTTGGGTCTAGCATCTTGTAGTACAGGTGATTTGTGTTCCGACTCCAGACCACATGCACATTGCCCTGTGAGTCGGCGCCCATAGCCATCATTCTGTCATTATGCACCCCACTCTGTACGATCTCTATTGGATCGGTGATTACGATATCACTAGCACTGGCCGGAGACGAGAATGATGCTAGAAGGCTGAGTAGCATCAGCAAAACAATGGTTGTACCGCTCCTCTTGCTCGATATGCCTTCCTTGTCGAAGCTGCGGGTGGGCTGCATCATCAATCTTCGATTTTCTCGAATACTTAACCTAAACCCCTTGTGGTCACTTTTCCAAAGTTCTTGAGTGCTCTGGGCGCCTATGCCCATTCTAAGGGGTCGAAGTCCTTGCCGAAACCACCGGTCTCATCGGTATCAATCTCGGATTGCCTCGTTTGAGATTGACTGGTTGCTCTTCTAGACTTCTTTCCTTCCCAATCATCAACAGGTCCGGGCTTGCCCTTTCCATTTCCGAAACCATACTTAATCTGATGAATCAAAGAGAGTTTTGTCATCCAAACCTTTCTCATGCTTTGCATAAACTCATTCTGCGTTAGGCCGTCTAGCCAAACTGGTCTTGAAAGATTGAACGCCTGTAGTGGCCCGGCCACTCCATCTTTGCTTCTCCCTAGATGAAGAACCCAGTCCAAATCCGAAGTTGTCATTCTGATTCTGGTCTCATGGAGCCACTCCTCCCAGTCCTCGGACACCTCTTTGGCCATCTCTCGCATCGATTCCTGCTGCCCCTCGTCAACTCTTGTGATCGAATACACCAATACGAGGTTTCTCTTCTTTGGGATTACAATATTGAACAGATGGCCCTGCTTTGTGGGAGGATACCTGACGTGGAGGTGAATGACTGCCTGGGGGTCTTTCACCTCTCTGGCCTCTAGTCTCTCCCCATCCAACCAAGATCTGATTGAGTCGGCCGCCTCGCTATGGTTCACAGATACTGCAAGAAGCCGTCCTATTTAGAGCAAGTTAAGGTTGACACACACATCGTTAATCAATTCGACAAGCCTCTTTCCCTGCTCAGAAGACTCTAGTTTGGCCCTCTTCGAAGAGGTCGAGAAGTCGGACCAGCAATCATATCCATACAGGAAGACTACGTTAGAAGCATGAATAAGGAAAATTATGATCGATGCTAGACAGATATTGAATGGGATTGCATGGATAGAAGGAGGAATAAGCAGAAGGGACACTACAATAGCGAGAGGTGGCCAAAAGAGGACTGGGGAAAACATCCCAGCTAGGAAGTGATATGTGGTCCTAGCATCTACCCCCTCGTCTGTTCTATCTCCCATGTACCATGCCAAGAAGGCTTGTATTCCAGTTGATGGGATTGTGACTGGAGCGGCTAGTGCCATCAGGAAAACGCCAATTACAGCCCTAATCCACAATCTTCTTGTCTTCAGATTCAGACCCCTCAAAGAACGCCCATCCAGGTCGTGGGCGTGTAGAATCTTGGCAGCCTCGATAGAAGGGGCCAGCAATCTCTCCGGGGCCTCGCTCTCAGAAAGAGAGCCACGGACTTCCCTTGCTGCTAATACTTCATCCTTGAATGACTGGAGCGAACTGTTGGCTACGTTTGCTCTGACATGCCCTATCAGGTGCCAAGCTCGGTATGTTTCCCAATCCGGTGCATCTGGAGTAATCTCTGAAAGAGACGAGAATAGCCTGTCACGCAGAGATTTGACTTGTTCTGGTGGGGGTTCCTCCCATGCTCCTGATGACAATCTCTCTGGGGCACCCGGAACCTCTGGAGCCTTGACTGGAATAGGCTCTTGGAACTCCACGAAAACGTCGGTCCTGAACCAATAGTGACATCTGAAGTGGAGGCCTACGGGCTGTAGTGCTGGAGATGGGAGTCCCTTGTATTGTGCAATCGAGGCTGCATTTAGAGCGAATCTCATTGGCCCTGTCTTGAATCTGTGCAGTCTTGAGTCCTGATGGGATTTTCCCTCCGGCATTACTAGCGCATTGTGTCCCGATGCGATGCAGTTCGTCATGGTCAACAGGGTCCTGTCGTTGATTTTTCTTGCATACTCTTCATCCGAAACCCCGTTATCGATCTCTGACTTCCTGATTACTGGTTGGGATCCCATTCTCCTAGAGACCCACCCAATCAACGGCATAGTCATCAAGTCATGTCTGCCCATGGAAATGACTCTTCTATCCTGGGAATGGACCATTGTTGAGGGGTCAACCAGACCGTTTAGATGGATGGCTGAGAGGACCCTGCCGCCCTCGAATTCGGGGATCTTGTCATACTGGCTTCTCCTGAAAATATACCGTAGGCCGACTCCCATCACTAGGAGGATTATCTGCCAGAAGAATGGGCTCCCCGGGTGTCTACCGGTGTGATCCCAAGGCAGTCGGTCAAGTTTTTTTCTTCTGAGTTTCATTGCTCCACTGGATAGCTCTGGTTCGATATTGGGTGCATCCTGCATATCCGGCACGGTGTTCCGAGAAGGTTTGAGGTCTTGATTATTGAGAGTGGTTAATCCAATAATTCTCTAATTGACGAGGCCATAATTGCTGCTTCCTCGTGATCTATTGGTGTGGACTTGAATGGGAAGGAAAGCCCTCTGCCATCCTCCATCTTGGGAATGATATGGAAGTGCACGTGGAAAACGCTCTGGAATGCGTTTGGGCCGTTGTTCTGAATCACGTTGAACTCTTCAGCCCCGGTGGCTCTCATTATTGCCCTTGAAATTCTAGGGAGGACCCTGCCCAGCGCCCCTGCCGATTCATCGCTCAACTTGTCCAGCGTTCTAGTCGCTTCCTTGGGAACAACTAGTGTGTGACCCGGACTGAATGGATTGATGTCTAGGAATGCGAAAACCAAGTCGTCCTCGTAGATCTTGTGACAAGGAATCTCCCCTTCGATTATCATCGTGAAGATGCTGGGATCTTCTTCCACCATATCACCCAGAGGTTAGGATTGACTCAGCAACTGAGGCCAACCCATGCAATCGGAGGGCCTCCACCATCTCGGTGTTCATGACTGCCGAGGTGTCGACGAGTCTGAACCCGGAGTCTTTCATGCCTCTGATTTCAACCAATGCTGCCTCCTTGGAGGAAGCCTTGGCCGAGATCGCGGCAGATAATTTAGAGGCGAAATTCCCAACGGTGGCACCCTCTCCTTCTCTGATTGAAGAGATCCTGTTCGATGCTTCCTGGACGGCTTGATCGATTTGGGTAGACCCCCCGAATTGGGTGCTTGGAGCCCATCCAGCGGCGTGGGTACCAGCGGCCTTTCCAGAAACTAAGTCATCCAGTAGCAGGTTTCCGGGGAGTGGAGAGTTCCCGTGCATTCCGGTATGGGCACTCCTCCCAGCAGCATATAGCCCAGTGTGCCATAGCCCCGCTGATGAGCCCTCTGTGTTTTGTTCCTCGAAAATTACTCTTCCCTCATGATCACAGGGTGCTCCTCCTGTAGTATACGCTACACCTGGAGATAATGGGATTACGTCCCTTGTGATGTCAAGGTCTATTCTGTCCCTGATCCGTTGTGATGTCTGGGAGAACCAAATTTTAGCATCGGAATCAATGGCTCTCAAATCGAGCACACAGGGCTCCCCCCCGAGTGCTTCCTCTGGACCGATGTCGTCCCCGTTTTCCCTCCTTATTCTGCCACCCGAGCCGAGAACATCCATGGGAATGTGGATTCCACAGTCCCTGATAGTTAGTGGGTGTCTGGGAGTGGTTTCCATCCCCCTCATTTCTATTCCAGCGGATATTGCAAGAGCTGAGCCGGTTCCCGGTCCCTCGCTTGGGCTTGACCACAGGCCTTGATGACCCTCAGTCGCCAGAATTACAGCCTTTGTCTGGAATGGTTCGATTCGTCCCGTAGATATATTCAGAGTGACTATGCCTCTAACCTGATTGTTGTCTGATACTATGGAGAGGGGCAAGTAGTCGGCGTTCCTCTGTATCCCTCGCTTGATCGTCTGCTCTTCTAGTACTCTGGTAACTTCCCTGACAGTTGAGTCCCCACAGCCTGTTAGCCGGGGTACTTGGTGCCCGGGAGCAGGGGCGGCATGTGGCAGACCCCCCTGCCTACGCCTAAGAGCCAGCCCCCACCTCTCCAACTCAGCAAGTGTTGGAACACCCTCATTGCAAGTCCTAGAAACGGTAGACTCGTTGCACAACTCGCCACCTGCTGCGAGAGTATCCTCCGTGTGAGCCGCCGAGTTCAATTCGTCAATCGAGGCTGCGAGTCCGGCTACTGGTGGAGAACCCGAGGCGGAGCCGATGCCTAGTTCATCTATCATCAAGGGGGCAACCCCCCCGTCTGCGCAGGCTATCGCTGCGCGAAGCGCCGAGGGACCCGAACCGATGATGACTACTTCTCTGGACTCCATCTTTCTCTATGTGCCAGAGGTCCCAATCACAAGAACGTGACGCTTTATGGGGGTCCTTCCGGATTATCACTCCGCTACTGAAATAGCGATCCGTCTGACTGCTGCCGCGGCATCCAGCATCTTCTCAGTCGCTCCTTCTGGGTTGAAGCCCGAGGAGAGGGTGGTCTGAACTACGAAAGATGAGAGAGTCCCCCCATTTTGTTCTCTTAGGTTGACTTGTACTGGTTTGGAACCTGTTGACCCCTGTGGCCATGCCAAGCCAATCCACAAGACCAGGCAGTTGTCGATTAGCCTACCTAGAACATCGACAATATCATTCCCCTCCTCCCCTATCTTCGCAGGTTTCTTGGGTTGTCTGGAAACTGGTGGGTTTAGTCTGAGAGTCTGATGATGGGGTTCCCCATCGGCAGCAATAATGTCGACCTCAACCTGTGATGGCTTTCCAGAATGATTGTGAACCATTACGAACAAATCACCCTGCCCTTGGGAGCATCTTGGAGGGAGATCGAGATCTAGTCTCCATGAGTTCTCAATTAGCGATGAGTGTCCTCTGAGTGCTGCATCTTCGAGTCGGTCTATCAGCCTGAAAAGACCAGGTTGCCATGCCCTTGTGTGCGCCATTAGCCTTCGGAGGGTTCTGTAGCAGAACTTCGACTCTTCATTATTCAGATCGTCGATTGCAGCTACTCGAAACACCCTCTTGGACTCGGAAATCAGTCTTTCATTATCCAAAAGACCTAGATGGTTGAGGTGAAGGACGCGCAGTAGGTGTTCAACTGCAGATTCTGGGGTCTGGTTGGAGCGGACCTTGTTCTCCAAACCCATTACCCAATCATCCCATGCTCCAGCGGTCTCTGGATCCAAATGGGCTACGACCAAATCGGATAGCACCCGATCCAGGGTGCTCTCATGGAGTGTGGGAGCATGCATGGAAAGTAGAGGGAAGTCCGTGTCGATCATTGGAATTCTGCGCTCCAACTGAAGCGTGTTGATCAACGAGATAGCGCCCAGGAAAAGGGCCAGTCCGTAAAGTATCGATGTCAAAACGGTACCAGTCTCGAAGTTGTCAACCGAATTGAGAGCCCCCGCTGCAAGAGCGGCGCATAGAGTCCTTGTCCTCTCCCTCAGAGTCCTCTCATGAAGGGTATTGAGGATTCGTTCTACTCCAGGGTACGCTTCCATTGAGCGGTTGTTACCAATTTTCAACTGAAGCCTGTCCCTAGCAGACATCTTAGCGAAGGACGAGGCCAGCAAAGCAGGGAAGAAAAGGATAGTTTGAATCGCGAAGAGTGAGACGCCCACCAAGAGGTATTCTTCACCCCACCCCGAGGCAAATAGAGCGGTGGCAAGTATTGCTGCTGCCGAGATTGTCGTTCTAGTCCACCCACTCCATCTTATGGAGGTAATTCTAGTCCACAGAACTCGTTGTGAATCCCTAATTCTGACTCTTCGAGTGAGGGCGGTTTCGGTTGTCTGCCCAAAGGAAGCGTCTTCTCCATACGGATTGGGGAGGTCTGAGGTGTTACTCGCCACGTTCTCTCGGGGTGCTTTCTGCGCTTGATGGCATCGGATAACAGGATGTTTGTGGTGTGTTTTTTCGGGGCACATTTCTTCAAGCGGGCGTGCTCGCGGGAGCGGGCGTGTAGCATAGCCTGGATAATGCACCGGCCTCCTAAGCCGGGGACCGCGGGTTCGAATCCTGCCGCGCCCGCCATCATGACATTGACAAGCCGTGGTGCTTGCCTGCGATTGCAGTTCGGTGTAGGAACCTCTCAAAGTGGATTCGGGGGTAGGTGGATCTTTGCAGCCCTACATCGCACTCCGATAACGCATCGAGCATCTCCTCTCTGAGAGATTGCGGGACACTCATTCTCCTACCCACTATCACACCATGAATCTGTGAGATGAGATCTGTGGCATCAAGACCATGGTTGTTCATGAGATCATCAACCCCTGCCATTGCACCCGACAGTACTTTCTTGTTCCGGCCTCCGCGGTTTTCCCACCTCCATTCCACAACCTTGCCCCTGATGGCCAACTCCACCAGCCTCCTACCTGCTTGGAGAGTTGATGCCTGAACCATCTTGTGAACCGATGACCTGTCCGAAGCAAGTCCTCTGATGTCAAGTAGCTCGAGAGTGAAAATGGCCTTCTTCAGGTTTCCATCTGAGATGTATGCGATATCTTCTAAGACTCCATCGGCGGGTTCGCAGTTATTCCTCTTGGCAATATCAGATAGGGTTGAAGTGATGGTTTCCCTTTTTGTAGAGGGGATTCTGATCATCTGGCTACGAGATCGGAGGGCATCGATGATTCTTGATGGGGCACGGGCAATCAGTACGAACCTAGAGGCTGCGCCCACGGTTTCCATCATCCTTCTGAGGTATGCCTGACGAATGTGCCCCAAGTAGTCGGCGTCCTCTATGACTATCAAACGACTAATCGGGATGTCGCCGGCCTTGACTTCCACTTCTGAGCCTGCTGGAGCTACCTCTTCGGAGTGGGATGTGGAAATGCCTCTGTCGAAGGCATCTAGGCTGGTCCTCCCTGCAAGTGTGTCCTTTTCGGAGCCGCTTGGCCTGAGGAACTCCTCGAAAGTAGCCATGGCACCCCTCTGCCTGACTAGGTCACGAGCCTGGAGGATGTGCGTGGTGGACTTCCATCCCGGACCGAGTATCTGTCTCGCGAACAGCCTCCAGCATGCTGACTTGCCGACACCGGCTGGACCGGTGATTAGTAGGTGTGGTGGGTCAGCAGAAGTGCTGGTGGATAGGAGGGCCTGATGAACCGCCTCCGGCACCGCCAGTTCTTCGAACCTAGTGGGTGCCTCTGTCTCGAGCCAACTCGCCATAGATTGATGGGGGAGAGGCGGGACTTGAACTCCGCGATTGTCACTCGGCCTTCAGGACCTTGGCCATGCCGTCCTTTCGGGGCTTGACAAATATGCGAAACCCGCACTTGTGGCAGGACTTGCCCGTTGAGCCGGCCTCCGCCCAAGCCATGTGGCCGCAATTTACGCACTTATAGCGAATTTCGAGTGGATCCATTGGGGAATTGCAATGGCTGCATTGCTCATCCGAGGTAGGGTTGTATGACCTCTTATCGGTTCTGTTGCAGTTCCTGCACTTGTGTAGGATGTTCTGATCGCCCTTCATTGCTACCGAGCCGGCGACCTGCCGGGCCTTCTTCAACCTGTCCTATGCGGATTCGGAAGATTTGCATATCCTAACGAAGTTCTCAAAGATGTTTGATCCAAACTCGGTGTCGTTGACCTCTGGATGGAACTGAAGTCCAAATCTGTTCAGATCTGAGTTCTGCATAGCTTGAACCTCGCAGGACTCGCTTTGGGCCACCACGATGAAGCCCGGTGGAGTCACGGTAACCTCGTCGTTATGACTCTCCCAGACGGTCTGCTCGGGAGGAGTTCCTTGGAAGAGGGGGCCCCCGCCGTCCACTAGGGAAATGGTTGCAGCGCCGAATTCGGGCTTGGGTGCCTCTCCCGCATCTCCCCCGTAGTGCCGGGCCATGAACTGGTGTCCGGCGCAGATTCCGAGAATCGGCACCTCCAAGGAGAGGTATTCAGCACAATTTCCCAACTCCCCTGTAAGGCCGACCCGGGCCGCCCCCCCAGACAAGATTAGTCCATCGAGATCACGAATCTCATTGATTGGAGTATTGTTTGGAAGAATCTGCGTATCCACGCCCAGGTAACGTAGCATCCTCCACTCTCTATGTGTCCACTGGCCCCCATTATCGATGACGTCGATGACGGCTCGAGCGTCTCCCATGCAGCGCCTGTGTGCGGCTGGGCCATCAATAATGCCCCCTCAAACCTTGAAAAAGGGAGGCAAACTCGACAGAGGGCCGGCCCCGATAGTGTAGTGGCCTATCATGCAGCCCTGTCGAGGCTGCGACCCGGGTTCAAATCCCGGTCGGGGCGCCACTCAGTCCCCCATCTAGAGGGCTTTTTCCTCACTTATTCTGCTACTAGGAATGGTGCGAAATCATTCAGGAGAAATCCAAGCTTCGAAGGAGCATAACCTGAGAGTGCTGCTGTAGTCCCTCTTGATTCTGAGCGAAGGTTCGGGGAGCCCCTGAATGAGGTTTGGCAATGCACGCTTAATCTCTTCATTGGCATCCCCAATCTCGCTCTCGGAAACTATCACCCGCCCCCTGATCATTGAAGGGTTAGAGCGATTGAGGAGGGGCACCAATGAGGGGAGGAGTTCGATTGTTCGATGTGGGAGGTTGACTATGACCAAATCCCAATACCCAACAAGTGAGTGGTCTTCACAGAGTTGGGTAGCATCTGCAATTCCGATGACTCTGTCTTCAAAGACTCTAGAAATTGGGAAAGGCTCTGATGGATAGTTCCTGCGATCCCACCTCCTAAGGTTGTCTAGGAGGAGCCTCACTGCCTCTGGATTGAGGTCAGAAGCCAGAGCGTGCCCGATCAAATCCGGCTCAGCGAGAAGGGTGGCAAGAGCCGGCCCCACCCCACAAAATGGATCGCAGACGCTGATTGGTCGGTCGAGTAGTTGTCGTAACTCCTTGGCGAGCGATAGTGTCTCTAGCCTCTCTGACTGGAGCTTGGTGGAGAAGTAAGCCTTGTTTGGATCGCAGGCAATGGCCCTGCCGGACTCCCTAACAAGTACCCGCGTGCTGCCTACCGAGTCTGGGATGTTGTCTGTGACAATCTCGCCTCCCACCCTAGCACCTATGGGTGTGAGCTCGCGAATCCTGAGTTCTCCTTGGACGCCTTCGTCGTTGAGCACGAGCCTGATATGGGGGTGGGCGAGGAGTTTCGCCTCGGCTATCTGTGGAGTGTATTTCTCTAGATTGTTCTCGATTCTGACAATCATCATGTCTGAAATGAACTCGTGTGAAGAAGGCCAATCCTCCCCGAATGCCGCTACCTCTTCCTCACCTACCAGCAAAGCGAGGTGATTCCGCCAATTGGGGTCCACCCTGCTGTCCAACGATCCCTCGAGGAGGACTGTCTCGTGGATATCGAATGGGGCGGGCATTTCAATCGGAGCGCCTGGATCCAGGGGGACCAGCCTGTGCTCGCCATCTTCGTGAGAGAGCACCCTCATCCCCGGTGCTAGCCATCCCCTGTCTCTTAGCAGGGTCAAATTCTCCTCGACAGCGCGATTCGGGACCCTCAGATGGCGCATCACGTTGAAGTGCCGGTGGGCATCATCGCTTCACAATGACGGAGGCAAGAGGGCAGTGATACGGAGCGTTCTGATTTCCCCGATTAGGCGTTACTTCCGAACAAAGAGGCTGTTCAGAGCTGCGAAAGAGATGGCTCGGGCGAAGGGGAAGAGTCTGATGGTAATCGGAGACCCGTGCAGTGGAAACTACTTCCAATTCATGTCTAGCATGTTCCCAAACTGTGAGCATGGCGAAGTGACGGTTGATCTGAACGGATGTGAGGACTGCACTAGGATGGACATCAACGACATGGTGGCTTGGGAACGCTTCGAGGACGGTTCTTTCGTGGTGATGGAAACCGGAGTGCTTGGGTTCTCCAAAGATGTGGAGGCAGTTCTCGGACAAATCGGGAGAGTCTCGGGAGGAGACTTCCTCTCTGCTGGAGGTAATAGGGGGCTTCTGTGGGTGAAGTACCTGTACAAAACTTACAGCAAGGACCTGGTTTACTCCATGGACCCATTCGATTCAAGGAAGGACGAGTACTACTCTGGGATCAAGTTGGGCCAGAAAGGATCGTTTCGCCTGAAGTTCTACGCACAATCAGATTGATGTGCGTTAGAGTACGAGAGGGTTTTGATGGCATCCAAGGACGTGTCTCCCGGTCTGTGGCTGATCGGTATTGGCCCAGGTGACCTAGGTCACATTACGGAGAGAGCCAAGAGTATCGCAAGAGGTTGCAGCAAGAGGTACCTGGAGGGTTACACTGCGGTTCTCCCATCTGATCAGGAGGAACGGCTAGAGGAGGTGTTGGGGACTTGGGAGAGGCTGATGAGGCCATCTGTCGAGAGCCCGGAGAGACTGTTGGACGAGGCTCGTGAAGAGGCCGTGGCACTTCTGATTGTAGGGGACCCGATGCAGGCAACCACTCACATCGATCTGGAGGCGAGGTGCATGGAGGAGGGAGTGGGTTTCGAAGTGGTCCCAGGGATGTCCGCCACGGCACTAGCAGTTTCCCTGTCAGGGTTGCAGTCGTACAAGTTCGGGAGACAAGTCACACTACCTTACCCCTATGGCGAGTATCTGGCTACCTCCCCCCTCGAGATGATTGAGTCGAATCGTAGTAATGGTTTGCATACTCTCGTTCTCCTGGACTTAGATCCGACGGGCATGGGTTTCGATTTGCCTACACCAATGAGGCCGGATCAAGCCGTGTCCATCCTAGATAGGATGGCGGAAAGGGCGCACGAAGAGGGAGGTGCGTCCAAAGGAGACCCTGTTGAAGTGAGAAAGTGGGATGGGATACTGTTGAGCGACGTTGGCACGGGCAACCAGAGGGTGTCGTCCGGGAGCCTAGATGATGTCTCTAATATCGAGGGTGGTTATGTGCACACTCTGATTATCCCATCAAATATGAGCGATAACGAGAAGGATGCCTTCCGTCGAAGGAACTTGTCATAGGGTGGCCCGACGAACTCAAGTCTGAGTCTCGTTTCGGGAGTTTCGATAGCATGGCCAAGCCACCTGCAGAAGTCCGTTTCCCCGGAGACAAGAACCGCAGGCAGAGGTTGAGAGTCAGGGGGATCAAACAGGCATCGAAAGAGATCCAGAGAAGACTGGAGAAGAGTTTGGAGGCCCTTATCGATAACCCAGAGGGGTTTCTTCCTGAGATAGTGGGGGAGTTAGGTAAGATCTCACTCTTCGGTTCGAAGGACCCGATGGCCCTGACTCTGAAAGAGTTAGAAATTGTCTCCTCGAAGAGGAACGACATCAGATGGCTCAAGAAGAGAATGGGAAAGAGGAGCGGCGGAGACGTCGCGCGTTCGCTGGCTGGAAGCCTATTGGCGGCGTCTGAAGAGGACCTGAGCACCGTATCCGTGTTCAAGAGCGACGTCTATGGAAACGCTAGCTACCTGAAGAGGGGGAGTGGTCGGCCGGGGCACCTGGTCGGCATCCAGAACTTCAAACACCCTAGACTTAGGCTACTAGTGTGGGATGACCATGCCAAGGCCGGGCAGTACTTCTTCTCGTGGGACGGGGGGTTCGTCTTCACCGGCTTCGACCCAACCCCTCCTCCCGAATGGGTGAGTTGGACCCTCGGCAACACGTCCGTGGATCTGGAAGGAGGGACTTGCAAGTGGTCTACTGGCCTGAGTGAGGACATCGTCAACACCGGTTCTAAAACCACTGAGGGGTGGCTCAAACTGGATTTCTCGGACGGGACCACGGTCGGGCTCTCCCAAGCGGCTCTGGCGAAGACCGATGAGCCCCTGGCTCGCAGCATAGCAGTCTCGATGATGCCACCAAACAAACTGGGGGAGGTCTGCGAGGCTTCCTGGATGTGGAAGCCAGAGGGATGGCCGGAGGACAGGCCATTACCAGAAGAGGGCATGGAGAGATTGGGAGAGGTCCTGAGCACGTGGCTCAAGATGTCCCTCGAGGACGGTGTGGTTTCACGTACATGTAGGGCCAGCATACTGAACTCGATCTCCGACGGATTCGTAGTCGGAAACAACTGGTTCTCAGAGGAAGACAGAACCGGTTTCCTAAACCACATGGGAGGTACCGAGGATGAGCGGAGAGCACTGTCTTGCATCCTCGACTCCATCGAGGGAGGAGTACATGTGAGGTCGGACGGAGTGGTCCTGAACCTCGAGGACAAGGTGATCAGGCTCGAGGAGTCCTCTTGCCACCCGGTGCTCGTTTCCCTATGGGAAGAACACGGCATGGCTATCCTGGAGACGATGTACAACCTGAGTGGAGATGAGGCTGGGAGCATCCACTCTCGCCAGGCGAAGAGAAAACAGGGGTTCGGGGCTTTCCTGCGTGAATTGAACGACTCACTTAGCACGGCAATGAGGCTGGATAGGCTCCCCTGGGCGAGCGCTGATCTGCCAGACCCCCTGTCATTTGCTGACAGGCTAGTCAGGAAGGCAACGGACGATGGAGTTGCGTCCACCGTTTCTATGACAAGGAAAGGAAGAGGCCTAGAATCGGCAATGGGCTGGGCATGGCTCGTTGTGCATGACAGAACCGAGTCAGACGCGTGGAGGTTCGATGAAGAGAGCCGTGACAAGGGTGGTGACTGGGTCCCGGCACTAAGGGCCCTATGGGATGCTGCCCATGCGCTACTGCTCGAAGACGATCTATCGGCTGATGCTGACTACCGCTCGTCAATGGATTGGCTGAGGGAAGTCAGCGGGGCAGGACCTCTGCCCTAAGAAATAGGATTAGAGAGGTCGTCCATGGAGGTCCCGAGCGCATCTTCTCCCGCCGTTCACAATGTGATGATAGCGAACAAGTCCACCAATACGAAGCCTGAGATATTCGTCAGAAGAGCTCTTCGAACTGCTGGTTTTCCTGGCTATCGACTCCATTGGAGAATAGATGGGGAGGGGGGGCGTTACGTCTGCAGGCCTGACATAACGTTTCCAGGGAGGAAGTTGGCTGTGTTCGTTCACGGCTGCTTCTGGCACCGGTGCCCACGGTGCAATCTTGGGCTTCCCAAGTCGAACTCCGACTATTGGGGCCAGAAGTTTGACAAGAACGTCGAACGAGACAGTAGGAAGGAAGAGGCTCTCATGGAGATGGGATGGAAGGTCCATACAATCTGGGAGTGTGACCTCGATGGCGGTGCTTCTGAGTTGGTTGGGGTTCTGAATGATTAGGAAACAGAATTTGAAATGGGCCCTTTCCATGGGCTAGAGTTCGATTACCCCCAGGTAGAATGCCGCACCGACGCCGATCGATACAACAATCAGCAGCGCCAGCAGTGGGAGGAGCCGCCCCGTCCTCCTTGGTTTGGGGGGTTCTGGGGGCATCATCGGAGACGAGGGTGCCTCGAACCCCCCGGGTGCTTCTAGGTCGGGGAGGGGCGGGAGAGCGGGGGGCTCCTCTTCGAGATCAGGGTAGAGGTCGTCCAGGTCGGCTAGGCCGGGGGCATCGGGAATTGGGCCATTCATCAGGACCCACTTCTGATCTACGTCTGCTCTCGTTAGGGGAGTCACCAGCACGGAGACGGCCCCCGCCGAGTAGGCTGCGTCGTTTGCCTTGTTTAATCGAGACTTGCTAACTACGAAGACTATACGAGCGACTGAGTCACTCTCGCGTATCTCCAGGGCTGCGACGTGCCCATCCATCGTCGGTAGGTTGAGGCCCATGAAAACCATGTCTGGCTTCATCTTGACGTACTCGTCGACTGCCTTGTCCCCATCGTCGCAAATCCGGGAATCCCAGCCCCTCTGGCTCATAATCGACTTCAGCCTACTTGCAGTGATTCGGTTCTCGTGGACGATGAGGGCAGTCGGCTTGGATTCAGACGTCATCTAGTACTGCCACAGAGGATGAGGCTCAAGAAGGAGGTGGTTGTTGGCTCACGAAAGGATCTGTTCTACAAGCCAGTTTGGATCGAACGGCTCCATGTCGTCGTAGCCCTGGCCTGTTCCGGCTAGAATGATTGGCCGGCCGGTGGCATGCGATATCGATAGCGCTGCCCCCCCCCTTGCATCTGTGTCGAGTTTGCAAAGTGCGGCTCCATCGAATGCCAGTCTTCGCTGGAACTCCGTTGCTTGGGTGACTGCGTCGTTCCCAGCAAGTGCGTCTGCAACGAAAATCACGAGATGGGGTTGGGTCACCCTATGCACCTTCTGTAGTTCCTCCATCAGGTTTGACTTGTTCTGCATTCTACCTGATGTATCTATGATAACGACATCGTCACCCTTGGCCCTGGCGCTTTCGATGGCGTCCCTAGCGACTGCTGCGGAATCCCCTCCACGCTGGCTCTTGATGCATCTGATTCCCAATCGGTCGGCGTGGATCGCCAGCTGATCTATCGCTCCTGCCCTGAAGGTGTCTGCAGCGGCTAGCACCACACCGAATCCTTGGTCGTCCAACCTCTTGGCTATCTTTGCGGAAGTGGTTGTCTTGCCTGTCCCGTTGACGCCGACCATCATGATGACGACGGGTTTCCCCTCTGCTACGAAATCCCTGATTGTCCTGTCAAAATCCCAGTAGCCGGCTCTGAGGAGGGACAGGAGAGCTCCCCTTAGTGCTCTTTCCACTACTTCGCTAAGTGGTGTCTTCCGGCTGACTCTGGAGCCGATTAGGTGTGAACGTAGGCTGATTAGCAGTTCCGATGCGGCATCATGTCCCATGTCGGACGACAGTAGCTCGTCCTCCAACTCCTCGAGAATCAGATCCAATACGGGGCCTCCGCTAATCACCATCCCCCCTATGCTAGTATGGTATTCGGATAGGTCAATTTCGAATTTCAAATCCGACTCCACCAGCCTCCTTCCCGTGGTGGAGTCCATGAGTCCTCTTTTCGACGGCGGATCGGTGGGTTTCTGGGATTCCCTGGTAGCTTGGTCACGAGCGACACGCTTCCTCTCCTTGGAGTTGGTTGGGCCAGAGAATGGGTCTGATACTTCATCGTCGAAGTCGTCCCACTCGCTTGCGGTTTCTGACGGCCCCTCGGGTTGGTCCACTACTTGGTTCAATCTTCTGAGAGCTGCCTCTCTATCGGCAATTGCTTGATCGGCCTCCTCGGAACCGTCTTCCGCCATTATGCTCGTATCGTCATCGGCCTGTTTGACCTTCTTGCGAAAGCGATCGAAAAGCCCCATAGAAAATCCTCAATCATCCAGGGTGAGTTCTGTGCCTCTCTTTCTCCTTGGTCTGCGCTTTGGCTGATTTGCCTGGCTCTGCTTGGTCTCCTGCGGGGTTTCATCCTCAGGGGCTTGGGTTCCATTGGCTATCTCATTGAACCTGTTTGCAAGTGCAACCACGTGGTTTTCAAGTTCTTCGTGTTCCTTCCTGACTGATGTGATTATTCCGTTCAGTTCCTCGTTCCTCTTTCTGAGTATCTCAATTGCCTCTGGTCTCGTCTTCTCGGCTTGGACTCTGCTTCCAATGTCTACCACTGCTCCTGCTTCTGCAGGGATGTCTGCGACTATTTGGACACCGGCACCGAGAGGCACCATCGCACCCTTGGCTCCATCCTCAGAGATGGATCCGAGTGCTTCCATCGCATGCTCCTGTTCAATTTTGATCCCCTCTAGGTTTCGAATCTGCTGTTCGAGTGCCTGGAGCCTCTCTCTGTTGGCCTCGACTAGTTTGGCCAAACGCTGAAGCTCTTCCCTGTCAGGCTCAGTCATACGCCACGGGATGCAAGGGGTGCAATGAAGGCGTCGCTGACGCTGTTATCTCTAGTTCTCGTTACTTGGAAGCACCATGACCGTTCCCACGAGCCCGGTTAGTACGAATAATCCCAATGAAGCCATGAACAAGGTTGCCTTCCTAGACCGGTCCTCGTTCAATTCGCTGCAAAGACCCCAGTCGGGTGAGCTGGCATTGCCGGTTAATGCGCGGTACTGGAGGTCGCACTCCCTCTCATATTCCGTCTCAACGTCATCGTGATCCTGCATCAAGTCCAATGATAATGGCAGGAGCAAAATAGAACAGAGGACTAGTGCGAATCCCTTGACAATGTCTGAGGGCAAACTACTCTCCGTCCCAGATACCTTCTGCTATCATGAACTCCATGACTCGTTCTGTGACGTTTGCCCGATTGCCGCCTCGGACTCCTGTGGCGGATACTGCGAAAACCTCTGCAGGGATGTCCTGGGCCTCCCTTACCTCGTATCCGACCTTGCGCCCGTAAGACACGGCCTCGATGTCTGGCATTATCCACGCTTCGACATCCTCGTCCGCGTACCTGTGCTCGATCATGCGCTTACGGAGATGGGCCGGGTATGGGTCCGATTCGGTGACAGGGGTGTCTCGAATGCCGACGACAACTCTCTTTCCCTTGTCGAGTTCCTGCTGAATTAGCCACTCGTGGCCCACGTGCAGTGGCTGCCACCGACCTGGAAGCAAAACAGCCTTGGGCTTCTCGAAGAGGTGTGAGAGCATCTCGACCATGTCGTCTACTGTGTGGCCCGGAACGCCGCTTGAATCTAGGGTGATATGTGCGCACTTTGGCTCGTCGAATGGGTCTGAAATTCCAGTGAAATTGGAAATCTCTCCCGATCGTGCCTTGGCATAGAGGCCCTTGACGTCCCTGTCCTCGCATACTTCAAGCGAAGTTGCCACGTGCACCATAGTGGAATTCTGGGGGAGGATTTCCAGTATCCTCTCACGCACGTCCTCGTATGGGGTGATGAACGAGCATATCACAGGGGTATGCTTGGCCATTAGCGTAGCCATCTTTGCGATTCCTAGAAGGTGCCTCATCCTTCCTTCCCTCGAGAAGTCGTTGTTGGAGAAGAAATCGCGAATTGTGTCCCCATCTAGGAGCTCTGCGCCGAATCTCTTTGCAGCAGCTTCTGCAATCGTCGTCTTTCCCGCTCCTGAGAGCCCAATCAGCCAAACTACCTTGTTACCCATGGCCACACCTGAACGGCTCGCCGAGCCGAGATACTCATTTAATCCTGATTCTGATACCAAATCTCATTCCACTCGGCACTGCAGGTAACCAAGAAGTATGGATTTAACACGTCATCAACTAAGTCGTAGTCCAATGTTTGACAGTCTGGACCCAGGACGAAACCCCCAGCGGACTCGACCACTGCGTGGGCTGCTGCTATGTCCCAGCAGGAAGTGGGTCCAAATCTCGGATACAGGTCGGCGGATCCGTCTGCAACGACGCATGCCTTGAGAGAAGACCCCATTCTCACTAGGTCGTATCTGCCAATTTGGTCTGCAAATCTTTCGTCTCTTTCCGCGCGGTGGCTTCCACTTGCGACAAGCCTCACCGGTGTGGAGGTATTGGCATTCACAGAGATGGGCCCCGATGCAGCATCGGTGGTCCTCGTGGCTGGTATTGCCTTCCCGCCGAACCAAGTGGTTCGTGCCACTGGGGCATGCACGACCCCGAAAATGGGATTCCACCTGTCCCCCTCCCTCCTCATGAGTGCGATGTTCACCGTGAACATCCCGTTCCTCTTGATGAACTCCTTCGTACCATCAAGTGGGTCGACCAGCCATGCGAGTTCGCTATCAAGGGGGTTGCCGACTCTACCCTCCTCTGAGACGACCGGCGCACCGGGATCAGCCAAAGCGAGGCCTTGGATGATTACGTCGTGTGCGGCCAGATCGGCTTTGGTCAGTGGGGTGTCGTCGTTCTTTGTCTCTACCTCGATGCTCCCCGAAGAGTCGTAGACCCCCATTATCGCTTGTCCGGCATCAATGGCGATGTTGACTATCTCGTGGGGGTCGAACGACATCGGAGACCTCTAGAAGTCCTCGAGTTTATCCGCTGCTTCTTCCAGGTTCCTTCTGGCTTCCTCGTCTAGGTAGAAGAGGAAGGGGTCCTCGTCACCCATGATTTCCTTCCATGAGGACATGGCCCTGGCCCAAATCTCCTCCTTGGAGTTCCACACCAGCATCCTATCGACGAACTTGCAGTACCTCTGTATTTCCTCGTCCTCAGGGGCTACTCGCCTCAGTATTGCGTTGGTTTGTGCGATCACGATCCCCCAAGTCGGGTTCAGCTTGTATGTGGTGAATGGGTTCCTCTCCTGGTTGACTGTGATGTGGTCCCTCCACAGACCGAAGGTCACGTCGTAGAAGAAACCGGCCAGAAGAACGATGGTGAGGACCGCGGTTGCGATTCCAATGAGGCCGACATATGTCATCGGGATGAGCAGGAGCGTCTCGTTTGAGGCGAATCTCCACGATACGTAGGGCCACACCAGGAGGGTTATGGTGGCCGTCCAGAAGCCCAGCCCGATTATTGCCTGGCTCTGCTGAATGCGCCAATATTGCCTCATCAGCCACTTCTTCATGTGAATGTCCTCCAGACGCGTCACCTTTCAGAATTGCCCAGTATCATGGGAGGTTTTGCGTGGTCTGGGTCACTCTTCCTCTGTTTTGGAAGCAGGCGCTGACCTTTCCGTTGGCCCGAAGTGGGCTACAACTGTGGGTGCGGTCGAATCTGCAGGATCGATCTCGGCGATGCCGTCTACCATGATGAATCTCCTAGTGACCCTGTGCCTGCTGCCGAAGGTTGAGAGGACCCTCTCCATGGCATCGTCTTCATCGCTCGCTACAAGGTCCACTGAGAATGGTTGGTCCCTCTTGCCTGCCCTGTATGCCCCGTGCGCCCTGAATGCCTTCATGGCGCGGCCGAGATAGGGTCCTGATTTAACCGAAGCGGGTGACTAGTTCCTCAAGGTTCAAGTGAGCGCCGGTTTGGTTCATTCCGAGTTCGTATGACAGTGAACACCCCAACGGAGGACGAGGTGAGGGGTCTGCGAGAGCGTTTGGCAGACATTCCTCGTTCCAGGCTGGTGGATGAGGTAGTCTCCAGATGGGATGACATGATCCGGCTGGAGGGGGATGCCGCCAACCTCAGACGGAGGGTGAGGGAGTCGAAATTGACCTCCCAGAGCGGAGGTATCGATGGGGCCTTGTTGGGCGACCTCGAGGAGAAGCTCCGCATTGCCGACTCAAGGGTCAGGCAGCTAGAGGGGCTGGTGCAGAATGAGAAGGCGCGTAGAAAAGGCGCCGAGGCCGAGTCTGGCAGACTAGCTGAGCTTCAAGAGGAGAATGCAAGGCTCCTAAGGAACGAGGAGGAGCTCCTGCTTCTGGTCCTGGATATGGAAGCGCAGATTGACCGGCTCGTTTCGGACTCGTGACGTGGGTGTCACTCTTCCGAGTCATCCCTTTTTCGAGCGGTGAACGAGCCAACCGCACCGAAGAGGTTCGCAATCATCTCCTTCGCGACATGCACCCCGCCCGAAATAACCGGGAGGATGGGGTTTGAATCGTCAGGGAGGTTTGCTTTCTCCCTAATATCGGGGATGAACGGCTCAATCTCCCTGTTGTCGAACCATAGAGAGCCGCACTTCAGACATCCGTCCACTTCTATTGTGGCTCCTTGGTTGGTCGTGACCGGTCCCTTCACCATCTCCCCCTGGCATGCAGGGCAACGGTATCCCGCTGATTGGCCGTCGAAAACCCCCTTCCGCAGATTCCTCAGGTTGGTCTGCCTCATGTTTGAATTCATCCACCGATCGCTAGCTAGGATTCCTCTGCAGGAACCACAGTAGTGCATGTGCCCGTCCACGACATCCCCCTGGACGCCCATCCCGGAGTTGCAGCAGGGGCATATGGCCTCGGTCACGATAACGCACCAAGGGGGTGCGGTATGAGGGTGCCTGCGTCTTGCTCGTCAGGCGATACCGCTGATCAGGTCTGTCAGAACCGTCTGGAGCTCACTGGCGTCATCGTACTCCTCTGTGATATTGCCTGTGATGATCCAATCGGCACCGGCCTCTGAAGCGGCCCTTGCAGCGTGTGAGTCCCTGATGCCACCTCCGACAATTATCGGGAGGTCGCATGACTCTCGTGCAATCTTGACCAAAGCTGGGTTAACGGGGTACTCCGCGCCGCTTCCCGCCTCGAGGTAGAAGAGCCTGAAGCCCAGGAACTGCGCTGCCATGGCATATGCTGCCACCCTCTCTGTTTGTTGGGGTCCAATGAGGTCTGCCTTGCCAACCTGCCCGGCCTTGCCTCCAGGCTCGCATATCAGATACCCCATTGAAACTGGTTCGATGCCTGCCTCCTTGACGAAGGGGGCCCCCTTCACCTGCTCTCCGATGAGGAAGCGTTGGTCCATCGAGTTCATGAGCACCATAAACGTGATTCCGTCCGCTGCAGGGGACAATGCCGTTGCACCTTGGGGGAATAGGACGACTGGGATTTCTCCCGAGCCAGCATCCGCGTCTGAGTCCTGACTTGCTGCCCAGGACACGAGTTCCAGCGCCTCCTTGATCGCAACAATGGTGGCATGTACATTCTCCATGTCTGTGTCTGTGGACCCACCCACCAGTATCATGCTGGAGCCTGCGTGAGCCGCGGCCAGGGCGCGGTTAGCTGCGATGTCAGGAGTCTGGTCGGCTGGGTCTATAACGATCGCGTGCCTGGTGCCGTGGGTCCTGTCGCACATGTATTCACTGACTATGCCCATTCTACTCGCCTACTGTTCAACGGGGTGTATTATTGTATCAACAATCGTCTGCGCTAGTTGCATTCCTACTTCTACTTCATTGGAAATGAAAGATGTTGGGTCCTCCCCCATCCATGTCATCTCCTGCAAGGTGGTCTTGTTGCGTTCGGGGGCGTCCTTGGTCCAGACCTCTGTTGTTCCGTCGGATCTGCTTCCTGACAGCTTGGCTTCGGGCGCATCCTCTGTGCGGCAGACGAGCCCGTGCCATTGTCCCAGTTCTTGTCCGGTCGGCCGGAGGTCCAAGAGATGGTCAAACGGTATCGTACTGCTTCCCATTGGGCCTGCCCCCACGAAACGTACCTCGGCTTCCGAAGTTGCTGTGACCCGGGTTCTAAGGTGAAATGTACAACCTCTTTTCGAAAGTTGTATTCCCAGTGCTTTGAGGAACCACGCCCCCCTCACGGCTGTAGATTCTTCGTTTGGGGTCTGGGAAGCCATTTCCGAAATCCAGTGCGAGGAGCATGGGGGCCATGAAGGGGTTAGGCCTGGTACCTCTCCGATCAGCCCGACCTCAGCTCTCTCTGTGATGATGTGGATATCTGCTTCTGAAATTTTATCGAGCATGTGGTGAGCAGCGCTAAGGGCAGCAAGGGAGTCTCCTAAAATGGTAATTCGGGTCATGCAAGCACACCGTGGACAGGGTTTGTTTTCTCGACGGAAAGGGAGAGTGCGTGTACCGGGCAAGCTGGGATGCAGTGTTCGCAGTGAGTGCAACTTGACTCGTCTACGAACACCAAGAGGCCTTCGAGAGAGAGGGCGTCCACCGGGCACAGGCCGACACAGGCCGCACAACCGAAGCAACGATCTTCATCGACCACGAAAACTGTGTCGATTTGCCTGGCCATGATGCTGGGCATGTAGAGTCCCACCTCAAACTTACCCCCCAACCCCTATGTTTCCACTATACACAAAGTCTTCCGGTGAAATAAAGGATTATTATCTTATTTTATTATGGTGAAAACAGCCATTTGAAGGTCTTCGGTTTGCGTTCTATAATGGTTACACAAGACTCCTGAAAGATCCCGTTTGAGTTCTATATCCTTTCCATAGGAAATAGGGGGGTTGGGGGGGTGCCATTCATATCCCTCCTGCCCCCGAACAAATTTCGTGGTGCTCTACACGGCAGGGTCATCCTCACCGTATCCGAAAAACCCCCCCAACGAAGGAATAAGGCTACATTTCCTAGGAGGAGCAAGGGAGGTGGGGAACGTAGGTTGTGTCATAGAGGACAGCGCTGGCACCAGGCTTCTCATCGACTATGGCCTAGCCCCAACGAGGCCCCCGAAATACCCCTCTGAAGCCCCCCCGGTGAAACACGCCATAATGACCCATGCTCACATAGATCACATTGGGATGGCTCCATGGCTCACATCCCATGGGACTATGCTCCATGGCACTGACCTTACTGCAGCGGTTTCGGAAATAATGTGGGCTGACACCTACAAAGTCTCCGATATCGAAGGATACCCACTCGCCTGGGACAAGAGGGACATGGAGGTCGCACTCGACTCGTGGATCCCCCATCAGTTCGACACGTGGTTCGATGTGGGCGAGTGGAAATGCAGGCTCCATCCCGCTGGACACATTCCCGGTGCTGCCATGATCGAGATCCAGACCCCAGACGCAACAATCCTGTGGACGGGGGACATTGACACAAGGGATAGCCCGAACGCACCCAAGGCAACCCCAGTGGATTGCGATATACTCTGCCTCGAGGGAACATACGGGGGGAGGACGCACCCGGATAGAGCGGAGGAGGAGGCGAGGTTCGTCTCCAGGGTTCTGGAAGTCGTCTCCAGGGGGGGCGTAGCTCTGGTTCCGGCGTTCGCTTCAGGGAGGGGGCAGGACATCCTCCGGATTCTCCATAGAGAGGCACCGACCCTTGATGTCCACTACGATGGGATGGGTACGAGGGTTACCAGGGAATGGCTTGGATGCCCGGAGTTCATCCAGGACTCCCGAGCGATGGAGGCAGCTTACCGATGGTCCAGGAGGGTCACAGGGAAGTCGGACAGGAAGAAGGCACTGGGGGCGGATGTGATTGTCACGACAAGCGGGATGCTGGATGGGGGGCCTGCCTTGTGGTACCTGAACAGGCTGAGGCATGATGGTTCCAATGCTATCCTGCTGACTGGTTACCAGGCAGAGGGGTCCGGAGGAAGGAGGCTGCTAGAGCTCGGTTCCCTGCCCATTTTCGGAAAGCAGACCCGGATCCCACTAGAGATAGACAAGTTCGATCTCTCCAACCACGCCGACCACCCCTCCCTCTGCAAATTCGCTAGCGACTGCGGCCCCTCACACGTGGTAATATTCCATGCTGACGAATCAGCAGCCAAAGCCTTAGCAGAAGATATTGGAGAGGAAACAAAGGTCCATATCCCATCCAACAACGATACTCTGGAGATTTCCTAAATCTCAACCCAACCACAGATATTGGATATTTTCGCGTATTATACATAAGCCGTGGTGTCACTCGACCAACTAGGTGAGTGATTACTCACCACTACAAAAGAAAATAAGGTGTAAAAATGGAAGTAAAACAATTGGATGACTACTTTGGATATACAGAGAAAGGTAGTTCCTTCGAGGGAGAGCTGAGGGCGGGCCTAACCACGTTCCTCACAATGGCGTACATCCTGTTCGTCAACCCCGACATGCTTTCGTTGGGCTTCATGCCCGACGGAACGGGAATACCTTTCGATGATGCGCTGTTTGCGACGGCTATTGCCGCATTCGTGGGCTGCGTCATCATGGGATTGTGGGCGAACCTACCGTTTGCCTTGGCACCGGGCATGGGCCTGAACGCGTACTTCGCGTTCACCATTGTCCTGGGAGACAATGGTATAGGATGGGAGATGGCACTATTCGCCGTCTTCATTGAGGGAATTCTATTCCTCATCCTTTCCCTGCCTCAGGTTGGAGCTAGGACCGCGATGATCAACTCGATTCCGACCGACCTCAAGATTGCTACTGGTGCTGGAATAGGGATGTTCCTAGCCATCATCGGCCTCAGGGAGATGGGTTGGATCATAGACGACGGCGCTACGCTAGTACAACTCACGCACGAGTTGGACGGTGCTAACCACCTCAACGGCGAGGTTTGGGCAATGATATGCCTAATTGCGATTACTGCAATGATGGCAAGAGGAATAAAGGGGGCAATAGTCTACGGAATCCTCGGAACCACAATCGTCGGAGGGTGGATACTAGGAGCTTCGGATCCATACAATTCAGTCGAATCAGTCACGTTCGACGCCGGCAAGCTGTTAGATGTAGCAAACTTCCCGGAGGAGTCCTTCTTGGCCGCATTCGGAAGCGCGGGTCTAGGAGACCTTGGAGACGGGGTCTCGTACGCCGATTTCTTCATGGTGATGGTAGCATTCCTCTTCGTCGATATCTTTGACACCGCAGGGACGCTGTACTCCGTCGGTCGCCAGGCTGGCTACGTCGATGAGAACGACGAGCTTCACAACTCTGACGAGGCTTTCATGTCGGACGCTGGAGCAACCATAATCGGCGCCGCCTTCGGAACCAGCACCACGACCACCTACATCGAGTCCGCAGCCGGGGTCGAGGAAGGAGGAAAGACCGGGTTAACAGCCGTCACGGTCGGTGTTCTGATGCTCTCCGGACTACTCCTCGCAGGTCTGTTCAAGCAGATTCCAACCTTCGCTGCAGCACCCGCTCTAGTCATCATCGGTGCGATGATGATGAGGCAGGCAGCCGACATCGACTGGTCAGATATGGGCAAGTCGATCCCAGCCTTCGTGACGATGGTAATGATGCCGTTCACCTACTCAATTGCAGCTGGAATCGCATGGGGGATCATCACCTACGTGCTGATTAACGCTGCTTCAGGGAAGCACAAGGATATCAGCATCGTGATGTGGGGTCTCGCAGTGGCGATGATCCTGTTCTACGGAACTGTAACCATTGACTGAGGACTAGAACCGAAGCCCAGCCCGGGAAACCGGGCGGTTTCGAACCCATAGGAGCTGTGAGCATGTCCAACGACTTGACGCGCAGACTCGAGAATGCAATTAGGACCGTCCCGGACTTCCCCATAGAAGGGGTCATGTTCCGGGACATCACACCGGTCCTCGGTGAACCTGGTCTGGTTTCTTCCATTACCGATCAGTTTGCCGAGGACCTCAATAAATTGGGTTGGCGACCGGATGTAGTCGTGGGCCCCGAGGCCCGAGGCTTCATCTTCGGCCCGCTTCTGGCGGATCGCCTCGGTTGCGGCTTCGTTCCGGTCAGGAAGCCAGGGAAGCTACCAGCCCCCTCGCGAAGGGTCGAGTACTCGCTCGAGTACGGCTCGAATGCCCTTGAGATGCATGAAGACGCTATCGAGCCCGGCCAGAAAGCGCTCATCATCGACGATCTGCTAGCAACCGGAGGGACAATCTCAGCATGCGCAAGGCTCTGTGAAGAATCAGGGGCCATCGTCCTAGGGGCTCTATTTCTGATTGAACTGGATGGACTTGGTGCCAGGGAGGCAATAGCCCCAGTGCAAGCACACTCTTTGGTGACCTATCCCGCCTGAGACGCACCACTCCCCGATTCTTTCAAAGGGAACCCGCCTCTCCTACACTCGATATCATGGCTGACGAGGGTAGCAAACCATCTCCTCCTCCACCCCCTCCACCACCGGCCGCACCCGCTCCAACAACGCCCCCCAAGCCAGCACCAGCAGCGAAACCTCCGCCACCGGCCGCACCCGCTCCAACACCATCTCCAACTCAACCACCACCGAACAGGCCCCCAAAGGGCGTCCCTCCTAAGAGCAGGCCACAGGGCAAGAGGAGGAGACCGGCACCGAAGGGCAGGCCACAGGGCAAGAGGAGGAGACCGGCACCGAAGAAGGGCAAGCCAGGGCAGCCCCCGATAGGGAAGAAGAGGGGCGGCCGCATCAAGATCAAACTCGGCCTGAGGGCAAAGAAGATGTCAGAGGAGACTGACGAATACACCGACCAGATAGGATGGACAACATCCGGGGCCGAGATCGTCCTAAGCGATCTGAAGGACATCGAGGAAACGGAGAAGAAGGAGCCAGAGACCCACACCCACCACTGCTCAATGTGTGGTAGCAGGATGGAGATCCCGAGACCAAAGAGGGAGAGGTACAAGGTCATATGCGCACACCCAGAATGCGGTCACGAAGACCAGATAGGCTTCTGACTACTTGTCCATCCACCATGGCAGAGGCATAGAATCCCTTCCCGAGGCCTATCTCTTTGGCATGTACAATTTTACCAGTACTGCATTGACTATGGCCACTAGGGCAGAGATTGTTGCAGCGCCAGTCATTCCCTCAACAAAGGCGAGTTGCGCATTGTCGATCAACTCCATGCCCAGTACGTTGCCCTGCGCGACCAACTCATTCCCGATTCGAATCGCAGCTGGAAAGGACTCGGAGACCACCCCTGAATGCGACTCCAGACCATTGGGGACAACCATCTCCCTCTGGTATATTTCGTTCACAGCACTTCCCACAATTGCAATACCGAAGGCGCCCCCAACCTCTCTGCTTGCATCGTTCGTCGCGCTCCCAACCCCTGCTTTGTCGTCGGGAATTGAATCCATCACCATCGTGGTCGAGGGAGCCATGGTCAGACCCATACCCACACCAATCAGGAAGAATATGACTGCTAGGATTGAATACTCCGTTTCTCCATCGACAGTTGTAAAAATTAGCATTGCTGTAGCGATCAGGACTAGTCCGAACGAGACAACATTGTTGCTCCCGAACTTCTCGCATAATCTGTCGCTGTTCGCTGCACTAGGCATCAGGCCGAGTGGCAGCCAGAGGAATTTCAACGCCGCATCAAATGCGCTAAGCCCTCGAACCAATTGGAAGTGGAGCATTTGGGTAAACATGAATGAGAACATCACGAAGAAAGCTAGACTGATTGCAACCAGGCCTAGGGTGAAACCCTTGTTTTCGAAGAACCCGATTGGCAACATGGGGTGTTCCGCACGCATCTCCCATCTCACGAAAACAAAGGCCAGGATTAGCCCCATGCCCCCCAACCCCAAGACTTCGGGACTGGTCCAACCCACACTAGGGCCCTCGATAATCGCATAGAGAATCGATCCTAGCGCCCCTACCGACAGAACTGCTCCAATTGGGTCCATGGGAGCCTCTCGCTCGTCCTTCGAGTTCGGCACCAGTAGGACGCTGAGGACCATCGCCAGTGCGATAATGGGCGGATTGATCCAGAAGACAGCCCGCCAATCGAAACTCTCCACCGCCCAGCCCCCCACCAGAAGTCCGATGGGGGCCCCAATCCCTGCCATTCCTACCCATACGCCGACGGCTTTACCTCTCTCTTCAGGAGGAAAAACGACGACAATGACTGACAGGGTTGCTGGCATGACTAGAGCTGCACCAAAACCCATCATGGCCCTAGCACCGATGACTTGCTCCGAGGTACTCGCATACTGGGCTGTAAGCGCTGAGACCAAGCCGACGATTGCAAGACCGGCAAGCAACGCATGCCTCCTCCCGAACCTATCACCAACGGCACCCATCACAAGGAGCAAACCACCAAACACCACTACGTATGCATCCATTATCCATTGCAATTCGGTGTTGTCAGCGCCCAAATCCTTGGAAAGTTCAGGCAAGGCGACGTTAACAGTGACGTTATTGAGAAGCGTGATCACTAGGCTCAAACTCATTATTCCGAGAATTATCCACCGCCTCCGGTGGATGGTTTCCGGATCCATGAAACGCCCCAATGGAGAGGGGCTAATAATCAGCAGGCTTCAAGTCACCTACCTTTGGGGAGGGGTCTATGAAACGCCCTAGAGTGGCACTGGCTACCGCGCTGATGCTGATGCTGATGCCGTTCTCTGGGTGCCTGCAGGGCGACGCACTGGTGAATGAAACCGAGGAGGAAAAACCGCCTTCTGGGGTATTCGTAACAGGACCAGATGGCCAACCAGTAGACGAAATCCCTCTGCCACTCGTATTCAACTTCAGTGATGTGGGCGAAGACGGAGCCGAACCCAGCATAGGCGTGACATCCAGCGGCTGCATCTTCTTCATCGCCTTCGAGAAGGTCATGCGCTCATGTGATCACGGAGAATCATGGGAGGACGTGGCTGGCCCGTTGTGTGCATTCCAGACCAATGACCCATATGGGTGGGTGGACCCAGTGACTGACCGGATATTCAACGTGCAGATGCAAGGCCTAGAGACATCCTGGATCTGCTGGAGCGACGACGACGGCGACACATGGGTCGGTAATCCGCATGACTCCGGATCGACTCCGATAAACGACCACATCAAACTCGCATCTGGTCCTTGGACCAGCAGTGGGTATGGTATTGGAGGGCTGGTATCCCAGAATTTCTACGATCAAGCCGTGTACTACTGCTACAACAAACTAGCCGGCATCTTCTGCTTCACTAGCTTCGACGGAGGGGCAACGTTCGAGGCCGGAGGGCAACTCATCGGCCTGGCAACCACCAACGGCGGTCTCCACGGGGCCATCACCTCTGCACCCGATGGCACGGTATTCGTCACACCTAGGGTCGAGACTCCCACTGTCATCGTTTCCAAGGACAACGGATTGACGTGGTTCGAACGGACAATGGGCGAGGACAAGGGCACCCCATACCCAAGGAAGAATTCGGAGGTAGCCACCGACACGCAGTCGAATGCGTATCACATCTGGACGGGTTCAGACGAGGGTGTATACATGGCCATCAGCACCGACTCCGGCGAATCATGGAGTCAGACCAGCATACGAATCAGTCCGAGCCAGGTGATCTCGACAGCCTTCCCTCAAGTCGATGCTGGCGACCCCGGGCGTATCGCGATAACTTACCTGGGAAGCGAGAATGGCAGCGAGTTGAACCAATCAAACATCGATGGAGACCCGTGGGATGGCAACGCGCACTATGCCAACGCCAACATCAGCTACTATCTGTATGTCACATACAGCCTGAACGCGCTCGACCCGAATCCGGTGTTCCACACGGTTCGCGCTTCCGCCGATCCGGTTCAGATCGGGAGCATATGCCTGAACAGCGGGGACTGTCGAGACGTGGGGGGCTCCAATAGGAACCTCCTAGACTTCAACGACCTCCACATTGACAGGGAGGGCCGGGTGTACATCGCCTTCGCCGATGGATGCACGGGCGCGTGCGCCACCGATAGCAACTCCACCCCGGAGGACTCCAGGAGCAGGCGAGGGGTCCTCTGCTACCTTGGCAGCGGGCCTAGTCTACTGGAGGGATTCGGGGTACTATCTGCCTTCGAATCCGAGTGACTCTCATAACCCGATTCGAATAGCGTCCACCATGTCGCTTCCCAGAAGGGCCATGGAGCAGATGGGATTCTCGGTATGCTGCCTACTGTGCGATGCACCTGACGTAGCCGGCTCCAACAGGTGCAAGGAATGCATCAAGGGACACACAAGGGCAAGGGACAGGCTAACTTCAGGGAAGGCTAGGACGAAGGCGCACAGGCTCGCGAGAGAGCTCGTCACGATGCTGGCAGACCCCTTCAGCTACATCGATGACGACACCCATGGGAAATGGATGCAAACCTACTCGGAAATGGTACGTGAGCATCAGCACGAACCCGAGAAGGCGGGGGGCGAGAGGCGTTCGAGAAGCCAGAGGCTGTCCCGAAAGACCTCCTTGATTCGAGATGTGGCTAATAAGAACAAGTGGGTAGAGAACCCACCAGATGAAACTCAGATGGAGGAGATGCGGGAGATACTCCGAGACGGGGACGCGAAACCACCAATGACGTGGGACGATCTCATTGCAGAGATAGAGGACATGCTGGAAGATTGAACCCGAATAGCATTGATATCAGACGATAGAGACCAGTATTCTATGGCAGCGGAGAGGGACCCCCGGGCATGGAGGGTTGACGACGATCCCCTAGAAGCCCGGCAGAGGGCAAGCAGCCACTCATCTGCTAGGGACGACGGCACGTGGCGACAACCGAGAATCCGGGTGGTCCAAATGGACCAAGGAGGCAGGATGAACTCCAGCTTCTTCGGAGACCCTCGAACCATGGGGCCAATCCATCTACACAAGGGCTCCATTTGGCACTTCTCCAGAACAGAGATCCGTCACCTCGCTCTAGCTACAGGAGCCTTCACTCTGGCACTAGCACTGATGTTCGAGGGAGGAGTCCTGAACCTGTCTTCGCGATTCCCGTACTACTGCGTCATTTCTTTGATATCCTTCACTCCTGCATTCCTCCTTCACGAGTTCGCCCATAAGTTCGTCGCCAAGTTCTACGGATGTTGGGCAGAGTTCAGAGCAGACCCAGCCGGATTGCGCTTTGGCCTAATTCTAGCCGCGATACTTGGGATCGTATTCATGGCACCAGGGGCGGTCATGGTCGCCGGAAACGCAACTAGGAACCAGTTCGGCAAGATTGCCGTGGCCGGACCAGTCACAAACATGGCACTCTGGGTGTTGGGCTACGGAGCGTGGATAGTTCTCGGAGAGGTCGGTGGGATAAACAGCGTAATCATGTTTTGGCTCTGGGGCAACTCGATTCTCTGTGCATTCAACATGCTTCCATTCGGACCATTGGACGGCAAGAAGATCCGGACTTGGTCGGAGCCGATTTTCTACACCTGTCTTAGCATCGCACTGGCAATGGTATACGTTACGATAACTAGCGTCTCCGTCTAGCCCTGAATCGCGTTCAGAACAGGCTTCTCGTCACAGTGGAAGAAGGTCATGAGCGCCCACCATGTGATCATATCGAGGCTGTTGACGAGATTAGACACCCCCGTGTTCTCCTCACCGTAGTCCTTGCCGGTGGTGTCCATCCACTGCTCCATCTCCTCGAGCGTGTCGCATGTCTGGTGGTAGCACCAGTATCCATCAACCAGGCCACCGAAGCCCACGGTCACGGTACCGAGGTTGTCCTGGAAGCTGGCGTGGTCGCTGCGAGCCGTGGTATCCTCATAGACGATGATCTCCGGCCTGTCCATGTCCAGCCAGACATCCGTTTTCCAGGTATCGGCTGAGAAGTTGGAACCCACCAAGGTACCCATCTGCTCCTCGAGCCCTAGGGCATCTGAGCCGATCCAGTTGGACAAACCGACCATCCCCGGCTGATCGAGGATGTCGTGGTTCGGACCGGGCCCGATGTAGACCCTCATGGGCCAGACCTCCGTGTCCTTGGGATATCCGTCCTCGTCGATCTGCGGATCGGGATCACCATGGGGGGCTCCCCCCCCTCCCGGCCAATTCACCCCAGCCATGTCGAGATTGATGTAGTTGGTAACTGTGACATCCGGGTTGTCCTCTTTGACGTAGTAGTCGGTCCAGTAGTCTGACCCCCTCTTCCCTCCCTCTTCCCCCGACCACAGGCAGAAAACCATCGTACGACGGCTCTCGAAGTCTGCTAGTGCCCGAGCGGTCTCCAGCACCATCGAGGTTCCCGCGGAATTGTCGTACGCCCCGACCCTGGTCCCGTATGTCCTTGATCCAGTTACGTGAGGATCCAGCACGACCAGGTTCGCAGGGGGAGCAATATCGAAGTGTGCCCCGAAAACCAGCCATTCGTTCGTGAAGACGCTACCCCACTTGTAGGCACATACGTTGTACGCTTCGGGATTCTGGATTCCGAAGATGTCAGTGAACTCGAACCGGTGCGTCATTACCTCGAGTCCGAAGGAGGATAGCTCGGATATCAGGTACTGGGCTGCGTCCTCGTATGCAGGGTTGCCCTGCCCGGCCCACCTGTCCCAGTACCCTGCCTTGCCATCTACCGGATCCAGTGCGTTCGCAGGATCTGTGATTTCGTGCAGCCTCTCGTAGACTACCCTCCCGTGCACCACTCCCGATGAGTGTGCCCCACCTTCGCCCTCAGCGACAGTAGAAACTCTTTCTGAAAGCACGGTCTTAACCGATACGGCACCCCCCGAGTCTTCGCTGTTATTCAGGGTGTCAAGGGAGGAATTGGCACGGACTCTGGTCACCCCGAAGCCATCCTCGCCCACTGCACCCCCTCTCTCAAACCACGAACCCCATGATTCGCTAGCGGCCCTGACTGGCCAATTGTCCCGACCCTCCTCACCGACTAGCATGACGAGGAGGGAGACCCTGGGTGGGGAGAGCAGATCGAGGGATATTGATGCCCCCTTGACGATGTCGACAACGGTTGAGTTCTGAACGAAACCGGTTACCGGGTCTCTAACCAGGTATGGTACGAAGACTGACATGCTCTGCCCCGCTTTCAGGGAGACCTCTTGGAAAACCCCCGAGACCAGGGTTCCCGGAGCAACCTCGAGATCATCCGAAGTGACCTCTCCCTGACTCTCGCCGAAGCACCCACTTAACGGGGCAGTCAGAATTACGAAAACCATCAGCAGGGCTCGCATGGGACCCTCACTACCCGGCTACCAGCCTTCTCTTGACCACTATGCCATTGTCTGATACCTGCAGCACCTCGACCGTCGGTTGGGGGGGGATGTAACCCGTAGGCGAAGCGACAGACTCCTCTAGAGCCTCTAGTTGCGCAGCCCTCCTCGTCCTCGTCCTCCTTGTCATCCTCCTCCTCGCTCTCCAGAGGGCAAAAAGAATCAGCCCAAACAGGTAATACTGAACCTGGGAGAGAACCCACATTGGGGTCAGGAGGACGTTGAACTCCAATTTATCATCAGTCATGCCAGGTGCGATTTCGTAGGTGATGACTTGTCGCGAAGAGTTGTCCATTTCGGTTGTCACCCTCCCCATCGAGGACGTCAAATCCTCTAGTTCGATGCCCAATGGCAATGTGAAGGTCACGAACCCGAAGAGGTCCAGACCCATTTCTTCGGGACCTACGCTGGCCAGTAGTCTTGGGCCGGGGAAGTCGATCGAGATCGCTTCGGGCGTCCTCACCCCATCAGCACTGACCATACTAGCAGAGAGGGCACCAGTCAGGCCATCCATTGCGGCGACCATCGGATTCAGGAAGGGTGCCAGAAGGGCACCAGTCGGATCGGTTGCCACTATGCCTATCTCCGGTGGGCCGGACCCGCTCTGGAGCATCTTGATGAGTTCGAACCATGAGTTGTCGATGCCAGTTGTGATCCTCACTCTTGGGATTTCCACGCTGAGCACTATCCCTCGCTCGTCCCCAACAGCATCATCATCATCGATGAGCATGTCGTAGGGGAGTTCGATATCTACCGAGAAAGCAGACATGTCTACGTTCCCTATGCCGTTGCTCTCGTCCTCCATCAGTTCTGCAGAAGCATGACTAATCAGAGACCCGATGTCCCTCTCAAGGCTGTCCGCGTAGGCCGGTAGGCCCGTGTTGGTAAATGGGATAATCTGATCACAGAATGGCCTCCCATCTAGTTTGAGGGATGTTGGTAAGGGGCCACAAAGGTCGAACTCCATTTCGAGAGGGTCGCCCCTGGAGCCGATATCTAGCAAGGTCCGGAAAAGGTCAGCCGGCAGCACATCGAGTTCCAAGGAGGTCGAGTCCGTGGTCATCGAATCGAACATGGAGTCAGGAACGCCAATCCTGTGGATCGTGAGCTCCACCTTTAGAGCGAATTCCACCGTACCACCCTTGGTGAGTGGTAGGCTGGCAAAGGACGCTTCCTCCAGATCCCAATCGACATCAATGTACCCGCAGCTCCTCGAAGTGGATGCGCACACCACATCGGGGGTATTGTCAAAGCAGCCCGCGTTCGCTGTGTCCCTGCAAATCGCATGATCCCATGAGAAAGCATCAGAGCCCGTTAGGCTGATTGCGCCATCATGGTTCCCAGATGCCCGGTAAGACAGATCGATGGTGTTGCCACCCCCAATCGTCGAAGCCCATGTGGGCAGGACAATCGACATCGTTAGGTCTGCATTGACGTCGCTAGGGAGGAGTTCCCCGATGAAGGACTCCATCGTTGAATCGCTAAGTACGGTCGAGAACTCCACCCCGGTATTCAGAAGTTTCCCGAGATCGTCACCAGAAACGGAGTTCAGGAAGCCGGAGTCTCCGAGGTTGCCACCTAGAAGATCAGCGAGACTCAGGGGGAAAGTGTGACTGACAGACCTCATGTAGACGGGGTACGAGTCATCCATTGCCACCGACCCCTCCATGCAGTAATACTGCCCCCTGATGCAATCGAAGACGTGAGTGTAGTTCAGGCCACCAGGGTCCTGCGGTGCTTGAGACACATGAGTCCAGGCGAACTCGCCCATCGCGACGTTCAGGCCCTCCTTGGAGCTAGTAAGGGCCTGACCGATTCCCGAAACCGGCATGTTGCTAGACAGGTCGCTCAGATCCAACAGACCGGTGTGGTACGCCATCCTGATCCCGTCCGATGTGATCACTGGTATGGTGGCCTTGTTCGCTGGCATCAGCGGTGGGACGCCCCAGCTATTCAAGGAGCTGGATTGGATTTGGTAAATCCCCACGATGACCTCGATGAATGAGTTTTCCTCATCGGAAAGATCCACCGAGACCCTCACATCCAGACTCTTGTCCAGGGGACTCACATCCACCACTCCGGTGGTTCCGCTCTGCCTGTAACCTATGCGCATGTCCAGATCTGCCGGGAGAACCCCATCATTGGGATCGTTGAGATTGTCCACGAACCACAGCCCGGAGTGGTAGGCGCCCCCTGCTTCGGACACCTCCTCGCCGAAAGCCCATCCGCCCGCATTTACAACCGTGGCGTAAGATGGTGGTTGGATGGCATATACCCCCTTGTGCCCGGGTTCCACCCGCACATCGAAATTCGTCGTGATCTGCGAGCCCATCACCAGAAGCCCCTCTAGCGCGGTGTCGAGGTTTGAGGCGCTCACCCCATTGAGTCCGTAGGTGCTGGAGACGCCAAGGGTGATGTTGACGTTGGTCGAAATGCAGATCGGGGGCTCGAAGGCGTTACCGTCAGAGTCTAGCAAGGGGTCAAGCTCGCAGTCCACAGCTGATACGACCCCTGAGCCATCGGGAACGAATATCTTGTCCGACCATGTCGTTTCGGGTGTGGAAGAACCTCCCCAGTTCGATAGGAAATTGGTAATCGTGCCGTCAATCTCAGCTAGAAGAGACTCCTGGACCGTCGGCGAACCCAAGTCATCTGGGTCTGTGTTCTCGTCGAAGGCAGATCTCAGGACATCGGCGGGCAGCCCATCGTTCGACATGATGTTGTCCGACTGCAGGGCGGTCGTCATCGACGCAGAGTTGAACAGGCCCAAGCCCCCCTTGTTCCACTCCCTGATTGCCCATGATGCTTGGAACTGGATCTCAGTGGGGCTTGTCATGTTGAAGTGGAACATCCCCTCGACCCAGTCGGTGACGTCTGTGGTCCCATCGTGGCCATCGGTCCTGTCGTCGCAAACACCACCCAACGTAGATGGGGAGTCCTGACAGATCGTCATTTCATCGAAACCAGCGTCGGAAACCGCGGCTGGTGCGAATGCTTGGACCATGAAGAGGACGGATAGAATAATCGCCGATCTCCTCCACTCGTATTCTGAGTGAGTCTTAGCGTGCCGCTCAGCCATAGCGCAATGACTCTGAGAGTCATTGTTAATGGATTCGGTGAGGGGTATCAGAATCCGACGAGAACCCGCTTATTCACTTGTCTGCTTGTACCACTCTTCAGTAGTGTTCGCAACCCCTTCCTCGGGGCCTCCAGATACGGGGGCCATTGGGCTTGGCCCCTCCCCTCCTTGGTTCAGGATCACCCGCCCCTCCTGGTCGATCTGGTAAGTGGTGGGGGTTTCCTCCTTCATGGTCAATGCGAGTATCCCACCCAAAACTAGGGTGACTACGCCGCAGCACAGGCAGCTGCCTGCCCCTATCCCAGAACCCCAACTTGCAAGCACTCTCCCAAGGGCTGGATCGACGTAGAGGACCCACACGGGCTGGTTGGACTCGAACTCAAAGTCCCCCTCGTAGCAGCCAACGCAGGCCATGCCGAGCTTGACGAAACCTTCTCTGTCCGTGTCCTTCCCTTCTCTCACATCGCAGGACTTCCCCTTGTCCTCCGATGCCTGGAAGTAGAAATCCCCATCCTCTTCGGACCACTCTGTGTTGACATCAGGCTTCTGCGTGACTGTGATCTCTACTCCAGAGCAGTGGTCCCACACCCCGTCATCATCATCATCTGTGTATTCCCCCTCAACGAAGAAGACGAAGCCGATGTCCCCCCCACGGTCCTCGTCGAGTACGTAGAGCGTGGCTCCCGTGCTCTCCTCTGCATCCCAACTTGCGGTCGCAATAGTTTCAAACTTGGAGCCGGCCAGAACCGTCAGCAATATTCCAGCAAGCAATATGACCGCTCCAACCCCTAGGGTAATTTTGGCTACCGCATGCATACTCCAACCAGACCCAAACCGCACTTGAACTCTGTCTTTACCGGATTATTATCCGATGAACACGGAAAGGCAGGTCAGACTCGCATCCACCTCTCTGAACTCCGTCATGTCGATGGTCGTTATGGAGAAGCCCGCATCCATCATCAACTGCCTGGACTTCTTGTATCCCCCAGCCATGATTATCCGGTCACCGTAGGCAATCGTGTTGGCTGCATAGCCCTCCTCCTCCGGGATCCAGATCACTTCCTCGGCGAACGGCAGGTCCTTCTCGGTGAGATGGCCCTCGGCGGCTACCATCGTGCCAGGCCTCGGGCTCGAGCACACCGTGGTTAGGTGGAGGGTGCTCTCCGGGACGTCGAATAGCTGGACGTCCATGCCAACCTCGCTGGCGTGACCAGCTAGGAACTCCGCACCCTCTCTGTTTGTCCTGGTGGAGATCCCCACTAGGAACCGATCGTCGTAGAAGACGACGTCCCCCCCATCCAGAGTCGCCCCGATGGGCATTCTGTGAATCTCGAAATCGTCAGCTAGGAACTCAGCAACCGAGTCCTGCTCCCCGTCCCTGCTAGGGTGTCCCAGATTGGGAATCACCACCGAGTCATCGAGTATCACAGCTGTATCTTCGGTGAAGCTGCAGTCTGGGAAGCCCTCCAGCGGAGGTAGAACGATCACCTCGGAGCCATGGGCCCTGAGAGCCGCGAAATACGACTCCTGCGAACCTCTTGCCGCCTCGTAGTCAGGCGCTCTTGTGGTGAAGTAGTTGGATACGGCGTCTGCGTATTCCGGCGAGACCTCTCGAGTCAGAGCACGCCCTCTGGTTCGGTCGAAGGTTCCCGGCACGCCCACCCCCGGGCATATCCGTTCATAACGATTAGGAGAACGGAACCAGGTTTCCTGATTCCGGTAATCCCTGACCCATCCCATTATGGACGGCCCATGGGGGTAGAATATCCGCAGAGAGGCTTCCCGATAGGAAAACTA
Organism: Methanobacteriota archaeon; assembly: GCA_014239955.1. GTDB lineage: Archaea > Thermoplasmatota > Poseidoniia > Poseidoniales > Thalassarchaeaceae > UBA36. The sequence goes on along the minus strand of JAAZXW010000004.1, from coordinate 28,734 downwards.
GCAGCACTCCTGGAAGCCAGAAACCGGCATTTGACGCAACAACACTTATTCATGGGATAAGTGAGGATTCGCTCATGGTACAAGAAGGACAGCAATTTGCAGCACCCGCATTCAGCCCCCGCCCACAGCAGATGATGGGATTCATGGAAGCCATAACGACAGTGTTCAGGAACAAGTACGCCACTTTCTCCGGAAGGGCATCACGGTCGGAATACTGGTGGGGATACTTGGGACTTGCCGTCACTGGCGCCGTCTTACAGATCTTCTGGCTTGTTGGGACGATTGCCCTTTTAGACTTCGGACAAATCGCAGCCCTGCCTAGTTTGATTGCCCTGGTGGGCGCTCTTGGAATGCTCATCCCCTGCATAGCCGTCACTGTCAGAAGATTGCACGACACTGGGAAGAGCGGCTGGATGTTTCTCATCATATTGATCCCATGCATCGGACTTATTCTTTGGATCGTCTGGATGGTCGAGGACGGACAGGCCCACGACAACGCGTATGGCCCAGTCCCCACTAACACGTTGGAATAGTCAGAACCCGCAAGAACACCTTTTGCGACTTTTTGTGCCGAATACCGAGCATTTGGGCCAGATTATGATATGGTTTTGCACCCTCTGGCATTGCAAGGTGAGCAGGAATGGAGCCAACAAATAGCAAGATTACGGAGCAAAACAGGAAGAATGTCACAATGGGTGTTATCGCACTCGCCGTAGTATCACTGCTGGCCGGGGCATCGGTAGCAGCGACCCTTGAGGAGTACGCAGCACCGAAGTACGCAGAGGCCGACCCCTTCGAGGGCGCAGTGGATGATATGACGGGAGAGGACACCTGGGATGCGAAGGACACCGACGAGAAGCCAATGGGCAAGCACATCAGGACGGCAATGAAGAGTCGTATGAACGACAGAATGGAGGATAGGACCGACCACCTTGAGAATAGGATCGAGATAGACACTAATCTAATCACTGCCTTCCAATTCTGCCTTGATAGTGCCGAGTGCACAGCCGATGCCGAGTCACTCTCAGGCATGATCGAGAAGCTAACATGGGCCGTGGATGGCATGCAGGCCAAGCTAGATGGGACCGACTCCGTAGATGACGAAGATAGTAGCCAGGACGCTTGCGAAGAAGCAGGCGGTACATGGGCCACCGATGATCGAAAGGGCGAGTACTGCGCTTCCTCCAAGGACTACAAGGACTGGGACGAGAGAAAGCACTGGGACGAGACCGAGAGGATGGAGTTCGCAGAGGAAAAGTCCACCCAGCTCAGGGCCGCCCAGGAAGCAATTGCATTCTGCATCGAGAGCGAGGATTGCTCGGCTGACTCAGAGACAATAGAGACTGTCCTGGGGCAAACGCTCTCTCGGGCAGAGCATCACAGGGGGTGCGCAGACGATCGAAGATGCGATCGCGACCATGACATGAGGAAGGGATTCCGAGGCAGAATGGGTGGCGCACTCTGCAAGATGGTGGACAGGTGCGAGGACGGTGAAATGCACGATGGCCCCCCTTCCATAGAGATCACCCAGGAGATGTGCGAGTCCAGGATGGGAGTCTGGACAGAGGCCGCAGACCGTGGTGAAGGCGTATTCTACTGCGATTGGAGCGAACTGGATGAAGAGCCAGAAAGAGAGGACAACTCAGAGGAAGACGACAGAGGGGATGAGGAAGAATCCCCTGACAACCAAGAGGAGTGCGAGGCCACCGGCGGAACATGGTATGAGGACAGGCAAGAGTGCCGCACCGAGTAATCCCAGGCAATAATGGCGACTCGGTGTGCTCAACGCACCGAGCCGCCCAACATTCACATCTTCGCTAGTGGCGGGAAGTCCATGGATGGAACCTCGGGGGGTGCACAGGAAGCTCCCATGGACAGAGTTGCTAGGATTACGCTGTTATTGGGCGGGTTCATGTTGTTGCTTCTCATCGCAGTCCCATTCACCTTTGAATCCGACACATCTGGTTACTTCGCTTCGTACGTGATTTACTCGCTTTTCCTTACTAGCGTCGGCATCATCATCGGCGTCTCGCTGATGTGGCTAAACGATCCACGCAGAGGGCAGACTTCCGCAAGGCAGGAGCCGGGTAAGCCCACTCGCATGCTTTCGGGCGATCAGCAATCTGTAGTCGGAATCCTTTCGGAGAGAAACGGTTCGATGTGGCAGTCCGAACTAGTACGAGAGACCGGGTTCACCGACTCCAAGGCAAGTCGGCTCCTGTCCCGCATGGAGTCAGAAGGCCACATTAGGAGAATCAGGGACGGAATGAGCAAGCGCGTAGAGCTAGTGGAGGATGAAAGCTGATGTCACCAAATAACAATAGCAATACGCGGATGGCAATAATTGCTGCCTTAGCAGTAGTAATCCTAGCAATTTCTCTGCATGTCCTCATGTCCATGGAGACCTCTCTAGAGGAGGGCAGAGGGCCACCGGGAGGGATTCTGCCCGCAACCCCCCCGATGATGGTGCTAATGGCAGCTCTGATTGTCCTGATGCTGACGCAGATTCGAAGCGGGCCCATCGAAATCACGGCAGACCACCTTCGAATAGCCGCTCTGATGGCGGCTATGTTCGTCATTGGGATGCTGATAGAGCCTGCAATACCCAAACCAGAAGGCCCCCCGGGAGATGCCTTCGGAGCCATCTTCATGCTGATCCCGATATTGCTAATCGCCGCTATGCTGCTACCAATGATTCCGAGCCGATCGGACGAAGAGGAGTAGGATGCATCCTCCGCACCGAGACACGAACTTGGAGGGGGCACTCCAAGAAGCACTAGATGAGGGGTCATCAGTTTGGGCGGTGGGGGACATCCATGGCTACAGGGAAGAGTTCGAGGTTCTCCTGGGAAGGCTCCGACTCGTCGAGGGGGACATGGTGATCTGTGTGGGGGACCTGATCGACAGGGGCCCGGACAGCCACGGGGTCCTCTCGATTGTTAGCGAGAGCAACCGTATCTATTCGATAAAGGGAAACCACGAGCTATTGATGTCCGAGGCACTCGGAGAGGACGGACACAGGGAGAAATTCTGGATCGGCAGGGTGGGAGGTAGGGCGACTCTAGATTCCATGGGCATCAGCGAATCGGAGAAGAGGGAGCAAGCGAAAAGATGGCTAGACTTCACGGACAGCCTCCCCACCGAGGTAATCCTGGACCGCTTCCGACTCGCTCACTCGGGGTACAGGGCAGACATGCCTCTGGAGGAGCAATCAGACGAGGACCGACTCAAATCCCGAGAGGTCTTCCGAGCAACATCCCCCTTGGATCCGAAGAGACAGATTATCGCGGGACACACTCCCGTCCAGATGCTCTCAAACTTCGATGTAGAACCACCTGAAGAGGGTGTTTGGAGGAGTCGGGTTCTCATGGACGACGGTCGTTCTTCCGCAGTCCTAATCGACACAGGAATCGTCCTCAGCGATCCGGTTCACCGGCCTAGGTTATCTGCATATGACCTTCAGTCAGGTAAGGTCGAAGAGGTCCACAGGATCAACAGACCCTGACTTGAACCCTAAGATAACTAAGTCCTAGTTCCTAGGCCCTTCCACGAACTCAGCCACCACCCCACCAACCATGCTACTGCCAGTTGGCGCGTCCGTAATGACCTCCACAGACACGCCATCATCGGACAACAGGCTCTCATCCAATGTAGATAGCCTAAGCCCCACTCTCCATCTCTTTAGCCCCTCGAAAACCACGTACGAAGCGACCCCGAAAAGCACCACCGCCGAGCAACCCCACGCTATCATGCCTGCAGCGGCCATCCTATCTCTCCAGCAGGGCTCCCCATGAGGATGAAGCGTACTCCCGTGCTGCTGAGATCGGATCCTCTGACTTGTGGATCCCAGAGCCGACTATGATTGCGTCAGAACCAGATAGAACAGCTTCAGCGGGATGCCCATACCTCTGTCCGAGGACACCCTCCTCTGCACTGAGATTTACACCCGGGGTCCAAATCATTCGCCCCTCTCCAACCTTGGAACGCAGCATCTTCAACTCAGATCCAGAACTCCCGTTTCCGATATATCCCATCACGTGGGGGGAGGCCCTTCCAATCTCCAAGGTGCTTTCCGTGTATGGCTCCTCTAGTAGGTTCCCCGAGCTGGACATCTGTGCTAGAAGTAGAACTCCACCGACTCTTTCGACATCTTCCCAAGCCGCGGCAAGCCCGTCGACGACGTCAGGGCCACTCACACTGTGGGACGTGACCAAGTCAGCCCAAGATCGAATGTCGTACAAACCACCCATCTGGGTCTGAGCCACCCTTCCAATGTCTGCGAACTTTCGATCTTCAAACAGCAACATTCCCTTGGCACGAGCGGACTCCACCACTCTTCCCCAATCTTCCATGTTGAATTCCTCAACCATGTCTACATGCGTCTTTAGTGCACAAACGTGATCCCCCACATCCTCGATTAGCTGCATAATCCCACCGATGGTCGGCAAGTCTGCTGCAAGGACAACCAAAGATTCCTTATCGCATGCAATTCGCATGAACTCATGCGACAGAGGATGCGCGCAGTTGGCCCATCTGGCCCCCCAAGCATCCTCGGCTTTCATCCTACAGCCCTATACTCGCCTCTTTGTCAAGTCTTCCCCCTATCTCAGAAATATGAAGCCCCGCCAGTTCCCGCCAGCACTATGCATCCCGCGGCGTTGGTCGGTCTGGGAGGCGCAATCGGGTCGATAGCACGCTGGGGAGTTTCGGAGGCGATGCCCCCCGGAACAGGCACAGAAGTGCCTTGGGCCACAATCGCAGTGAACCTCCTAGGGGCCCTCCTCCTAGGCGCACTGATGGCCGCCTCACTGCAGACCGAGACCCTGATCTTCCTCGGAACCGGATTGTTGGGTGGGTTCACTACCATGTCCACATTCGGTTTCGAGACAGTCAGACTTCTCCAGGCCGATAGCAACACCGCAGCAGCAGTATACGTTTTTCTGAATCTCTTGGCACCACTTGCAGCATGGCTCGGGTGGCAATTGAGCGAGGCCTTTCTGGCATAGGGTGACAGCATGTCTTCTGAAATGCAGATCAGACTATTCGAAGTCACAACCAAGGATCTAGACGGCCTACCCGACTCGCGCGGAAAGAGCGTACGGTCTATGCTCAAAGCAGACCACGGGATTGAGGTAAACTCGGTCCGTGTCATCATGGGATATCAAGTCAAATCTGATATTTCCGACTCCGATGCGGAGACCCTGATCTACGACTTGTTCGCTGATCCAGTTATTGAGATTGGCTCCACCGGCTCGAGGATGTTAGATGGTTTCCCAATCCTACCAGAGGCAGCAATACAAGTGGGGTTCAAACCAGGAGTTACAGATAACTCGGGTCAGGCCGGACTAGATGGCCTGACGACCCTGTTTCCAAATCAATCCTCAGCGAAAGTGGCCACATTCACGACCTATGCCTTCTGGGGCGTCCCAGAGGGAATTTCGCCTTCCGAGCTAGCATCAACACTGCACAATCCGATGATTGAGAGGGCGGCAGTGGCAGACATAGACGACTGTGCTAAGGGGGACTGGCCCCTTCTTGAGTTCCCTGAGATACCTCCCGCAATCTTCCAGGAGCCAGCAACCGTGGATCTGGAGGTCAGTGATGACGAGTTGATCGAAATTAGCGAGAAGGGACTCCTTGCACTGAACCTCAATGAGATGAGGGCGATCCAAGATCACTATCGCGACCCCATCGTCAGAACCGACAGAGAGGAGACGGGACTCCCCCCAGACCGGCCCACAGACGCAGAGCTGGAGTGCCTTGCACAGACATGGTCAGAGCACTGCTCCCACAAGATATTCGCAGCCAGAATAAGACACGTGGACAAGGTGACCGGCGAGGACTCGACAATCGACTCCCTGTTCAAGACCCACATCATGCAACCCACTCTCGACATCCAGACAGATGTCGACTGGCTCCTCAGCATCTTCCACGATAACTCCGGAGTCATCTCTTGGAACGACGAGTGGAGCGTCTGCATCAAGGCGGAGACTCACAACAGCCCAAGTGCACTAGATCCATTCGGGGGGGCCATAACCGGGATAGTCGGAGTGAATCGCGACATTCTCGGCACGGGGCTCGGCGCCAGGCCAATCGCCAACACCGACGTATTCTGCTTCGGACCCCCGGACTACTCGGGCAGCATCCCTCCCGGGCTATTCCATCCCTCGAGAGTGTTCAGGGGGGTTCATTCCGGAGTCAGGTCAGGTGGTAACGAGTCTGGGATACCGACGGTGAACGGGTCAATTGTGTTCGATGAGCGATATATCGGCAAGCCCCTGGTGTTCTGTGGCACTGTTGGGATCATGCCACGTTTGCTGGCGGATGGAAGGGAGAGCCACGTGAAAACTCCTGCGCCCGGTGACGTGGTCTACATGGTCGGTGGCAGGGTCGGCAGCGATGGGATCCACGGTGCTACCTTCTCCAGTCTGGAGCTGACAGAGGAGAGCCCAAGCTCCGCAGTACAGATCGGCGACCCAATCACCCAGAAGAAGATGCTCGACATGATCCTCGAGGCCAGGGATGCGGGCTTGATTCAGGTCATCACAGACAACGGGGCAGGGGGTCTCTCCAGCAGCGTGGGCGAGATGGCCGAACTCACTGGCGGCGCAGACCTTGACCTCGGCACCGTCCCCCTCAAGCAGGCGGGGCTGTCTTCATGGGAGATTCTGGTTTCCGAGTCCCAAGAGAGGATGACCGTGGGAGTCAGGCCAGAAGACTGCTCGGACTTCGAAGCCCTAGCCATGCTCCATGAGGTGGAGGCGACAGCAGTGGGCTCATTCACCGACTCCGGGGCCTTCGTGGTTCGGCACGGTGAGACCCCAGTCGCCAACCTCCCGATCCATTTCCTCTTCGATGGATGCCCGCAACTCAATCTCGAGTCGGAGTGGCAACCCCCGGTGCATATGCCTGTCGAGACGCCCGACCTAGACGAGGCCGGTAGGGGAGCCGTCCTCGGCAGGCTGCTAGCCAGACCGAACGTCGCGAGCAAGGAGTGGTGGGTCCGTTCCTACGATCACGAGGTCATGGCCCAGAGCGTGATCAAGCCATTCGGAGGAGTCAACCACGACGCCCCGGGGGATGCAGCAGTCATCGCACCACTGCAGGGAGGCACCCAGGGACTCGTGGTTTCGAACGGCATCGCCCCCAGGTACTCCGACATCGACGCTTACGCGATGGCCGCCGCCTCGGTCGACGAGGCACTGCGCAACGCGGTCTGCGTTGGTGTGGACCTGGATCTCATCTCAGGGCTGGATAACTTCTGCTGGCCCGATCCGATAGAGTCCTCGAAGACCCCCGACGGGAGGTACAAGCTCGCCCAACTTGTGAGGGCCAATCGGGCTCTGGATGACGTATGCAGGGCATATCAGCTCCCATGCATCAGCGGGAAGGACTCGATGAAGAACGACGCTATGCTAGGCGGGGAGAAGATCAGCGTCCCACCCACTCTTCTTTTCAGCCTCCTCGGGAATCACCATGACGTTCGCAAGGCGGTCTCCTCCGACTTCAAGAGGCCAGGGGACGTGATATTCCTAGTCGGCCAGACTCATCAGGAACTCGGTGCCAGTGAACTCTCGTTCATGCTCCGCGATGAGGGGGTCGGAGGAATCGGCGGAGCCGTACCGGAGATAGACCCGGTGAGGAACATGTCCGCCTACAGGGCTCTGACCGCCGCGATGAGGGAAGAACTCGTGGCAAGCGCCCACGACTGCAGTGACGGAGGACTAGCCGTGGCACTGGCGGAGTGCTGCTTCGGATCAGACTCGGGAGCAACGGTGGACATAACCCCACTATGGTCGGACTGCGATCACCTAGACCTATGGGGGGCCTTGTTCGGCGAGAGCCTTGGTAGGATACTGGTGAGCATCAGTCCGGATGACAGGGAAGCCTTCGAGGCTTCCATGGAAGGGGTGAGCTGCCACTACATCGGAGATGTATCAGAGGGAGACGGGATCTCAGTCAACAGGGACGGAGAGGTCGTACTGGCTGCATCCATGTCGGAGATGAGGGACTCATGGAAGGGCACGCTGCATGGGGGCGGGACATGATGAAACCCAATGTAGCCGTCCTCTCAGGGTTCGGAATCAACTGCGAGATTGAGACGATGGCCGTATTCGAGATGGCAGGGGCCACCGCTGACAGGATTCACGTCAATCGACTCGTAATGGGGGATGCACAACTCTCCGACTACCAGATCATGGCCATCCCCGGAGGGTTCTCCTTCGGAGACCACCTAGGCAGCGGAAGGCTGCTGGGGAATCGCCTCAGATTCGGTCTCAGGGAACAGGTCAGGGAGTTCGTGACCGGCGGAAAACCAGTCATCGGCATCTGCAATGGATTCCAGGTCCTAGTCAAGATGGGTCTCCTGCCGGGTGACGACGAAGTCAGCCTGACACAGTCGGCATCGCTCGCCCTCAACGACAGTGGACACTATGAGAACAGATGGGCAACTCTCGAGTTCGACCAAGCCAGTCCGTGCATCTGGACCAATGGCCTCGAGAGAATCAGAGTCCCCGTCCGCCACGGGGAGGGCAAGTTCGTCACAGACGACCCCAGATTGATGGACAAGTGGGCCGAGTCCGGACAGTTGGTCGCTCGATACGTAAACCCTTCCGACGAATATCCAAGCGCAGGTGACGAGACTCTCCCCTACCCAATATCTCCCAACCAGAGCTGGAGGAACGTTGCCGGCGTTTGCGACCCCTCCGGTATGGTATTCGGTTTGATGCCGCATCCAGAGGCCAACCACTCCACATGGCTAGGTGCGACGTGGACCAGGGAGGATGACGATCACGGCGAAGGCGAGGGCATGGCGATATTCCACAATGCAGTCAAGCACGTTCTGCGAGCCTAACCCAGTACCTCGAGGACTCTCTTCGCGGTAGCCAATATCAGAACCACTACGAGCAACCCTCTGATACCAGCCTGGGAGGATACCCGCGACCCGTACCTCGAACCAAGAAGACCTCCCACTAGGACTACGGATGAGAATGGAAGCAGGAGCCCTAGGTCCAATTCAAGCCTACCAGCAAGGCCCGCTCCAGCCAACCCTGCGAGGGAGTTTAACCAGACGAAAAGGGAAGTGGTGGCAGCAGCTTCCTTCGCTGTAGCCCACCTTCCCAGCATGAGAGCCGGAAGAAGGAAGATGCCCCCTCCCAAACCTATCACACCACTGGCCAAGCCAATCCCCCCACCCACTGCCGCGGCCTTGGGTGCACTGGGCCGAATCGCTTCACTGACCCCCGCATCACTCGAAACCAGCCTCCAAGCCGCCACAATCAATGCGATTGAGAGCAGCACATCGTACACGTTACCCTCCACTAGCATGAATCCGCCAAGGGCAGCCATGGGCACGCTTGCGGAGATGAACGGGATCGAGAGATCCCTGACATGGTGCCCAGATTTGTGGTAGTGCCAGAAGGCGATCCCCGCTACAATCAGATTCAGTGACCATGCATACTGCTTGAGCCATATCGCCTCCGATGCCGCAAATGTCGTCATCGACAGCACTGCTAGGTATCCCGAAGCCCCACCCAGACCAACCGAGGAGTAGAGGGCAGCCACAGCGAAGAGGGCCAATAGGACCAACACCAACTCAGTGGAAACCACGAGGACCGCTTTGGGAAGGACACTTCAACTCCACCGTTTCTCGGGATGCATGGAGGTGGGTGTCTCTCTGGATCGGGCTTTGGAGATAGCGACCCAACTCACAATAGAGACAACCTCAGAGGTGGTGCCACTGGGGGGCGCAGCCGGGAGGATACTGTTCAACGATCTCGCATCCAAGGTGGATGACCCCAGATTCGACAACTCTGCAATGGATGGCTGGGCAGTCAGGGAGGCAGACTGCCAAGAAACGGGTGCCATATTGAGAATAGTCGGAACTAGTCAGGCCGGCTCTGAAGAGGTTCCAACCGTGGGCGAGGGCGAGGCCTGCAGCATCATGACTGGTGCTCCACTCCCAGAGGGTTCCGATGCGATCGTGATGGTTGAGGACTCAACGACCAAGAATGGCAGCGTTGCAATCAACGGTCCAGCCAGGCCAGGGTACATTCGCAGGAGGGGGGAGAACCTCCTCGAGGGAAACGTGGCCCTGAATTCCGGTGACCTACTCACTCCAGCGGCGATATCCCTCGCGGCAACAATGGGTCACGGTGATGTGAGTGTGGTAAGGAAACCTAGGATAGCCGTGATAGGGGTCGGGGATGAGTTGACACCTCCCGGGGAGCCGCTGTCCGAGGGCGCGATATACGAGTCCAATACGTTCGGAATCTCCTCGCTCGTCGAGAAGATGGGCGGCTTTCCGCAGAGATTTGACATAATCCGCGATAGCATTGACAACCTAAGAGACGCGCTCAACGAAGCCTCGGAATCCTGCGATGCCATCATCACCAGCGGAGGGGTTAGCATGGGCAAGTGGGACATCGTCAGACGAATAATGGAGGAAGAAGGAGATGTCCGATTCTGGAGGATTATGATGAGGCCAGGGGCCCCCCCCATCTTCGGCTCTTGGAACGGAAAGCCGATATTCGGCCTGCCCGGCAACCCAGTAAGCAGCCATGTTGTCTTCACGGTCTTGGTCGCCCCTTGGATGTCCAAGAGCATGGGATCCGACGAAGCTTCTGGTCCCAGACTGGCAAACAGAGTCAGAGTCCTGATGGAGGAGCCACTCAAGGGGGCTCCCGGCAAATTATGCATGAGGAGAATCTCAATCAGACAAGAGGGAGATGTCATGGTCGGCTCCACGAGAACCCACCAGGGAAGCGGCAACATTCACAGCATGGTAGCGCACAATGCACTTTCCCTGCTCCCCCCGGATACCGATTGCGACAAGGGCGAGACTATCGACGCCCTATGGCTATGCTGAGCCATTAACCCTAAGAGCGCCCGATTCCGATTTCCCCCTGTGTTCCCAGAGTGCATCGAGTGCAGGGGTACGAAGGGCATGTGCGGGATTTCTCCATGTCCGCTCCTGACTGAGGTCAAGCGCAGACTCCCCCAGAACGAGGTCACTGCCCTAGCCGACTTGTCAGGACCCAGCCCCCCTTCTCTTTTCGTAGGGAGGTTCGGCTATCCAAATGTCAGAGTCGGACCGAGCGTGTCTTGGATGCAAGGGTCAGATTGTCAAATGCCATCCAGCGGCGACCCGGCCGATCTCTTCGGGGACCCACTGGAGGAAGTGGCAGCTAGACACGCTAATCTCGTAACAGGTGGTAGAAAAATGGCAACAACTAGCCCGAGAGAACCCGACGAGGTCCTCGAGGCCACCCAGATAATCGCAATGTCCTCCGGAGCAGTGGACGTCGAGCTTGACTTCCATCGCCCGGTTCCGATAGGCGGCTCACCCACCTTCGACACGATGAGCACCCCCCTCGGCCCATCGGGTGATTTGGTCAGTGCCGATGTTGTCAGTCATGCCAGCATTTCCAGGAAGGTTGACTCAGTTGCAAACGAGACCGATCTCCTAGCAAACGAAGCGATGGGAGAACTAACATCCTCTGGAATTGGAGAGGCACACATCTCTAGGATACTCTCTTCTGGCCTCCTTGGAAAGGAGGACAATAGGAAGCTGGTCCCAACCAGATGGGGGATCACTGCAACCGACGACGCACTCTCTAGACAGTGCTGGGAGCGGGTCCGGGATCTTCCATCACTAGACAAGTCCATGGTTTTCGAGGCCAGCTACCTGGACAACAAATTCCACGTCATCCTCTCCCCGGGACTATGGGCGTTCCAGATGCTAGAAGCATGGTGCAAGGGCTCGGTCTGGGGGTCCACGGGAAATGTCCTTGATGATTGGGAAGAGATGGAGCCGAGGTCGGAATACGCAAACTCGATCACAGGTGCCTACTATGCTGCCCGCCTAGCTGTACTAGAGCACATGGAGGCCATCGGAAGATCAGGGGCATGCATGGTCTGGCGAGATATCGGACCCGGGTACTGGGCGCCGGTCGGAGTATGGCTAATCAGGGAGACTGTTAGAGAAGCGATGAAGCGAAAGCCAACGGTTTTCGACACATTGTCTGAAGCCATCTCATATGTCTCCCCAAGGGTTTCGTCCCCGTTGGAGGCGAGGCGATCCTGGTTCGCAAACAGAGGGAGGCAAACCACTCTCGACATCTTCTGAGAAGATTGCCCGGGCATGGATTGAAAGGAGCGCGCCGTGACTACTTACTCTGGCCGAGGTGATGCGATGTCTGACAGGAAGAAGAACGGATTCTCCAAGCATGGTTGGATAGAGGTAAAGGGGGCTCGGACTCACAATCTCAAAGACATTGACGTCAGCATTCCGAGGGGGATGTTCGTTGTGATCTCCGGCGTTTCCGGATCCGGCAAGTCAAGCCTGGCATTCGATACCCTCTACGCAGAGGGCCAGAGACGGTACGTGGAGAGCCTCAGCTCATACGCGAGGCAGTTCCTGGGACAGATGAAGAAGCCGGATTGCGATTCGATAGAAGGCCTATCACCAGCCATCAGCATAGATCAGAAGCAGGGAAGCCACAACCCGAGGTCAACGGTCGCCACAGTAACCGAGATGATGGATTACATGAGACTCCTTTGGGCACGAGTCGGACTCCCTCACTGCCCCGAATGCGACCGTGAGGTGAGCAGGAGAACCGTGCAAGAGATAGTAGACGATGTCCTCTGGCGCTTCGAGGGCCATGGGATAGCTATCTGGAGCCCTGCAATTAGGAACAGGAAGGGAACACACGCCGATCTGTTCACCGCCCTGGTCGATCAGGGATACTTGGCTGGCAAAGTCAACGGAAGAGAAGCCAGTTTCGAAGACCCCCCTAGGCTGGAGAAGAACCTGAGGCACGATATCGACGTACGAATCGATAGGATGCTCCTGACGCCAACCAACAGGCAGAGACTCACCGAAGCAGTAGAGTCTGGTTTGAGGCTGGGGGCAGGGTCAGTTGCGGTGGAGAGCCTCAGCTCACCCAAGCCAGGAGAAGACAACTCGGAAGAGCAGCGATTCAGAACAGAGGAGGGAGAGGTAATCGCCTACTCGGAGGAGTTCGCCTGTCCAACCCACGGGGCGTTCCTCCCGGAGATGAGCCCCAGGGTATTCTCGTTCAACAATCCCTTGGGTGCCTGTCCGACCTGCCAGGGCCTGGGTGTGGAACGGTCATTTTCCCACGACCTCGTCATCGACAGAACAGCAACTGTGGGAGAGGGCTGCATCAGGCCATTCCGGCGTTCCATGATGTCCGGATGGTATCGCAGCCAGATGACCCAGACATGCGAGCACTTCGGAATCCCTACTGACATCCCCTTCGGGGAACTAGACGACGACAGCAGGGACATAATGCTCAATGGGTCCGGTGGCGAAGCGATCAACTTCGAATTCAACTCCGAGAAGGGCTCGTCCTACACCATGTCCAGGCCATGGGAAGGCGTGTTCTCACGACTCTCCCGGACATACAAGGACACAAGCTCGGAACGCACTAGATCCCGACTCACATCCTTCATGACAGATGAGCCATGCACAAACTGCCTCGGCGACAAGCTCAATGATGCCGTCTGCAAGGTTACAGTGGGTGGGATAAACCTACCAGGAATCTCCAAGTGCAGTGTTCTAGAAGCCCTAGCAGTAGTCCAGAATTGGAGACTAGGTGGCCTGGATGACACATGGGGTAAGTTAGACCGGGAACCACCATCCAGCGTGACAGTAAGTGCAACGGAGAAGTTGGATGAACGAACCATGTACATCGGCAAGGAGATCATCAAGGAGATCGAATCCAGACTCCGTTTCCTAGCACTGGTCGGTCTGGACTATCTGACATTGGATAGGAGGGCTAACACACTGTCCGGTGGGGAGAGCCAGAGAATTCGGTTGGCAACCCAGATAGGAACCCGGCTCACAGGGGTGATGTACGTCCTCGACGAACCCAGTATCGGGCTTCACCCACGGGATAACGACAGACTCCTCGAGACCCTGAGAGAGCTCACAGACCTTGGCAATACGCTACTAGTCGTAGAACACGATGAGGCTACCATGAAGCAGGCCGATTGGCTGGTCGACTTGGGTCCTGGAGCTGGGAAGGACGGAGGGAGATTGATCGTCAACGGGACATACGAAGAACTCCTAGCCAACGAGGAGAGCATCACTGCAGCATACCTATCTGGAAGGCAAAGCATCCCAATTCCGGATGACAGAGTCGAACCGGACAAGGACAGATGGGTCACAATTTCAGGGGCAAGGCAGAACAACCTCCAGGACATCGAAGTCAGAATACCACTGGGTTGCATGGTAGCGGTAACCGGAGTGTCGGGCTCTGGCAAATCGTCCTTGGTCACAGAGACCCTCGCACCCGCCCTCTTGAGGGAACTGCATGGATCCGAATCCACCCCCGGGGCGGTAGATTCCATTACGGGGTTGGAAATGGTGGACAAGGCCATCGTGATCAACCAGTCCCCCATAGGACGAACCCCGAGATCAAACCCTGCGACGTACACAGGGGCATTTGGGCCGATCAGAGAGCTCTTCACCCAAACCAAGATGGCCAAGGAGAGGGGGTATCAGCCCGGTCAGTTCTCATTCAACGTGAGGGGTGGCAGATGCGAGGCGTGCAGCGGGGCCGGTTCGACAAAGCTGGAGATGAACTTCCTCCCAGACGTATGGGTGACTTGCGATGTCTGCAAGGGCAAGAGGTACACGAGGGAGACCCTGGAGGTCAAGTGGAGGGGTAAGACGATCCACGACATCCTGGAGATGAGCGTGGACGAGGCTTGCGAGTTCTTCGAGAACCAGCCCAGGATCCACAAAATCGTGGAGACGATTCGTGACGTCGGTCTGGGTTATATTCGCCTTGGACAACCTGCGACGACACTCTCGGGAGGTGAGGCCCAGAGGGTCAAGCTCTCCACTGAGTTGCATAAGACCCCTAGAAAGCACACCTTCTACATCCTCGACGAACCGACCACTGGCCTCGCCCTGTCGGATATCCACCAACTCATAGAGGTCCTCCTCAGGTTACGTCGCAATGGGCACACGGTAATCGTCATCGAGCATCATCTTGATGTCATCAAGTGCGCAGATTGGGTAATCGACCTAGGACCAGAGGGGGGCGAGCTTGGCGGGGGCGTCGTGGCAACGGGAACCCCTGACGAAGTCGCCAGGGAGCCCGGCAGCTACACAGGGCAGCACCTGATAGCGATGCTCTGACAGATTTCAGGCCAACACTTGACAAGGGCTACGCTAACCGAGTTCCAATGTACCGCTCAGGAAACCCTGCACTAAACGACTCGACTTTCGAGAAGTCTGCATACAAGGACGCACCATGGTGGGAAGGCTACGAGTCAAACATGATGACAATAGAGGGAGTGTCGGAGAAGACCGGAATCCTGCTCCTAATCACTACCACCACCGCATTGGCTACTGCGTTCTCCATGCCCGAGTCCGCCCCACTGATCATTCTGGGTGCATTGGGCGGCTTCATAGTGGCAATGATGGTCATCTTCTCCGGGTCAATGAATCCGATCCTAATCTGCACCTATGCCGCACTAGAGGGGTTGATGATTGGGGGGTTTACTTGGTATTTCGAGGTCCCGCTTGGGCTAACAGGTATCGGATTAGTCGCTGCCATCCTGACTTTCATGATCCTCGGCGGAATGATCGCAATATACCGAGCCGGACTAATTAGCTGGGACAGGAACCTAGCAATCGCGGTCTCCTCATCTGTCTTCGCAATCATGATGATCTACATTGTTTCAGCGGTGGGAGCGATAACCGGTTGGTTTCACGTCCCATACATTCACGGTGCCGGCCCATTGGGAATCGCATTCTCACTGTTCGTCATCGGTATCGGGGCCCTGTGCTTAGTGGCAGACTTCGACTTCATCGAGAGAGGCGTTCAGAGGGGGGCCCCGAAGCAAATGGAGTGGAGGGCTGCCTTCGGACTAATGGTCACACTGATCTGGCTCTACCTAGAGATTCTGAAATTGCTGGCAAAGATCGCCATTGCAACGAGGCGCTAGAACATGCAAACTGACCTAATCCTGGCTCTCGCTGCGGCGGGGATCGCCCTCGGCCTCTTCGAGGGTATTCGCCCCGGACCGCTACTTACGATGGTGATTCGCGAGACGCTAACGGGGGGTTGGCCAGCTGGAGCCAGAGCGGCCTCCGCACCGATTTTCACCGATGGCCCGCTCATAATCGTCAGCGTCTTCCTGTCAGCTTGGGTCGCAGAACAACCCTCGATCCTCTTTGTGATTTCACTACTTGGAGCCGGATTCTTGGTTTGGTTCGGAATAGACTGCTTCAGGATCGAACCGCCCGATCCAGACATTGCCCAAGAGGAAGTGACAGGATCCTTCAGGAGAGGTGTGATGACCAACCTGCTCAACCCCAACGTGTACGTCTTCTGGTTCCTAATCGGAGGGCCACTGATGGCCGCCGCCGCCGATGAGGAGCCACTCGCTCCGGTCGCCTACGCGCTCTCCTTCCTAATCTCCATCATCATCGTGAAGGTCACCATCGCATACTTCTTCGATCGTACTAGAGGCAGACTCTCACCCCGTGCTTATCGAATCGCACTCGGGATCTGCGGTTTGGGAATGTTCGCGTTCGCAGCCGGCTTCGCATACCATGCATACGGGCTCGTCCCAGAGGTATTCTGAGCCTGACTCACAGTGTGCTGGGACCGCCTATCGGCATTTCCTGCACCGCCACGCCATCTCGGAGTGAAGGCCCCACTGCAATCGTCCCGTAAATCCCCTGGTCGACAATGTTGTGAGAGAGGCCGAACCACGGGCGACCATGGTTATCGACTAGGATGTCGATGAAGTCACCGAACCCTCCACATCTGTTGAATCCGCAATCTGCTGTGATGTCCAATGGGTCTCCTACCCCGTTGACTTGGACGGTGGTAATCAGTGGGTTGGGACTGAACGCATCGGTAATCATGCCGATGTACCCATTCCAATTGTCCCCACCGGAGTCGCCAATATACGCGAATGCCACCATTCCCGCATCGCCAGCAGCAATGGCCGGGAAGCCCGTTCCATTCAATCCGGCAGGTGGCGCAATCATCATCGGAGAGCTCCAACTGCCACCTTCGTCCGTGGAATAGCTGTAGTACGGCATGTTGTCCGAACCCATCCACATGGCGTGGACGTTGTCATCCTCGTCGGGATACACCTGTGCCTCCTCGAAGTTCCAAGTCTGGGCAGTCCCGGTTGTTTCGGTCGGAAGCGGATGCTCGGTCCAAGTGAGCCCCCCATTGGTGCTCCTGAAAATCGAGTATCCCTCTCCGCTGCAACCTGGATTTCCCCGGTAGAAGTTTCCGTTGTTGGACCCAATCATGTGGCCGGTCAGCCCCCCGCTGTTACAGTCAGTCGGCGCTCCGGGAACCTCCGGCCCCCACGTAACACCACCGTCGTTGCTGGTCGAGCAAACGGGATAGGGGTAGTTTCCATTCACGCAGAACACCCACGTCGTTTCGTGCAACAGCGCGTTGTAAGGGGATGAGGCGATTGTCTGGTGGTCCTGCACCGACCAACCTGTAGCAGGAGTCGGGCCGAACCACGTCCCCCCCTCGTTGTCAGACCATTCCACGGTCATCCCAAGTAGGGCGTGCATGTCGAATTTCATGATGCGGTCCGTCCAACGGTCAACGTACACGTACGGGTCATTGCTGTTAGCCACGGGCAACAAGGCGCTATACACGTCCTGACACGTATACTCGGAAATGCTGGTCATCCCAATCAGGCCACTGCATTGCACAATCGCCGTCGAACCCGCAACCCCATTCCCCCAGCTGCTCATGTACAGGTTATCCTGGGAGGTGATCCCAATAGTCGGCTCAAACGTCGAGAAACCTATGCCGTAGTATGTCCCAATTGCACAGACTGGGGCGTTTCCATCGGTTAGATTCCCAGTCTCTGGGGTTAGGGTTGCATCGGTCGCGTTACCAAAGTGGTACCATGTGGTATTACTGATCGAGCCACCCTGATCTGTGCAGAGGGTATCGAACAATCCAACTGGCTCCACGACTTTACTGTCTTCGCCGAAGCATCCGCCAAGAGAAGCCAGAATCATGAGCGAGACAATACTCAGGGCGGCGACTCTCACGACTCAGCGGCTGAGCATCCATACATCAGTTAAGCGGATTGATAGCCCCAGAAGCACATAACCCCAAAGAACGCAAACTCTTGGTCATTTCACCCGAGTAGCAGAGTTGAGTTTCCACCAGAGGGAAGAGGCTCGAGATGCGACAACTCACCGTATAGGGAAGGGCCTTCCATCAGAGTGCCTATGATCGCCTCCTCGAAGCCGGCTGCGTTGTGAGCCAAAGCAATCCAAGGCCTCCCCTCGTCATCTATCTCTACGTCAATGAAGTCACCGAACCCACCGCACCTAACGTTCCCGCAGTCAAGGGTGACATCCAATGGGTCGTCTGGGTTGTTCACCGCTACGCTGGTAATCAGCGGCCTTTCAGCAAAAGCATCCGTCATGATCGCCATGTATCCCGACCACCCACCAGTACCGTTCTCCTCGTCATAGTCTTCGGATTCTCCGATGTAGCCCACCACGACTCTCCCCTCGGCTCCAGCGAATATCGTGGGAAAGCCGGTCTCTACGACGCCGGGCGCTGTGACCATCATCGGCTCGCTCCAAGTATTCCCTTGGTCCCGGGAGTTTGCGTACCACGTCTTCAGGTCATCTCCAATCCAAGTTGCGTGTACGTTTCCACCATCATCCACTGCAGTGGCCACCTCGTGGGCATGCCATCCGTCCTGCATCCCCACTTCCGTGGTAATCGTGTGTTCGGTCCAACTGTACCCACCATCAAGGGAACGGTATACTGCAGGACCCTCGCAGGAGGGGTTGCCTCTGTATATCGATCCATCCAAACCACCTGCTAGGTGGCCATGAAGGCCCGAGCACTGGGGAAAACTCTCCACCGGGAAACCAATCCGCTGGACATCCCATGACAAGCCTCCGTTCAGGGACCTTGAACACTGAGCACCAGCAGCTGGGGAGCCGGTGTTGATGCAGTAGACGTAGATTACAGGATGGAAAGCAGTTACACCGGGAGGAGGCGGCATTGAGGCGATGCTCTGGTGGTCTTGCGTGACGTAGTACCCTTCCACTGGGAAGGGAGCACCCCAGGAATTACCGTCATTGTCTGAGTACTCAACGAACATGGCCGCGAGTACATGCATGTCGAATTTGATGATCCTATCGGTAAACTTGTCCACGTAGATGTAGGGGTCGTTCGAGTTCGGAGTCTGCCCGGAGTCGTCGTCTATCTGGCCGAAAGGCCCGACATCCTCCCATGTCTGCCCCCTGTCCGTTGATCTGATTATGTGCGTTCCATCACCCAGGCCATTGTAGTTGGTGAAAAAAATGGCTCCCGAAGAAGTTACTCCGAGAGTTGGCTCGAACGTGTCGAAGCCTGTCCCATAGTAGGTCGCGCTAGAGAAGAACGGTGTGCTGTTGCCTGAGAAGTCAGCGGAAATGTTCGATGCCGATACCGCATCGGGGTCGGTGGCATCCACTGCCCATCTCTCAGAGGGGGTTCCGGGGAAGTGGAACCAGGTGGTGACGGGAATCTCCCTCCCAAATTCGAACGTCCCATTGACAACCTCTTCCATTGGATCCTCTTCCCACCAGGTGCAACCCGTTGTAATAGAGCAGATTACCAGGAAACAGAGGAGTTGCGCTACCTTGCTCATAATCTCACACTAGCCACTCGTTTTCTAGAATTGGAGGGACGGTTTCGAGCAATGACTGCTCTGCCCCCATCCATTCCATCCCCAGGTCCCTCTCAGCTGGAGAGGCATCCCAGAAGAGCCTCCTGCCTAGATGGGTCCTTGCCCATGAGAGGCTGATCTTGGGATGGAAGATGGATACCAACAGGGAGAGGGAGTATGGTAGTTGCCTCGTGGGAATCCTCAAGTCTGGGTTGGCTGCCTTCAGGGACTTGGCGATGTCCTTGAACCACATCTGTCCGGATACCACTAGGTATCTGCCCGCATTGTCCCCCTTGGTCAGAGCCCTCACGTGTGCTTCAGCGACATCCCTCACGTCAACGATGCTGATGTGCATCGGCACCACAGCAGGGATATCCCGATTCAACAGGGTCATCACGAACGAAGGGCTCCCTTCGAGGTGCCTCTTGGAGAGAGGTGGCCCGAGAACAACGCAGGGATTGATTGTGACCATCCTCGGGCCTGACTCATCCTTCTTCTCATGCCATTCCCTGACTATCCTCTCGGAGCTGAACTTGGCCAGCCCGTACGGATTGTTCTCTATGGTGGCATCATCGGCCCACGATTCCGTAGTCAGAGTCTGACCATCCTTCCACTTCTGCGGCCTGATCGCTGCAGTCGATGATGTGTGAACCAGATGCTCCACCGTTCCCGACGCGTCAATCGCATCTAGGACGTTCTTTGTTCCAATGACGCTAGGGTCCACTATCTTCTCCTGTGGCCTCTTGGATTTCAGAACCACAACCGCTGCTGTGTGGATCACCGACCTGCATCCCGAAACGGCTCTATTCACCGAATCTCCATCGAGAAGGTCCATCTCGACGAGTTCCAGGCTCCCTCCCTCTGATACTTCCATTGATTTGAGGTGATCCACCCTCTCCGGGTCAGAAGCGTCCCTCACCGTCGCCCTGACTTCCCTCCCCTTGGAGAGGAGGTTGGCTACGATGTGACTGCCGATGTACCCACTGGCACCGGTAACTAGCACCAACCCGTCTTCGTTACCGCGTTCCACCATGTTACTGGTTGCTTGACGTGTCACCTTTGTTTTTGCGGGAGCTGGAGAAACTGGGGGACCACCAGTTCGCACGCCCCATGAGCCTCATTGCCGAAGGCACGACGATCGCCCTTACGATGGTAGCATCTACGAAGACCGCCACCGCTAGAGCAAACCCGATTGATTTGATTATCATCACATCTGCGAAGATGAATCCGGAGAAGACCGCGATCATGATCGCAGCCGCCCCTGTAATCAGCCGCCCCGAGGCCTGAAGCCCCTCAGAAACAGCACGAGTGTTGTCTTCCGTCTCCAACCATGTCTCGTGAATCCTAGAGAGCATCAGAATTTCGTAGTCCATGGAAAGTCCGAACGCAATCCCGAACACGAGCGGTGGAACCAT
Source organism: Methanobacteriota archaeon (assembly GCA_014239955.1). GTDB lineage: Archaea > Thermoplasmatota > Poseidoniia > Poseidoniales > Thalassarchaeaceae > UBA36. Next base: position 7,615 of record JAAZXW010000004.1, on the reverse strand, counting down.
CAGGTCCAGTGGTTGTGGGGTGAAGTTCAGTGGTCCTGCCAAGAGGCCATCCTGGAAAACAACCACTATCAGTCCGAATGAAGCCGAGATTGAGAGTATGTTCATCAATACGGCCTTTATTGGTACCAGAACAGAGTGAACTTGGAACCATACTAGAACCATGGTAACCAGCAGCACGAATGCTAGAGCAGCCGGAATCCGCTCCCTAAGGTGGTCTTTCATATCAACCTCGTAAGAAGTCCAACTGCCAACCAGGACCTCCTCTTCGCTGGTGGAGGTGAACACCCGCACATCCTTGATGAGCTGCTCCGCTTCCTCGCTCCCACTGGGGTACTCGATTGGAACGTTGATCATCGCAATCGAGTCCGAGACGGTAGTCAACCATGTGACTCTCTGCTCTTGGGGCCACTGATCAATTTCCGTGTCGAAGAGGGAAGGTTCGCAGAGGGGGTGATCCACGCTCACCACTCCTTCCACGTCCTCCACCTGCTGGCACATTTCTGAGATCCCAACGGAAAGAGTCTTGGAGAACGGGTCTTGGCCGTCCTCGAAGACAACCACCAAGGGAACGACCGAGGCGGTGAAGGCCGGGAACTCCTCCTCCAGAATCTCGTAGGCCTGTCTGGACTCCAGGTCTGGAGGCAGGGTATCTAGTCCGCCCGCAGTCAACTCAACGTGGAGGAAAGGTGCCCCCATCAGTAGCAGGATGCCCATCGAAGGGACAAGCCATCTCACTGGATTCTTCATTACCTTCGTAGAGAACTCCTCCCAGAAGCGACCCTCCTCATCTCTCCATGGGAAAGGGACTGGCAGGCTGTCTATACGATGCCCAACCAGCGAAAGTAATGCTGGAAGCAGAGTAAGTGAGTAAACCAAGGACCCTAGGACCGCTAGAAATGCGCCCATCCCCATGGATGGCATGTGCGTCGCGGTGAAGTAAAACAGAGTGCACAGGCCCACTGCCACGGTCGCACCAGAGTACAGTATTGCTCGACCCGCAGTTGACATCATCGTTGCCAGAGCCCCCTCTACGTCCTGCCCCTTTCCAAGCTCCTCTCGGAATCTGCTAATCATGAACAGACTGTAGTCTATCGAGACTGCAATACCAATCAGTGAAATCATCGAGACCGAGTACTGGGTCATCGAGAACCACCGAGAGACATAGAATGCTAGACCAGTAGCCATGGGAAACATGCACATTGCTACCGCCATGGGGAGAAGTGAGGCAACAACCGTCCTGAAGACGAAGAGGAGGATGATCATGGACAGGGGGATCCCAATTATCTCGGCTCTGATCTGATCTTCCTCGAGCATCCGATCGAAGTCGGAATTGATTATGAGACTGCCAGAAACGAGAACTTCCAACTCATCGCTGTCCACGGCCGACTTGATATCGACAACCTCCTTGGAGATCTCCTCCTCAGTACCATTGAATTTCACGAATGCGGCGACCCTATGTCCGTCGATGGAGACATGACGGGCCAGGTGAAACGGGTCCTCGGGATTGTCATAGGCCAGACTAATCTCTAGAACACCTAGGGAGATCTCATCTAATCCCTTGAGACTCTCTCTGACCTCTAGCTCGAAAGACGGGTCATCCCAATCGAGCGTTTCGTGAGTGAAGATGTAGTTCACGCTATTCGTTGACACTACAGGTAGTTCTTCACTGACCAGCTCCAGGGCCCTACCCGACTCTATGGAAGACGGTGGGGCATTGCCGTCATCGAACTCGTTCCCCTGAGATATCAGAATCACAGAAACCAAAATTGAAGCAAGCGAAGCGGCAATAATCAAGGATCTCCTTCTGTGAATCGACCTACCGGCCCTCGATAGCACCCCTTCCATGCCCGCTGCCGCAGAACTCGAGTTTATCTATTTCTCTGGGTGCAGTTTTGATGGTTGGAGACACCCTGTGGGGAGTACTAACTTCCCGAACGACTACGTTCGAGTAACGCTTACCCACGACTAGGACGAACCGATTGCCCCAGATCCTGCTACCTCGCTCTAGAAAAGAGCGAACCAATCAAGCCAGGGAGGACACCGAATCAACAACTAGCGAGGGATTCAGACCACTTTCCTCCAAATCCTCTCTCGTTGCTTCTCCAGATAGTACCAGTATGCCTTGAACCCCTGCTCTATCAGCCATCTCCATATCGGTATACAAGCGGTCACCCACCATTGCGCAATTGGACGGATCCAGCCCCAGCTCCTCGATTTTGTGAAGGATCATCCCCTTGTTTGGCTTACCACAAATATGGCTCGGCCTTACTCCGGTGGTAGCTTCGAATAGTGCCATGTAGGCACCGGTGTCAGGTAGCCCGCCATCGGGCGACGGGCATACCATGTCGGGGTGGCTCGCCACCATTGGAACCCCACTGTGGAGGTGCACGGAAGCAGTGGTCAATTTCTCGTAATTAATCTCCGTGTCATATCCCAGAACCACGAATTCAGGATCGCTTGAGGTTGTCGAAACCCCACTTTCCTCGAGCATCCTCCTCATCCCCTCGGTTCCCACTAGGAACGTGTCGACGACTCCTTTGTCGGTTAGCCATGAAATTAGGTCATGGGTCGAAAGCAGCACTTCCCCTTCATGGGCGCCGATACCCAGGCCCCTGAGCTTTCCCAGGTATTGCCCTACTGACTTGCTAGAGTTATTAGAGAGGAAAAACCTCCTGATGCCCCTCTGTTCTAGTCTGTTCAGGAACTCCGAGGCCCCCTCGATTAGGCTGTCTCCCAGGTATATGGTGCCATCCAGATCCAAGAAGATGGCAGCGACCCCATCGAGAGACTCGTCTAACTCGCTTTCCACGTTCCAATCACATCATGGCAACAATATAGTCTTGAATAGGAACCAAGGACTCCACAGAGCCTTCTGGGCCTCTTTGTCGGCAATCATCCCAGTCAGCATGTCGCCCATTTCCTTCTTCCTGGATGCCTTGCCGACGAACCAATTCATCAGCCTCTTCCACTTGACTACTTTCTGCAGCCTGTGGGAGTTGGTCAATTCCTTGCCTAGGGTCCCCCATAGATCATTCATGTACTCGATCGCCTGTTCCTCGGGGAAACCATCGGCATGGGACTCCTTGTCGAAGTACTTCGAAGTCATCTTCGCAGAGACAAGCCCGTTGCCAATCCCCTCCCCACTGAATGGGTCGACCAAGCTGGCTGCATCCCCGACGCACATCACTCCCGCTCCTGCAGTCCTTCTCGGTTGGTAGGAGGACGGGTTCTTCCTGGGGGATCCGAAGGGAAGCTGCCACCCCTTCTGGGAACCCTCGACTATCTTGGCATCCTTGAAGCGCTCTTTGAAAACAGGATGATTCTCGATCACCCAACGCTGCTTCTTCTTCAGGGACTTGCTGGCCCCAGTCTGCTTCCTCTGCTCAGAAATGACCATCCCTATTCCGACGTTAACCACTCCCTCTCGGACCGGGAATAGCCAGAAGTACCCGGGAATGACGCCTTCAATGAAGTGAATCTCAATGGGGCCATGGCTTCCATCGAAGCCACCAACGCCCTCCCAGTACTCTCTGTAACCTCCACAGTAGTGATCGTCATCCCTCATAGGCTCTCCATGTATCCCTTCGACCAGCTTCGTGGCTACGGGGCACCTGTACCCACCAGCGCCAATCGTAAGCGCTGCTGAGAAACTCAAAGTTGGATTTTTAGCCGATCTACCACCGAAACTACCAGAGATTCCAGTAATTTGCCCCCCTTCCTCAAGCACCTCCTTCACGTTGAAGCCTTGGATTACCGAACCGCCAGAACTGGTGACAATCTCGGTAGCCCTCTTGAACATCATGTAGTCGAATTGCATCCTAGGCAGCGAGTAGCCCGCCATCTTCTTCTCGAACTCGTCTTGGGGCAGCATCACCTTGACGGTGCTGCCATTCGCTGAACCGAACACGATCGAGTCTACCATGAAGTGAGGGGTGGCCTCGACCATCTCCTTCACACCGAGCTCTTTGACGTGAGACAGCGACTTGCCTCCAACGGCATCTCCGCATACCTTGTCCCTAGGCCACAACTCCTTCTCGATCAGAAGCACCTTGCAGCCATTCAATGCGTTGTAAGAGGCCGCGGCAGCGCCACTCGGACCACCTCCAACTACGATGACATCGAAGGAACTCCCGTCCCCGGGAACGTCTCCTGTGTCTATCGGCCCTTCCCAAGTCTTCATCCTAGTTAGGATGGGGGAGGCACCATCATTCAAAGTATGCCATCGGGTTCATCCGTCAATTGTCCCTCCGACAAACATGGCAGATACTATTTGCATCATTCAAACGACCTTGCCCGGAGAATGGACAGAGCCCATCGTCGGAGAGTGGTCCTCTTCCTTAGTCCAAGATGGAATTGCAGCATGTGTTCAGAGGTCCAGAATTACTTCTGTCTTCAGATGGGAAGAATCCTTGGAGAGTGCAGAGGAGTGGAGAGTCCAGCTAAAGACTTCCACACACAACAAGGAAAGACTGGTCGAGGCAATCCTCGCTTCTCACCCATATGATGCACCCCAGATCGTCTCTTGGGATGCCGAAACAACATCGGAATATGCCAGTTGGATTGAAGGGTGAACCCTCTTCGTGACCATGGGCCTAGTGGATTTCCTGCGCCCAGCAAAGAAGGTCCCCTCCACTTGGTGGAGCTCGAAGGACCCAATGAACACACGACCACGACTCTCAACGCTCACAATCCTCGTTATCGGGGAGTTCCTCTTCGGCTTGGGAGACGCGATTCTGATTGCAGCGGATGAGGGTAACACGCCTTGGACGGTCCTCGCAGAGGGGCTCGCCAATGTGTTCGGCGGGTCCATTGGCCAGGCAACCTTCATCGTCAGCGTTGCGGTTCTGTTTCTCTGGATACCGATTAAGGAGACCCCAGGAATAGGTACCGTACTCAATGCAATCATCATAGCGGCTACGATAGAGGTCATGACCCCACTCATCCCTCCCCCTGGAAGTGACTTGGTAGCCTTGCTCCAAGTATTGCTAGGGATTTTGCTGATTGGAATTGGCAGTGCGATGTACCTGACGACAAACCTAGGGCCGGGACCAAGAGACGGTTGGATGACCGGATTGCAGAGGGTGACCGGGGTTCCAATCGGGCGAGTCAGGGTCACGATAGAGGTCTCTGTCCTGCTTGTTGGGGTTGTCCTTGGCGGTACCTTTGGATTTGGCACGGTCCTCTTCGCATTCGCAATAGGTCCAGTAGTTGCGTCCTGCTTGTCCGTGGCCGGTAGGGTAGGCTCCACTTAGTGCCCATTCGGGTAATTATCGGGGCCCCTATAGGGAGGTTCATGGAGTAATTACGGGTAGCAGCTACCATGGGTGGGCACGGAGTCATTCAGCGATATCGAGAGTTCCTGCCTGTTTCAGAAGATACCTGCATCATTTCACTTAACGAGGGCAACACGCCTCTCATCCAATCGCATAACCTAGTTCGAGCCCTAGGAGGGGGCTTCAGGTTGTTCGTCAAATACGAGGGACTCAATCCCACAGCCTCGTTCAAGGATCGTGGCATGACCATGGCAGTGACCAAAGCGGTGGAGAACGGGGTCCGGGCAATTGTCTGTGCTAGTACCGGCAATACCAGCGCTTCCGCAGCAGCCTACGCTTCTCGTGCTGGTTTGGTCTGCGTAGTTCTGATCCCAGAGGGAAAGATATCCTATGGGAAGATGGCCCAAGCCCTGATTCACGGTGCCAAGACGATAGAAGTCAGAGGCAACTTCGATGATGCATTGGATTTGGTCAGGGAGTTGGGAACGAGGGACGATATTGAGATCGTCAACAGCATCAATCCCTTCAGGATTCAGGGTCAGAAGACAGCTGCGTTCGAAGTCTGCGACGAACTCGGAGATGCCCCCGACATGCACTTCTTGCCGGTTGGAAACGCGGGGAACATCACTTCTTACTGGACGGGATATAACGAGTACAGGGACGCGGGCAAATCCACTTCACTGCCTATGATGATGGGTTGGCAGGCAGAGGGCTCAGCACCGATCGTCAAGGGGCACGTGATCACCTCCCCAGAGACCGTAGCAACGGCAATCAGGATAGGCAACCCAGCAAGCTGGGAACAAGCAGTAAGAGCCTCGGAAGAGTCGTCGGGAGCAATAGACTGCGTCTCCGATGACGAGATTCTCGATGCTCACAGGATGCTTGCCAGGACAGAGGGCATCTTTGTCGAACCAGCCTCAGCAGCTGGTATTGCTGGCATCGTCAAAAGCTATGCAAGGGGGGGCATCCCTCCCGAATCTACCGTGGTGGTCACAGTTACCGGGCACGGTCTGAAGGACCCGGGAATAGCGATAGAGAATGCCAAGGCAAGCTCAGTAGTAGTCGAACCAAACATCCAATCCGTGCTTGATGCCATTGGAATGGAATGAGCATCGTTATTGCTAACCGGTCAATCGCGTGCCATGGATGACAAGTTCTCTAAACGCGAGTTTTCCACCAAGGTTGTTTGGTCGGGCACCAATAACATAGAGGGTTCGGCAGTCACTCCGATTTTCACCACCTCTACATACAAGCTTACCGATGAGAGGTATCGGAAGTGGATGGAGACGGGCGGTCAGCACACACTTCTCTACAGCCGATATTCCAGCGTCAACTCAGAGGCAGTCGCCGCCAAGGTCGCAGCTCTTGAGGGTGCAGAGGATGGTGAGGCATTCGGCAGTGGAATGGCAGCAATCTCATCCACATTGCTCTCTCTATTGTCCAAGGGGGACCACGTGGTGACTTCCGCCGATATCTATGGGGGAACATACGGCCTTATGACCTCCGATTTGCCGAGATACGGCATCGAGGTCACGATGGCCGACATCAGAGACCCCGCCTCCTTCGAGGCTGCGATTAATGAGAATACAAAGGTGCTCTATGTCGAGACCATCACAAACCCCGTCCTCAAGGTCTGTGACTTGGAAGAGATGGCATCCATAGCCAAGAAGCACGGACTGGTCTCAATCGTTGACAACACCTTCGCGACACCCTGGGCGTGCCGCCCAATTCCAATGGGCTTCGACCTTGTAATCCACTCGGGTACAAAATTCCTGAATGGGCACACCGATCTCACAGCCGGCATCGTCGTCGGCAAGGAGGATCTAATCAGGGGGGTTTTCGAAGCCAAAGCCAGATTCGGGGGTGCCGCTGATCCACATATGTGCTACCTATTGGAGAGGGGGATGAGAACGCTGCACGCTAGGATGCCAATTCACGCCTCCAACTCTTCCGAGATAGCCCGCAGACTGGAGGAGCATCCAGCCATCACGAGCGTAAACCACCCCTCCCTGCCGAGCTTCGCCGATTACGAGGTCGCTAAGAGGATAGCACCCAAGGGAACGGGCATGCTGTCCTTCGCCGTGAAGGGGGGTGATGAGAATGCATTGCGATTCATCCGAGCCCTTGAGATTGTTTTCGAGGCAACAAGCCTCGGAGGAATCGAGAGCCTAGTGGAGTGCCCCTTCAACACCAGCCACTCCTTTGTCCCAGAGGAAGTCAGGCTCGAGGCCGGAATCGTCCCGGGGTTCGTCAGGATGAGCGTCGGGATAGAGGACGTCGAAGACCTGTGGTCCGACATCGACCAGGCTCTGAGAGCAAGCCAATTGTGAATGGGTGTTTGG